>ONHG01000045.1 GCA_900317585.1 uncultured Lachnospiraceae bacterium | reverse complement strand
GAGAGTGCATGTCAAAAAACGCAGGCGTAGCGGGCTACGTCAAGGCTTTTTGGCATGTGCTATCGGAATCGCAGACCGGTCAATGTATCAATTACTTATTATTCGCTGTACTAGTTAGCTGTCGGAAGCTTGAATGAGCTCTTTAATGAGACGATTCTGTTAAATACAGGCTGTCCCTCCTTTGAATCCTTGCAATCTGCACAGAAGAAGCCGTTTCTGACAAACTGGAAGCTGTCATAAGCCTTGGCATTCATAAGCTCCGGCTCCACTACACAGTTATCAAGCACTGTGAGTGAATTAGGATTAAGATTTAAGCTTCCGTCCTCATTGTACACTCCAAGCTCCTCATTTACGATATTCTCGTAAAGACGTACAGTTACATGCTTTCCATACTCGGCTGAAACCCAGTGGATAGTTCCCTTGACCTTTCTGCCATCAGGACTGTTGCCACCCTTTGATGCCGGATCATATGTACAGTGAATCTCTGTAACATTGCCGTTTTCATCCTTTATGCAGCTATTGCACTTCACAAAATAAGCGTTCATGAAACGCACCTCATTGCCCGGGAACATACGGAAATACTTCTTCGGCGGCTCCTCCATGAAGTCCTCTCTCTCCACATAAAGCTCTCTGGTGAAAGGAACCTTTCTCTTTCCAAGCTCAGGATTCTCCACGTTATTGTCCACTTCAAGATACTCAACCTGTCCCTCAGGGTAATTGTCGATAATCACCTTGACCGGATCAAGCACAGCCATCATACGAGGGCGCTTAGCCTTTAAATCCTCTCGGATACAGTACTCAAGCATAGCGTAGTCAACAGAGCTGTTAGCCTTTGATATACCACACAGATCAACAAAATTCTGGATAGACTCAGGTGTGAAGCCCCTGCGTCTGAGCGCTGCTATAGAAACAAGCCTCGGGTCATCCCAGCCATCAACGATGCCGTCCTCCACAAGACGCTTGATATATCTCTTTCCTGTTACAACATTAGTCAAATAGAGCTTTGCAAACTCAATCTGCTTTGGCGACTCCTCAGGAGAATTCTTAAATCCACATTCAATAACCACCCAATCATACAGTGGTCTGTGGTCTTCAAACTCCAAAGTACATATAGAATGTGTGATACCCTCGATAGCATCCTCTATAGGATGAGCAAAATCATACATAGGATATACACACCATTTATCACCTGTATTGTGATGTGTCATATGAGCCACACGGTAAAGAATCGGATCCCTCATATTGATATTTGAAGAGCTCATGTCAATTCTCGCACGAAGCACCTTTGTGCCATCCTCAAACTCACCGTTTTTCATGCGCTCAAAAAGGTCTAAGTTTTCCTCAACACTTCTCTTTGAGTATGGATCCTCCTTGCCCGGCTCTGTGAGTGTACCTCTGTACTCTCTTATCTCATCAGGGGTCAGGTCAGATACATATGCCTTTTTCTTCTTTATAAGTCCTACTGCACACTCATACATCTTGTCGAAATAATTGGATGCAAAAAACTTCCTGTCCTCCCAGTCAGCACCAAGCCACTTAACATCGGCCTCGATAGACTCTACAAACTCCAGACGCTCCTTGGTAGGGTTTGTATCATCAAACCTGAGATTGAACTGTCCGTCATACTTCTTTGCCAGTCCATAGTTTAAAAGAATAGACTTCGCATGGCCGATATGTAAATAACCGTTTGGCTCCGGTGGAAATCTGGTCTTTACAGTCTTGCAATGCCCCTCTGCCAAGTCCTTCTCAATAATCTGTTCAATAAAATTTTTCGAAACTGTTGCCTCGTTCTCCATAAATGTTCCTCCGAAAATAATACTGTGTCCATTATAAATTCATCAGTTTACTTTGTCAATGAATTAGAAAAAGTAGTGCATGTATGTTATACGTGCGTATGTGTAAACAGATGATCCTGACAGTATTCCTTGTTGCCGGTGCACTTCGAGCAGTATCTGAATGTTAATTCAGGATTTGACAATTCTGTTCTGCCGCATATATAGCACTTGTGGCGTGAGATGCCACTGCCCGGGCGAGGTTCGGAAAACTGAGCTTTAAACTGTGCCTTTCTCCTCTTCTGGTGCATATTCTGCCTGAATGAGAGCCTGTGCTTGCAGCCATAGATGAATACCAACAGATTTATAAGTGCAAGAACGATTTCTGAGCCGTATGCCAATCCAATCTTCCATCCAAAGCTCATATAGGTATACACATCATATGCAAACATCACGAAGTAAACAAGCACCATCCACTTCATCTTTATAGGAAGCACAAAGTAAAGCCTCACCTCTGCCTCCGGCATCAAAAGACCAAGCATCAGATACATAGATATAAGTATATAGTACATAGTCAGATTGATGGATAAACCTGTCACTGCAAATATAAGCATTCCTACTATATCGTACAGCAAAAAGCCCCCGAAAAAGTACACATTCATCCTAAAAGAGCCAAGATATGACTCCATGCTGTCTCCAAGCGTCCACAGACAGAATATAAATAAAAGCTGAAAAAATGATATGCTGCCGCTCGGCACAAAAATCCAGCTTATAAGACGCCATACCTGTCCGTGCAAAATAGCAGAAGCTGAAAACTGCAGATAATAAAGTACAACATCTCCCTTTGTCAAAAGCAGCACACTGCCTATCAGATTCGCAGCGATAAATATTCTAGTGATATTCGGAATCGCTTTACTTCCATATTTTTGTTCTAGTTTGTTAAGCCAGTTCATACATTTTAGCAGACATGGTTTTGATGCAATAAAAAACCACGCGTCTGCATCCTCCTGTCATATTATTGCTGCCTTTTACACTATAGTGCAAAGGGCAACGATTATTACAAAATTTATTATGATAGTTAAATCATACTTTGTCAACGAGACTGCGAATTATTCACAAATTCTTTATAATTATAGTCATTGTAATTTGTCGATATCTGTCGTATAATAATCTCTGTTTTGATAATAGAACAATTATATATTTTAATAAGAAGAAAGATATATAAAAACATATAAGTAATACATTATGGAGGAACCACTATGGAAAATAACAGCTTACATAAGTTGGGCATTGATATCGGCTCAACAACCGTCAAGATTGCACTTCTTGATGCCGATGACAATATCCTCTTTTCCGATTATGAGCGTCATTTTGCAAATATCCAGGAGACACTTGAGTCACTTATCAGAAAGGCCTACGACAAGACAGGTGACCTTTCAGTTTGTCCTATGATAACAGGCTCCGGCGGACTCACTCTTGCAAAGCACCTTGAGGTGCCATTCGTACAGGAGGTTATAGCTGTATCTACCGCACTCACACACTATGCTCCACAGACCGATGTGGCAATAGAGCTAGGTGGCGAGGATGCCAAAATCATATACTTCGAGGGCGGCAACGTGGAGCAGCGTATGAACGGCATATGTGCCGGCGGTACAGGCTCATTTATCGACCAGATGGCTTCTCTCATCCAGACAGACGCTACAGGACTAAATGAATACGCAAAAAGCTACAAGGCCATCTACCCTATCGCAGCCCGCTGTGGAGTATTTGCCAAAACAGATATCCAGCCTCTCATCAATGAGGGAGCCACACGCGAGGATTTATCCGCTTCAATCTTTCAGGCCGTGGTAAACCAGACCATCAGTGGCCTCGCCTGCGGTAAGCCAATCAAGGGACATGTTGCTTTCCTTGGCGGTCCTCTGCACTTTTTGTCAGAACTTAAATCAGCATTTATCAGAACCTTAAATCTCGATGACGAGCACACTATCGTTCCTGAGAACTCTCATCTGTTTGCAGCAATAGGCTCTGCATTAAACTATAAAGACAACTCTGTCACCACACTCTCATCCTTAATCGACCGCCTCTCAAACGGCATAAAGATGGAATTTGAGGTGGCACGTATGGAGCCTCTTTTTAAGGATCAGGCTGATTACGATGAATTTACAACACGTCACGGCAACAACCACGTAAAGACCGGTGACCTTTCTACATACAAGGGCAACTGCTATCTCGGAATAGATGCAGGCTCAACCACCACCAAAATCGCTCTCGTAAGCGAGGAGGGAGACCTTTTATACTCATTCTACAGCAACAACAACGGAAGCCCTCTCGCGACAGCTATCCGTTCTATCCAGGAGATTTACGCAAAGCTTCCTGAGGATGCACACATCGTACACTCCTGCTCTACAGGCTACGGAGAGGCTTTATTAAAGGCAGCTTTAAAATTGGACGACGGCGAAGTTGAGACTGTAGCCCACTACTACGCAGCAGCATTCTTCGACCCAAAGGTAGACTGTATCCTCGATATCGGTGGACAGGACATGAAGTGCATCAAGATAAAGAACCAGACCGTCGACTCAGTACAGCTCAACGAGGCCTGCTCTTCAGGCTGCGGTTCATTTATTGAGACCTTCGCAAAGTCCTTAAACTATTCTGTTCAGGATTTTGCAAAGGAAGCCCTTTTTGCAAAGAATCCTATCGACCTTGGAACCAGATGTACGGTTTTCATGAACTCAAAGGTAAAGCAGGCCCAGAAGGAGGGCGCATCTGTCGCAGATATATCAGCAGGACTTGCCTACTCAGTAATAAAGAATGCACTTTTCAAGGTTATCAAGCTGTCTGATGCAAGCGACCTCGGTGAAAATATCGTAGTCCAGGGCGGTACATTCTACAATGATGCCGTTCTTAGAAGCTTTGAAAAAATTGCAGGTGTACATGCCACAAGGCCTGATATCGCAGGTATCATGGGTGCCTTTGGTGCCGCACTCATCGCACGTGAGCGCCATGAGGCTGATTACAAGACAACAATGCTCACAATCGACCAGATAAACGAGCTCACCTACACCACAAAGCTCGCACGCTGTCAGGGCTGTACAAACCACTGTCTTCTGACTATAAACAAATTCTCCGACAACAGACAGTACATCACCGGAAACCGCTGTGAAAAGGGTCTGGGCAAGGAGAAGAACAAGGATAACATCCCAAATCTTTTTGAATACAAGAACAAGCGTATATTTGACTATGAACCACTTGACCCAAAGGATGCTCCACACGGTACAGTCGGCATCCCAAGAGCCTTGAATATGTACGAGAACTATCCGTTCTGGGCTACATTTTTCAAACGTCTCGGCTTTTCTGTAGTGCTGTCACCACAGTCTACCAGAAAGATTTATGAGATGGGTATCGACTCCATCCCAAGTGAGTCAGAGTGCTACCCTGCAAAGCTCACACATGGTCATATAAGCTGGCTCATAAAACAAAATGTAGATTTTATTTTCTACCCGGCAGTGCCATATGAGCGCAAGGAGTTTCCTGATGCAAACAATCACTACAACTGCCCTATTGTCACATCATACTCTGAGAATATCAAAAACAACGTGGACGAGATTACCTCAGGCGAGGTTAAATTCATAAATCCGTTTATGTCATTTGAGAGTGAGGAAACTATCTCGCAGCAGCTCGTTGCCACCTTCTCAAAGGGTGATTTCAACCTGCCTGAGTCACAGATTCGTGATGCGGTAGCAGCAGGCTGGAAGGAGCTTGCAATGACAAGGCTTGAGATACAGCGAAAGGGCGAGGAAGTGCTCGACTACATGGAGGACACCGGACGTCGCGGAATCGTGCTCGCAGGCCGTCCGTACCATGTGGACCCGGAAATCAACCACGGTATCCCTGAGCTCATCACAAGCTATGGCATCTGTGTGCTGACAGAGGACTCCGTATCCCATCTGGGCGAGCTTGAGAGACCTCTCATCGTCATGGATCAGTGGATGTACCACACCAGACTGTACTCAGCAGCCAACTTTGTAAAAACCCGTGATGACCTTGACTTAATCCAGCTCAACTCATTCGGCTGCGGTCTCGATGCTGTCACAACCGACTGTGTAAACGATATACTGACAGGCTCAGGCAAGATATACACCTGCATGAAGATCGACGAGGTAAACAACCTGGGCGCAGCAAGAATCCGTATCCGCTCTCTCCTTGCAGCCATAAGAGTCAAGGAAACCAAGCATGAAAAGCGTGAATTAAAGCCGTCTAACTACGAGCGTGTTGTATTCACCGAGCAGATGAAAAAGGACAACTACACCATCATCTGCCCTCAGATGTCACCTATACACTTTGACCTTCTCGTGCCAGCCTTTAAGGCAGCCGGCTACAATATGGTCATACCGGATATCCCTGCAAGGGAATGTGTGGACGTGGGACTTAAGTTCGTAAACAACGATGCCTGCTACCCTTCACTCATCGTCGTGGGACAGATTATGGCAGCCGTTAAATCAGGCAACTATGATATGACACACACAGCCATCCTCATCTCACAGACAGGTGGCGGATGCCGTGCAACAAACTACATCGGCTTTATCCGTAGAGCCCTAGAAAAAGCAGGATATCCTGATGTGCCTGTTATCTCAATCAACATGGTAGGTCTCGAGAAAAACCCGGGCTTTAAGTTTACTCCAAGCCTCATCCAGCACGGACTGTATGCACTTGAATTTGGCGATATCTTTATGCGCTGTCTCTACAGGGTACGTCCTTATGAGAAAGAGCCGGGAAGTGCCAATGCACTTCATGAGAAGTGGAAAAAGAGAGTCATCGACTTTGTAGGCAACACAAAGATGCTCTCTCACAAGAAATACAAAAAGATGTGCCGCGAAATCATAAGGGATTTCGACAATCTGCCTATGACAGATGAGGTTAAGCCGCGTGTCGGCGTGGTCGGTGAGATTCTCGTCAAATTCCTGCCTGCAGCAAACAACTATGTGGTTGACCTGCTCGAAGCTGAAGGAGCCGAAGCTGTAGTGCCTGATCTGACTGATTTCTTACTCTACTGCTGCTACAACACGAATTTCAAGGCTGACTATCTCGGAGCTTCAAAGAAAGCTAAGTTTATGAACAACCGACTTATCGCCTTCTTCGAGTGGCTCAGAAAGGATGCAAGGGATGAGCTGGCTAAGAGCAAGCATTTTGAGCCAACCGCTCACGTGCAGGATCTCGCAGAGTATGCTTCTCCTATCGTTTCGTGTGGTAATCAGACCGGTGAGGGCTGGTTCTTGACAGGTGAGATGCTTGAGCTCATCAATGAGGGCGTTACAAACATCATCTGTGCACAGCCTTTTGCATGCTTACCAAACCATATTGTGGGTAAGGGAGTTATAAAGAGAATCAGACATGATCATCCGGATGCCAATATCGTGGCTATCGATTATGATCCGGGTGCTTCTGAGGTAAACCAGCTGAACCGTATTAAGCTGATGCTTTCTACGGCACAGAAGAAGCTTAAGAAGTAAAAAATTCGCCCATGCATGAATGATGCATGGGCGTTGTTGGTTTTCGTATGCAATTCTACAGACTCTAAGCAGCTTCTGTCTTATTCTAAATGATTCAATATCTCATCATATTGGTTATACATCTTCTGCACTTCATTTTCCAGTGTATAGTAGTGCATGATATATGGCACCAACAGCACTAAGAATAACAGTGTGAGTACCAGAAGCATCAGATTACTTATCATGATGGATGCGATTATTGACATCATGGTGAGTATAGCAAAGGTTACTGTCACTATGAGGTGCACGAGGCGCTCATGCTGGAAGAAGGCTATTTGTGTCAGGTGTTCCTGCAGTATTTTCTTCCACTCTTCTTTTGATATCTTATCAGGATTGGCAAGCAGATTGTCAATCTTAAGTCTATAATTAATTATTCGTTTTTTCATTTTATTTTCCACCTTTCCTAATACGTACTTTTTTATTTTAATACAATGATAATTGAATCTAAAAATCCGCTATACCAACCTCTGGCATAGCGGATTAAAAAATAAAATGCAATTAAGGATATCACCTGTTATGTGATTATAACTGGTTCAAGACATTTGATGTTTGCAGATAAACACCAGCAATAGCATTGATAACTGCAAGTACGATGGTAATAATTGACATAACAATACCAGCGGTTGCCATGCCCTTTCCACCATTTTTCCTGCCTACGATACCGAGGATAAGTCCTACAATACCAATAGGTCCGCCAAGGATTGGAATACACCAGAATACCAGACCGATAATACCAAGCACCATAGATGCAATTGACATTCCCTTCTTTTCCTCCATCGGCGGCATAGACGGTATATTTGGATTGCCCTGCTGATTCGCCTGATCATACATATTGAAGTTGTCGCTCATAACTATTCTCCTACCTTTCTTTTGTTTAAATGATATAATAACTGTCACTGTAATTTGTAGCCATGGAATATCGTAACATACTTTGACTATGAAAGCAACATATTTTTCATTACCGGATGCAACATCCCAGATAGTTACTGTTCACACCTAACAGTGTGACCAGCAACGATTACAGCCAATTTAAAATTTCTCTCCAACCACCCTGCACCGTTTCCTGCAAAAAGCAATGCCATAGGCTAAAATATCACACCTGCCCTCATCACGCAGAGTTTCATCATAGCGCTTGTCCTTAATCTGCGTTATCGCAGCCTCGCACGCTGCGTCAAGTTCCTTCATCTCCTTAGCATACTTCACCTCTATAACGATTCCCGCATCAGGATCCTCCGGCATGATTAAAATATCGCTAAAACCATCTCCCGACTCACGATTCGACTTGATAAGCCAGTCCGGATTGCTGCCTCGAAGCAGTCCAAGAAGCAGTCCATGATAGAAATTCTCCTTCATATCATCAGGCGCCTTTGTATCGAGTATACTTATCATGCGGCTCATCACGATGTTTAGCTGCCTGGCAATCTGTTTCTCATCTTTATCCAGAATTGCCATTGATAAAAGCTTCATAGTATCATCATCTTTTGAAACAACAGCCTTGAACCACTCCTGAATCTGGAGAATAAACACCTCACGCACCTCTTTATTAGGAATCACAAGCTTATAGGCATAGCTCTCACTGTCAGGCACCTTGACCTCTCCGATTTTGGTGAGATAGCCT
>ONHG01000010.1 GCA_900317585.1 uncultured Lachnospiraceae bacterium | reverse complement strand
GAAAGCCCCGGAAATGTAATCTTAATTGTGGCAATGAAATGAGCAGTTGCCGGACAAAAATGAGAGCTGAATTTGGACAAGATAAGGAATCACAAACAAGCTCAGGTATATAGTTATTTTGCATTGCACCGCCAACGCTTTCGTCAGTATATGTCATTTCCATTGATTCCAAAAAAATATATACAAGATTTCTCTTTTGTTCTGGGAACTCGAGTTTTACATCACGCCCATCAACATAATTCTCCTCATAAATTGTAGTTTCTTGATTTGTGTATTTAAAATAACTTATGGCATCAAAATGCACACATATTAATAGTACCGCATACAATATTTCAATTACTCCAACCAATGAAGCCCAATTTAAAAAAGTTGTTGTCTTTTTCGCTGTTCTTAATATCCAATAAATAAATGTAACTATCAATATATTTATTAATATTATCATTATGATTGAGACTATTACTGGAGTAAATGATTCTGTATTTGTCCCATCTAACGGCGTATGTAAATGGTAAATTAATTGTCCTAATGGTACATCATCAAAATTTTTGATTAAATATTGCTCGCCATAAATTAAACTACTTCCTAATGATAACAATAAAATCGTCAATACAATCTTTAAAAAATCATACCATTTTATTTTTTTTAAATTACTTTTTCTCTTAAACAGAACAACTTGAACTACTCCCCAAATGAAATACAATACTAATTCTATATAAAATATAATCAAGTTATTATTTATACATCCATCCAATATCCTACGATTAAATTTCGAATTAAGAACAAATCTACAATCATTGGTTAATGCTTCAACATTTAAATTGTTTCCATCTACTTGTAAATTTGCATCTCCAATACTCTTTATATATTTTTCAAAAGATTTTCCATTTAAAGAGACAATATCTTTTCTCCCATTATTTATTTTAATTTCTTTGATGGAAACATTTCCTTTAAAATTGGAAGGATCAATTCTTAGTAAATTTCTTTGATACTCTGGTATAGATAAATTCAATCTAAATTTTATAATATTATCATTAAAATAAGATTTAACGCTATCATCTTCATTCATATCTTTTTCTGTTTCAGCATAAAAAAACTGTGCATATACATTATTTGAATATGATTCATCATATTCAATTGTTAATGTCAAATGCTCTGCACCATAAATAGCATTATAAAGTGTAAAAATACATACAAACGTAAAACACAAATTTAATAAGCATACAGAAACTTTTATATTTTTGTATATAAAATACTTTATATTTTTCATTTTGTTATACCCCAATCTCTTTTGTGAAATATTCTTAAACAGTATATTATAGGATGACACACTTTCCAATGCAATCTTAAGATTTTCTTAAGAAATGTAAAAAAATGTGTCCAATTTCGGACGCATTTTTTTACATTTCTAAGGTCTTATTTTAATAATATCCTTAACTATTCCTATCACAAATATAATCAGAAGTGTTGCTACTGACACGAAAAATCCCATCGCAGCCCCATTTATACCGCTTATTTTCACAAAATAGTCTGAAGCCAGCTTCGCAACTATTGCAGCCATAATATAGCCACTGAATATCCATCCCGTCTTTCTCATTATAGTCAGTATATAATACCCAAAATATGATAATGAATTTATTCCACCGGCCAGCATCAAAAATACAAGTACTCCCTTATATTTTACCAACGATGTTCCTGTCATTATTTCTAGGACCGGTATACCCAGTAAATATGCTCCAGCCATGCATATTACTGTAAATACACCAATAACGCCTGTAATAACAAGTATAGATTTGATAAATGCTAAATCTGTACTGAGCTTTTCATATTCCTGTGATAATTTAGTCAACGCTGGTTTCAAAATAAATGTGGCACACAAATTTATTATTGACACCGGCATAAATAATGCTTGAAAATACGAAGAAAAACTGCTTGCCATATTGGCATCAACCGCTATTCTGCTGGCACTCAATATGTATGACCATAAAAATGTTCCAAGAAAGAGTGGAAAACAGCTTTTGATAATACTGATAAATGCTTGCAAATTCCAATCATGTCTTGTATTTCTAAATGCTTTCATCGGAAGAGTATCAAATAACAACAATCCTAACACTGCAAAGATTATCGAAATAGTAATCGCAAAAATCAAATTATGTGTCACTATTATAGATATCAGAAGAACTCCGACAGACAATATCGTTCTATAAGCCTGTGATTTTCCTGTCAGATCAAGTCTGCCATCTTTCTGAAAAGTTCCTTCATACAAATCTGCATATCCATCAATATATCTATATATGCACATCAAAAAAATCACCATAAATTTGTGCCATGCTCCCTGACCTTTGAGCATAGAATATACTATCGCAACAAGCACCGACACTATAAGCAAAATAATCTTTACTGTTTTATATTGCCCAAATGTAAATAAATCCTTGACATCTGTTACCTGAAATGTTCTTGTCTCATAATATTCTATAAAGGCCAGCATCTGTGCAACAGTTATCGCAATTGCAAAAATTCCGCCTTCATCTGCCCCCATAATTCTTATTACAATGAGTGATAGGAGCATGGAAGCCGCTGAAAAAATTGTGCTTCCAACCATATTCCACATAAAGTTTTTCTTTTCCGTTGTTTCTTTACTTGTATATTTTGAAACTAATCTTAACATAAATTTACTTATTTCTATTCTCGTAATCCTGTAATGCCATAGACTGTGCCAATTGTCTGACTCTGTCTGAATTCCTTGAAATTGACATAGTCAACCCAAAAATTATTATTATTAGGAAAATAATTCCTGCAAAAAACACCATATTAGTTGCATCATATATTCCCAATAAATTTGATATTCCTGTTAGTAACCCCGGTACAAGTACTATCAATGCCAAACCTATGGACAGCAAAAGCCATGTCAGAGCATATTTAAGTTCCAATGCTCCTTTTTTTATCAAACTGACTATTTTTATTAAGCCTAATACCAATAAAACAACAATTATTACTTTAATTCTTGTAGTCATCATTTTCTATCTCTTCCCCCTTAGCGCTTCCATCAGTATTGCTAACGATACCTTTATCATATAGTATACTGACTTTTTCATGGTTATAGACGAAACACCTCCCTGACGAGCTCTCATTACTACAGGTATTTCCTCCACTTTATATCCCTGCTTTAATACAGCAACCACAGTTTCAGGTTCCGGATAATCTTTTGGATAGCTATTAGCAAAAAGCTTTATAACATTTTTGCCAGCCATTCTTAATCCAGATGTTGCATCAGTTATTTTCTTTCCCGTAACCAGTTTGATCAATACAGTAAAATATTTAATACCTAATCTTCGAGTGAAAGAAGACTGAAAGCCCTCTTTAGTTATAAATCTTGATCCTATAACCATATCAAGATCATGTGTCTCCATATATTCTGCCATTGTTCTCAAGAATGCCGGATCATGCTGTCCATCGCCATCAACCTGCACTGCCAGATCATACTCATATTTTTCAGCATATTTGTATCCCGTCTGAACAGCTCCACCAATGCCTAAGTTTATTGGCAAATTAACATAATTGTAATTATTCTTTTTACAGATTTCCAATGTATCATCTTTTGAACAGTCATTGATAATAACATAGTCAAAATCAGGCGCATTTTCTTGAATATCTTTAACTGTTGCCTCAATATTCATTCCCTCATTGTATGCAGGAATAATTATAAGTTTTCTCATTAATTTTCTCCCTATAAATCATTTGATTTCTCACTGGTACCGTAAACTTTAGTAAGTATTTTGGCAATAAACTTTGGCCAAAACTTGCAGAACATTACATAATCCTCTTTTGTTCTTGCATTATCGCCTAATATTTTTGATGTTTCAGAATCCTCATGTATCCTATGCAAAGTGAGTGGTTTCTTACAATAAACAAATGCTCCCTTTCGCCTTGACAACATCTCCCAGGCTTCCCAATCTTCATCTGATCTAAAGCCACTTTTAAATACAACCTCCGGACAGTTTTCCTTTATGTAAGTAACTGCCGGACAGCAGATTGGTGATCCAAGGGATAAGATTCTACGTCTTACAAATTTACTGTTCCAAAACAGCTTTCGCCTTAATGGTAAAAGCATAATTCTTTTTATCTTTAAAAGCTTATTATCATATACCTTTTTGCCATCTCTTAGTTCGCCATAGTCTGTAAAAAATATAATAGGTTTGTCAACATTTTGAATATAACTAAGTAAATTCTCTAAATACTCAGGCTCATAAACATCATCCTGATGAGCAATTGTTACATATTTTGAATCAGCCTTTGCGTATGCAAAATTCCAATCCTGTGTAATTCCATGTTCCCCATTATTCACAAACATTTCTATATTGTATTTACTGCACAAACCACTAATGTAATCATTTGGTGTAGATGTTGCTAATATAATATTAGTAGAAACAGTTTGATTTTTTAAAGATTTAATACACTCTTCAAGATATTCACTTTCTTTATACGCACATATTGCAAATGTATGATCATTCATAATTACTTCCTTTAGTCCTCTATAAAATTCAATGTAATATTTCTTCAGTTCCAATATCTCAAGAATATTATTATTACAGTCCAAATAGCACCTAATAGAACAAAACAATCAACTACACAATCAATAACTCTTCCAGTCCTATTTTTACTTTTCACTAATTTTTTATTCATGAAACTTATAAATATAAATATGTAAATAGGAATAAAATATCTTCCCTGAATACCCGTCACAGTATCTACACCAATTCCTGCAATATTCGCTGTCCAGCCTATATAAGTTTCATAAAACATACCTAAAATTGAAATTAAAATAGCAAAAATATTTAACACTTTACATCTTATTTTAACATAATCAACCTTGCACATTTCAAACACACTAACCATAAAAAGAAAAATTAATGAAATAACAGAAATTGGTATAGGAAAGTTTGTATCCTGTAATCCCAAACTTCCATAGAAACCTTGCATATAAAAAATTCTCTGTTCTTTAATTGACCTTAATAATATAACAAAAAAGTTTATAGGATTATCAATTATATAATTCTTTTGTTTCAAACTATTTATTTCATATTCAGTAACAATATCATTTTTACTAATACCATTAATTATAGTAGGACATAGATAACAAATAACTCCTATTAATATTACTGCAACTATACAACATACATATTTCTTTGTACCACCAAATTTTTTTTTATCAATCAAAAAAAGAAGTAGCAAGAACGGAATCATCACTTGTTTAACAGTAATTAATACAAAAGCACATATCATTGTCTGTATTATATCATTTTTATCTATCACATATTCATCTGGTGCCAAATACAATCTCATAAACACAGAAAAAAACCATAAAGAACCAGCAATCAAAATAGCATCATATGATACTGAAGCACCTAAATACAAAGTCATTGGCATTAATAGCAAAAGTAACATAGTCTTTTTCATACAAACAGCACCCTTTAATGCCAAATAACCAGCTATTAAAAAGAAAATAAAATTACCAATCTTTGCAAATATTAACAAATTATACGGTGTATCAAATCCACTTCCCCATAATCTTAAAAGCGCCTTTCCTGCTAGTATTCCTAATGTCGAAAAGGTATATGTAAATGGATTGGCATTTAGTAGTCTGCTTTCATAGAATGATCCACTTCTATCTGAAACTTGTAAATGACTATTAAAATACATTTCTTGAAAAGTATATTCTACACCAAAATTTGACGTGTACTTTCCATTATACCCATCCACAAAATTTATTATATCATTTCTAATATATTTTCCCACTTTTCCATCCTTAACAGATGGAGTAAATTGACCTGTAGAGAAAGCATAGCTATTTAAAAAATGACAATTCTCATCAGGTGTACACATTGGTGGTGTCAAAAAAATTAATATAGTCCCAACTATCATGGCTACAACAAGAAATATTCGCTCACATGACCAGTTTTTAAAAATCATAAAAAAAATTTTCCTCTTTTCTATTCAATATCGTATAAGGATAATATATCCGTTTTTACTTTCTTCCAGTCCCTCTGTTCCGCAGTTTTTCTCGCATTTTCAGTTAAAGTTCTCCTTAACGCTGCATCATTAACAATCTTTTCTATAGCCTCTTTTGCAGAATTCAAATTATCATGATTATAAAATAGACAATTCTTGCCATCCTCAAGATACTCTACATTGCCATCATTAGGAGCAACAACAACAAACCCTCCTGTTGCCATCATTTCAAGTGGCGGATATGAAAAACTTTCAAGCAAACTACTTTTAAGCAAAATATCGCATTCTCTATATACATTCGGAACCTTCTCATAAGGAACTTGATGCATAAATTTGTCCACTCTATAATTTTCTTTTGGCTTGCCCTGATATGACATAAACCATATTTCATATTTATCTTTGTCTAACAAATCTATAATTTTAAAGCTTTCATCAACATTCTTATAGTAATCATCACTATTTCCCTCAACTAAAATTCTTATCTTATCTCTGTCGAATTTTCTTTCGACAGGATAAAAACGATCAACATACAATCCATTAGGAGCATATTGTGATTCTTTACCATATTTTTCTAACAACCATTTTTGGCACCATTTTGATATTGTAATATATTTCATATTTAACGAAGAATTATATGTTCTATTTGCCTTTATTTTCAAATAGTCACCAGCCTCATAAAAGTCGGTTTCAAAATTCTGTACATTATAATATCTTTTACCAATCTTCGAAAAAACATCAAAAAAATCAACTGTAGACCATAAAGTAGCAACAGCCTTATCCAAATGCGCAATAATAGGATTTTGCTTATAGGAAATCACATTAATTCTAGCTCCATCTTTGTATACATACTCATCCTCTTCATTTCCCTGATTTATAATTGTAACATCATATCCTGCCTCTTTAAGCATAACACAATGTTTCAATATAACCAAAGCTCCTCCACTAATTTGGAGAACGGGAAGTATAAACGCGATATTAGGCTTCATTATTTGTTTTATATAATTTCCTAGTCTCTGAGCAGAATATACAGAGGTACAATTTTCTTTACAATAATCAAAAGCATTATCCGCTATTTTTTTTCTATATTGTTTATCAGTTATTAACCGTTCAAGAGCATTTTCCCATTCTTGAATATTATCACACAGCATGCCTGTGACACCATTTTCTATCATATGTTCAAAAGCGCCAACTTTACTTGCTACAGTAGGAACTCTTACTAATGCAGCTTCTACCCATTTATTTTCAGACTTTGCTTCATTAAATATGCTATTTTCTAAAGGCGCTAGATTAATGTCAACTGATGCTATTTTTCTAGGTAATTCTTTCCAATCTCCAAACTTATGAAATATAATTCTATCTTTAACATCTTCAAGCTCTTTTGGAACAGTAATTTCGCCTACAAGAGCTAATTTTAAGTTGCAATACTTAATCATCAATTTTTTTATAACCGGAAGAATTAACATAAAATCAGCATCATGTGTAATACTTCCTGAAAAATATCCTAACGTTAACGAATTTTCCTGCTTTTCTTTATTCTTTTGAGCATCTAAAGATAATTTTAACATTTCATCAGAAGCCACATTTCTATTAATGAAAACCTGAGGAACATATTTAGAAAGTTCTTCCGCCATTCTCTCAGTTGTTGTTATAGCAGCATCGCACATTTTTAATGTTTTTTGAGTAAGATCAATCCCATTATAATACTCCTGTTTTTCCTGATCTGACATCTTATTCAAATACTGAATTGATTTAGTATACTCTCTATCTATTACTAAATCGTCTATGTCAAACAAAACCACCTTATTGTCTTCTTTAGCTCTTTCTATTAATTTTCCAACTTGCTCAGTATATGGACATCTAAAAAAAACAAACACTCTGTATAATCTAGCAAGCTCAGGTGTAACATCTGTATAAAAAATTGTGTTTGAAGAAATGTCTGCAGCTTCCAACTGTTCCATTTGATGAGCTACTCTATATCTTGATGGATGTGGCAAATAGCATCCATTTATAAATAAAACATCTGCAAAAGTTTTATTAGGACTGCCATCAACCATTTCTCCATTTACTAAATGTCTAAGCAATTTAACAGTTGCCTTTTTAACTACCTTTTTTGCACCAGCCTCTTTGTATGTTTTAACTGTTTTATGTGCAAGCATTCTTAATTCACTCATCTCTTCTCCATTTCACTAAACATATTTATCCAATAGTTACTTATAACGTATGCTCTATCGCTTCTACTGCTGAATCAATATTTCCATCTTCATATACAATATAATTTGATGAATAAACTGTACTACTATAAGCGTCTGAACAAACTATTTTTCCACCACATAAATCCATTATCTTGTCACAATCATAGGTATTACCAGATTTACATGTAACTAACAAAATATCACACATATTATATAATTCTATTATATCACATTTATTCAATTCCCAATATAATTTATCATAATTATAATATTTATATGGTTCTCTTCCAAATGCCCAAAAAATCACTTCAAATTTATTTTTATCAAGCCTATCTACCACATTAAAAGCGAAGTCTAAATTATCATTTTTATTCAAACAATCACCAACTATAAGTACTCTGTGCTTACTATTATTATTTTTTTTAATTTTCCTATAATCTTCTAATTTTATAAAAGGCTCTACATACATTGCTGAAATATTATAATTTAATTTCAGCCATTCTTCTATTATTTTAGATGTAGTAACAAATTCAATATTTCGGTATGGATGTAATGCCTTTTGAGCCATCATCTTCATTCTATCACCAGCTGAACAACACAATAACTCATTACAGGTAACATAATAATACATTTTTTTAGCTCGAGCATAATCCTGTAACCAAAGAATTCCTTCGCAATCTGTTGCCAATGAACAATCCACATCCGCATTAAAATAAATAAGTTCTCTTGAAACTACAGGTAATAAAACATCATCAACCACGATATCCTTCTGTTCTTTCCCCATACAAACAATAGTTACATCTTTTCCAGACATTTGTAACTGCGCTGCTTTCTCGAACACTTGATAATTTATTGGAGACCAGTAATCTCCTACGACTGAAAAAATCATATTTTCGGAAATAAGAGTTTTTAAAACTTTTACTATTTCGTCACAATTATATATGGCACATTTTTCATTTCTTATAGTAACATATAATTTCTGTCCAATTTCTTCACATAGTTTTCTATTATCAATTAATCTCTGTAATTCTGATTCAAAACTCTGTAAGTCATTAAATACATTATCTTTTTCTAATGAGTCATTATCTGAATATGCTAAATATGGCACCTTAACCAAACCAGCATAAATTTCATTTTTAATAATAATATCATTTTCTTCAATAGCATCTCTTGTTGCAAAAACAGCAATATCCACTTCTGCAAAATCTCTTAATATATCCTCTTTTTCAGTCAATGATTTAAATATTATACGACTTCTGTAATTCTCTAATTCAGCCGGAAGCCTCTGTTCTAAATCCTCCGCATATAATTTCAATGTCCCATTATTTTTCATCAAATCAACAACATTATTTATTATTAGATTAAATCTATCGCTGATTAAAGTATCTCCAAAAAATCCGATACGCATTCCATCAGATAATCTATTATTTCTTACAAGACAAGCTTTATTATAATTTATAAGTTCATCTTCACTCATATATTTTGTTTTCATATTTGGAAGAACATCTCTATCATAAATCGACCACGCTGCATACTCAGCTATTCTCTCAGATGTAACCAATTCATTCAGTATAGTTGTATATCCAATGGCATTATATGTTTCTTGCAAATACGTATTAGAAACCATAACCCCATCACAATATTCACGTACATTCTCAAGTAATTCATTTTGATGCTTAAAATAAATCACATCACTGTTGCATTTATTAATATCAACTATTACCGTTTTATTAAGTTTTTTTGCTAATTTAATGAAATCAATTATTCCTTCTTCCTCACTACACCCCACAAATATGAATATACGATATTTTTTCACTAAATCCTGCGATAAATTCTCATAATATACTTCATTGGAATTCATCTGTCCCGTCTGTAATTGTTCTCGAATATTTGTTACTCTCCAATCATATGCCTCTTCATCTTCACCGTATATAAAAAGAACATCTGAAAAGAATTTAGGTGCATCAGATGCCTTATGCTTCTTATCTCCATCATCAGCAACCGGATTAATATATTTTTGATAGGCGTCACAAACCATTTTTGTTTCGCCTTCCATTTTAACTTCTCCCTTTTCAAGCCATATAACTCTGTTACACATTTCTCTAATTTGATCAATACTGTGTGATACAAACAGAACTGTAGTTCCACCTCCCATCAACTCCAACATTTTTCTTTTGCTTTTTTTCTGAAAAGCCTCATCTCCTACCGCAAGTATCTCATCAACAATTAATATTTCCGGCTGTACAATCGTGGCAATAGAAAACGCCAAGCGCATCATCATTCCTGAAGAATAATTTCTAATTGGAGATTCAATAAACTCGCCCAACTCCGAAAATTCTACTATCTCGTCATATTTTTCTTTCAAGAATTCCTCAGAATAACCAAGAATTGATCCATTTAAAAATATATTTTCTCGACCTGTTAAGTCTTGATCAAATCCCGATCCCAATTCCAACATCGGAACTACATTTCCATTTAATGTAACCTTCCCTGTGGTCGGAGTAAGAATTCCAGATATAATCTTTAATATTGTAGATTTACCAGCACCATTTCTTCCAACAATTCCAACGACTTCACCTTTTTTCACTTCAAAATTTATGTTTTTAAAAACCCAAAAATCATTATAATTGATTTTGTGCTTCAATGCCGCTATGGCAAATTCTTTTAAGCTTGACATATTATCATTTGTCATTCTGAATTTCATAGATACATTTTCTACTTTTATCATATCGGCCTCCATAATTATAGATAAAGAACAAATTTTTTCTGGGTATGATTAAATATTGCGGCTCCAATTCCACATATTACAACAGAGAATCCCAAACAATAAACATACTCTACCATCTGCGGTGATGTCCCCTCTAAAACTATTGTTCTAAAAAAAGATATATAATGGTACATTGGATTCAACGTTAAAACAAAATGAAACTGTTTAGGAATTATATCCTCAGGATAAAACATAGGAGTTGCATACATCCACAATAGACTAATTATACTCCATAAAAACTGCACATCCCTAAAGAAAACCATCAAAGATGACAAAATCAAAGACATTCCTATACAAAATACAATTAAACATACTAAAACAAATGGAATCAATATATATGCTTTATTAGGTAATTCTCCAGTAATCAAAATAACAGCTGCCAATGGCACAAGAGAAATACATAAATTAATAGCTGTAGATAAAACTTTTGAGACTGGATATATATACTTTGGCACATATACTTTTTTAATCAATGGCGCATTGAATACAATGGATCCTAATCCCCCACCAACTGCTTCAGTGAAAAAACTAAATAAAACTGTTGCGCTCAACAAATATACTGGATAATTATCTATATTTGCTCTAAAAATAGTCGAAAATACCGCATACTGCACTAACATTGTCATCAACGGATTTAAGAAACTCCAAAAAAAACCTAAAACAGATCTTTTATACTTTGTTTTAAAATCTCTAGAAACAAGCTGTTTAATCAAAAAATGATATCGTTCAAGATTATAAAACAAATTATGAAGAATACTTTTTTTACCCAAACTCTCTCTTTTTTTCTGTACACAATAAAATGTAGCAATAATCAAAATAAATACAGCAAAGAATATTGGCCAGAATTTTCCGATATATCTTATATTATCGCCATATACAGTCATCTCTAACTCGCCATCAATACTCTTATTATTAACAAACAATTTTCCATCATGAATATTACCTTTTGAGTTTGAATATAACGTAATAGAATCGTTCTTTGTACTTTCACTTCCACTTATAGTCAACTTATATCTATTATATTTATCATCAACCCTTTTATTAACTTTTAATACAATATCTTTGTTATTCTCCACCTTTGAAACATCAAATTTATTATCAGCTATTTTTTTCCCATCACCTGTTAATGTAATAGAAACTGTTCCAGAATTATTTCGTTCATATGTTCCAGCTTTAATTGATATTTTATTAATATAATCACCATTGTATTTGAATGTTTGTACAACATCTACTCCATCTGTGATTTCACCGACATTTTCATCCGTAACACTCTGCGCTTGATTGTTAGATTTGTAATTAATCTGATGAAACGCTCCCAGAAGAAATAAAGCCTCAATAACAACAACTATTATCATAATCTGAGCTAATTTTTTCCAATTAAGATATTTTTTATTCATAAATTAGTCCTTTCAACCTAAAATTCTAACTTAAATTCGAACATCATATCGATGCATTATATCATAATATTAGGCAAATTTCAACATTCTCATATTTTCATAAGATAATTTCCTAATTTTATTCCTGTGTTATCTGTTAGACAAGTGCTATGCACCTTATCATATGCCTTATTTGCAATTTTTTTTCTTAGTTGTTCTGAACTGATCAAATCATCTAATTTATTTTTCCATTCTTCTATCGAACTGCATAGAACACCTGTGACTCCATCATCTATCACTTCTTCAAATGCTCCTATTCTACTTGCCACCGTAGGGACTTTTACTAAAGCAGCCTCTATCCATTTAATTTCAGATTTTGCTGCATTAAAAATAGTATTTTCTAGCGGACATATATTTATATCCACTGAAGCAATGTATTCAGGTAATTTCTTCCAATCAACAAATGGATATCTTACTATCCTTTCTTCAAACCTTTTAAATTTTTCTGGCAAATTTAATTCTCCAACAACACACAACATAACATTTCTATGTTTTTCCATAATATATTGCACAGCCTCAGCTATTAATTCTATATCTGCATTATGCGTTATACTGCCACTAAAATATCCTATCCTAATTAATCCTGATAAATTATTTTCTTTCAGTTTTAATCTTTTTTCTGAAAGTTCAACCATTTTCTCAGATGCTGTATTTCTGTTAATAAACACATTATTCGAAAACTTCAACAATTCTATTTGTAGTTGCTGTGTTGTAGTAATAACCCCATATGTCATCAACATTGTTTTTTTCATTTTAAGCACATTTGAATCATATTTCCGTTTCTGTCTATTTGATAATTTTTGCACATAAGGTATTGTATTTGTATAAACTGTATCTATTACTAAATCATCTATATCAAATAATACTTTTCTTCTATACTTTGACGCATAATTCATCAATTTTCTTACAGCATTCTGAAATGGACATCTATATATAATTATAACTTTATGATTTTTTACCATATTCTCAACATTCAGCCGATTAATTTGCTTAATATATACCCAATGACATGAATACCCCACTTTTTCAAGCTGTTCCTTCTGATGCAACACTCTATATCTAAATGGATGTTCTAATTCACATCCATTGACAAAAAGGATATCTGCTGTTCCTTCATACTCACTCACTTCCGCATACCATTTTTTTTCTTGTCTTTTTGTTATTTTATTAACTATTTTATTAATCAGTCTCATTATACTAACCTCAATAATTTTGCAAAATGTCTAGAAATTTCTCAACTGACTTTTCCCAAGACAATGTACACGCAGTTTCATAACCAGCAAAACTTATTTTTTTCAAAAGATTGCGATTTTGTATTACCTTTTCAATATTATCAAACATACCATCTATATCTCCCGGTTCAGATAACAATGTATTTTCACCATCTTTTCCAATGTCCAACATGCATCCTGTATTTGTTCCTATAACAGCACACTTAGCTGCCATTGCTTCAACTACTGTCAGTCCCCAACCTTCTATTAAACTAGGATAAATATACACATCCGCTTCACAATACAGTTTTCTTATTTCACTTTTAGTTGGATTTTCTACAAAGTGAACATATTTTGGAAGACTTTCTTCTTTCTTTATTCCAAACATCGTCAGCGTTGATCCTGGATATTTTTCTAGCACCTTATCAAAAACTTTCAATCCATATTTGACACCTTTTTTTGGTAGTTTATGATATAACATCAAGAAATGTAATGGCATATTATAATTCACATTCTTATTATCATTATAATATTCATCTAAATCTATTCCATTATTTATAATTACTCTTTCCTTTATTCCAATTTTTTCATCTAGAATATCAGATATCCATTTGGCTATGACAATATGTCTAAGTGGCAACCTATAACTTTGCATCCCCCTTTTTTTATCATCCCAAACTTCAAAATCCTGAATAAAATAATATTTTTTTCCCTTTTTGTCACTCAATTTTGCAACATCATATGCTGTCGGCCATGCTGTTGCAATAATATAATCAGCATTAGGCATAAAAAAATCATTAATAACAGGAACATATTTCATAATAATTTTCGAATTGTACTTTTTTTCATTATGACAAATACAAAAATGAAAAATATTTACCAAAGTCCTGTATATAACAAACATTATCTGTCGAAACTTGTTTAAACTATAATCAAGTAAATATAGTTTCAAAGGATAATATATTCTAACATCATGCCCTTTTTTTTGAAATTCTTCTGCATATTTATATATAACTTGTAACCCACCAGTATTTCCCGGCGTAGGAATAACAAAATTTATCTTCATATAGCCTCTATTATTCTAATTCAAACAATCTCTTGTGTAGTGAAAGATTTTCATTATAATATGGATCTTTCTTGTTTATATTGCTCCAATCACATACTCTCGATTTATTTTTTTCAGTCTCAATATTTTCACTGCGCCATTCAGAAAACGCATTATATACTATTCGCAAGCCTTTTTTTATTATTTTATCACAAAATAAAACTTGAGTTAATTCACAATCATTTTTTATATCATATCCACCAACATTATCAAATACCTCTTTCGATATAATAAAAACTTCAGGTGACACAACACTATAATTTCCATTTTGTTCTGCTCTATTCATATATGTCGTTGCCCTTCTATCGCATCCCCTAAATGCGTAACCAACTTTATTTTTAAAGCCTAAAATCATTCCAGCATGCTTGATTTTATTATCCCGATAAAGTATCTTGGGAGCAACAATTCCCACTTTCTCCTGCATACTTAATGACAATAACTCATAAATTGAATTTTTTTCTATAGGAAAACAAGCTCCTAAAACAAATAAAATAATCTTCCCTTTTGTCTGTCTAGCTCCATTATTATATGCCTTATACAAATCATCATCACTTACAAATATAAATTCTATATTTGTGTTCCCATCTGTACTAACGATTGCCTCTTTTATCCTTCTTTTATCCTTTAACGTAGCATTAGCAACCACTACAGACAATAGTGGCTTCCCTAACAATTTATATTTTATATGGTATCTTCCTAACAATTTAGCATAGCAAACCTCTGCTTCTATATTGCATCTATCTAAATGATTCTCTAATGCCCTTTTTCCAGCCTCATAACAATACATTTTACTTTCTGCATTTCCTGCTGTTGAACCTTCTATAATTCTCCAATGATATAACACCTTTGGTATATGTTTAATTTTATTAGCATACTCTGCACATCTCAATATCAAATCATAATCCTGTGCTCCATCCATTTCAGGTAATAAACTTCCGGCCTTCTGCAATAATTCATTTTTTATCACTAATAAATGTGTTATATAGTTTTGCGATCTTAATAAATCAATACTAAAATCTGGTTTAAAATACGGGCTGACATATCTTGTAAGTTTATAATTAACTTTATCTTCATCAGTATAAATCATGTCTATAGTCTTGTCTTGAACAGCATTTGCTATCTCATATAAAGCATTAGGTTCAATAACATCGTCATGATCAAGTAAAGCTATATAATCACCTGAAGCCAATTTTAATGCACAATTAGTATTGTCAGAAATTCCCAAATTTCTTTCCGAAATAATATATTTTATCTTATCACAATTGGAATATTGTGATAAAATCTCAATTAATTTTCTATCTTCCGGTGATCCAATAGAAATACATAGCTCCCAGTTACTGTAACTTTGATTTTTAACAGAATCAATTAATTCTTCTATCATAGTTATCTCCGTATAAAATGCGGGAACTATAATGCTAATTTTAGGTTCGTATTTAAACTTGACATTTTTCTGTCTCAAAAGTTCTTTTTCAGTTACTCGATGTTTTTTAAACCAATAATTATATTTTATATCACTATGATAATGAAATTTAACCGTATCCCACGTTCCTCTAATACCCTTATCTTTTATAAAATCTATAATTTTACCCATTTTTTAATTCCTATCAAATCATCCCCACACAGCCTGTCCCAGCCGTCTCATGGTCCCGGTCTTATACATATCATTTTCCTTATAAAACCGTTGTCTCACGCGTCTGGATTCACCTTCCAGTGCCGCATACCTTACCGCCAGGCTGTCATCGGGAAGATTATATGTCTTTGCAAATTCTCTCGCCTGAAGCCGTCCCAGCCTCAGACTCTCCTGTATCTGTTTTTTCTGCCAGACACGGCGTACAATATATGAGAACCTATTTATCCCAAGTGCCCCCAAACTGTTGTCTCCATGCTGTCTGTACAATATCGTTGGCTCATCTATGAATGCTGTTTTGCCAAACTGCGCAGCTACAAGTGCTGCCCACCAGTCATGCATTATTGTGTTGTCTATATTTGTGATGTGAAGCATCTTATCTCTTAAAGCTCTGTTCATCATCATTGTACAGCCTGTCACAGAATTCTGCAATATAAACTGATTGATTGTGCGCTTGTGACAGTCAAGACTCTGGTATTCGCTCATCGTGTCCGCTATTGTATTCAGCTCGCTATCTACCACGCGAAGCTCCGTGTATACCAGGCACGGAATATCTGCTTTGTCCTCAATAGCCAGCATCTTATCATATGTCAGCTCTATCTTCTTTTCCAGCCATACATCGTCCTGATCACAGGTCATATAGTATGGCGCTTCCACCTGACCAAACATATAGAAAAAGTTGTACTTTGCGCCGCCGGTTGATTTACCATCTATCAGATGTATCTTATCCGGATATTTTTCCACATAACTTTCTACTGCAGCTATCGTGTCGTCTGTAGAGCCATCATCGTGTATATATATCTCCCAGTCCTTGCAGGTCTGCGACAGGATAGAGTCTATCTGCTGACATATATATTTTTCTCCATTGTATGTAGCCATTAGAATGGCTATCTTGTCTGTGCTATGCATTCTTCCTCTTCCACTTCCTTCCGGCCCTGTTGCCCAGAAACTTTGCCGCACTGTCAAATATGCAGTGCACTGCTGCTCCTATCTTGAACTGCTTTAAGAGCTGTTTTTCTATGAAAAGCACCATCCTGACACCCTCACCTGTGGTGCCATCACACTTTATCTCATCTTTATAGGTCTCCATAAAGACCGCTACCTCAAAGTTGCGCTTGTACTGCTGCTTAAATGTATAGTTGTGTGAGTGATACACCTGTGCTGTGGCACAATAGCCTATCTTGTATCCTGCCTTAAGCGCCCTGGCTGCCATCAGCATATCCTCATTTGTGAGCAGTGGGCTTTCAAAGCCGCCTATGTCTTCAAAGAAATCACGTCTGTAGGCTGAGCATACATCCGAGAAGAAATATGCCTTTATCCCAAGTCGTGGTATATCCTCTTTACTTCTGACAAAGCTTTCTGCCGGATAATTAAACTCCCTGACTAATGCCTCGTCAGGCTTAGCATCCCTTCTCGGGAGCTGTCTGGCTGATATCATAACGACTTCTTCGTTTTCAAAGCCTGCCAGCATATTTTCAACATAGTGTTCATCTGAAGGCAGCGCATCCTGCGACAGAAACATCACTATATCACCCCTTGACATGGCTACAGCATAGTTTCTCGTGCCACCATGATCAAATTCGCTTCTCTTGACCTTCAGTGTCCTAAAGCCTGCCTGCTCTGCCATGCGCACTGTGGCATCCTCGGATTCCGAGTCTATCACTATTATCTCATCGGGCTTACGGCTCTGTCTGCCCAGTATATCTATCAGACCGGGCATATACTCTGCAGCGTTGAGTGTAGGTATTATGAGACTTATTTTTATATTAATTAAATCCAGTTTTTTCATCATATTTCTCACATCTGTTATGTTTAATTCACATCTTGCACACCCGGCATTATGTGTTCACATATGTTCTGATTATTGTGCTCCATCCTCCCTGATTACAGAAAAAACGGTTCTGAAAAGTATCTTTATATCCAGCCAAAGTGAGCAGTGCTCCACATAGTACATCTCCATCCTCTGGCGCTCTCCGCTCTCATAGGTGGCATTGTTTCTGGCATATGCCTGCCAGTAGCCTGTCAGCCCCGGCTTTACGCTCAGAAGCTTTACGATGTCCTTACCGTATATCTCGGTTTCCTTCTCCACGATTGGACGCGGTCCCACTATGGAGAGCTCTCCCTTAAGTATGTTGATTAGCTGTGGCAGTTCATCAAGGCTGGTCTTTCGCAGAAAGCCTCCTATTTTTGTGATTCGAGGATCATTGTCTATCTTGAATTCCTTTACATACTGCTCCAGCTGTTCAGGTGTCAGTATCTTTTCCAGATCACCTGCGTTCGTCTTCATGCTCCTGAACTTGTATACAGATATTTTCTTTCCCTTATAGCCGACTCTTGTGTGCCCATAGAACACGCTGCCGCCATCACTCATTCTGATTATCACAGCGAGTATGATAAACACCGGTGACAGTACTATAAGTCCAAGCAGTGAGGCAACAATATCTACCAGACGCTTTATAAATCTGTATACCGGCTTTCCGCTGTCTTCAGTGGCCTGATATGCCTGGATGTCATAGCTTAAAGGCTCTCTATCCTTCACTAGCTCGCTCAAGCATCTCATCTCATCAACCAGCTGTGCCGGCATGACAAGCTCTCTCTTTGACACAGACCTGCACAGAGGACATACTGCCCTGAAGATAATCCTCAGATCAAGGCCCACCGTCCAGTTCAGTATATATTCCTGGTCGTACTCGCTTTGCTCCTCCTCGGTAAGCAGCCTGTGTTCCCTGCTGTATACCTGCCAGAAGCCTATGATTCCGGGCTTTACCGATAGACTTTTTCTGTGAAATGCAGAGTATTCTATAAACTCCGGCAGTGATGGAGCAGGATTTCCCACCATGCTCATATCTCCCCACAGCACATTCCAGGCTGATGGCAGATTTTCAAGCCTTAATGCCCCAAGCATTCTTCCAACCGGTGTAAATCTCGGGTCTTTCCCCTTCTTTCCATCGAGTATCCATTTGTCATATCTATCCCTCGCATCCATATACATGGTGCGGAATTTATAGTAATAAAATCTTCGTCCGTTTTTGCCGACTCTGACAAGCGATATGAGCACCGGTCCATGATCGCCTGTGACTATTTTGCCTATAAATGCAACAAACCACACAGGCACTATAAGTATGCTTCCTGCCACGCCAAACAGCAGGTCCATCAGTTTTTTAATAAGCAGATGCCTTACACGGTATGTCTTATTCTTCCATGTGACCACTGCGTATTTTCCAAGGAAATCCATATAGTGCTCACCGACCTTGGCCTCATACTCGTTGACATTCAGGTGCACTGTCTTGCCCATCTCATTGAGTACTGTAACAAACTCTCTCTGCTTAAACGGATAGCCGTCCGGCAGATGTACAAACACTGAGTCTATCTCTGCTGTTGATATCACCTGAAGCAGGTTATCGGCAGTTGCGACGACCTCTATCTTGTCTACTATCTCACCGACCATATCACAGTCAAGTATTGCTATGTTTGATATACGAAAATCCCAGTTTCTTGTGGTCTTTATCTTTTTTATCACTCTCTCCACCTGGTCCGAGGTTGTGACAAGCATGATTTTCTCATTGGCCCCTGAGCGGTGATATTCCTTTGTCACCAGTCTTTTCAGCAGCTGTCTGACTATCACCGTGAATATAGTACTCATTATGAAGGTCATACCCATCTGCCCTCTCGAGAAATATTCACTTGTTTTTGTGAAATATACACAGCCGACTGTGATTGCACCCACATATACATACATCTTCAGGACATTGTATATTTCAGGAAAGAGCTTTCGATTTATCAGATTATCATCTGCAAATGCCACAAAATGTACTACCACATATGCCACGAGCTCTACCAGAAAAAGCGTAAGATAGTGCTCTGTATGGTTTATAAGTCCCGTTCTAAAGAAACCGAACTTGTACCAGTTTGCAATCAGATAAGATGTAAACATCACAATTATATCAAGAAGTACCTCAAGGTACTGGATTATCCATTTTTTTGAGTTCATATCTTTCTCCCGGATTTTTCCTTATCAGCAGTATCTATGTCGGCAAACAATACAAGCAGGAACGGATCATATGCCACCTCCAGCAGATGATGCTCCATAAAAGAGTGCACGCCAATCATGACTATTACTGCAAAAAGCACATATTGATTTGCTCCTATTGCCTTGTGACCAATAAATATTAATAATATCAGCACTACAGCAAACACTATTATTCCATACTCAAACAGCATTCTAAGATACATATCATCTATAAAGAAATACTTTGCAGGGTCTATCCCGGTCGGGTCTGCAATGCCTCCCCAGCCCTGTTCCTCTATAAACTGTCCAAATGGCTTAACGCTATACTCACTCCAAACTTTGTGGCTTACCATCAGCCTTTGAGATAGTACAGTATCTATTTTAACCATTATAGCATTGCTCTCGCTATAAAAATAGCTGAGTCCAAGAAAAAGACTCGCCCACACTATCGGCAGATATTTAAATATCTCACACACCCTGCGCGCCAGATTTTTCCTCTCAAGCAGATAAATCAGGCCCATCAAAACCAAAAATCCCATCAGGCAGACTGTTCCTGTAAATGCTCCTGCTTTTATATATATAAATACAGCTGCTGCTATCACGATAAGCCATCTGAGCCATGCCGGATATCTGTATTTTTCGTTTTCCTGTACTCTCTTCCATATACCAAGGCAGCTCACCGCCAATATCAGATAAAATATATGTGCCGCAAAGTCCGTCGGATATATGATGCCGTATGAATGTCTGGCTGCCGCTGCATTTCTAGGTGAATAGCCTATCACATCCGCTATCACACCTGTCTGACTGGCTATAGCTGCCACTATAAGCATGACCGATACTACCGCCGTATATACCTTTAATATATCGTCAAACCTCACATTTTTTGCCCCGACAATAAGCAGTACCGGCTGTAGCAGCTCATAATAACCGGTCCGTAAACCTACTATTCCAAATATAAGAATAACTACGGCAATTGCAAGCTGCTCTTTTCTGCTGTAGTATCCAGAAAAAAGAACCTTGGCTCCTGTATACAAAACCATCGCTGCAAGAAAAAGCTTAAAGGTTCCTACCAGCACCTGCTGCGAAAACATGGTAGTCTCGTATACACATTTTGCGAGCACAATGCCATACAATATAAAGTATACTACATCCCATCTGTTATTTTTCTGTGTTGAAATTGATTTATTTTTGTCCATAAAAGATATTTTAACATATTTGTAATATATTTGCCACTTATTATTGTATATCCATATTAAATCTATATTAAATTTCTATACCAAAATAAGCTATGAACAGTATAAACCATCCATAGCTTATTGCAAGTTTTATTTATTCTAGAACTTAAATGTATTCTCCAGTGTCTCCCACTTCTGATCCTTATCACTTAAATTGATTGGTGTGCCATCCTCAAGTGTGTATCCGCTTCCGTCAGCACTTCCAGGATACTCTCCGACAAGCTGTGGCCACTCGATGCCGATTGCAGGATCATTCCATGCAAGACCGCTCTCGTCTCCAAGATGCCAGAAATCTGTAACCTTGTAGCAGAACTCTGCTACATCTGAGAGTACTAAAAATCCGTGTGCAAAGCCCTCCGGTATAAGGAACTGCTTCTTGTTCTCTTCTGTTAGCTCTACTCCGAACCACTTGCCGTATGTCTTTGAATCGCTTCTTAAGTCTACAGCCACATCAAATACTGAGCCCTTTACCGCACGCACAAGCTTTGCCTGTGGGTATTCCTTCTGGAAATGAAGTCCGCGGAGCACTCCCTTTGTGGAGCAAGACTGATTATCCTGTACGAATACTCTGTCAATGCCTGCCTCCTGCATGTCCTTTGAATTGTATGTCTCCATAAAGTATCCACGGTTGTCTCCGTGTACTGTAGGCTCGATGATGCAAAGTCCTTCGATTCCACCTACGTTTTTCTGTACTTTAATCTGTCCCATGATTTCTATATCCTTTCTAAAAGTTAATCTCCTGCAGATATCTGTGCAACGCATCCTGCCATGTAGGGAGTGGCTTAAATCCATTCTCCACGAGCTTGCTCTTGTCTAGTCTGCTGTTAAACGGACGTGCTGCCTTTGACACACCATACTCTGCTGTGGTAACAGGTGCGACTGTGAGTCTGTCCTCAGAATACTCTGTATGACCAAGCTCCACTGCCTGCTTGAAGATTTCCTTTGTGAAATCATACCAGCTGATATATCCGCCCTCGTTTGTAGCGTGATAGTAACCATATTTATCAGTCTCTATCATATCTACGAGCAATCTTGAAAGATCAAGTGTGTATGTCGGTGTACCAATCTGGTCACTTACTACTGTGAGCTTGTCATGTGTCTTGCCGACATTCAGCATTGTCTTGATGAAGTTCTTGCCATTCACTCCAAATACCCATGCTATACGCACGATAAAGTACTTCTCAAGGGTATTTGCCACTGCAAGCTCTCCGTCGAGCTTTGTCTGTCCATATACGTTGAGCGGTGCATAGTCCTTGCAGTCAGGCTGCCATGGTGTGGTGCCCTGTCCGTCAAATACATAGTCTGTGCTGATATATACCATCTTGGCATCTATCTTCTTGCAGGCATCAGCGATATTCTGAGTGCCGTCTGCGTTGATTGCATGCACCTTTGCTTTTTTGTCATCATCCTCTGCCAGATCTACTGCTGTCCATGCTGCACAGTGCACTATCACGTCAGGCTTAAGCTCTGTGATTGTTTTTTCCACTGCATCACGGTCTGTGATGTCAAGTGAGACATATGGCATAGTTGTAACTGCTGTGCCATCATCTGCTCCGCTGTACTGTGGTGCTATATCTGTTCCGATTCCTTCGTAACCACGCGCTGCCAGGTCATTCATTACGTCGTGTCCGAGCTGACCTGCAACTCCTGTAACAAATACTTTCATTTAGGGTCTCCTTTATGCTTAATTATTATCGTGACTAACATCACCATATATGCGCAAAACCACCAGACAAACGATAATAACTATCTATTCGCGTACATCTTCTCGTAATAGTTCTGGTACTCTCCGCTGATGATTGTCTCCCACCACTCTCGGTTGTCGAGGTACCACTTGATTGTCTTCTTGATGCCGTCCTCAAACTTGGTCTCAGGAAGCCATCCGAGCTCGTTGTGAATCTTTGTTGGGTCGATTGCGTAACGCATATCATGGCCCTTACGGTCTCCTACGAATGTGATAAGGCTCTCCGGCTTGTTGAGCTCCTTGCAGATAATCTTTACGATTTCAAGGTTTGTCTTCTCATTGTGTCCACCTACGTTGTAAACCTCTCCTACACGTCCGTTGTGGATGATAAGGTCGATTGCCTTGCAGTGATCCTCTACATAGAGCCAGTCACGCACGTTCTCGCCTGTTCCGTATACCGGGAGTGGCTTATCATTAAGTGCATTTGCAATCATAAGTGGGATAAGCTTCTCCGGGAAATGGTATGGTCCGTAGTTGTTTGAGCAACGGCTGATTGTTACAGGAAGTCCATATGTGCGGTGGTAAGCAAGCACGAGTAAGTCTGCTGCTGCCTTTGATGATGAATATGGGCTTGACGTATGAATTGGTGTATCCTCATGGAAGAAAAGGTCAGGGCGGTCAAGTGGCAGATCTCCGTATACCTCATCTGTTGATACCTGGTGATATCTTTTAATACCATACTTGCGGCATGCGTCCATAAGCACTGATGTTCCGATGATATTTGTATCAAGGAATACCTGTGGGTTTTCGATTGAACGGTCAACGTGTGACTCTGCTGCGAAGTTTACAACCATATCAGGATGCTCTTCCTCAAATAATTTGTATACAGCGTCACGGTCTGTGATGCTCTCCTTTACGAAACGGAAGTTTGGATTGTCCATTACAGGCTCAAGTGTTGAGAGATTTCCTGCATATGTGAGACAGTCTAAGCATACGATACGGTAATCCGGATATTTGTTAAGCATGTGAAATACGAAGTTGCTTCCGATAAATCCTGCTCCACCTGTTACGATAATTGTCATTTTGATTTCCTCCTGATTTCCGCTTTTTGCAAGCGAGATTTAAATTATTTGTATTAAATTAATCTACTGGCTAACTAACGCAATGTCGATTTTACTATAATTAGTACAGTTGCTCGCGGTATTTTCCATCAAGTACATCCTTTAAGTACTGTCCGTACTGGTTCTTCTTTACGAGCTCATATGTCTTTAATACTTCATCCTTTGTAATCCAGCCGTTTAAGTAAGCGATTTCCTCAAGACATGCTATCTTGCGGTGCTGATGTGTCTCGACTGTCTTGACAAAGTTTGTGGCATCTACAAGACTCTCATGTGTTCCTGTGTCAAGCCATGTAAAGCCCTGTCCTAAAAGCTCTACATTGAGTGCCTTTTTCTCTAGATAGATTCTGTTAAGGTCTGTTATCTCAAGCTCTCCTCTTGCTGATGGCTTAAGGTTCTTTGCGTACTCTACTACGTTGTTGTCGTAGAAATAAAGACCTGTGACACAGTAATTGCTCTTTGGATGCTCCGGCTTTTCCTCGATTGAAATAGCCTTTCCCTCTTTATCGAACTCTACGATACCGAATCTCTCAGGATCGTCTACATAGTATCCGAATACTGTGGCGCCCTTACCGCTCTCTGCGTTTTCAACTGCTGCCCTTAGTCTCTTGTTGAGTCCGTGTCCTGCGAAGATGTTGTCTCCGAGAACCATGGCTACGGTGTCATCACCGATAAATTTCTCACCGATAACGAATGCCTGCGCCAGTCCGTCCGGGCTTGGCTGTACCTCGTAGGTGAGGTTGACACCAAACTGATGTCCGTCTCCTAAGAGCTCCTTGAATCTTGGTGTATCCTGTGGTGTTGAAATGATCAGGATATCTCTGATGCCTGCATTCATAAGCACTGACATTGGATAGTAGATCATTGGCTTGTCATAAATTGGAAGTAACTGCTTTGATGTTACCATTGTGAGTGGGTAAAGACGTGTGCCTGAACCTCCCGCTAATATAATACCTTTCATGTTGTTCTCCTTTAAACTGAAACTACGTGCTGCACTTGATGCTTTCGGTCTGTAGAATCCACTGACCTGATTCATCATTTATCTGCATTATAAAAGGTGCCCCAAGGGCACCTTCAAGTACTTTTTTATATTTTTAGCATTTTTCACAAAATATATGCTTATAATATCCTGTTTTTGAATCATTTTCGTGCAATAAATACACCTGCATCCTTTGTAATATGGAACCCTCCCTCTGTCTTCTTTCTGACAAATGCCGCAAATTCCTTATAGCGGTCCACAATATACCTGTTCTGGTTGCCATGGCACGAGAGCACATACTCTATCACAGGCTCTGCTTTTTCTACCACAAGCTCATCCTTGTATTCATGCCAGCTTACCTCACCAAAGTATTTTCCCAGTATTGCCTCACCATTTTCTTTACCGAATTGCTCATACAGCCTTTCCGCTGACAGCTCTATACGGTCATCAAACTCCTGCACCAGGTCGTTTATTTCCTTCATGTGCCGTGAGCTGTATGTACTGCACACGAACACACCACCGGGCTTTAGCACCCTTAGGATTTCACTGCACACGGCATCCAGATTGTCACAATAGAACAGTACATGGTCTGCTATCACGCAGTCATACGATGCATCCGGTTTATACAGCCTGTGGGCATCCATCACCTCATATGTGAAGCGCCTGTCATCTGCGCCTACATTTCTCGTTGCATCCCTTACCATGCCATATGATATGTCGGTCAGGGTTATCTGCATATCTGCCGGTATCCGGTCTATGTTCTGTGTCCATAGAGAGGCATCACCACAGCCCACCTCAAGCACTTTCTCCCCCTTGAAAAAGTCACACTCATCAAACACCCAGCTAAACCAGCTCACCGGATTCATTGAGAAATCCCTGTGAAGTTTAATTCTGGCTGATATATTCGAAGCATCCCTGTACTGCTGCTTTAGCTTTTGCTCCATCTCATTTATATTGACCAGCTCAAGCATATGGCTCCAGTCCACGCTTCGCCCCTCATCTATTACCTCTGAAGCCTCCTGCAGTGCTGATTTCATAAGCTTCATCTGCTCTATCCTCTCCTCCACGAGGCCAAGCTGCATGTGAAGCGACTCAGACATGACTTTGCTGTCCGTGTTTCTGAGTGTCATCTCCTTGATATCATCCAGGGAAAAGCCCAGATATTTGAGGAACAGTATCTGCTGTAGACGAGCAAAGTCGTCATCATTATAGAATCTGGCTCCGTTTTCGTTTACGTAGGATGGTTTTAAAATATTGTGCTCGTCATAATACCTGACAGTCTTTTTTGTAATATGCGCTTTTTTTGCAAATTCTCCTGAGGAGTAGTAGCCGGGTAGTTTCATATTCTCTAATTGCCTCCTTGATAGCCCATATACTCTATGATATAATCATTGGGTAATCGAAAAAGCTCGGGTGTTAATTCTGATTATAGACAACCACAAAAAGAAATAGCACCCCAACCGCCTAAAGTGAGGGTGCTAATCTTTATACTAATCAATCACTGAGGGCAAATCGGAATAACATCCGATTACCTTTGAGTAGATTATACAATAGAGTGGTTGATAAATCAATCACTCTTTAAAAATTTATCTAAATTAATTTGGAGAATACAATGAAATACGATTATTTAATAGTAGGTTCCGGTCTCTACGGAGCCATCTTTGCTCATGAGGCAAAGGCCAAAGGCAAATCTGTGCTTGTTGTGGACAAGCGTCCTAACATAGCAGGAAATGTTTACACCCAAAAGCAGGAGGGCATCAATGTACACATGTACGGAGCCCACATATTCCACACAAATGATAAGAGGGTCTGGAACTACATCACACAGTTTGCTGAGTTCAACCGCTTCACAAACAGCCCTGTGGCAAACTACAAGGGCGAGCTGTACTCAATGCCTTTCAATATGTACACCTTCAACAAGATGTGGGGTGTGGTGACACCGGAGGAGGCTGCTGCAAAGATTGAGGAGCAGAAAAAGGAAATCACCGGTGAGCCAAAAAATCTCGAGGAGCAGGCTATTTCACTCGTTGGCCGTGATATCTATGAGAAGCTCGTAAAGGGCTACACTGAGAAGCAGTGGGGGCGTGATTGTAAGGAGCTTCCGGCTTTCATCATCAAGCGACTTCCTGTTAGACTTACCTTTGACAACAATTACTTCAACGCTCTTTATCAGGGTATTCCAATCGGTGGATACACAAAGATGGTTGAAAATCTGCTCGACGGCATTGAGGTCAGATTAAATACCGACTACCTTGAGCACAAGGCTGAGCTTGATGCTCTTGCTGACAAGGTTGTATACACAGGTCCGATTGACGCATACTTTGGCTTTAAGCTCGGCACCTTGGAGTACCGCTCAGTGCGCTTTGAGAATGAAACCCTCGATATTCCTAACTTCCAGGGCAATGCCGCTGTCAACTATACTGACCGCGAGACTCCATGGACACGTATCATCGAGCACAAGTGGTTCGAGTTCGGCAAGGATGAGGATGGCAATGACCTGCCAAAAACTATCATCAGCCGTGAGTACTCTTCTGAGTGGAAGGCAGGCGATGAGCCTTACTACCCTGTAAACGATGAGAAAAACGGACAGCTCTACGCCAAGTACAAGGAGCTTGCCGATAGGGAGAACGGTGTTATATTCGGTGGTCGTCTCGGCGAGTACAAGTACTATGATATGGATACTACCATTGCTTCTGTACTTGATATGTGTGAGAAGGAGCTTGGCTAATATTTTATTTAAGCAGCCTGTAAAAGGCTTTGCTTATGTTATATCAAAACCGCCCATAGCATATTTGCCACGGGCGGTTTTTAGTTATTAAATATAATTGAAGCTCATTTCCACTCTTCATGCATCGCTACTGTGCATTTCTTCTTATAGCAGGCTATTCCGTATTTTAATACATGCTTCACATCATACTGATACAAATAAGACGTATATCTCATTTTATCAATCTGTTTAATTGCCTCTTCCGCCAATTCATCAACATTTCCGTCATCTGCATATTTAACTTCAATAACAATTCCTGTATCGCTGTCATCTATAAGCACCTGAATATCACTAAAACCATCCCCTGACTCACAGTTAGACCTTACTGACCAGCCCGCCTTGCAGCCCAATATGCCAAGCAGGATTCCATGATAAAAATTCTCCCTGATATTTTTCCGTACAAATGTATCTCTGACGCTTATGGTAGACTCCATAAATTCCGTAAACAGTTTTTCTACCATTTTCGCATCTGCGCCAAGCAATGCAATGCAAAAAGCATTCACCCTCTGTTCATCAGCAGACAGCCTTGCTCTAAAAAGCGTAAGTATATGCTCTGTGATAATATTTCTGATTTCCAGATTAGGTGCTATCAGATCATATCTTCTGCCATTCGGCTTTCCTCTGTAAGTCAGATAGCCTGTCATAAAAAGTGCACTCCACAGATTTTCTATAGAGTCATACATCTCACTATAGGTAAGCTCCTCGTATATTTCCTTCTGAATGATTTCTCCATTGACCAGCCTCTCAAGTTCACTTTTTGCTGCTTTATTCTGTCCATCTGCAATATCTATAAAGTGTTTTATCACGTCATTACCGCTTGTGTTGAGCCAGTAATTTTTCGGTTCCAGATCAGGATTTGTTATATGACTGTTGCAATAATTAATCACATCCCACGGACAGTATACATCCTCACTTCCAAAACGATATCCATCATACCATGCCTTCACAATATCGTATTTATCATCCTGACCATAATAGTGAAGCAATTGTCTGACTTCGTCATCAGTAAATCCAAAGCTCTCGTCAAATTCCTCATCTGTTATTGAAAATACATTAAAATTATTGAGTCCTGTAAAAATACTTTCCTTCGCCACCCGAAGGCACCCGGTAAGTACCGCAAATTCAAGGCTGTCATTTGTTTTCAAAACACTTGAGAGCATATTTCTGATTAAATCTACCATCTGCTCATAATATCCATTCTGATTTGCCTTTGCCAGCGGAACATCATACTCATCTATCAGTATAATAACCTTCTTATTAAAATGCTTCTCAAGCAGTGTGGTAACGGTTTTTAATCCATTTACAGCAATCCTTCGGCTCGTTTTATTTTCCAGCAAACCCTTAAAGGTCATTTTCTCGACATCTGTCAATTGACTGCTTTCTAATAAGAACTGATTTTCCAGTGCCACTTCAAATACCATGTCGCACACCATATCAAATGCATCATCAAAGTTTAAAGCCTCAACACTCTTTAATGAGACTGAAATCACCGGATACTGTCCCATATACCTCTCACACAGCGCTTTATTTTTAGAAATATATAATCCATCAAAAAGCGTCTCGTCTGTGCCTATCTCAAAGAAGCTCTGCAGCATACTCATATTGAGTGATTTTCCAAATCTTCTCGGTCTGGTAAAAAGATTGGCCACTCCTCCTCGATTAACGAGTGTCTCTATCAATCCGGTCTTATCCACATAATAATAATCCTTTTTTATCATATCAGGAAAATTCTCTATTCCTATTGGAAGCCTCTTCATACTGACCCTCCGATTTTTATTCAATAATCTTGTTTGTATAAAAATATATACCCATACTATATACTTAACAAAAATAAATCAGCTATACTAATGTTTATAGTATAGCTGATAAAGATACAAATTACAATTTTTTTCCGGCCAGATTTATCTCAGCCGCAGGAATATGCTCCCTCAGGCACTCATATCCGCATTCCTTCGAATACGCATATATAGCCGGAAGCGGTCTTGAAAGAAATAGCGCCGGTGCTTCTGTCACAGAGTACGCGCCACAGTGCCCGAACTCTATAATATTATCAATTTCCAGTCTTGGCAAGACAACTTCACGCACCATGACATCTGCAACTGTACATAAACTTCCACACAAGGTATAGTCCTCACAATCATTTGCTTTCTGCATATTTTTATTAATAATATCGTTCATACATTCATATCCGACCATGCCACGTACTCTACATACATCAGATGATTTTTCAAGTTCCCAATCAATACCATCAAACACCTTAATCGGCGGCACCTGCATAGCCATCCTCTGCCCGAAGTAATTCAGGTGGTGGATTCCTCCATCCAGAATCGCATAATTGGCATCTCCTGTCGATTTAAGATCCTTTACCTGTGTGTAATATTTACCGCATGAAGCTGCGAGGAAACGTCCCATCTCAATGCCAAGCGGATATTCCACAGCAAATTCTCTAAGCACCTCTGCTGCCTCATCAAGTGATTGTTTTTCCCTTTCCTGCCAGTCATCCTCAAAATACTCCACACAAAGTCCCGGGCCATACTCTACAAGCTGTGGCTCAAAGCCGTATTTTTCTTTTAATCCGGTCAGTGCAGACTTTATTTTTTCCAAGTCCTTATTTATTTTGCGCAGGCTCTTCTGTGTGCCGGAATAGTAGTGGATACCCATTACCGCAATACCCTTAAACTCATCCGGATGCGAAATGATGTATTCAATATCCTCAAGCGACATGCCAAACTGGTTGCCACTTGTCAGGCGCAGTATGACATGTGCTTTCGTTTCGACAAACTCGGTTTCATGCGCACCTTCCTGTATACATTCAAGCATCACTTCTGATATCAGCGTCGCATGTCTTATGCTCTCACATGTCAGTATGCCGGCGCCATATGAAACTGCTCGCTCTATATCGCATTTTTCCTTCATCACACCTGAATAGATGATGCTCTCCGGCTTCACGCCAAGTGCAATACATATCTCAAGCTCTCCCGGGCTGCACACCTCCACATGATCTAAGCCCTCCGGCAGCCTGTGAAGCAGAAATGGGTTTGCCTTTATCGAAAAGCAAAGCGGTATCCTACGTCCTCCTTTACAATCAAGAGCAGCCCTTATCATGGCTGCTCTTTTTGCAAACTCATCCGTATCAAATACATAGTACGGTGTCTGTCTCATATGCTTTATTCCTCCACAAGCTCTTTCACAAGCTTCTCGATTGCATCTACTGAGTTGAAATTCTCAGGAACCAGATCCTTTGGTCTGATTGTGATATCAAACTCATCAGTCAGCTCCGATACGAGTGAAACTATATCAAATGACTCAAGAATTTTGTCATCGATAAGCTTTGTCTCCTTCTCAAAATCCACATCCGGTCTTAATTCCTCTAAAATCTCTAAAATTGTGTCTCTCATTTTACATTTCCTCCAGTTTTTTCATATCATATTTTCCGTTTGGAAGCTTAGGAAGCTGCTCCAGTTTCTTGATTTTCCTTGGCACCATAAAGCCCGGTAGCTCGTCCCTCAGTGCCAGCGCAAGGCTTCTCCTGTCACAGTCACCTGTGTAGAAAAGTATCAGCACCTCTTTTGCTTTATTATATATAACGCAGCTTTCTGCGACTCCATCGACCACATTGGCGGCATGCTCCACCTCATCAAGCTCCACACGGTGTCCCATGTGCTTTATCTGGCGGTCCATACGTCCACAGAAATGAAGTATGCCGTCCTCATCGAGCCTTCCGTAATCCCCTGTGCGGTACATCCGCTCAGGATAAGCCCTGTTGAGTGGATTGAGTGTAAATGCCGCTTCGGTTCTCTCCTTGTCATTATAATACCCCAGCGCCAGGATTGGTCCACATACGCATATCTCGCCCTGTTCTCCGACAGCCGGCTCATTTCCATGCTCATCTATCAGGAAAACTCTGTAATTGTCATAAGCGCGGCCTATCGGAAGCACCTCGTCATCTTCCACTATATGATCCACGCTATAGTATGTGCATGATGCTGTGGCCTCTGTCGGTCCATACTGGTTCACAAAATGTGCTTCCGGCAGATTTTCCTGCCATTTTCTGAGTACCCTGCACGGCATCACTGAGCCTGAGAAGCAGATTTTTCTGAGACTCTTAAGCCCTACTTCCTCAAATGCGCCAAGCGATGTGAGGATGGTAAATGCCGAAACACTCCAGCCGACACTGCTGACCTTCTTATCATTCATGTAATCAAACAGGGCATTTGGCTCCATAAAATACTCTTTTGGAATAATCGCTGTGCTGCAGCCGGTTTTTAGCGGCAGATAAATGTCCCTGATTGCCGCAATATAGTCAAGCGGCGACTGATTGCCCAGCACATCGTCGCCTTCAATATGCATCACTTCACAATATGCGTTGATGTACGTCATAAGTGACAGATGTGATGTCATGACTCCCTTCGGATTGCCGGTGGATCCTGACGTGTAGATAATGTACAGCGGGTCTGTCATGGACATCTGTCGGCGGACTGCTGCGAGCTTCTCCAGTGAGCTGTCATCTGTTTTTCCTGCACAGCCTGCGACAACACCACCATCTGTATCGTTCTCACTATCCGTCACAGCGTCTCCTGATGATTCACTGATTTTACAATTACTATCAGCGCACGCCACCTGCTCGAAGCGCGATATATCCTCAGCAATAAATATCTGCGGTCTATCGAAGCCTTCTGACTTTGCCAGCTCATCCACTATGCTCTCCACATGCTCAAGGCTTTCCCTGTCTGCAACAATAGCCCTTGGACACAGATTTTCAAGAATTTTCTCAATTCTCTTGTCAGGAAGCGATGCATCAATCGGCGCATACGGTCTGCCTGCATATACCACTCCCAGGAAGTATGCCGGTGTCACCATTTTCCTTCCGGCAAATACTGCAACAGGGGTTCTGTCCACTCCAAGCTGTTCTATCAGATATGCTCCTGTATTTCTTGCTATATCATACACCTGCGCAAACGTAATGCTGCATTCAGTATCTGAAAACGCAGCCTTGTCAGGATATTTTGCCACTGTGGCCTCAAGCCACTCCAGTACGTTTTTCATCTTATTCCTCTTTCATGCAATAATAAATGTTGCCGGGAAAAATTATAGCACATAACATCCGAAAAAAATGTCATGTGCTATCGAATTAAGAATTCTTAAGAAAGCCTTAATACTTCTCTGTAGGTTTTTCTATATTTGATTCTCCTATTAAATATATCGGTCTGTCCTTTGCCTCGAGATAAAGCTTTGACAGATACAGTCCAAGTATCCCTATGCTAAGAAGCTGTATGCCACCGATAAAAAGAATGATGACCACCGTTGATGCCCAGCCTGCTACCGGATCACCAAACACAAGTCTTCTGATTATGATAAAAAGCATGGCTGTTATCGCCACAATAAAGCTGAACACCCCCGCTATCGATGCAATGTATAGCGGAGCGTTGGAAAACGCCACTATTCCGTCAAGGCTATACAAAAAGAGCTGCCAGAATGACCATTTTGTCTCACCTGCCACCCTATTTACATTCTCAAACTCAAGCCACTTCACCTTAAAACCAACCCATCCAAACAGTCCCTTTGAAAACCTGTTGTATTCCTTGAGGGACAGCAGTGCATCCACGTATTTCCTGTTCATAAGCCTGTAGTCGCGTGCGCCGTCAACCATATTGGCCTTTGATATTCTGCTCATGAGCCTGTAAAATTTTCTGGCAAAAAAAGATCTGATCGGTGGCTCACCCTTGCGTGTCACCCGCCTCGTGCCGACTGCATCATACCCCTCTTTAGTAAGAACCTGATACATCTTCGGAAGCATCTCCGGGGGATCCTGAAGGTCTGCATCCATTATTGCCACATACTCACCCACAGCATGCTGCAAGCCTGCATACATGGCTGCCTCCTTGCCAAAATTACGCGAAAAAGATATGTATTTCACACCGGAATCATTCGTCGCAAGCTCCTTTGCGACATCAAGTGTCCCATCTGATGAGCCGTCATCCACTATAATCAGCTCATAGGACAATCCCACTGACTTACTCTCTTGACTCATCTGATTAAACACCTGGGTTATTTTATTATAAAAAAGAGGCAGAGCCTCTTTCTCGTTAAAGCATGGTACCACAATGCTTATCTTATTTTTTTCCATATAAGCCACCCTGCATATAATATCAAATAAATAAAAAATCCGATTGCTGCTCCTGCCGTATTGGTCACAAAATCATCAAGCTGACAATATCCCCTGCCGGTAACCAGCTGCGTGTACTCAATTGCTGCGCTTATAAAAGCACCAACGGGTATTGTAAACCATCTCATCCAGTTTTTAAAAACCAGCGGAAACAAAAGTCCAAATGGTATAAACAATACTATATTTTCTATAAAATAAGCGTGCATCTGCAGTGTCATGCCCCAAGTGCTCCACAGCACCATATCGGCGAAGCCCGTTCTGCTTCCCGGCTCCCTTGAATAATACACTATCATTATAAGCGTATACATATAAGCCACAAATGCGCCGCAGAACAGCATATGCCATATTTTGCCCACTATCTTTTTTCTTCTCTCATCTGCCTGTGATACCTCTCTCATTGTGAAAAGATATCGCAACAGACACACAAAAATATACATCGCAATGCAGATTAAAGCCAAATATACCGCTGACGGAAGATATTTGAACTTTTCCTGTATGTCTCTTATTATATAATCCTTTAAACTCAATGTCCTTTTTTATGCTCCTTGTAGGCACGAATGAACTCCAGCTGTCGTTCATCGTCCTTTTTCTGTTCGTCATCAGACATATGACTCACTTTAATAATTATACACAATATTATGCCAATTACAATAATACCGGCACATAATATAAAAATAATTAAGATTTCAGGCATAGACTATTTCCTCCGGCAGAATTTAATTCCTATTCTCTCTACAGATTAAATTATATCCACTTAATTTATCTTAATTCACTCATTTATGAACCCTGATAACAGCAAAAGCTGCATGATATTCTCACACAGCTTTTGTATATTACGTGTATTATCTTTGGCATTAACCTTTATTTCAATTTTGCAACAACCATATCCACATATTTCTGACAGATTTCTTCGCTCTCCGCCTCAACCATGACACGGATAACAGGCTCTGTGCCGGACTCACGCACAAGTATACGTCCTGTATCACCAAGCTCTGCAGTAACCTGGTCGATGGCCGCCTGAACCTCAGTATTGGCAAGTGCCTCAGCCTTGTCAGCTACACGCACATTCTGAAGTACCTGTGGGTAAATGTTAAGTCCCTCACATAACTGGCTCATCTTCTGTTTTCTCGCCATCATGACCTCCATCATCTTAAGGCTGGTAAGGATACCGTCGCCTGTTGATGCATACTTAGAGAAAATGATATGTCCTGACTGCTCTCCGCCGATGCGGCAGCCGTTCTGCTGCATGTACTCGTATACATATTTATCACCTACTGCAGTCTTTGCGTAGCCGATTCCAAGCTCATCAAGGGCCTTATAGAGTCCAAAGTTAGACATAACTGTTGTGACAACAGTATTGTTATCGAGCTTTCCTCTCTCTTTCATGTACTTTCCATAAATGTAGAGAATATGGTCTCCTGTAATTACATTGCCCAGTTCGTCTACACAAAGACATCTGTCTGCATCTCCATCGTATGCGAAGCCTACATCAAGTCCATTGTCCACTACATATTTCTGTAAGCCCTCGATATGTGTAGAACCGGCATTGTTATTGATGTTGAGACCGTTTGGCTCATTGTTGATGACATAGCACTTTGCTCCGAGTGCCTCAAAAATAGACTTTGCCATATTCCATGAGCTTCCGTTGGCACAGTCAAGACCAACCTTCATGCCCTTGAATGAGTAGACTCCAAGCGATATGAGGTATCCCATGTAACGGTTACGGCCTGCCACATAGTCAACTGTGCATCCGATAGCATCCTTATGTGCATAAGGCAGCTCCTTCCACTCCTGACCAAACAGGCGGAGCTTGCCGTCTATATAGTCCTCGACAAGGAGAATTGTCTCCTCATCCATCTTCTCTCCATTGCTATTGATAAGCTTGATTCCGTTATCATAGTAAGGATTGTGGCTTGCTGAAATCATGATACCACAGTCAAAATCATCTGTTCTGGCTACATATGCTACTGATGGAGTTGTGGTAACGTGTAATAGATATGCATCTGCTCCCGATGCTGTAAGTCCTGATACCAGCGAATACTCAAACATGTAGCTTGAACGTCTTGTATCCTTTCCTATTACTATCTTTGCCGGCTCGTCTAGCTGTTTCTGCTTCTTAAGCTCTCCATAATACCAGCCCAAAAATCTACCAATCTGATATGCGTGCTCTGCTGTTAAATTGACATTGGCCTCTCCACGGAAGCCGTCTGTTCCAAAGTATTTTCCCATTGTCGTCCCCTTGTGAATAAATTTTTCTTATATTATACACTTAATAAATATGTTTGTGTAGTAAAATAAGCTTATTTGTTAAATTATTCGACTTCATAAAATCAATTGTTTATTAATGTGATAAAATTGACATATTATGTAAATCAAAGCTACATAGATATCTTATGACACTCCATATAGTATCTCTTCTCATTTGCTTCTCCGATTGAGAATGTCTTTCTCGGAAGTACTCCGCCCGCATTGATTGCAGGAAACAATGTGCTCTTGTCTATCGACTGAAGAAAAATGCCACATCCTTTAGTCTCCTGTACCAGTCCGTGAAGTGCCTCATCACCATGGATATAGTCAATTGCCACATTGGCATGTGTCTCAAGATATTTATCTAAAATGCCCTGAAGTATCTCAACCGGAAGACGATCACCGCGGTTTGTAATATTTATTCCATGTGTCTTAATTGCTGCTGTGCAGGTTCCATCATTATTTTCCAGAACCGCTTCATTGCCATTTGCCATTTTTGCACTGTCACCGCTTCCTGATTCAATATACTCAAATACTATCTCATCGCCCTCAGTGCTCTCAAGCCCCTGTTTTGTGATTTCAGCTTCAAAAAACGACAGCATATCCTTTACATCAACATTTGTAAGAAGTCTGTGAATAGGCTTAAACTCAAGTGCCCCACTATGCAGATTGCAGATTTCCACAAGAGCATACCTTGCAGGATGAGTTTTCAACTGCTCCTCTGTGAATTTTCCTGATTTTTTGATATTTTCCCAGCAGGTCTTCGCTGTCGCAAGCGAATGGTTTCCATCACCTACTGCAAACAAAAAGCCTCCACAGCTATTCTGTTTTGCTGCAAATGCCTCTGTCACCTGCTTTGCTGCCTCACCCTCGACAGCATAGCCGCGGATATGTCCGCCACCCTGCATAAGGTCTGTATCGTAAAGCTTACGAAGAGTATCCCTGATGGCATACACACACTCGATTATACCATGCTTTACAGCTCCTATATTTATAACATTTTTCCTTGAAGCTTCCATGCATCCATCAGTATTTTGTCCGTCTATCGGATCATCAACAAGCAGCATAACATGTGGCAGCTCAATCGCAGCATGCTCCCTGATTTTCACTCTCGGTGGTATACGCGAGATTACAGTTCCCTCGGTAGCTCTGATAAGTGTCTTCTTTTTCGGGTCGAAATCATAGTCATCCAAATCAATAAGTCCTACTATTCCAAGGCGTACCCCAGACTCTGTAGTACGCTCAACAAGCACATATCCGTCTGTCACTGCCTGCTTTAAGGTTCCATCTGTGAGATATGTATCCATCGTGGTATTGATATATTTGATTCTCTCATCATCTGTCATTGAAGCATATTTTGTTTTCCTGCCGGTTTCTTTGTCATTTTTGACACCATCCCCTGACGAATTGCAATCATTCTCCTGTTTTGTAATTGTTCCCAGATATATCTCAGGGAACACCACATTAAGCGTTGAGGGTGCATCAGCCACATACTTTTCCACAGCATCCCAATAATCCGCCTGACTTGTGAACTGGTCACAGGCGATAACTGACCATTTTTCCATATCTATATCATCGTTTGGCAAAAGAATATTTGCCGTATTGAAACAATTTGACATATTAACAATTCTCCTTTAAATATACAAAATATATAACAAAAATCCGCTATACTCTATAGTATAACGGATTTTTGTTTATTTGCATATATTAAATTCCTTTTGTTGTAAGAATTCTTCCAACTGCATCATCTAATTTTTCTGCCGGTATCTCTCCACTGTTAACCGCTGATAATACCGCATTATAGCTGCCCTCGAAGCCTGTTGAAACATAAATCATGCTCATTCCTGCTTTAACCGCTGCCACAGCCGCCTCATCCTGTGTACATACCTTATTAAGAGATTCGTCTGATAAATCATCTGTAATCAAAAGGCCATTAAAGCCCATTGTAGTTCTCATATAGTTTACGGCACCTGCTGATGTAGAGCATGGCGTGGTTTCCTCTCCTGTCACACTCTGACAAAGCACATTTCCCATCATGATTGCCGGAACACCTGCTTCAATTGCCTTCTGATATGGCACAAAATCAGATGCCTCAAGATCCTCCAGCTTGTCTGTCATCCAGAGCATTCCTGTCGCTGAATCTGTAGTAGCCTTTCCTTTTCCCGGAAAGCACTTTGCAACAGAATTGATTCCGGCACCATTATAGCTGCTTACCTGTGCTGCAACACAGTCACCTACAGTCGCTGACTCGCTGCCAAATGCATATGTATCGTTATCTGCATTATCACCATATGCTATATCCGCTGTCGGCCCAAAATTCATATTAAGGCCATTGGTAGCCATATATGAGCCTATCTTTCCTGCACTACTGCCCGCTGCATCAGCATCTCCAAGCTGTGATGGTGCCTGCTGTGCCTCATATCCATTAGCTGAAGCAAGAGGAAGTCTTTCTCCACCTTCTTCATCAATTGCAAGAAACAGATTCACGCCCAGTCGCTCCTGCGAAAATGACTGAAGACTGCTCATCATCTTTGTAACTGCAGCCTCACCTGAGAAATTCTCCTGTCTAAAAACAAAACCACCAAGAGGATATGTACCAATAGCTTCCTTTGTCTTGTTACCGGCCTGAGTGAACTGTGATACACCTGTAATCTCCTCAGGTCTCGTAATGAATAGCTGAGCTACCTTTTCCTCTGTTGTCATAGAAGACAGCTTTGTCTTGACAGAATCTGACGGAGTAAATGCCGATGCTGCCTGCTGTCCATCAGCTTGTACCTGCTGAGTTCCATCCGTCTCCTGAGTAGGATTCTGTGTCTCCTGCTGGCTTTCTGTTATTTTCTTATTCGCCTTATTCCCCGGCATCACAAAATGCACTGCTCCAAATACCAGCACAACTATCAGTGCAATTACTTCTATTGTGATGAGGTACTTATCTCCATTTTGTCTGAAGTTCATATTTAATCCCCAAAATTTGTATTTGTTAAATCATTATTAGGTCCGCTTACTTTTCCTGATAATGCACTGCTGTATTCGTTAACAGTCGCACTAGGAGTGTAACCTGTATCTCCGTCAAGAAACTGATGAACACCTGTTGCCATGTCTGCAAGTGTAGTAGGCACCTCAACCCATGCACCATCAACCTTTCCACCATAGAACACCTGTGGATATGCCGTCGAATCCTCTACTGTATAGTCTGCAAGGTTTTTGAACACTGAAAGAATCTCATTTGTATCATAATTGGTATTAACATGGCTGATAAGATCTGATACCATCTTAATTTTTGCAGCTGTATTCATCTCTTTAGCCGATTCAAAAACCTTAAAAAGAACAGTTCTCTGTCTCTCAGCACGTTTATAATCCCCACCTGCTGTATAACGGATTCTTGAATATGCAACTGCCTGTGTTCCATCAAGTGTATATGTACCGGCTGATGTAATATGGTCAGAGCTTGTACCACGCACTTTATTGACCTCATCAATATATCCGTTAATTACTTTAACCTCTGAATCATCAAGATCCTGCACAATACCTCCAACTTCATCTATTATCTCACCGACTGTGTTAAAGTTTACAGTTACATAATTTTTAATATCAAGATCCAGATTTTTGTTAAGCGTATCAACTGCAAGCTTCGGACCACCAAATGCATGAGCATGTGTCACTTTCTGATATCCATGACCATCAATATTCATCATACAGTCTCTAAAAATGGATACCATACGTATCTTTTTAGCATCATGGTCAACCTTTACAATCATAATAGAATCTGATCTGGTTCCCTTGTCAAGCTGATCTGAACGGCTGTCAACACCAAACAATGCAAATTCTTCTATTCCTGATTTATCAGGAGTATTCTCATCCGCTTTCTGACTTTCATCTTCGGTCTTCACTGCCTCTGAACCCTTCTTTACATCATTTGTTCCATTATTATTCTGAACCTTACTGCCGTTAATTTTAACAAGTACAACTGCTATTATTACAATCAAAGCAACAAATACAACTGCTATTATTATATTTTTCTTTTTCTTCATCTGCCACAATTCTCCGTCATCAATGTTTCGTATATCAGCAACACCTTATTTTTCGTCCTCGTCCCTACCGTAGTAATTCCCGTAGTAGTTACCATAGTAGCTGCCATAATATTTACCATAATAGTGACCGTATTTGGATTCCTCAAACTTGCACTTATTGAGAACCGCCCCAAGAATCTTCACTCCTGAATCCTCAAGTGTACGCTTTGTATTGATGATTGCACGGCTGCTTGTAACATTCTGTGCTGCAACAATGACAGCTCCATCAACATTCTTTCCGACTACAGCAGCATCGATTGCAGCTCCTGTAGGCGGTGTATCAACAAGCACATAGTCAAAATTTTTCTCTCCAAACTCTATAAGTTCTGCAAATTCTTTTGTCTCAAGAAGCTCTGTAGGATTTGGCACCTCATGTCCTGCAAATAAAATAAACACACCTTTTATATTGGTCGCATAAACAACCTTATCCAGTGATACCTGTCCCGAAAGGTAATGTGAAAGTCCGTAGATCTTTGTTCCGCTTTCAACCTTTGCTCTGAGTCGTCCAACTAAGACTGACTTACGCATATCTGTATCTACAACAAGTACTGACTTCTTTGAGTCTGCCATTGACCTGGCAAGATCCATAACAACAGTAGTTTTTCCTTCATTAGGAACACTACTTGTAAAAAGTATTGATTTCACTCCCTTACCACTGAAACTGATGCTTGTCTTTAAAGCTCGGAGTGATTCTTTCATTGTATAGCTCTGGTCTTTTATCTGATTAATTACTACTGTTTCCATTAAACTGCCCTCTTATTACTGCTTGAATTAGATGTTTTAGATTTTTTCTTTTTCTTCTTTGACTTTGCACCGTCATACTCTGTTTCGTCAACTGGAAGCGATGCAAGTACCTTGAGACCTGTTCTGTTCTCCATATCATCAGCATTAGAGATTGTATCGTCAAGCATATATCCAAGTACTACCATTCCCGCTGCAAGGAAAAGTCCAAGCACTGCACCGATTACAGTATTCTTCAGAATATTGTTGTTTACAGGTGTCTTTGACGCATATGCTGTCTGAATAATCTTCGGCTGTGACTGATCCATGTTGTCTGCTATGTACTGTGATGAAACATTTGCTATCTCATCCGCCACAGCTTTTGCCTCATCATAATCAGTGTCTGTAACTACAATTCTTAATACACGGGTATCTGTTGGGTTTTCAATTGAAACTCTCTGCTTGAGTTCTTCATATGTCTCATCCATATTCAGATTGTCAATAACCTTTGAGAGTACTGTTCTTCCGGTGATTACATACTCATAATCATTTGTAAGGCTGGAGCCTACCTGTATATCAGCAAGACTTGTGATAGATGTAGACTTGGTAAGTACATACATCTCGGCTGAGGCATCATACTCCGGTACAAATGTAATCTTGGAATATAATCCAAATACTGCTGCAAGAAGCACCATTGATGCAACTAGTGCCTTCCAATGCTTTAATAATTCGTGGAATAATGCTACTAAATCAATTTCAATTTCCTGGTCTCTTATTGGTTCGTTGTTTTCCATTTTCCTGCCCTTTACATTTATTTCTTATTATTTCGGTTGTATCCTATGATATATTACTATATTTTCAGATTTTTGTCTATTTTTAGATGTCACAAAAAAAATGTTAAGAATATGTCATATTTTGTAAATAATTATGCAATAAAAGAGAAAAATGCCGTTTCCTGACATTTTTCTCTTTTATAAAACCATTTAAGTTATTATTGTACTTCTGAATCCGGCTTTGGATTTACAGTTATGTTTATTGAACTGCTTGCACCACCCCAGCCAGATATAGCTCTTGCTGTAACAGTGATTGTTGCCTGTCCCTGCCCAACAATATGAACCTTTCCGTTTCCATCAACTGTTGCTACTGAATGGTTACTTGACTCATATGTAAGAGGTGCTCCATTATTTACACTCGCATTTACAGGAAAATCTCCATCACCTACTGTCTTTGTCACATTTCCGCATCCTATTGAAACCGATGGTGTCTGAATTGGTTGTGGCTGTGGCTCAGGTTGTGGCTGTGGCTCAGGCTGCGGCTGTGGCTTTGCATTTACAGTAATTGTTATTGTTTTGCTGCCAGCCTTGTAGGCTGATGTAGCCTCTGACTTGACCGTGATTGTCGCTGTTCCCACACCATTGATTGTTACATTTCCGCTTGCATCTACGCTTGCCACACCCTCGTTGTCACTTGAGTATGTGAGCTTTGCGTTGTCCTGTGCTGTCACACCGAGGTTAAATGGTGCATCTCCTTCGGTAACCGTATGTGAATCTGCCCCGCCAAGGCTCTGTGACTTGCTCTCTACCTTATCTACACCACCGTATACAATAACCTTTTCACCCATTGATACATTTGCAAAAAGCTTCTGTACCTGTGCATATGGCATATTGATACATCCATGGCTTCCGCTGTACAGATAAATATTGCCGCCGAAGGTGCTTCTCCATGATGCATCATGGAATCCGATTCCACCGTTAAATGGAACAAAGAAATTAACCCATGACCTGTAGCCGTCACCATTTAAGTATCTGTTCTTGTCCATTGAGAATATGGAATATACGCCAGTTGGTGTACCGTGTCCCTTTGCTATACAGCCTGTAACACATGGGCTGGACACTACCTGCTGTCCATTTTTGTACACATATACCATCTGATTTGTCAGGTCAACCTCACAATAATTGCCACCATATGTAACGTATTCTCCGGTTTCTTCCTCCTGTGCCTCACTATAAACAGCCTCAACTGTTGCTGACTGTTTCTTATTTATTGCATCAGCAATCGACTCGTATAACTTGTTACCATCCACAGTCTGTCCTGCCGCCGGTACATTTACACTAATTACACTTCCTGAGGTTGTTTTGAACTGTCCTTTTTTTGTCTTTGAAACATCATGCTTTTGGGCAAGCTCTGTGCAGTAATTAGCCATGCTCTCACCATCAAGGGATACTGAAAGTCCATCATTGCCTACAATAAGCCACTGTGAAATCTGATCCTTTCCAACAGTCTCTGTCGAAGCTTTACCTGTAGAAGGATTAAAATTACAGGTTACCGTAACATCAAGGTATGCATTGGCTTCCTTGAGCGCATTCTGGACATAATCGCTGTCTGCTGCCACATCTCCTTCAACATTGCCTGTCTCTGATGCAAGCTCTGCTTTTTTCTTTAATTCTTTTACAGCCTTTTTAAGATTTTTTGTGGCTGTGTCATATACAGGAGCTTCTCCTGCCACTCCATCAACACCTACAAACGCTCCTGCTTCTGCATTGTAAGCTATTGTAGCGCGATATGGCTGTATTGTCCTGATATCAAAGGTCTGTGCTTCACCTGTCGAATCCTGTGTTGTTTCAGATTCCTGCTTTTTATCAGTATCAGAATCGTCTGCGCTTTGTGTTGCTGCATCTGACTGTTCCTGTGTCTTCGCAGTAATATAGGAATCCACCAGTGCACTTTCAAGCTCCTCGGCATTTTTAGTCTTAAAAAGCTCGACCTTTTTTTCCGGTTTCTCATCCTTATTAGCTGCATTGATAAGCATCTGCATATCTGTCTTGTCATTGTATTCAAGTCCCAGTTCATCAGCATTCATATCAAATGAAGCATCATCCAGCTTAACCGCTATCTGATATTTCTTTACTGCGTCTTTTACAGCTTTTTTTGCTTCCTTAGCCGTCATTCCTCCCACATCAACAGATGCAAGTGAATATTTTTCAGGGAATGTATCATAATTCTTTTTTCCACAGCCTGCCATTCCCAGCGCTCCAATCACGCAGGCACCAACTAATAGAAGTTTTACATTTGACTTTTTCATCTTGTTCCTCTTTTATATACAATCTTTTATTATTATCACAGCAACATATTTTATCACTTTATATGAACTGACTCAAGTGAGATTTGTCACATATTTTCTTAATTTTGTTTGTAATTCTTCATCATTATGCTCTTATTTAGTGTCTTATCACATGTAATAAAGGAATAAAAAATCTCCTGTATATGTTGTCACTCATATGAAGCTTATTCAATGCACAAAATACCCTATAATTTTTATTGACACAGTCATACATTTCAGGATTCTTATCGTTAATCTGCTCCACAAAATGCTTCATTCTCTCTCTTAGTTGTCTTTTATCACTGTTTCTTATCAGGCAAAGCTGCATATAGTCATTGATGAACTTACTTGTTTTGCTAAACCACAAGGCTTTTCCGCCTTTGCTGAAATTAGCAGCATCATTTCCTGCATCAATAAGTCTCATTATAACCTTCTCATAATGATCAAGCCTCTTTAACGAACTTTCTATAGAAACACTCTGATTTACATCTCCAACCCTGTACTCATATAATGGTTTGTCGTATGCATAAAACCGCCGTGCATATGCCATAGGAACTATAGAAAATTCCTGATCCTCATAGAACACCCCTTCAATGAGTGTTCTGCCAATACTTCGATAAAATCCGGTGTTGTATATCACTCCATGAAGACTGAGCCCCCACCAGAAATCATATAAATGCTCATTGATATATTCTGCATCGTAAGGTCCTCCATTTTGTTTGATAAACTTATTATCATATGGATACTTATTTGTTCCTTCACGTTGCAAAACATATGATTTGTAACTCATCAACACAACATCTGCAAAATTCTCCTTTTGCTGCTCGTGCTGCTTAAGATAACAAACGGTCTCCTTTAATATCTGAGTATCCACCCAGTCATCAGCATCTACTACTTTAAAATATCTGCCATTTATTATGCCAACTCCTGCATTAATTGCCGAACCATGACCTCCATTCTTTTTATTAAGTATCCTATATACATTTGGATATCTGTCAACATATTTCTGTGCAACTGCCACACTATTGTCAGGTGTTCCATCATTTACAACAACGACTTCTATCTCATTTAAAATAGAGTTATCATCCACTAAAAAAGATGATAACCCTTTATCCAAAAACTTTTCTGCATTATATGTCGGCACAATTATCGATAAAATCTTGTTTGTCTCTCTATCCATCCCTATTTCCTATACAGTTTTTCAACACCACCAGTTTTTTTAAAAAATTCCAGTATTTTTGAAAACTGATTCTCATAAAATTTATTACTCATATGAAACTTATTAAAGATCATAAAAACCTTGTACTTGCGCTGTACCGTATCATACATCAGTGCACTTTCTTTGGCAAGCCTACTGTTAAATGCTTCAACCATGCTGCGGCCATTTTTCCTGTCTGTATTCTTGATAAGTGCTATCTGATAATAGCTTGTAATAATACCCGAGGTTTTTCTTATGAAATGTTCTTTTCCGCCCGCCGGCATTTTATCAAAACTTTTCTCTGCCTCAAGCACCTTAAATATCACCTTGTCCAAATCCGGCAGTCTCTTTACCTGGCTGGCGGCTGATACACTCTGATTTACATCCCCAACCCTGTAAACATACAATTCTTCTTCTACAAATCTAATTGTCTCTGCAAACGAAAACGGTACAGTGGCATATTCCTGATCCTCATAGAACACATGCTCTGCAAGACTATAATTGAGTGATTTGTAAAACGCTGTATTATATAACACACCATGGAATGATAGCCCATCATATACATCATCCCACATATTCAGCACATCATTAAGCCCATACTCTCTGTTAAAATCAGGCACTTTGATATCCGCCGGTCTGTACTCATTCTTCGAAATGTCATAATATCTGAAGCTTTGTATTATAGCATCTGCTTCAGTATGCTCTAGAGAATTGATTAAATGCTTAAGGGCAAGTGTATCTGCCCAATCATCTGCATCTACAACCTTAAAGTACTTTCCCGATACATGCTCCACACCTATATTTATTGCTGATCCATGACCACCATTTTTTTTATTTATGATTTTAAACGTGCCTGGGTACCAGTTCACAAATCTTTGCGCCACTGAAACACTATTATCCGGTGTACCGTCATTCACAACGATAATCTCTAGCTTATCAAGCATATTCATATCGACATCTATTTCCTCAAAGCGGTCATCCTTTGCCGATACGTAATTGTGATATGCAGTTGTTTCGTCTGTATTCCTACATATCAAAAAAGAAGAAAGGCCCTTATTGAGAAACTTTTCTGCATTATAGGTTGGTATTATTATTGATAATATTTTACTCATTTATATGTTATATCCGTCCTGGTTTCCATAATGTTGTAATATTGCCCGACTAGCAAATGGTTACTATCCACGAAGCCTGCTGTATACCCATGCAGCCATAGGAAATAGCTTAAACTGTGTCTTGCGAAGAAGCCATACACTCTTTCTGGAGCAGGCTGCATAAACTCCCGGATGCTCCTCTCTCAGCTTTAAATCAAACGCTTTCATCTGTTCAATGTTTTTCTCATCATTTCCTTTAGCAAGAAAAATCTGATATTCGTCATCCACCGCTTCTGCTATGCCACGCTCTAAATACAGCTTCTTGTAGGTCTGAAGACTACCATGCACATTATTGTAATCAAAAAGCGCATTAAGCACCCTTAAATGCTGGTCATGACGCTTAATCATCATTTTTATATCCACGCTCTGTCCGCTTCTGCCAAGCCTGTACTGGTATAGCGGAATTGGTGAAAAGGTGATGCTTGTGCAATATGGTATGGGATACAGTATATACTCCTGATCCTCATAAAAACAATGCTCATCCACCCTGATGTCATTTTTTTGCAAAATATCAGTACGTATCGTCATGGAATGTATTGTCACAAGAGGGTCCATAACTGCCTCTGCAAAGCCCCACTCTCTGTTGTAGTGGTAGCTGTTTGATGCTGCCTTTCTGCGCTTTGTGACCTTCATTGTCCTGTCATCAACCAGATTAAAATCATTTGAGATCATATCGGAATGTGTATGTTTCAACAGCTCAACAAACTTTGGCAGTTGACTCTTAGCCACCCAGTCATCTCCGTCGAGCACCTTAAAATACTTTCCTGTAGCTCGTGGAATGGCATAGTTTATGGCAGAGCCATGCCCTCCATTTTCCTTTGACAAAACCTTTATACTGTAGGGATATTTATTTTCATAGGTTTTAGCAATCTGGAGTGTCCGGTCTGTGGAGCCGTCATTCACAACCAATATCTCAAGACTTCTAAGCACGGATATCTCAATCAGTGAATCCAGACAGTTCTTTATATACTTTTCCACATTGTAGGCCGGCACTACTATGGTAAGAAGCTTTTCCATCTGTTATTCTCCAAGTCCATCCTCTATATACTGTATCAGATATTCCAGAGCCTCAGCTTCATCCTCTCCATCACAGATAAGCTCTATCTCATCTCCGGATTTGATGCATGCTCCAAGCACTGACAAAACACTTTTTGCATTTGCAGTATTTTGTTCATCGTATCTGAAGTTTACCTTTGACTTAAATTTCATTGCCTCCTTGCAGAGATTCCCTGCCGGACGCAAGTGTAATCCTGTAGGATTCTTGATTGTAATTTTTTGTGATAACAATTTCATTACCTCTTTTCGGTTTTGTTTTATTTAAGGATTATATTCCATCATCATTTGTTGATTTTGATTCGCTGCTATTGCTTCCGGTATTACTTCCTGTACCGGTAGTTCCTGTATCTCCGGCAGTTCCGCTGCTTCCGGTATTTCCTGAGCTTCCGGTATTGCCCGTATTACCGGTGTTGCCGGTATTTGAATCCCCGGTGTCTGAGCTGTCCTCATTCTCGGATGAAATAATCACCTGCACCTTTATCTCACCCCAGGTATATTCGGTATTATCAAGATTTGGTGTGACTGTTACCGTATGTGTACCATCGTCTAGTCCTGTCACATCTATCCTGCCCCTGAGTGTCATTCCCGAAAGCTTGTTGATGTTTGATTGTGTTCCACTGACAACCACACTGGTCTTGTCTGTTGCAAATGAAAGTTTATGTCCATCTGAAACACCATCATAGGATATGTTACTGCTGTTTAAGGTCAGTGTTGCAGTTGCATTTGTCTCAATCTGTATATCTATGCTAAGCTTAGACTTTCCTGAATTGACAAGTGATACATTATCAGGCAGATATCCCGACAAATCTACAGATGTCTTTATATCCTCTGTCGCACTTGTAATATCAATCGGTCCCACATCTATCGATGTAATACTGTTGAGACTTTCAGCCGCACCCTTTATGAGAACGGATTCCTCAGACAGATTTACTCCAAGCACACTCTTTCCACCTGCCGGTGATCCTGTTGTTGAGCATTTGATTGGAACCTCCTTGGTACTGAGCACATCAACTGAAATAGCTACTGACTTGTACTGGCTGTCAATATCAAGCTTTGACATATCGACCTCATCACCATTTTCATCAAGCAATATAAGCTCGCCTCTGTCAGTAATCTGATTATCTGCTACTATTGTATTCTCATCAACCTTGACTGTCACATTTGCAGAAGCAATCTCTGATACCAGTGATTTTGGTCCTCCAACCTTTACAACCTTTGGGTTTGCCTCCGGATTATCCCCTAAAGCCCTGTTGCCGGACACACTTCCTTCAAGCGATACCTTGACCGCAAACTGCTTTTGCATATATTCCTCAATTGAAACCGGTATCTGATGCTCACCTCCGTTGAATGTAATGGAATGCTTATATTTTGTACAGCCTATATCCACCTTGACCGTAGCAGAATTCGGATCATCCTTGTCTACAACTATATTCGATAAATCAACGTCTGCATAAAAATCAGAGTCATCAAGCTCAGACAGATAGCTTCTCTTTGCCGATACGGAAAAGGTCACTGTTTTGTCAGACTCTTTTATAGTAGGCCATTTACCCATATCTACCACTGCTTCTTTGCCTGTAACCGACACTGTCGTGGTAAATGTCTTTGTCTTTACCGGATCATTCAGATTGTATACAACCAGCCATAATATAAAAGCAAATGCAACTGCCAGTATTTTATATCCAATATTATTTGTGAAGGTCTTTAGAATCCTGTTTCCCATTCTTAAACCTCCTTTTTATCAATTCAAATCTTGTTGCCTCTCTGTGTCTGTTCTGGAGCTGTTTGAGCTGTTCTTTCAGATATTTTGAATCTATATCATGCTCAATATGCCCCTTATAAGCAGTTGACACCGCTCCGGTCTCCTCTGAAACCACTATGGTAAGTGAATCACTGACCTCACTGACACCAACTGCCGCACGATGCCTTGTTCCAAGATCCTTTGAAAGCGTCAGGCTGTCCGACAACGGCAGATAACATGTCGCTGAAACGACACGATTGCCCCGGACTATCACTGCTCCGTCATGAAGCGGTGTATTTTTCTCAAATATATTGATGAGAAGCTGGCTTGTAAGTATAGCATCAACATCAATTCCTGTTCTGATATACTCTCCAAGATTAATCTCATCCTCTATAACTATAAGCGCTCCTGTTTTTACTTTTCCCATTGCAAAGCATGCTCTTATAAGCTCTTCTATGGTCTTATCTGAAAATTTTTCAACCTCACCATGCGACGTACTAAAAAAATCCCCAAGAATTGTTTTTCCTCCCAGGTTTTCCAATGCATTTCGAAGCTCCGGCTGAAAAATAACAACCATTGCAACAAGTCCTATATTAAACAGTCTCTCTGCAAGCCACAATATGGTGTCCATCTGGAATATTGCCGCCACAAGCACAAAAAGCAATATAACTATGATTCCCTTAAAGAGATTCCACGCTCTTGTTGTCTTAATCCACAAAAGTATGTTATAGAAGAGTACTGAAATAATGAGTATCTCTATAATATCTATGACACAGATTTTTACACCCGGCACATTTGTAAAAGTAAGAAACTGGTCTTTAAAACGCACCAATACACCACTCACATTTTCCATCGTACCCTCCTTTCCCAACAGTTATTCTGCCTTTCTTTAATCATTATTGTCTTTAAATATGTCTTCATCAATATCAAGCTCTCTCGCTATAGATTTTCTGCTGATATTCTCCTGATTGTGTTTCGGTATTTTCTTTCCCAGGCTTCCTGTATTTCCAAAATGCTTTACCACCTTTTCCTCTGTGGCAATCATCTTCTTTGGAACAGCCTTCACATAATAATAATATTCGTCATCCTCAAACTGTACATTTTCAGTACGTGCATAATCAAGATCCATAAATATAAATCTGATTATAACACCGACTAACAGTGAAAAAATACTTCCAACAACCAGCCATACAAGTCTTGACGTCATTCCAAGTACTAAATATCCGACTAACAGCGAAACAAACTGAATGAGTATGCCGGCCACCGTCGCAATATTCCATGAATTATTGACATTAAGCCGCCTCACCTGATATACAACCAGAGTCGTAATCACAAACACTACCATCACCATGAGCATTTCCTTGTTTTCAAGGAGCTGTCCCATTGTGACATTAATCTTTGTTGCACTGCCGCCCTTTTTGTCGGCAACCTCCGCAAGAGCAGAGGCATTCTGCCTGATCCCATCAAGGAAATAATAAACAAGAGTACCACATACTATCGCAATTACTGAATAGGCCTTTCTCAGCAAACCTGCTGCCACAGGCATCACATAAGGAATATGAAGCTGAAAGCACACCGGGGTGAGTAATGTCACCATGCTGTCCTTCGGTGCAAACCTGAAATATAAAAAATATAATACTATAAACAGCACAAAGGTGATAGTGGCAGCCTCAATCGAGAGCGCATACATATCAAGCAATATCATTACCGATGCAATAAATATAGCCGTATTTGCCGGGAAAAGCGCACACAAAAGTGCAAGAACAAGTGCCACCGGCAATGAGCTGATCTGTGTCATATAACCAATATTCAAATCTATTGTCAAAAATGCAGTAAATGCAATAATAAATTTTATTATTGGGAATATATAGTTTTCATATTCACCGTAAAACTTTACTGCCTTGTCTCTAATTTCCAGTAATTTATTCATAAGGGCTCCCTATCTCTTTATTTTTTCCTCTCTTGAGTATATCTTTCCGACCTCCTTAAGATGACTCATATATTCATGAACTTCTTTTCGGCCTGCCTTATATCTTGAAGCATACACCACAATTGTGACAAAAATGTAAACTGCTAAAAATGCCACATATAACACCCCGGTTGTAATTCCTATTGATTTAAAATCAAGGTTGTTTATCCGGTTAATAAGATCCTCTGCATTGATTGCCATCCATAAAACTACCAGACCAGCAAATGCAAATGTTCCGGTAAAAAAGCTTTTTAAGCCTTCCTTCCATAAATAGTCCCAGCCGTAATATGACGCTGCCTGCTTATCAACGCGTTTATCCTTGCTGTCATACACAGCGACATGGAAAAGCTCTTTCACTTTTTCTTCATTAATCATAAATTTTCCTCGCTTAAGACGCAATATTATACTACTTAATATATCTCATCTTTTCTTTATCTGCAATTATCCTCTTATTCTCTCTTTTTTGTGCCGGCTTGTCCAGTACACTCTGCAATGTATTGGCAAGCTTTTTCTTGCACTCATCACAGTATTTTCCTGTAGGTATTGTTTTTCCGCAACACTCACATGGCAGACCATATACTGAGCCCGGTGCAAAAGTCAATCTTTCCTCCCTGATCCATTTGTTAAGCTGTTTCATGGTTGTTTCGGTTTCTTTTGCAACAGTTTCTACCGGAACGTTCGGATTATCATCCACGAATTTTTTTACTACCTCAAATTTTTCATCCATTTTTTTCATACAGTTTGGACAAAGCTGCTCATTTGATAATTGATTAAATAGTCTGCCACAGCCTCTGCAATTTGTCACATTCATATAAAAACCTCCTATTTTCCCTGCCCTGTGCAAATACAAAGGGCATATACACTGCACTCACCTTTTTTTGCTATTGCATGTCCGATAGACTCAATAGTGCTTCCGGTGGTATATATATCGTCAACTATTAGTATATGGTCATATTTTACTATACTATCTAAAACTTGAAAAGCCCCGTCAAGATTTTTTTTGCGTTCAACGTATCCCAGCTGCTTCAACGGCTCTGTATTCTTCACTCTGCGGACAAGCCCCCGTGCCATCGGGATACCTGTTTTTTCCGACAACTGTCTGCCAAAGCATTCCGCCTGATTATAGCCCCTTTCCCTTCTCTTTCGTTTGTGCATCGGTACCGGGACAATAACTTCTATACCGCATTGCCTTATCCATTCGGCGTATTTATCAACCGCCGTTTCTGCAAAAAAAGCTGCATACTCTCTGCGATTCGCATATTTAAATCTGTACATTGATTCCTTTATGCTGCCTTTATAACCAAACAGGGCTTTTCCCTGTTTGTAAAAATCTTTTTTCCGGTATTTCCTGCAGTCTTCAACGGTACGCTTGCAGTCATCACAATACTCATGCCTCTCAGTGACTACGGTTTTTCCACAGCGCATGCATACAGGCTGCTTTATCTCTATAAGTTTCTTTTTACAATCACTATGTATAAGATGCTCATAAGGACTGAGGAGTCCATCACACACCGGACATCTTGGCGGAAATATGACATCCAGTATTTCCCTATATATATCTGTAAACCTTCCCATTTTTATCCCCGAATTTTATGTTAATCTTTACAATAACTATTACTCTTTAATATATAAAAAGCGGAGTGCAATAAATATCTCTTTAACAGTAGAAACTTATTGCTCTCCACTTTCTTTCCGTCATCTAATTAAAACTCTTCATCCTTTTTACCTGCAAGAAACTCAACATACTTTCCTGTTCCGATTGCCACACAGGTCATAGGCTGTTCTGCTGTTATTGTATTGATGCCGGTCTTCTCCTCAATAAGCTCCTCAAGTCCACGAAGGAGGGATCCCCCACCTGTGAGTACAATTCCTCTGTCTGCGACATCGGCTGCAAGCTCAGGAGGTGTCTGCTCAAGCACTGAATGAACAGCATCAACTATCTGAAGAGTAGCCTCTCTGAGTGCTTCCTCTGTTTCCTCAGAGCTTACAGTGATGGTTCTAGGAAGTCCTGTTACAAGGTTTCTTCCCCTGACCTCAAGTGTCTCCGGCTGTGCAAGAGGGTAGCATGTGCCTATTCTCATCTTGATATCCTCTGCTGTTCTTTCTCCGATAAGCAGATTATGCTTCTTTCTCATGTATCTCACGATTGCCTCATCAAAATCGTCTCCGGCAATCTTTATTGATGTACTTACTACAGAGCCTCCAAGTGAAATCACCGCAATATCCGATGTACCTCCTCCGATATCTACTATCATGTTTCCACATGGCTTTGCAATATCTATTCCGGCACCTATCGCCGCTGCTATAGGCTCCTCGATAATCTTTACATCTCTGGCTCCTGCCTCAAATGTTGCATCCTCTACTGCCTTTTTCTCGACCTCTGTTACTCCGCTTGGTACGCATACGCTGACAAGCGGCTTTCTAAAGCTCTTTTTGCCGATTGCCTTCTGGATGAAATACTTGATCATCTTTTCAGTGGTCTTGTAATCTGAAATAACACCCTGTCGGAGTGGTCTTACTGCCATAATGTTGCCCGGTGTTCTTCCAAGCATGAGTCTGGCTTCCTCTCCGATTGCCTTAATTTTGTCTGTATCCTTGTCAATAGCTACTACAGAAGGCTCTTTTAATACAACACCCTTTCCTTTTATATAAACAAGTATACTTGCTGTTCCTAAATCAATTCCGATATCTGATCCGACCATTTTGATAGCCCCTTTCCTGTTTTCATATTTATCAAAGTTTATTGCATATATCTATTACAGCTATCAATCTATGTTACCTGAACGTCATTTATCAAGCCACTGAGTCTGATTCATAACTGCCACACCATTAAATTTACACATACACTCTCTTATTATATACAATAAATCCCATTTTTCAAACTTTTTTTTTAAAATTGGCTACTTTTAATAAAAAATTAAACTATTTGCGGTCTTTTTCCAGATATGGTTTCAAAAACAGGCCCGTATATGACTGTTTTACCTCGCATATCTCCTCAGGTGTACCCTGCGCTATGACGGTTCCGCCGCCGTCTCCGCCCTCAGGTCCCATGTCTATGATATAGTCAGCTGTCTTTATCACATCGAGATTGTGCTCGATAACAACCACCGTATTGCCTCCGTCTGACAGCCTGCGCAGTATCTCCACAAGCTTGTGTACATCTGCAAAGTGTAGTCCCGTGGTCGGCTCATCGAGTATATATATGGTCTTTCCGGTGCTCTTTCTGCTAAGCTCTGTGGCAAGCTTGATACGCTGTGCCTCACCACCCGAAAGCTCTGTGGACGGCTGTCCCAGCTTCACGTAGGATAGTCCGACATCATAGAGCGACTGTATCTTGTTTTGGATTTTTGGCACATTTTTAAAAAATTCAAGTGCCTCCTCCACTGTCATATCCAGCACATCATATATGCTCTTGCCCTTGTACTTTACATCAAGTGTCTCCCTGTTATATCGCTTGCCTCCGCAGACCTCACACGGCACATATACATCAGGCAGGAAATGCATCTCTATCTTAAGGATTCCATCGCCGCCGCAGGCCTCACACCGACCGCCCTTTACATTGAAACTGAAACGGCCCTTTTTATAGCCCTTTGCCTTGGCATCGGGTGTGGATGCAAAGAGGTCTCTTATCATGTCAAACACACCTGTATATGTGGCGGGATTAGAGCGGGGTGTACGTCCTATCGGTGACTGGTCGATGTCTATGACCTTATCAAGCTGTTCAAGACCATCTATACCGTCGTGGTCACCTGCGATACACCTGGCTCTGTTTAAGGATTTGGCCAGATGCCTGTAGAGTATCTCATTGGTCAGCGAGCTCTTTCCCGAGCCCGACACACCAGTGACACAGGTCATGATACCAAGAGGTATCTGCACATCAATATTTTTCAGGTTATTCTCCCTGGCTCCTCTTATCGTGATATATCCGCTTGGCTTGCGCCTCTCCTGTGGCACCGGTATCTTTATTTTACCGCTCAGATATGCTCCTGTGAGTGATTTCTTGCACTTTATGATGTCTTTTAATGAGCCTGCCGCCACTATCTCCCCGCCGTGCGAGCCGGCTCCCGGCCCTACATCCACGATATAATCCGCTGCACGCATGGTATCCTCATCATGCTCCACAACTATGAGCGTATTTCCCAGATTCTTAAGATTCATAAGTGCGCCAAGCAGCTTGTCGTTATCCCTCTGATGCAGTCCAATACTTGGCTCATCAAGTATATACGCCACACCGACAAGCCCTGAGCCTATCTGCGTGGCAAGCCTGATTCGCTGGGCTTCCCCACCTGAAAGGCTTGCCGTGCCACGGGTAAGGGTGAGGTAATCAAGGCCGACCTGCTGCAAAAAGCCAACTCTCGCACGGATTTCCTTTAGTATCTGGTCTCCTATATAGTGCTGCTGCTCTGTAAGCTCTATATCAGCAAGGAACTTCACAAGCTCCTTCACAGACATGGACGTCATCTCATATATGTTCTTGTCCGCAACCGTAACGGCAAGTGACGACGGCTTAAGCCTCTGCCCCTTACAGCTCGTACACGGAGTGATGCGCATAAACTGCTCATACTCAGCCTTTGCCGTATCAGAAAAGGTCTCCTTGTATCGTCGCTCAACATTGTCCACAAGGCCGTTCCATACAAGGTCATAGACGCCTTCGCCTCTCTGCCCCTTGTATCTGACCTTGAGCACCCTGCCGTCTCCACCGTAAAAAAGCAGTTTTTTCATATCTGCAGATAAATCATCAATCGGTATGTCCAGAGGAAGCCCATAGCCCTCATGCAGCGCACGAAGTGTCGCATAGGTATAGCTCTTTGGGTCTGTACATGACTGCCAGCCCATCACCTGTATGGCGCCCTCTGATATGGAAAGCGATGAGTCAGGCACCATAAGCTGTGGGTCAAACTCCATCTTGTAGCCGAGTCCGTAGCAGGTCGGACATGCTCCGAACGGATTGTTGAAGGAGAAACTTCTCGGCTCAACCTCATCTATGCTTATGCCACAGTCAGGGCACGCAAAATTCTGGGAAAAGGTCATCTGTTCGCCATCCACAATATCAACTATGGCATTGCCCTCTGTCAGTTCAAATACATTTTCAAGTGAATCAGTAAGCCTCTTCTCTATGCCCGGCTTTACAACCAGGCGATCCACTACTATATCAATATTGTGCTTTATATTTTTCTCCATCGGGATATCCTCAGAGAGCTCATACATGCTGCCATCTACAATCACACGCACGTATCCGCTCTTTTTGGCTCTCTCGAACAGCTTCTGGTGCTCACCCTTGCGGCCTCTGACCACCGGTGCAAGAAGCTGGATACGTGTGCGCTCAGGCAGTGCCATAACAGTATCCACCATCTGGTCTATAGTCTGCTTTGTAATGGCACGCCCGCACTTCGGACAGTGTGGTATTCCAATTCTGGCATAAAGCAGTCTGAAGTAATCATATATCTCTGTGACTGTTCCGACAGTTGAACGTGGGTTCTTGTTGGTGGATTTCTGGTCAATGGAGATGGCAGGCGGAAGTCCCTCTATAGACTCCACATTCGGCTTCTCCATCTGCCCTAAAAACTGACGCGCATACGATGAAAGTGACTCCATGTACCTGCGCTGTCCCTCAGCATATATGGTATCAAATGCGAGTGATGACTTGCCGGAGCCTGAAAGCCCTGTAAAAACAACAAACTCATCTCTTGGGATGTCGAGACTGACACACTTTAGATTGTGCTCACTGGCACCTCGTATTTTGATGTATTTTCTTTCCTTCTTTGCCATAATTTGTGTTCCTCCAAATTGCTTCCAAATATCATAAGCTTTTATCGTATATCCCTCAGTGTGTTTTTCAGCATAATAAGCTTATCCCTGTACTCTGCAGCAGCCTCGAAATTGAGCTCTGCCGCTGCTTTTTTCATCTTTTTCTCTATATCCGCGATATGCTTCTCAAGCTCTTTTTTACTCATTGACTCCGGATCTTTGTCAAGAGCATTCTCATCGGCCGCTACCTTCTTTGAGATAGCTATGAGATCACGCACGGATTTCTGAATGGTCTGCGGTGTGATGCCGTGAGCCTCATTGTACTCTTCCTGTACCTTTCTACGACGCTTTGTCTCGTCAATTGCGACACGCATGGAGTCTGTAATCTTGTCCGCGTACATTATAACATGGCCCTCACTGTTACGTGCGGCACGTCCTATCGTCTGGATAAGTGAGGTCTCCGAACGAAGGAAGCCCTCCTTATCCGCATCAAGTATGGCAACAAGTGTAATCTCCGGGATATCAAGTCCCTCCCTGAGCAGATTGATGCCGACGAGCACGTCAAATACGTCAAGACGCAGGTCACGTATTATCTCCGATCTCTCAAGTGTATCTATATCTGAATGCAGGTACTTTACCCTGATGCCAAGCTCTGCCATATAGTTTGTGAGATCCTCAGCCATACGCTTTGTGAGCGTGGTGATAAGCACCTTGTGATGGTTTGCAGTCTCCTTATTGACCTCTGATACAAGGTCATCAATCTGTCCCTCAACAGGGCGCACTGATATTTCCGGATCCAAAAGTCCTGTCGGTCTGATAATCTGCTCCGCACGAAGCAGCTCATGCTCATTCTCATACTTATTCGGAGTGGCTGAGACAAAGAGCATCTGGTCTATTTTACCCTCGAACTCCTCGAAATTGAGAGGTCTGTTGTCAAGGGCCGAGGGCAGTCTGAAGCCATAGTCCACAAGAGTGGTCTTTCTGGAGCGGTCACCCGCATACATACCGCCTATCTGCGGAATCGTGATATGTGACTCATCCACGATTATGAGAAAATCATCCGGGAAGAAATCTATGAGTGTCATAGGAGGTTCCCCCGGCTTTGCAAAGTTCAGATGCCTCGTATAGTTCTCAATTCCTGAGCAGAAGCCTGTCTCCCTCATCATCTCTATGTCAAAATTGGTCCTCTCTGCTATTCGCTGAGCCTCTATGAGCTTGTCCTCGCCCTTAAAATACTTCACACGCTCCTCAAGCTCTTTCTCTATATTGAGGCAGGCCTCATTTATCTTCTCCTGCGAAACAACATAGTGCGATGCCGGGAAGATCATCGTATGCTCAAGCGAACACTTTACCTCGCCGGTCAGCACATCGACCTCCACTATCCGGTCTATCTCATCACCGAAAAACTCAACCCTGATTGCCGTATCATCGGCATTTGCCGGAAATATATCAAGCACATCACCATGCACTCTGAATGTGCCACGGTGAAAATCCATATCATTCCTGGTGTACTGTAAATCTATGAGAGCCCTCGCGAGATCATCCCTGTCCCTCTCCTGCCCCGGGCGCAGCGAAATACTCATGCCTGTCCATTCATCAGGACTTCCAAGTCCGTATATGCAGGAAACCGATGCCACGACAATGACGTCCTTTCGCTCCGTGAGTGCTGCCGTGGCCGAAAGCCTGAGCTTATCTATCTCATCATTTACAGAGGAATCCTTGGCTATGTACGTATCAGACTGCGGCACATAGGCCTCAGGCTGGTAATAGTCGTAGTAGGAAACAAAGTATTCTACTGCATTTTCGGGGAAAAACTCCTTCATCTCACCATAGAGCTGCCCCGCCAGTGTCTTATTGTGCGATATGATAAGTGTAGGCTTATTGAGTGCTGCAATGACATTAGCCATGGTAAAGGTCTTGCCGGAGCCTGTAACTCCAAGTAAGGTCTCAAACTGGTTGCCCTCCTTAAAGCCCTTTACAAGCTGCTCTATCGCCTGCGGCTGGTCGCCGGTCGGCTTGTATTTTGAATGCAGTTTAAATTCCATAACGCACGCTTCCTCCAAAAAAATCTTAAATACTGCTTTTGTAAAATTATAAAAAGACAAAGTCAATCATTTATAGTATGCACTTACGCGCTTTATTTTACTACAAAAAATCGACTTTGTCCACAATTTTAGAACATTCGTTCTTGTTTATTTATTTTATGTTACAATTCACACCTAAAAGTGTGACCAGCAACGATTACAGCCATTTAAAATTTACTTCACGCGTCCACAGCACTGCTTATATTTCTTGCCACTGCCACATGGACATGGGTCATTCGGATATACCTTGGCTGCTGCACGGCGCTTTGGTGCATTCTGTGCTGACTCATCCTTGTTTGTGCCCGAAATCTTTGCAACCTGCTCTCGCTCAACCTTCTGCTCAACCTGTACATGATACAGCAGTCTGACAGTATCCTCCTGGATAGCTGAAATCATGTCGTCAAACATATCAAAGCCTGCCATCTTGTACTCTACGATTGGATCTTTCTGTCCATAAGCCTGTAAGCCGATTCCCTGACGAAGCTGTGCCATATCATCGATGTGATCCATCCACTTTCTGTCGATTACACGAAGAAGCACGACACGCTCAATCTCTCTGAACTGCTCAGGCTCAGGGAATTCTGTCTCCTTCTGCTCATAAAGCATGACAGCCTTTTCCTTTAAGTACTGCTTGAGCTGCTTTGCATTCTTGATGGACTCAATATCCTCTTTTGTAATCGGATCAAGAGGAATGACCGGAAGCACAAGCTCGTTGAGCTCTACAAGATCCCAGTCAGCTCTGTCAATTTCCTCAGAAATACATCTGTCGACAGACTTCTCAACCTGCTCCTGAACCATCTTAAGGATAGCATCACGCATGTTGTCACCGTTAAGCACCTTCATACGCTCGCTGTAGATAATCTCTCTCTGGTCATTGTCCACCTGGTCATACTCGAGAAGATTTTTACGAATACCAAAGTTGTTGGCCTCGATTTTCTCCTGAGCCTTCTCGATAGCAGATGTGAGCATCTTATGCTGGATCTGCTCGCCCTCCGGTACTCCGAGAGCATTGAAAACGCCCATCAAACGCTCTGAACCGAAAAGTCTCATGAGGTCGTCCTCAAGTGAGATGAAGAACTGTGACTCACCCGGATCTCCCTGACGACCTGCACGTCCACGGAGCTGATTGTCTATACGTCTTGACTCATGGCGTTCTGTACCGATAATCTTAAGACCTCCGGCAGCCTTTGCCTCATCGTCAAGCTTGATATCGGTACCACGTCCTGCCATGTTGGTTGCTATTGTAACTGCACCGTGCTGTCCTGCAAGTGCAACAATCTCTGCCTCTTTCTCATGGAACTTGGCATTTAATACTGTGTGAGGGATTCCCTCTCTCTTGAGCATGCCGCTCAAAAGCTCTGATGTCTCGATGGTGATTGTACCTACAAGAACAGGCTGTCCCTTTTCATGTGCCTCTTTAACCGCATCCACAACTGCCTTGAACTTTTCTTTTTTGGTAGCGTATACAGCATCCTGCAAATCAATACGCGCAACCGGCTTATTTGTAGGTATCTCGACAACATCCATGCCATAGATATCACGGAACTCTTTCTCCTCTGTGAGAGCTGTACCTGTCATACCGGCCTTCTTGTCAAACTTATTGAAGAAGTTCTGGAATGTGATTGTGGCAAGCGTCTTGCTCTCTCTCTTGACCTTTACATGCTCCTTTGCCTCGATAGCCTGATGCAGTCCATCAGAATAACGACGCCCCGGCATGATACGTCCGGTAAACTCATCTACGATAAGCACCTCATCATCCTTTACCACATAATCCTGATCTTTGAACATGAGGTTATGCGCACGAAGCGCAAGTATGATATTGTGCTGGATTTCAAGGTTCTCAGGATCTGCAAGGTTCTCGATATGGAAGAACTGTTCTACCTTTTTCACACCATCCTGTGTGAGGTTTACGACCTTATCCTTCTCATTTACGATGAAATCACCGGTCTCGTCCTGGACAATGCCCATGATGGCATCCATCTTTGAATACTCAGGAACATCCTCACCACGTTTCATCTGTGTAGCCAGGATATCGCATGCCTCGTAAAGTCTTGTCGACTTGCCACTCTGTCCTGAAATGATAAGAGGTGTACGTGCCTCATCGATAAGCACTGAATCGACCTCATCGATGATAGCATAGTGGAGACCTCTCTGAACAAGCTGTTCCTTGTAGATAACCATATTGTCACGCAGGTAATCAAATCCAAGCTCATTGTTTGTGATATATGTAATATCACAGCCATAAGCCTCCCTGCGCTCGTCATTGTCCATGCCGCCAAGTACCACGCCGACCTTAAGTCCTAAGAACTCATGAACCTGTCCCATCCACTCAGCATCACGCTTTGCAAGGTAATCATTGACTGTGACAATACACACACCCTTGCCCTCAAGTGCATTAAGGTATGCAGGAAGTGTAGAAACAAGTGTCTTACCTTCACCGGTTCGCATCTCTGCAATACGTCCCTGATGTAAAATAATACCACCGATTATCTGTACTCTATAATGCTCCATGCCAAGCACACGCTTAGCAGCCTCTCTTACTGTAGCAAATGCCTCCGGAAGAATATCATCAAGTGTTGCTCCGTCCTCCAGACGCTTTTTAAACTCCCTTGTCTTATCCTTTAATTCTTCATCGGAAAGCTTTCCCATTGCTTCCTTATATGACTCAACCTTGTCAGCAATCGGGTAAATTCTCTTAAGCTCTCTCTCGCTGTGAGAACCAAAGATCTTTGATAATGCGCTCATATTTTTCTCCTATAACTTCAAATTGCCCTTGTACAGGCTCACAATAGTGTTATTGTAACACTTTGAGGATGATTGCACAACCTAAAGGAATGAATGTTTTGTAAACATTTTATAAAAAAATTTGCGGGAGTGTCGAGCTTTAATGGGGGCTTCGCGCGTGGGAGGCTGTGAGGTCCGGGGGAGCACACAGTATATTCCTCATAAAAAATATGAAGTCAGCCACGGCTTTTTGCCCGGACAGGCTGTGTTTTTGTGATAGTGCTTCATGCTATTTGAGTTTATGGAACACCGTGGCAATTCATATTTTTTATTCTGAACACACTGTGTACTTCCCGGATCCACTTTGTTGTGCGCGAAGCATGGCAGAATTATTTTTTTAATTCAAAAGCTCTCCTTATGGGAGAGCTTTTGGAGCTACATGTTTACATACGTAAGCTATTTTACTGGTTATTTCATTACTTCTGGGCTTCATATGCTTCGCGGCATGCTTTTGCGAGCTGATCACCGCAAGATGTATTCTTAAATCCACATTTAATTCCACCGATTTTTTCCTCTACCTGGGCAACTGTGAGTCCTTCAACGAGCTTTGGGATGGCCTTGAGATTTCCGTTGCAGCCTCCTGTAAACTTTACGTTATGTACTACATCTCCATCGAGGTCAAGCTCAATCTGTGTTGAACAGGTTCCTTTTGTTTTGTAAATATATGACATATTTTATCCTCCTGTGTTTTCAGTTTTTTTGTGTATACATGATTATAACATATATTTTTACATCTTTACTATGTTTTTTCACATTTTCAAACTCAGTTTTTCAATTCAGAAATCACTGTACACACATAACAGTGTGACCAGCAATGATTCAGATTCATAAATCTTTTCTTATATTTATTTACGCCATAACGTATTACACCGTAACGTAAGGGACGCTGCTTGCGGGCACCACGGTGGGCTGTATACACTCCGGTGTCCGCTACACTGCGCAGCCAAGATACTGTATGAATTATGCCTTATAGGCTTTCATAGGAGGACGAAACCGTCGAAACTCGCCATCCATGGCTCGATTTCTCCTTGCCTCGGCTTCCATGCCTCGGCATTTCTGTGTATCATGCGCATAATTCGACAGTATCTAAGCAGCTTCGTTATTCGCGGACACCGGAGTGTATACAGCCCACCGTGGTGCCCGCAAGCAGCGTCCCGTACTACTAACACTACAATACTACAGTCTCAATGAAGCAATATCCCCCACTCTAGAGGATTACCGGCTGAATCTGTCGTCCGGCCATCACTTCATTTATTGTGCCGACAACCTGTTTGCCGTCACACACGAGTGAATTCGGTTTCTTCACACAGTCATCCTGCCCAAACGGCACAAAATAAATATTTTTCATATTCATCAGCTTTCCGATATTCTTAAAGTTGATGCCGAGCGCATCATTTGTGGAAATCCCGATAACAAGCGGTCTGCCGTTTCTCAGATGAGCCTTTGCCGCGAGAAGGACCGGTGTATCCACTATGCCGTTTGCAAGCTTTGCCGCTGTGTTGCCGGTGCATGGGTAAATCACCATCACGTCAAACAACTTTCCCGGGCCGACACGCTCTGCCTCCTGCAGTGTCCTGATGCCCTCATCCCCTGTGATTTCGGAGATAGTATGCATAAAGTCTCCCGCCTTTCCAAAGCGTGTATTCATCATCTGTGCATTATAGGAATATACAGGTGTCACATGCGTGAAGCTATCCACAAGCCGCTTTGCAACATCCTTAGTCTTTTCAAAACTACAGAAGGAGCCTGTAATTCCCATTCCTACGGTGCAATCCGAAATAACCATAAGCCCTCCGTCATACCTTTTCTTTTCATACAGTCATAAAGTATTTTTGCACCGGTTTTCGGACAGTATATGCCCGGAAGGCCGAGCGCATGCGTACAGTTTATCTGATACCTCTTACAAGCCTCAAAATCACAGCCGCCGGGCTTAGATGCAATGTCTATAATTATCGCATCTTTTTGCAAAATCATGATTAAACTTTCATCTATAACCCTATCCGGTACTGTATTTATGAGAAACAGTGTTTCAAAACAGGCCTTGGCAGGATCATTAAAATCCACCGTTTCATATCCCAGTTCAGCGGCCTCATGCCTTGCCTGTTTTCTCCTTGCCATAACCATGACATGGGCTCCCATAGCAGAAAAAACGCGGGCAATTGCCTTTCCGCATTTTCCAAACCCGCTCACAAGTACCTTTGAGCCGTATATACCATGTATGCTTTTTTGTATTGCTATGGACGCAGTGGCCTCGGCCGTAACAATGGCATTCTGCTCTATGACAGTTTCATCTCTCATAAAGTCACAGCCCCTGTCAATTCCGGGAAAGCACTCCGGCATCATGCCGCCCCACACTGCAATATTGTTAATTATTATATTATGTTTTAATTTTTCTATATCACTATTTATAAGCTTAAGCTTTGAAAACGGTGTAGGAAACACAATATTCCCAACACGCTCATAATCAATCCCGCCGTTATTTCTGCAATCTGTCTGTTCTCCTCCCAGCATATCAGCAAGGTACTTTTGCCTCTGATCCGTAACATATATTATAGTGTCTTTTTGCATAATAACTTCTTCCTTTCGCTATAATATATGCGCATTTCCAGCTTATGTGAGGGTATTTTGTTTTCTCGCTTAAAGCTTCCTCATAAAGCTTTTTCAAAGCTTTACCTATTCAAAAAAATACAGAGCTTGGCATATATTCCGCCAAGCTCTGTATTTTTTATAAATTCTACATTTAATTTTTAAATTATCCTATTCAATTTCGGTTCCAATGGATAATCTCTCCGTAGCTTATTACAGCTGTGTGACAACAAAAATATCGTAGATGGCTTTTATTGCCTTGTCAAAATCATCATTGCTTACACCGATGATGATATTGAGCTCTGATGAACCCTGATCAATCATACGCACATTGATATTGGCATGTGCAAGTGCAGAGAAAATCCTGCCGGCTGTACCACGGTTTGACTTCATGCCACGGCCAACAACAGCGATAAGCGCGAGGTCTGACTCTAGGTCAATGATATCAGGATGAGCAAGTCTTCTGATTGAGCTGATAACCTGCTGTTCCTTGCCCTCAAACTCTGCCTGATGTACGAATACTGTCATAGTATCGATACCTGATGGCATATGCTCTATAGAGATACCATTCTCCTCAAACGCCTGGAGAGCCTTTCTACAGAAGCCCACCTCTGAGTTCATCTTGTCCTTGTCGATATTTACCGCAACAAAGCCCTTCTTTCCGGCGATACCTGTGATGGTATAATCAGGCTTTTGGCATGTGCTCTCAACGATGAGAGTACCAGGTGCTTCCGGGTCGTTTGTATTTCTGATATTGATTGGGATGCCTGCCTTTCTTACAGGGAAAACAGCATCCTCGTGGAGCACTGATGCTCCCATGTATGAAAGCTCTCTGAGCTCTCTGTATGTAACAACCTTGATTGGCTGTGGATTGTCGATAATTCTAGGGTCAGCTACGAGACAGCCTGAAACATCTGTCCAGTTCTCGTACATGCTGGCACGGCATGCCTTTGAGACGATTGAACCTGTGATATCTGAACCACCTCTTGAGAAGGTGACTACCTTTCCGTCAGGTCCTGCTCCGTAAAAGCCCGGAATAACAGCCTTTTCTGTCTGCTCAAGTTTCTTTGAGAGCACCTTGTCTGTCTTTTCTGCATCAAAATTGCCATTCTCATCAAAGAAGATGACTGTTGCCGAATCTATAAACTCATATCCGAGATAGTTTGCCATGATGATTCCGTTTAAGTACTCACCACGTGAGGCTGCATAATCTACGCCTGCTTTTGCCTTGAAATTCTCAGCTATAATCTTGAACTCCTCATCAAGCGCCAGCTTTAAATGAAGACCATTTATGATTGAATCATATCTGTCCTTGATTTTTCTGAGCATAACCTTGAAATCCTGATCATTCTCAGCCAGATCATAGCATGCATAAAGCATATCTGTTACCTTTGTGTCTTTGGAATTTCTCTTTCCCGGTGCACTCGGCACAACATATTTTCTTGACTCATCGCTTCTTATGATGTCGCCAACCTTTGTGAACTGCTCTGCGCTGGCGAGCGAGCTGCCGCCAAACTTTACTACCTTTACCATTTGTCTATTTTTCCTCTGCTTCCTATATAAATAACTGTATTAGCCAATATTATACCTCTTTGATAAATCATTCGTCAATACTCAATATAGTCAACATCCAACTTCATAACATCGTGTTCTTTGTCAAATGTGATGATACCGTATGATGGCATGCAGCCCCACAGCGGTGCACCGATGCTTCCCGGATTCATCATCGCAAGACCATTATGCTTATCATAAAACAGCTTGTGTGTATGGCCAAAGAGCGCCAGGTCTGCCCCGATTTCCTTCGCATGAAGCTCCAGATGCATATATGACATCTTTACTCCGTATGTATGTCCATGGCACATGAGTACCTTATAGCCGTCGATATCAATAAGTCTCTCTGTATCTCCCCGTGAAAAATCACAGTTCCCCGGCACATTGACCATGGTTATATGAGGGAACTCTCTCCTAAGGGCATCCGCATCCACAACGCAGTCTCCCAGATGAAGTATCATATCAGGCTCCTCTCTTTTGACTGCCCGAATCATATTTCCCACATTACCATGTGAATCACTCAGTACCAAAACTCTCTTCATGCGCGTCTCTCCTATATCTTGTTACTATTACTTCAGCTGTTAAATATCGCAATGTTTAACAGCCATATATTTCAATATATTTCAGCTTGCTATGCTTAAACAAACAAGTTACCTGTTCCTTATTCTCCTGTAGTCCATGCATAAAGTTTTCTG
>ONHG01000009.1 GCA_900317585.1 uncultured Lachnospiraceae bacterium | reverse complement strand
TTTTCTTTTGTTGTCTCAACTTCGTCAAGCTGCTTTATAAAGAGTAAATATGTAAACTGTTCTATAACATCTAATGGATTTGTGATGCCACCTGTCCAGAATGTTTCCCATATTTTATCTATTTTATTTCTTAATTCTCCGGTAATCATTATCTGCTTCTCCTCTATTCTTCCTCTTTAATCACCTTTAGGAAATGCTTAACCTCCGCCCATGCACGCTTTGACTCCGGGAAATTGAGATATCCCATCTGGAACACATGAAACATGCCTTCATACACTGACAGGCGCACCTTAACGCCCTGGTTTCTTGCCTTTGCAGCGGCATCAACCGAGTCAGATAAGAGCATCTCTATCGAGCCCGCCTGTATGAGCATTGGAGGAAAGCCTCTGAAATCGCCAAACAGCGGCGATATGTATGGATCCATTTTATCGTGGTCACCGGGATAGTCATTCACGTAAATGAGACTGTCCCTTGTGTTTCCAAACAGTGGGTCCCTTTCATAGTTCGTCTCGTAGGATTCTCCGCCTGCTGTGAGGTCGGTCCACGGTGACATGGCTACTATTCCTGCCGGAAGCGGCATGTCATGGTCGCGAAGATACATGGTAAGGCACATTGCAAGGCCTCCGCCCGCTGAGTCTCCTGCCAGCACAATCTGCGAGCCAAACCAGCCCTGTGACAAAAGCCATTTATAGCAGGCTATGGCATCCTCAAGTGCTGCCGGATACGGGTGCTCCGGTGCCACGCGATAGTCAGGCGTGAGCACGGAGCAGCCCTCACTTACCTCATTATAAAGGCCTGCAAATACATAGTATGCATTGCGCACTGCACCCATATATCCACCACCGTGCAGCTGCAGTATCACACGCTCTGTATTTGGATTTTCCTTTGAGGATAAAAGCTTCATAGTGAAGCCACCCATATCTATATCCTCTGTTACAAAGCAGTCCGGAACAAGCCATGCTGGTTCCTTCATGCGCTTCCTGAGCTCTCCGGATTTTATTTTTTTACCAATTGCAAGGTCATTTGTGATATGTCCCATCAGATTGGCAAGGATTTTGCCCTGTATACTGACTTCTTCATCTGCCGCTGCTGCATCGCTATGAGCTTTTTCCTCGTGCTCGTTTTTAATGGCAGATAATGGATTCTTAAATGTCTTTTCAAGCTTATTTCCCAAAGCTCCTATTATTCCTGCTTCATTATCACCATTTCTGTCGCCGTTTTCAATTTCCGGATGGTAGCTTCCCATCTCCTCATCCTCAAACATATGCGAATTTCCTATTCCATGAAAGCCTATCATATATGAAATCTCCGTTTCAGCTCTGTTCTGGCTCTTTTGTCACCGATAATCAGTGTTCCGAGAAACAAAAACAGCGATGCTCCCATCGCTCCCATTGCCAGATATGGGAACCATATGACCTTGACTGCCACAAGTATCATCGCAATCACGCTCATCAGCACAAGAAAAAGCTGCATCATCATGTAGCTCTGCCAGTTTCTTATGTTTACTATCATAAGTATAATTATTGCAAGAACCATCGCCAGTATGGCGCTTGGGAAAACAAATGTAAGTGCCCAGCCACTGGCTCCTGTGAGCAGGTCTATGCCCTCAAGAAACAGCACCGTGAACACAAATGTGCTTACAATTTTAAAAATATATCCGTTTCTTCCGACTATTGCCAGACGCAGCGTCACATTCGCATAGATTACAACAAGAAGCACTATAAAGCTCCAGTTTATCTCATGGTCTGTCATGTAATCAACAGTTGTCAGCACAATCTGTCCTACTATAGACAGAAACAATATGATATTTTCCAGTAATCTGTATTTTCTTGATGCGCCCTTGACGTCAGGATATCTCGTACCGTTGTCATGGCTTGCTGTACTATCTGCCTTCTTTGCTGCAATATCTGTATCGTTTACGCACTTATCCGGCACATCATTATGCTGTTCAAAAACCCCTTCAGTGCCCTGATGATTGTCCGATGACAGTTCAACCGGTGCCACAACCTGCTGGCAGAGCGGGCATTTATCTGTATTGTCTGCAATATACACACCGCATTTCATGCATTTAGTCATAATACTCTCCATTTGTCTCAATTGTCACTTCCACTCCATCATTTACAAGCTTCTTAAAAAAGCTTCTCTGAATCATCGTATCGGCCAGAATAGATGAAAAAGTAAACACCAGCGTGTCCTTGTAGGAGCATATGGTGCCCTTCATAGGCTGTCCCTTGGACATTGGTATAAAGGAATAAAAGCCTGTTATATACGGCTCGTATTCCGGCTCCACCTTTATATTTCCAATATTGGTGATAGTGGTGGTGTTTGCCAGTGCCGACTGCGTATAGACCGCCTTCATTGCCAGATTTTTTATAAAAAGAGGCACCGGTCTCATCAGGATATTTTTCTCATTTGACACACTGTATGAGAAAAGATCCTCCAGATGCTCCTTAGAAATCTGTGAATTGATGGAATCCGTCACTATTTTAAGCACCTCCTCAAATGTGTAGGAGCTGTTTTGCGGTCTGAACTCAGCAGATATCATGACAAAAAAGTTCTTTGTGGTCACTGAGTCAAAATAAGGACGAAGATTCACAGGAACTGCAACCCTGACAGGCATATCGTTTGGCATGCCGTGAAAACACTCCTGATACACACTCCACACAAAGCATGCTACCAGATAATCATTTATGGAAACTCCATAGCGGTGGCAGACCTGCTTCAGCTGTGATACAGGCATCATGCCATGTATCAGTCCAAACTCTCCATCAGGTACCTTTTCCAGCTTTAAAAGATACGCCTTCTGCCTGTTAAAGCCACTTGGCTTACTTGATTTGTAGTTCTTTACAAAGCTGTCCTCTCTATTTAAGGATGTGCCCTGCGTCAATGAATCGCCCTTTAGCTTTGCAATCTCCGGATGTGTGAGACGCAGATACTGGTAGGTGAGCTCCCTAAGGAAATTGATGCCGCCCATGCCATCTGTCAACACATGAAATACCTCAAGATTTATTCTGTTCTTATAATATGTCACCCTGAAAAGATAGCTGTGATTCTTGTTCGGTCTTATAAATCTGCACGGAAATGTATTTTCCTCATGCACCTTTGGTGCCTTTTTGCCATTTTCCTCAAAATAGTTCCAGAATACTCCCATCCTGAGTCTCACATTAAACAGACCAAACTTCGGAAGCACTATATCCAGTGCCTCCTGCAGCTTTTCACTGTCAATCTCATCAGTTAAGGTGACTGAGATCCTATATACATTTGTCATGCTCTCCCCCGCTATACTAGGGAACAGATTTGCTGTGTTGTCCAGCTTGTCCCAGCGGATTGAACGCGTTTTCGACATTTTAAATTCCTCGCTTATTATAATGATATAGCGAAGCAGCACCCTAATCGAGCCTGCCGTACACCTCCATCGGCACATATGCCTTTATCTGTATCCCATCAGCCACATATTCCTCCGACACAAGCTCGCCCTGTTTTCTGATGAGCTGTATCACGCCTGCCTTATCATATGGGATAATTCTCTCAATATATATCTTGTTCTCTCTTAATATCTCCTCTAAAAGAGATTTTACCTCATCTAATCCCAGATCCTTTGCCGCTGAAATGTTAAGAGTATAATCTGCCCTGAAATCATGCAGCGGTTCGTTGTCTGTGCGGGCATCCTGCTTATTAAAAAGTGTGACAAATTTCTTGTCTTTTACACCAAGATCATCCAATGTCTGGTAGGTTATGAACATCTGCTTTTCTCGCTGCATATTTGATGCGTCCACCACATGGAAAATGATGTCAGCGTACTTTGCCTCCTCAAGGGTACTCTTGAAGGCCTCTATCAGATGATGCGGCAGCTTTCTGATAAACCCGACCGTATCAGTTAAAAGCACCTGCTGCTTGCCATCAAGCGCAAGAATACGCGTTGTAGGATCAAGCGTTGCAAAGAGCTTATCCTCCTCAAGCACATCTGCCTCTGTCAGGTGATTTAACAGCGTGGACTTACCTGCGTTAGTATATCCTACTATCGCAACAACCGGTACTTTATTTTTTTCACGCTTTGCCCTTGTGATATCTCTGTGCTTCTGCACCTCTTTCAGCTCTCTTCGAAGCTGTGCTATCCTGTCATTTATAAGACGGCGGTCTACCTCAAGCTTTTTCTCTCCGGGACCTCTTGTTCCTATTCCACCACCAAGCCTCGACATGGACTTTCCAAGTCCCGACAAACGGCTTAATCTGTACTTGAGCTGAGCAAGCTCAACCTGTATCTTTCCCTCACTTGTTGTGGCCCTTGATGCAAAAATATCAAGAATGACTAGTGTCCTGTCCATGACCTTTGTGTCAAGGTACGTCTCCAGATTCTTCTGCTGTGCCGGACTCAGCTCATCATCGCACACAATGCCTGTTGCCCCTGTACGCTCCACAAGCTCTGCAATCTCCGCCACCTTGCCGGTGCCGACATACGTGCCCGGATGAATTTTTTCTCTTCTTTGGATAAGTGTGCCTACAACTGTCGCACCTGCTGTCTTTACCAGCTCCGCAAGCTCTGAAAGTGAATCATCCGCATCATCACCGTCCTGCTCACTTACTCCGACGAGCACTACTCTCTCCTCAATATCCTCTATCTTAATAGTATCTGCCATAATCTATCTGGTCTCCAAAAACTGATATTCTCTTGTTGCATCCTCATCATCAGGATAATCCTTCATGTATTCCTCCATTTTGCTCTTTGCTGTGGCAAAATCACCGGAATACTCATACGCTATAATCATAGCTTTTGTTATCTGCTGCTTGTTCGGCACACTTTCAAGTTCAAGTGCGTTCTGAAAATAAGTAATCGCAGTGTCATAATTACCATTGTCCATCTGCGCCTGTCCCATATTCATCAGATCATAAGAATCTGCCTCACCGCTGTCTAAGTATTTCTTAAAATACTTCTGAGAGCTGTCATTGTCGCCCTGCTTCTGATATACCTCCCCCATATAGTAGTTTGCCTTGACAAGCTTCTCATCAATAGCCTTTTGCAGACTCTTTATTGCTGAATCATAATCACCGAGCATGGTGTATATACGGCCTCTCTGCATATAGTCGTCAGCAGTTTTTGCCTTAAACTTTAATGCCTTATCCAGGTATTCCTTTCCCTGGTCGTTCATGCCATACTTTGACAAGGTCTCATAAACGCCAAGATAGAGCTCATAATTATCATCATTCTCACTGAGCGCCGTCTTAAAATCCCTCATGCCCTTGTCTGAATCATTCTTGGCAAAATATATACAGCCTCTCAGATAGTATGCGTCAGAATCCTTATTATAGTCGATAATAGCCGTATATGTATCAATCGCGCCATCCACGTCACCGCTTAAATACTGTGCCTTTGCCTTATAATAACATATGTCAAGCTCCTCTGCGCCTACTGAGCCAACCGACTGGTCCAGTGCCTTCTGAAAAGCATCGACCGCATCATCATAGCTGCCGTTTTCTATACAGTTGATGCCATACTGTCTGTACGCATCCTTGTCCTTTGCCTTATCGCCGGAGCCACAGCCGAAAAGCATGCCCGCTGTGAGCACCACGGTAAGCGTGAGTGCCATAAATTTATTCTTTATCATAATAGTTCTCCATGTGTATATTCTTCCCCTTATTATATATGTATTTGCCAAACTTGTAAATCCCGCCCTTGCATTTCTGCTAGGTCCCACCGTGAACTGCGGATTATGAGATTGTAAGCTGCAATAGTACGGTTTATGGGCGTGGTGGGGGATACACAGTCTCGTGAGTGCTACGCTGCGCTGTCAAGATACTGTAGGAATTATGCCTTGTAGGCTTTCTATGCTCGACGAAACCGTCGAAACTCGCCTTCCATGGTTCGATTTCTCCTTGCCCCGGCGTCCATGCCGGGCCATTTCTGTGTTGCATGGGCATAATTCAACAGTATCTAGACAGCTTCGCTATTCGCTCTCACGAGACTGTGTATCCCCCACCACGCCCACAAACCTCACTTTCCCATAAAAAATATAAGTATCGGTAAGTAGTGCAACACATCATCTCACATCTCTTCACAACATAGTAAGACGTAAGCACCGGTCATCGGTGCGCACACGTCACCCCAATCTCACCACAACGCAGCAAGACGTAAGCACCGGCCACCGGTGCGCACACGTCACCCCACACATTTTGCCACAGCGTAAGGGACGTAAGCGCCGGGGACGGCGTGCACACATACTCTTGCGAGAGCGCATAGCGAAGCTGCCTAGTGTCTGTAGGATTATGCTTAGAACCACAGAAATGCACCGCCATGGACGGCGGGGCAAGGCGTTATGCGCCACGGACGGCGCATAAAAGCCGGTTTCGTCAGCCTGCGAAACACTCCGGGCATAATCCGTACAGACACTTGGCAGCGTAGCGTAGCGAACGCAAGAGTATGTGTGCACGCCGTCCCCGGCGCTTACGTCCCGTACTCTAGCCAAAAAAGAACCCCCGCGGGATGCACCCGCAGGAGTTCTTAAGCCCAATTTGTATTTAAAGGATGAAGAAAAATTCTAGGCCTCTAAATGCCAGATTTCATCATTGTACTGCTTGATTGTTCTGTCAGAAGAGAAGAAACCAGCCTTGCTGATGTTGACAAGCATCTTCTTAGCCCAAGCCTTCTTATCCTCATAATCAGCGTAAGCCTTCTCTTTTGTCTTGCAGTAATCCTCAAAGTCTGGGAATGTCATGAACCAGTCTTTGTTGAGGAGCTCGTTGTAAAGTCTCTCTAAGTTCTCCTTAGAACCAACCTTCATCATCTCATCACTTACAAGGAAGTCAACAGCCTTCTTTAAGTCTGCATCCTTGTCATAGTAATCCTTAGAGCAGTAGTCGCCTCTCTCATATCTGTCGATAACAGTCTGTGAATCCTCACCGAATACATAGATGTTCTCATCGCCGACAAGCTCAGCTATCTCTACGTTTGCTCCGTCACTTGTTCCAAGTGTAACAGCACCGTTAAGCATGAACTTCATGTTTCCTGTTCCTGATGCCTCCTTAGAAGCAAGAGAAATCTGCTCTGAAATATTTGCAGCCGGGAATAATTTCTCAGCTAATGTTACGTTGTAGTTCTCAACCATGAATACCTTAAGGTATGGACTTACCTCAGGATCATTGTTGATAATCTGCTGTAAGCAGAGGATTGCATGGATGATATCCTTTGCAATGATATATGCAGGAGCTGCCTTTGCACCGAAGAAGCATGTGATAGGTGTAGATGGCTTCTTGCCTGCCTTGATCTCAAAGTACTTACGGATGATGTAAAGCACGTTGAGCTGCTGTCTCTTGTACTCGTGAAGTCTCTTAACCTGGATATCAAAGATTGAATTGTCAGGTACGTCGAGATTCTGAGTCTTCTTTAAGTAAGAAGCAAGCTCTGTCTTCTTTGCGTTCTTGATGTCAACAAGCTTTGTAAGAACGGCATCATCATTGATGAAGTTGCCAAGCTTCTCTAACTCGTTTGCATCCTTCTTCCAGCCTTCACCGATAAGCTCTGTGATGTATGCTGAAAGCTCCGGGTTACAAGACATTAACCAACGACGGAATGTGATACCGTTTGTCTTGTTGTTGAACTTCTCAGGATATAACTTGTAGAAGTTGTTGAGCTCTGTATTCTTTAAAATCTCTGTGTGGAGGTATGCAACACCGTTTACAGAATATCCGAAATGAATATCCATGTGTGCCATGTGTACAAGACCGTCCTTGATGATGTATGTGCTCTCATCAGCTACCTTTGCGCGAACCTTGTTGTCAAGCTCACGGATGATTGGCATAAGCTGTGGAACTGCCTTCTCTAAGAAGCTGATTGGCCATTTCTCAAGAGCCTCTGCAAGGATTGTGTGGTTAGTGTATGCACAAACCTTTGATACAATCTCAATAGCCTCGTCCATCAGGATACCCTTCTCCTGAAGGAGACGGATAAGCTCAGGAATAACCATTGATGGATGTGTATCGTTAATCTGAACTGCTGCATAATCAGCAAGGTCATGTAAATTAGAGCCCTTTGCCTCTGCCTCTGCAAGGATAAGTCTTGCTGCGTTTGATACCATGAAATACTGCTGGTATACACGAAGGAGACGTCCTTTATCATCCGAATCATCAGGATATAAGAATAATGTAAGGTTCTTCTTGATATCATCCTTGTCGAAATCAATTGTGTCGCCTACGATTGACTCATCAACTGACTCGATGTCGAATAAGTGAAGCTTTGTTGTACGGTTGTTGTATCCAACTACGTCGATATCGTAAAGTCTTGACTGTACTGTGAATCCGCCAAAGCTTACAGGATATGTGATATCTGTCTTTGTAAGCCAGCTCTCGTTTGTAATCCATGGGTTTGGAGTCTCCTTCTGGAGATTGTTCTCAAATACCTGCTTGAATAATCCGTAGTGGTAGTTGAGACCTACACCGTCTCCGTTGAGTCCGAGTGTTGCGATTGAATCTATGAAGCATGCTGCAAGACGTCCAAGTCCACCATTTCCAAGTGAAGGCTCAAGCTCGATTTCCTCGATTTCAGCAAGTGACTTTCCGTTCCTCTCAAGAGTCTCTTTGACTTCATCGTAGATACCTAAGTTGATAAGGTTGTTTGATAAAAGCTTTCCGATAAGGAACTCTGCTGAGATGTAGTAGAGCTTTTTCTTTCCTTTGTTTGAAACCTTTTTCTCTGCCTTGTCTTTTACAAGCTCAAGTAATGCGTAGTATACTTCCTCGTCTGTACTAACGCTGATGCCCTTCTGAAGCTTTGTTTCGATTTCCTGCATGATTGCCATTTTGATTTCCTCCCAAATCTGTTATCATGTGTACACGCCAATATGTCAAATTAACTAATTTTCATTTAGCGTGCTTAACTTCTTTGTGTCATTTGATGAATCAAGTATAATCCATTACACTGCACAATTCTTGCAATATACAGTCGAAAACTTGCACAATCCTATCATTTTTCGGTATTTTTAGTGGTTTTTCAAGAAATAATATGCTAAAATATCATCATGAATATATTAGAATATGAAAATTATCACGAAGACAAAACACATGTGGAGCTTACGTTCCCATACAATACCTACCTGTGCTCTATTCCTCTTGATTTTTCCGGGGTTCCGCTGCACTGGCACGACGACATGGAGCTTATCTATATAAAGAAGGGCCGCGGTCATATATCTGTGGATTTTAAGGAGTACCAGGTCACTGCGCCAAGCCTTGTGCTGATTCTGCCGGGACAGCTTCACTCTATAGACCAATATATGGATGAATCGATGGAGTACGAAAATATCATATTTTCCCTGTCGATGCTGCTTCCCGGAAAGTACGATTACACCAAGGAGGATTTTCTTACACCTCTCTTAGCCGGCAAATTTACAGTCCCGACGGTTTTTACCCCGGTATATCCATACTACGAGGATGTCGTGGCTCCAATAGATGCATGCGATGAGATTTGCAAGACAATGCCGCAGGGCTACCAGCTTTATATAAAAAGCAAGCTCTACGAATTCTTTTTTGTGCTTGATAACCGATGCCGTAATCTGACAAAGCCCTTAAAAAGCAGAAAGACTCTCGATAAGATGAAGGTTGTACTCAAATATGTGGAAAATAATTATGCCGACAAAATCTCCATTGCCGATATCGCTGATGTAGCCGGTTTTTCAGAGTCTCATTTTATGAGGTATTTTAAAGAGACCATGGGTACATCATTTGTTGACTATTTAAAGGACTACCGCCTGACCATGGCTGCGAGACTTTTGCAAAGCTCAGACAGCTCGGTGCTTTCTATTTCCGGTGAAGTGGGGTTTGAAAGCCTGTCATATTTTAACAGAGCATTCAAAAAGCACTATGGCATGACACCTCTGCAGTACCGCAAGGGCAGTTGACACCACTCTAGATAGTTACAATACAATATTTCTTAAATAAACGATGGAAAATAATCATGAAAAAAAATACATACATAAAAATGACTGCCCCATTCCGTGAAAATAACAGGGCAGCCCGAAAGCTTGAATTAATCAATAAAATATGCACTTATTTAGTTTTTATCACATACCCTGTATACGTGCTGTATCTATGCTTTACAGCCAGTCATATGCTTGCACTCTCAATCATTGCTCCGCTTGTCGGCTTTATTACAGTATCTGTTTTCAGATATATCGTAAACAGGCCACGCCCATACGAAAAATTTGATATGCCGCCTGTCATTCCAAAAGATACACACGGCAGGTCGTTTCCAAGCAGGCACGTTTTTTCTGCATTTATAATTGCATTTACTGTCTTAATCTGCTCACCTGCTGCTTCGCCTTTATGGTTCACCGGCATTTTGCTTGTAGTCCTTGCAGCTATCATTGCCTGTGTCCGTGTGATATCAGGTGTGCACTTTATCAGCGATGTTGTCGGTGCTTTTGTTTTTGCAGCCACTGAAGCATATATAGCGACTGTTTTCTTTCTATAAATAGCTGTTAGTTGTTATTTTCACCATCAACACTCTTTTTTACAGCGTTTCCGGCATCATCTACGGCATCCTTTGCGCCGTCTATTACATCCTTACCGGCATCGCCTACTCCGTCTATCACATCTTTTCCGGCATTGCCCGCTCCGTCTATCACATCTTTTCCGGCATCGCCTGCTCCGTCTATCACATCCTTGCCGGCATTTCCGGCGCCATCTATGATATCCTTGCCGGCTTTACCGGCATCGTCGGCGGCAGAGCCACCTCTTTGTGTATTTTCAACCATTGAGGTGTCAGCCACATTACTATTGTTTCCACAGGCTGCAAAAGCGCTTGCAGCAGCGAGTGTCAGGCAAAGTGCCAATAAATATTTCATTTTCTTCATTGTATCAGTCTCCTTTTCGTTTTAGAGATAGTATGGGCATTTTACTGTTAATTATGCATTATTCTGAAATTAATCATCTCTTTAACTTTGGTTTCGTGATGAGTGCCGCGATATACGAAAAGATTAGTGCTGCCGATACTCCGACGGCACAAGCCTTAAAGCCGCCCTTAAACAAGCCAATAAAGCCCTCGCTGTCCACTGCCTCCTTCACACCCTTCCACAGTACATTGCCAAAGCCCAAAAGTGGTACGTTGGCACCGGCACCTGCCCACTTTGAAAATGGCCCGTATATGCCGACAGCGCCAAGCAGCGCTCCTGTGCACACGAGCATTACCATAATTCTGCCCGGCATGAGCTTTGTTTTTTCCATCAAAATCTGTACTATGGCGCAGATGATACCGCCCACGACAAATGCTTCTCGTTCACCCTATTATATATGTGAAGCCATCAGCTTCAAATTACAGCTTCAAGCACCACACCGTGTGCAATTCCCGGTACTGACTCGCCCTCGTTGAAGCTGACAGGCGAAAGAAGTGCTCCTGTCGGCACAAATAGTATACGCTTCAATTCACCACTTCTTAGCTTTGGCAGGTAATATGCTGACAAAACAGTTGCCGAGCATGCACAGCCCGAACCACCTGAGCCTGTATTCTGATTCGTTGCATCAAACATCTTCATGCCACAGTCCTCATGATTTTTGCTTATGTCCACGCCTTTTTGCCTGCACAGGTCAATCAGTATCTTCTGTCCGACGCTTCCAAGGTCTCCTGTCACTATCCTGTCGTAATAGGATGCCTCTCTTCCAAAATCACTCAGGTGATTTACTATCAGCTCACAGGCCGCAGGGGCCATTGCAGCGCCCATGTTCATGGCGTCCTTTATGCCATAATCCACCACAACTCCTGTCGTGATTCCCTCAATCTGCACCTTCTTTGATATACTATCTGCATTTTCACACCCGGTCTGTATCTCATTACCACCTGCTCCACTGCCCACAATAAATGCAGCACTTCCTGTGACAGTCCACGTCGCTGACACAGGTCTTTGATTCGCATACTGGTTAGGGAAGCGAAACTGCTTTTCGGCACTGCCAAAGTGGCTCGATGTCACTGCCACCGTATGCCTTGCATACCCTGCTGCCACAAATGCCGCGGCAAGTGAGAGCGACTCCCCGCATGTGGAGCATGCTCCATACACCCCAAACCACGGAATACGGAAGTTTTCCACACCAAAGGTTGTGGCCATAGACTGTCCAAGCAGATCTCCTGCAAATACATAGTCCATGTCGGATGCATCCAGATGTGCTTTTCCAAGGGCCATTGTGAGTGCATCGCGCTGCATGGAGCTTTCTGCCTTTTCCCACGTATTCTGCCCAAACCTGTCATCTTTGCCTACAATATCAAACAGACCACCAAGCGGTCCGTCCGCCTCCTTTGTGCCTACAACCGAACTGCTTTCCAATATAAAAGGAGCCTCCGCAAAACGGAGACTCCACTTTCCCAATTTTTGCTGCATACTGACTCTCCTTACTCTTAATCTCATCAAATCATTGATTTAATTAATGTCAGTATGCACAAACATATAAAATATATTCATTCAGATATAACAGCTCTACTTGCCATCATATGACACAACTGCGTCCACATCATACTTGCTAAGTAGCTTTCTGCCATTAAGACCTGCAAGCTCAATAAGGAAAAGCATCTTCACAACCTCTCCTCCAAGCTCCTCAACAAGCTCTGCTGCTGCCTGCATTGTGCCTCCTGTAGCGATAAGATCATCCACGAGAACCACCTTCTGACCGGGCTTTACAGAGTCCTTGTGCATCTCAATTGTTGCTGTGCCATACTCAAGGTCATATGTCTTTGATACAGTCTCACATGGCAGCTTGCCTGCTTTTCTCACCATAACAAACGGTTTATGAAGCGCATATGCTATCGGCATGCCAAAAACAAAGCCCCTTGATTCTGCTCCTGCTATCACATCAAAATCAAGTCCGTCAAGCCTCTTTATCATCTCATCAATTGCAAGCTTTAATCCATCTGCATCCTGGATAACACTTGTCACATCGCGGAACATGATGCCCTTCTCCGGAAAATCCGGGATAGTTCTGATATAGTCCTTTACTGTTTTCATTGTATGTACCTTCCTTATATATATAATATGTATTTACAAATATATTCGTGACGCATTTGTCCTTTTTGTATGCATTACCATTTTACTCTCTTGTGGCGCCATATGCAAATCAAAATCACTTCACCTTATGATACCCATCTATGCACTCCACGACATCCACTATCTCCATCGTGCCGGCATGTGAATCAGCCACAAAGCGTATATCAAATTTGCCGTATCTCATGCCATAGATATAATCCTTGGCCTTGTTGTATGCAGCTCTTGGATCCTGTGCCAGAATATGCTCCACAGTAATGCGGGTATCTTCATCCATACAGCTTTTGAGTGCCTCATCCCTCCATATAACATGCACCGTATCCCATCTGTGCTCTGCGGCAAAGCCATCTGATGCCTTAGGATATGAGTCTGAATATGCCAGATACGGCTTTATATCATAGATTGGTGTGCCGTCAAGCATATCTACACCTGACACATGAATTATGGGGCCCTTGCTGCTTTTGTACTCAACCTTATCAAGCCTTACAGAGGATAGTCCCATGCCGTTTGGGCGAAACGGTGAACGTGTGGCAAAAACACCTCTCTTTTCCCGGCCTCCAAGCCTGGGTGGTGTGACGAGCGGTGTAAATTTCTCCACCCTGTTTTCAGAAAAGCCCCATATAATCCACAAATGTGTGAACTCCTCTATTCCACGAAGCGCATCGGGATTTCTGTATTTGGGTTCAAATACTATCTGCCCTGCCGCCTCAGGCACAAGGCCGCTCTGCCTTGGAATGCCAAATTTCTCTCCAAATTCGGTATGCATAACCGCAACCGGCTCTATAGTCTTCTCATACATATCTCTATACCAGTATTTTATTCAGTATATCATCCTCCAGCACAAGCTTCTTTGCCGCGTCGCGGTACTCCTTCTCATGCAAATATGTGTGCCTGAACGGCTTCATGGATGGCGCCATATCTATCGCATCCAGAAAATCCTGTTTTCTCATGCCAAGAGTGGCCGCATAGTCGAAAAAGCCTGTCCTTTTGAGCACAGTGCACACCCTTACATATCTGTGATTCTGCACTACACTCATGATATAGGTTGCTATGCCGACCTGTATGCCATGAAGCTGTGGATGCTCAAGAATTTTGTCAAGCGCATGTGAAATAAGATGCTCACTGCCGCTGGTCGGCGCACTGCTTCCCGCTATCTCGTTTGCTATGCCGCTCATGGCAAGCGAATCCACAAGCTCCTTTAGGAAAAGCTCATCCTTTATGCTCTCATAAGGTGTACGCACAAAGCTGTTGACCGCCTTTTTAGCGACCATCACGGCGAAGTCATTGACCACGCCTACACCATGTGCTTCCTCAAAAATCCAGTCATAGAGTGCTGTAATCTTTGACACCATATCCCCGATGCCTGAATATATAAACTTCTCCGGTGCTGTGCGGATGACCTGTGTGTCAACTATGATACCATGCGCAAGCTTTGCAGGAACCGACGTACGCTTGCCGTGCACCAAAAGTGATGCACTGGCGCTAGAAAAACCATCGCTTGAGCTTGATGTCGGCACACTGATAAATGGCATATTTCTTAGAAAAGCTGCATATTTTCCTGCATCTATCACCTTTCCTCCGCCCACTGATACGACTGCCTTTGCCTTGTTTGGTATGTCAAAGGCAAGGGTGATGATATCGTCTATCTCAACCGTATCAAGCTCGCTGTACTCAAGCACGGTGATACCGGCATCAGTAAGCGACTTCATTATAGCATCTCCAAACATATCTATGAGACCGTTTCCCATAAAAATGACTACGCTCGTCAGCTCCTCACTCTTTAAATACTCTCCGATTTTGTTTAATGTTCCCTTTCCCACCTTGAGAACCGATGGGATAGATATTGCTTTTCCTGTCTGCATTTTCATTCTCCTCTTTTTATTTAATATGCCCGACTATCATTGCTTTGCATCAAAAATTGTCGCACTATGCTCTATGTTTGAAAAAAGCCTGTCAAAAAAAGTTTCTGCCCGCTCTTTATCAAGCATCCCCGTTATAAATACCGCAAACTCATCACCGCCCAGGCGAAGCACGACATCATCATCACGACATGATTTGCGCAGAGTATCAGCAATTGCTATTATCACCTTGTCACCTACCGCATGTCCATAGGTATCGTTTATTGACTTAAACTTGTCACAGTCTAAAAGCGGGTTACTTCATCACGCAAAGGTATAACAGTTTTACACCCAGGAAGTGTACAATCTCATCCAAAGTCTTTACTATATGGTATCTGTGTGTCTGCACATTTACCAGTGCCATGGATATATAGATACTTGAAAGTGATGAATAGCTGCTAAACTTCGCTACATTATTCGACTTTGTGAAGGAATTGCGCAGCTCTACACTCCGTTGTGGTCCGCGCTTACCAACATTATACCAAATTTTTTCAAAAATGCACATAAATCATGGTATTCTTACCATTATTTTTTTCTCTTTATTTTCAATCATCGTAAGCACAGGAATGTGCCTCTTTCTGAGTGCACGTATAACCGGATATGTTTCAAATGCGTTTCCTTCCACATACACAGCCTCCGGTCTGTACTTTACAATCTGCTTCACCTGCTCCTTTACATATGCCTTCCACTGCGGCTTCTCCATCAGTACCTCTGCATATGCTGTCTCACTGTCAATCTCTGTTAATTCAAGCTGCGGAACAAGCATTGCATCAACATGACAGATATGCACACCCTTTATTCCTCGTGCTTTTGCAACATTTATAAGCAGCTCGTCTGTCTGACTGTCACATGCCATGGCTGCAGTATCTCCTTTACTGCCATACCATACTATCACAGAGCTGTCTTTATGAAGAGAAAGCGCCTTTTCGCATGCCTTTACAGCTTCATCCTGCTCCTTAACAGTCATGATAAAGCCTCCCTTGTGACAGAATATCGCACCGGAAATTCCTGTAGCATTTACCAGCTCCTCACCTTCAAGCCCCAGCCACTCTGCCGGAAAAGAACACTTGTAATTCATCGAGTATTCTCTTTTCTGCGGCTGTATACAAAAGCCACCTCTGTTTGACGGAAAAATAACAAACGCAATATCCGTCTCACTCAGAGCCTTCTGACACGGTATAAACTCAGGAAGCACCAATATCCTGCTTGCCGGATCGTGCTTTGCAAGCACCTCCTCCACTCTCTTATCGGCTCTCTCATTGCCACGGTATCTCTCAAATTTGTTTTCCAGTATCATGCCTGCTACGCTTACCGCCTGAAAGAAAGCCTCATCACTGCCACCCTCATAATCCCATGACGGGTTGAAATTGCCTATAAGCGTTGCAAGCTCATTTTTCTCTCCTGTATTGTCATTGTTATCGAGAGGCTGGACAAATGACTCATCAAATTTCACTGCCAGCTCCTCGCCTAAAATATCCGCTCCAACAGCCTCCCACAACAGGCCAAATGCCGCATACGGCACACCGTTTTCCCTGATTCTGCTGTCCTTCTGATGATGGTCAAACTCACCTCGACCTATATCAAAAACTATTCCTGTGAAATCATCAGGCACACTGTTGCCCCTTGTTATGCTGATCTCAGGGTTTATATACAAAAGCAGGGCTGATGAGAACACATCATCTGCATGAAATTTGCCACCATGTGTGAAGGCACAGGCATCCTTTTGTTTTATCTGCTCTATTAATCTGCTCATTTTTTAACCTCATATGTATTCTTTTACGTTGTGAAACCTTATAACTCTTTAATCATAATTGTAATATTCAAAATGTCAATATAATTGATGCTAAAACATCAGTTGACATAAAGGGTTGTCTGTATTACTATGTATAATACAAATAATACATTTATATCACTTACAAATTTTGTCATATTACAGCCTGCTCATAAATATTGATGCATTTCAAACAGGCTATGACATATAAACAGGAGGATACAGGAGGTTCACATGATAATAGAACTCGACATGTCAAGCAGCACCCCGATATACGTACAGCTTAGAAACCAGATTGTAAAGGGAATAGGCAAAGGGGAGCTAAAGACCGGTGAAAAGCTTCCAACCGTGCGTCAGCTTGCAAGCGATGCCGGTGTAAACACAATGACGGTCAATAAAGCCTATCAGATTTTGAAAAATGAGGGATTTATCCGTACAGACAGACGGCTCGGTGCTTTTGTGTCAGAATCCATCGCAGATGATACAGATTTCACTGAAAAGCTGGAATCAGAGCTTGAGCTTTTAAGTGCTGAGGCCTGTCTCACCGGAATGAGCCGTGAGGAATTTTTATCAATGTGTGATAAGTTCTACTCAGAAATGAGTCCATGTGCAGTATAAAGGAGGTTTTTATTGGAATTATGATGTTTATTATCTTTATAATTACAAATCTTATTATCATACTATGTATGCAATTTGCGTACACACACGCCTATAAATATGAAAACGGCATGTATCTCAATGTACATATTCCATCATCTCACAAAGAAGATGCCGAAGTAACCGAAATCGTCACCACCGGAAAATGCAAAATGAAACACTTTCAAATTGCCAATGTGATTATCTCCATTGCGATATGCTTTATTGTTTTTTTTAACATTGCCGTTTTTGTTCTGGTATATATTATCTGGATGTTTGCATATATCTTTGGAATTATTCATATTCCAAACAGCTCCCACCGGAAAATGTATGCTCTGAAAATACAAAACGGATGGATAATAGAAACCCAACGCAAAAAGGTTTATATCGACACCTCACCAATAGATGTGGACGATGATGAATACTGGAAAACCGGCTACTACTATAATCCCGACGACAAACATATTCTCGTTGAAAACCGCATGCAGTCCGGCAACTACACGTTTAATTATGCTAAAAAAGGCGCATGGATTTTCACAGGAATCACCTGTGCAATAATAGCCGGCTGTATCATCCTGGTGTTTGTCTGCATGCTTCCTTTGATTAATATACAGGAAAAAATCACTCTGACAAACAATAACCTTACTATTTCTGCCGGTGGCTATACAAGCGAGATTGATGTAAATGACATCACAGAGCTTAAGCTTCTGGACGAGCTGCCGGATGACAGTTTCCTGCGTACAAACGGAGCTTCTACAGACAGCTATGATATCGGCAGGTATGAAGGACGCACCCTTGGAAAATGCAGTCTGTATGTATTCGACGGATACGCTCCTATTCTCATGATAAAATCGGATGATACACTGGTGTTTGTTAATTCTAAGGAAGATGGGGAGATAGAGAGGTTGTATGAAGAATTAAGTCAATAAATTTGTTCTTTTTATGTTATACTGTAATCGTTTAATTAAAAAGAAAGCAGGCAAAATCTATGAAAACACGACAAGAAGCATTAGACTACGGCTTATCATTTCCAAATACATATCAGGAAGCACCATTCCACGACCCAAACTGGCAGCTCATCCGTGTAAAGGACAGCAAAAAGGTTTTCCTGTGGACCTACGAGCGCAATGGTTTTATCAACTTAAATGTCAAGGTATCTCCTGCCTGGCGAGACTTCTGGAGGGATGCCTTCCCATCGGTCATCCCCGGCTGGCACCAGAACAAGGACAACTGGAATACCATCATTCTCGATGGCAGCATACCGGATGATGCTATAAAAAACATGATTGCAGACAGCTATGACATTGTCACCTATAATCCGACCCGGCTCATATATGAGGCTGTAAAAAGGATTCCAGAGGGCTGTGTTGCCACATATGCACAGGTTGCTGAGCTTGCAGGCAATAAAAAAATGTGCCGGGCTGTCGGCAATGCCCTGCACAAGAATCCCAATCCTGATGAAATTCCATGCTACAGAGTGGTAAATGCAAAGGGTGAGCTGTCAGGGGCTTTTGCCTTCGGCGGAGTCGATGAACAGGCTAAACGGCTAAGAGCAGATGGCATTGAGGTCATAGACGGCAGGGTTGACCTTGATAAATATGGAATACGGATTGCAGATGATGTTATATATACAAAAACAACAGTGGAACCACTTACTTAAATAATGGTTCCACTGTTATTTTTACGCATATATTCAATGATTGCAGCTACTATACTCTCTGCATTATCAAATTGTTTTTGAGCTTCCTCTTTCTATGCAATAATAATTCCCTCCTTTTGTATATTTGAATAATACGGCAAGCTGTTTACCCAATTTTTAAAGTGTTTTTCATTTTTAATATTCACACTTATCGGCACACCATACTCAAGTTCAATATCATAAGCTGCATCAAATATTTCATCCTCTATCTGTATAATCCTATCATCCGTCAGCTCCGTCAAAACCATTATATCCATATCTGAATTATCTCCATAATCTCCTCTTGCATATGAACCATATAATATCATCTGCTTTAACGAATCACCCATAATGCTTTTTGTCTTATTTCTGAACTCACATAATATCCGGTTTCTATCACTCATATTATCACTTCCTAATTCTTATAAAACAATTGTAGCTATTCATTTTCGCACCATATTTCTGATAAATATATCTTAACATCAAACCCTATTAAATACAAGAAACAGTTGCATCCTCTTATATATGCAGCTTCCGAAACTGCGCCGGTGTCATCCCTGTAAGTTTCTTGAACATGACGATAAAATGGCTGGCATCTGAGTACCCCACATCAGATGCTATATCCTGCACCTTACGCCTGCTGTTTATAAGCAGTAACTCCTTGGCTTTATTTATGCGGTAGTTGGTCAGGTACTCATACACTGAGCAGTTCATAAACTCCGTAAAAACACGCGATAGATATTGCTGCGATACAAATACACCATCAGCAAGCTCCTTGGCACTGATATCGTCCATGTAGCTTTCTTCTATAGCATCTATAACAGGCTTTATAAAACGTACATAGCTTTGGTCATCATTATCGTGTGTGTGATTAGACTGGTCTGAGAGCAAAAGCATAATGCCATAACAGTCAAGTGAGAGCATTTGCGTATCACTGGAGCATTCCTTAAAGTCTTCTACAGCCTTGTTAATCGCTTCCGACACCTCCATCCCCTTATTCTCATCAATCAGCCGGTATTCCTTTTCATCAAACATTTCCCTGAAGGCTGCCGCCATTGTCCCTGTAAAAGTGGCAAACTCTGTTTTCCAGGGCAGGCTATTGCCGGATGAGATGTTTTTATTGTGATAGGAGTGTGGCACGTTTGGAGCAATGAGAATCCCCTGCCCCTTTTGCAGCTCAATCGTATGACTGTTTGACAAAATATTGTCTGAAACAGCCTGATTTCTGCTGTATACAGTTACCTCGCCCACGCCCTCCTTCGTCTGTAAATAATGGTACAGCGGATACCCCTCCGGGCGCGTCACGCTTTCCTGCTCCCATTCATTACCGACAGAGTCGAATTGAAACGGTTCTCTTGCGAAATTGCTTCCAAAATAAATAGGCATGCTTTCTCCTTTCAAAAACGGTTTAGTTTCAGAATGTTATATAATTTGGTTTATGATGTTATACTATTTTCCGTAAATCTATTATATGATTAGTGCATAAGGAAACACATTTATAGTTTAAGAATATCATAATATTGGGGTTAATACCATAACGGAGGTAAAAAATGCAGTCAAAATTCAAAAGAATCCTTTTTGGAGGAGATTACAATCCAAATCAGTGGCCTAAGGAGGTCTGGAAGCAGGACATGGCATACTTTAAGGATGCCCATATCAACAGTGCCACAATCAACGTTTTTTCATGGGCTAAAATACAGCCGTCTGAGAATGAGTATAATTTCACAGAGCTTGACGAAATAGTTGATATGCTCTCAAATGAAAACTACGACATCGTCATGGCAACATCCACAGCGGCACTGCCTGCATGGATGGTCAAGAAATATCCTGAGACAATGAGCACCGACTACGAGGGACGCCAGCATAAATTTGGAGCCAGACACAATTTCTGTCCGAACTCCCTGGTATATCAGAAGTACGCAAAGGCTCTTGCGACAGAGCTTGCAAAACGCTATAGCGGCAATAAAAATATTTCTGTATGGCACATCAATAACGAGTACGGCGGATACTGTTACTGTGACAACTGTCAGAAGCAGTTTCGTGTATGGCTCAAGGATAAGTACAAGACTCTTGATGCCGTAAACGATGCCTGGAACACAGAGTTTTGGGGACACACCTTCTATGACTGGGATGAGATAGTCGTACCTAATGAGCTCAGCGAGGAGGCCTGGGGTGGCATGACAAGCTTTGCCGGAATATCAACAGACTACAGGCGTTTTTACTCTAACAGCATGCTGAACTGCTATAAGCTGGAGCGCGATGCAGTCAAAGCTATCATTCCCGATGCACTTGTCACAACAAACCTGATGGGTACCTTCAAGGGTCTTGACTATTTCAAGTGGGCTAAGGAGATGGATATCGTGTCGTGGGATAATTACCCTGCATACGACACACCATGGAGCATGGTTGCGATGACTCACGACCTGATGCGAGGTCTTAAGGATGAGCCATTCATGCTCATGGAGCAGACTCCAAGCCAGCAGAACTGGCAGCACTACAATTCATTGAAGCGTCCGGGACAGATGCGTGCACAGAGCTATCAGACCATAGCCCACGGTGCAGACACTATCCAGTTCTTCCAGCTCAGACGAAGCAAGGGTGGCTGCGAGAAATTCCACGGTGCTGTAATAGCACATGTCGGAACAAACGACACAAGGGTATTTAAGGAGACTGCACAGCTTGGAGGGGAGCTTGAAAGCTTCGGCACAAGGACACTTGGCACACGCAATAAATCAGATGTGGGAATCATCTTTGACTGGGACAATTACTGGGCACTTGAGTACACAAGCGGACCTACACAGGACCTTAAATATGTTGACCAGATTCACCACTATTATGAGTATTTTTACAACAAAAATATCTCAGTCGATATGATTCCGGTTGACGGTGATTTTTCAAAATATAAGGTGATTGCCGCACCTGTTCTGTACATGGTAAAGGAAGACATGAAGGAAAAGCTTGAGCAGTTTGTGAAAAACGGCGGTACTCTCATCACAACATTTATGAGTGGTATTGTGGACCAGTCTGACAACGTGCATCTGGGCGGATATCCGGGACCGCTTCGCGAGATGGCAGGTGTCTGGGTTGAGGAAATTGACGCGCTCGCACCGGAGCAGTCAAACACTGTAAGCTTTTCGGATGGAAAAGAATATAAATGCAATCTGCTGTGCGACCTGATGCACCCGGAAGGTGCAGAAGTACTCGCCACATATGAAAGCGATTTCTATGCAGGAATGCCTGCTGTCACAAAGAACATCTACGGAAAAGGCCATGTATACTATGTTGCCACACAGATTGAGGCAGCCGGACTTGCAAGAGTGCTTGATGAAGCCACAAATGAAGTGTCTGTATCAGGTGTCATTGCTGAAGAGACAGGTCTTGAAATCACATGCCGCGAGAGCGAAAATACACGCTTCTACTTTGTGATGAATTTCACTGATGAAAAGCAGACTCTCCCTGCAAGCCTTGCAGGAATGGTTGACCTGATCACCGGAGAAGCAGCTAAAGAGGGCGATGTGATGAATAAGTGGGATGTGAAGATACTTCAGGAGGCACTATAAGAGAGTCTTATGCATTAAAACATATAGTAAGCTACACAAAAAGCCGCTGCATTTTTGTATCATTCACAACCGACAAAATCCCGGGTTGTCCGTACACACCTTAGTGTGACAGACAACCCGGGATTTTAATTATTAAGCATAGCTATATTTTAATTGTAAATAGTATGCATCCATACCCTCATCTGATTAAGTCCGCGATTTCCCCACATATAATATGGTATAGCCCTTGCTATTACAGACTTTTGTCTCGGTGGCTTCTCAGAATACAGCGCATCTGAGCCTTCAAGTCTCACTGCAGGAATATCTAAAAGAACCGCACCCTTTAATATTCCCTCAGCTTCTGTTTCAATCTGTGCTTCATTAAGCCTTGTCACATCTATCATCAGACTCTGCACATCATCATCATTGTCCACTCCTTCAAAAGCGTACACTACCGGACCTCTTTGCAAAGCTGCACATCCTATGTCCTCTCTTACCTTTGTATTGGCATATATTACACGGATATCCATATTGAAGCTGATTTCTATAATATCGTTATCATGCCATTTATTTTTTATATAGATATAGCCATTCCTATAAGAATAGAACAAATCTGCATTTGTCTCATCATTCTCTTTTAACCTCATGCCATTGAGTGTCACCTCAAAGCTCTTCAGATATCCCGGAATATGTATTGCAACAGCAAATTCATCGCCTGTCTTCGGCGTAATGCTGTATGAAACATGTCCCTTCCACGGATATTCACTGACAACCTTTATATCTGCTTTTTTAAGCCGAGCCTCCTGACCGATGAAAAGATGTGAATAGATTACATCATCATCCTCATCCCACGCATATCTGCCCAGAGATGTAACCATACGCACAAGATTAGGAGGACAGCATGCACATGCATACCAGCCCGGTCTTTCAGGAATGACATGCTTATATCCAAATATTTCTCCCGATACTCCGGGATTTACCTCAAGCGGATTCACATAAAAAAATCTCTTTCCATCAAGCTGCATTCCACTTATAATTCCGTTGTATAATTCCCTCTCCATGACATCTGCGTATTTGCCGTTTTTGCTCATTTTAAGCATCTGCTTTGCAAAGAAAACAAGCCCTATCGATGCACAGGTCTCAGCGTATGCCATATCATTCGGCAGCTCATACTCCTTCGTAAAGGCCTCTCCCTCCACTGTTGAGCCTATACCTCCTGTTATATACATCTTCTTTTCTGTCATGTTATTCCACAGTCGCTCACAGGCAGCAAAAAGCTTTTCATCGTGCTCCGTTGCTGCCAGATCTGCCATGGCTGTATACATATAGACAGCACGCACACTGTGTCCTACCGCTTCTTCCTGTTCATAAATGGTAGCATGGCTCTGGTTATACTTTATATCCTCAGGAACCATTCCAAAATGATTCCAATCACGCTTTGCGGCTTCCTCAGCAAAAAAAGCGGGATTTTTTCCCCTCTCCTCAAGAAAATATCTCGCCTGCTTTTTGTAGGCCTCATTTCCTGTTGCATGATACATGCGCATCAGACCTATTTCAACCTCCTGATGCCCCGGTATTCCGGGCAGCTTGTCAGGCCCGAATCTGTCTATGATGTGTCCCGCCATGCCTTCCATAACCTTAAGCAGCTTATCCTTGCCGGTAGCCTCATAATATGCGACAGCAGCCTCCATCATATGACCTGCACAGTACAGCTCGTGACACTCAAGCAGATTCTGCCATCTGTGCTCAGGCTCTTTTATTGTGAAATATGTATTCAGATATCCATCCGGCTGCTGTGCTGCGGCGATAATATCTATAATGTCATCAGCTCTCTTTTCAAGCGCAGCATCAGGCTTTATTATCAGAGAATATGCCACTCCCTCAAGCCATTTTGCCACGTCACTGTCCTGAAAGACCATACCGTAAAACTCGCCCTGTGAAAGGCCTGCTGCAATCTTAAAATTCTCTATTGCATGACTTTTTTCCACTCCGGGCTGTCTGTCATTAAGCACGTCTTCCTGAAACGGAATGACAACATCTGTCACAAGCTCCTGCATATGTCCCCAAAACGGATCCTCTATTTTTATATTCTTTAAATCCATATTCTACTCTCTCCATATAAAATACTGCAACCAGCAAAATTGACCAGCCAATATTTGCAAGCATCATAAAAAGCGATTTTTCTTTTAATACATAACTATTCAGAACCACTTGAGGAACAGGAAAACCTGCTTTTTATTCCCAGTGATTCTGAATAGCTGTTTTAATATTATTTCGATAATCTAAGTGTAACAACACTGCATGCCGGAAGAGTAACCTTCACACCGGTCTGTGTATTTTCATATGCTGTGAAATCCTTCTCATCCACTACCTCAGGTGCTTCAAAGGTATTGTGTGCATCCATGGCACCTTCGATGTATCTGGCCTCACTTACACTGTATTTGTCACCCTCATTTGTGAGCATAATATCAACATCCTCTGACGACTCAAGAGAATTGTTTGTAAGTGTGACTGTAATCACTCCATCCTTATCCTCTGATACAGACTCAAAAACCTTCGGAAGCTCATTCTTTCCTGTACCAACTGTAGTTCCTCCTACAAGAGAGCTGTCCAAAAGAGCTGCGCCCTGATGATGTCTCATCATATGGAATACATAATATGTAGGTGTCTTTATCATCTTATCGCCGTCTGTGAGCATTACAGACTGAAGCACATTTATAAGCTGTGCAATACATGCCATCTTCACACGGTCGGAATGCTTGTTGAAAATGTTTAATGTCATACCTGCAACAAGCGCATCACGCATTGTGTTCTGCTGATATAAGAATCCCGGATTGGTACCAGGCTCCACATCTGACCAGATGCCCCACTCATCAACAATAAGACCTATATTCTTATCAGGATCATACTCATCCATTATAGCTCCATGACGATTGATGAGCTCCTCCATGAAATATCCTCTCTTAAGAGTCTGATAAAAAATATCCTCAGTAAAATCTGTCGCACTTCCCTTGATATTCCAGTCATCCTCTGTCTCCGGAAGTGTGTAATAATGAAGTGATAATCCATCCATCTGACCATGGAATCTAGGCTCACAATGATCGAAGCATGTAGCCATCACCTTCTTTGTCCACTCATAGTCATCCACATTTGGACCACAGCAGATTTTATTGATTGGCTGATTGCCTGCATAATTTCTGACATAAGTCTGGTATCTGCGGTATTCATCTGCATAATGCTCAGGACGCATGTTTCCACCACATCCCCAGTTCTCATTTCCCACACCGAAGTAGTCAATAGTCCATGGGTCTTCGTGTCCGTTTTCCTTACGCAAATCAGCCATAGGTGATACTCCGTTAAATGTGATGTACTCTACCCACTCACTCATCTCGCGCACTGTTCCGCTTCCTAAATTTCCGTTCACATATGTCTTGCAGCCTAACTGTCTGCAAAGCTCAAAAAACTCATGTGTTCCGAAGCTGTTGTCCTCAACTACACCACCCCAGTGTGTGTTGATCATCTTTTTTCTCTTCTCTTTAGGACCGATTCCATCCATCCAGTGATACTCATCTGCAAAGCAGCCGCCCGGCCAGCGGAGCACAGGTATCTTCATTTCCTTTAATGCATCTACAACATCAGTACGCATGCCGTTTACGTTTGGTATATCTGAATTCTCCCCTACAAATAATCCCTCGTAGATACATCTTCCGAGATGCTCTGAAAAATGTCCATAAATCTCCGGAGCAATTGTGCTCTTTTTAATCTCATTATTAACAATAATTTTTGCCATAGTTTCTCCTTTATCTCTTATACATTTATCCTGCTCTGCCATTGTTGCACACATAAGTGCACTGATTGTTAATGTGTTTTGCTTATGTACATAATATACATGAGAGTAGCTGCAATGTCAATATTTATTTTAGATTATTTTAAACTATTTTATACGTTATTTAATAATATATAAGATTTTATTTTATTTTATTGTCAAACTCATGCAAGTTATACATATTGCACAATATGTTTAAATTATTTTAAAACATACTTCAATATAGCTTAAAACTATACAATAATATATTGACAACATAGGAGCTTATTTCTATAATTAAAACATGATTTACGCACAAGAACTCGTTGTTAATTTTATAAAATATTTTAGGAGAATCTATATATGATACATATCACATCATTAGACGATGGTCTCGAACTGTTTAAAGCTCTCGGCTCTGATATTCGTATCCAGATTTTAAAAATTCTGCTCGAGAATAACCAGATGAGCATGAATCAGATTGCAAACGAGCTAAACATCAGCAATGGAGCTTTAACCGGACATATAAAAAAGCTTGAGGAGTGTGGACTTATCTCCGCCTCAAACGATTCATCCGGTCACGGCAACCAGAAGCTGTGTTCACTGATTCAGGATCGTATATTAGTAGAAATTGAAAAACCAATAGACTTAAGTAACGTATACAACACATCCATAAAGGTAGGGCAGTTTTCATCTCACAATATCTGTCCAACCTGTGGCATGGCTACATCCTCATTTGTGATAGGAGAGCTCGATGACGTGCGTTACTTTGACCATCCTGATCATTTCAATGCAGACATTATGTGGTTCACAAAGGGCTATGTGGAATATGTAATTCCAAACCTCATTCCACGTAATCAGAAAATCACCCAGCTTTCACTCTCAGCTGAGATAAGTTCTGAGGCTCCGGGCATCGACAACGACTGGCCAAGTGATATAAGCTTTTACATCAATGACACTCTGGTCGGCACCTGGACCTCTCCCGGTGACTATGGAGATGTACGCGGAATGTTCACCCCTGAATGGTGGCCTCAGAACTGGAATCAATACGGTCTACTTAAGCTTTTAGTCATAAATCATAAAGGCACCTTCATAGACGGTCTTAAGATATCAGATATCACAACCTCTGAGCTAAAGCTTGACTACACAAGCACCATCCGCTTCCGCATAGCTGTCGAGGAGGATTCTGCCCATGTCGGCGGACTCACAATATTCGGAAAAAGCTTCGGTAACTACGATCAGGACATTGTTGTATCCATCAATTATGCACCTCTTGACACTGAAAAAAACACTAAATAATAATAAAATGACTGCGGAAATCAAAACCGCAGTCATTTTGTTATTATTTTATTTGTACTACCACTTTTTATGAGGGCAGTGCGAAACGCCTGTAAGCGCCCGAAGCTCCACATAACAGCCGCATGCATTACAGGTTCCGGCATTTAGCCTGTCACACGCCTTGCACACTGCGAGCCTTGCCTCATACTCTTTTTCCGGCACTCTGTCCTCGCCCTTTATCGCATCAACATATTTTTTTATCATTGCTGCGTCGGTCTCTGCCATTTCTCTAAGCAGACACTTCTTACATATCAGTTCCATGTGATGTCCCCTTTCTTTTTGCCTTATCAGTTATACGAAAACACAGGTCGCCCAGCATTTATAGATTTAATATATCAGATAAAAACCTATAACACAATATATATTTTATAATTTATTAAATTATTTTACATTAATTAAAACATTAAAGTTTTTATATGTATACAAAGTAGAAGAAAGGACAACCGTATCCCGGCTGTCCTTTCTTTTATTAGTTTATTATTATATTAGGGAAAATATGAAAAATCATAAAACCAAACTATTTTAAATACTTATAAAAAATCCTTCACTGATGCATAAATGCCCTCTGCATCCAATCCGTATTTCTTAAGCAAAGATACAGCAGGACCTGACTCACCAAAGCAGTCCTGTATGCCTATTGTCTTTACCGGTGTTGGAGCCTTGCGCGAAAGTGTCTCACATACCGCGGCTCCAAGTCCTCCTATTACAGAGTGCTCCTCCACAGTAACCACCCTGCCGCATTCCTTTGCTGCGGCTACAACAAGCTCCTCATCCAGAGGCTTGATGGTATGTATATTTATGACCTTTGCATTTACGCCATCTGCTGCAAGCTTTTCTGCCGCCGCAAGTGACTCTGCCACGCACAAACCGGTAGCTATGATAGCTACATCCGTTCCCTCACGGAGTGTAACACCCTTTCCGATTTCAAATTTATACTCTGCATTGTCATTTATTATCGGTGTTGCAAGACGGCCAAACCTCATGTATACAGGGCCCTCATGCTCATAAGCTGCCTTTACGGCGGCTTTTGCCTCTATATCATCACTTGGGTTTATTACAACCATGCCTGGAATTGCTCTCATGAGTGCAATATCCTCGTTGCACTGGTGGGTAGCTCCATCCTCTCCTACCGAAATACCTGCGTGTGTCGCACCGATTTTCACATTGAGATGAGGATATCCAATAGAGTTTCTCACCTGCTCAAACGCACGACCTGCCGCAAACATGGCAAATGAACTGGCAAATGGCACCTTTCCCGTTGCTGCGATTCCTGCAGCGATACCCATCATATTGCACTCTGCGATACCACAGTCTATGTGACGATCTGGAAATTCCTTTTTGAAGATGGCTGTCTGTGTGGCAGCCGCAAGGTCAGCATCAAGAACATATACGTCATCGTGCTCCTTTGCAAGTTCTACAAGTGCATTTCCGTAGCTGACACGTGTGGCGATTTTCTTTACTTCTGACATAATGCTTCACCTTCCTTTCTCAGATCCTCCATGGCAACTGCATACTCCTCATCATTAGGAGCCTTGCCATGCCAGCCGACCTGATTTTCCATAAATGAAACACCCTTGCCCTTTACGGTATGTGCTATAATTGCCGTCGGCATACCCTTTGTATTTCTTGCCTCTTTAAATGCATCAGCAATCTGATCCATGTCATTTCCATCCTTCAGATCAATCACATGGAAATTAAATGCCTTGAATTTCTCACCAATAGGATATGGTGAGCACACCTGATCCACTGGTCCATCAATCTGAAGTCCGTTGTTATCAACTATAACAACAAGGTTATCAAGCTTTCTGAAGCCCGCAAACATGGCAGCCTCCCAGACCTGTCCCTCCTGAATCTCGCCATCGCCGAGAAGTGTATATACTCTGTAATCATCATTTGTAAGCTTTGCAGAAAGTGCCATGCCAACTGCCGCAGAAATGCCCTGTCCGAGCGAACCGCTCGACATATCCACACCCGGGATATGCTTCATGTCAGGATGTCCCTGCAGATATGATCCCAGATGTCTGAGTGTCTTTAAATCCTCAACCGGAAAATAGCCTCTCTGCGCAAGTGTAGAGTAAAGTCCCGGAGCCGTGTGTCCCTTTGAAAGCACAAAACGGTCTCTATCCGGCTTTTTAGGATTCTTTGGATCAATGTTCATCTCCTCAAAATACAGATATGTAAATATATCTGCTGCAGAAAGTGAGCCGCCCGGATGTCCCGCCTTTGCAGAATGCACAGCCGTGACGATACCCTTCCTGACTTCATTTGCTGTAATCTGAAGCTCTAATTTGTTCATTTTGTTCTCCTGTTAAATCTATGACATGAAATAAAATATTTATACCTGTCTTTGGTTTATAATATCTAATCCCCAAATACGGCTCTGTAATCAGCCTGGAACTTCTCGATTCCCTGATCTGTAAGTGGGTGCTTTGTCATCTGCTCGATAACCTTGTAAGGAATTGTTGCGATATCAGCTCCTGCAAGTGCACAGTCTGTGACATGAATCGGGTTTCTGATTGAAGCTGCAATAATCTCTGTATCATATCCATAGATATCAAAAATCTCTGAAATCTGTCTGATCAGCTCAATGCCCGGCTGGCTGATATCATCAAGTCTGCCAAGGAAAGGTGAAACATATGTAGCACCTGCATTTGCAGCAAGAATTGCCTGATTTGCTGAAAAAATAAGAGTAACGTTTGTCTTGATGCCCTCTGATGAAAGCACCTTGACAGCCTTAAGTCCCTCAACTGTCATAGGAATCTTAACTACCATGTTTGGATGGATAGCTGCGATTTCACGTCCTTCTTTTATCATGCCCTCTGCATCAACTGTTGTGGCTTTTACCTCTCCGCTTATCGGTCCGTCAACGATAGATGCGATTTCTTTAATTACCTCATTGAAGTCTCTGCCCTCTTTTGCGATGAGTGAAGGGTTTGTTGTAACTCCACAGATGACTCCCATATCGTTTGCTTTCTTAATGTCCTCGACATTTGCTGTATCTACGAAAAACTTCATTTAATAATACCTCCATCTTATATGATTTGCGTTTGCTTTTATTTGATGATATAAATATAACACTTCAAAAGCATAAATGCAATAGTAAAAGCAAATAAAAGTAAAATAAGTGTAATTAAATATCGCCAAACAAAAGCAAACATAAACAATTGAAAATACTGGCTTTATTTACTTATTTGAGTTATTATATATTTATGCAATGCTTTGTGAAAAAATATGTACGTAAAAATACAACAGAAATCAAAAGAAAGAGGAAAATCTATGCTGCAATTAGAAAGACAACAAAAGATTCTCGATTATTTAAAAGAAAACCGCAAGGCCACCACCAATGAGCTCAGCGAACTGCTTGGTGTATCGACCACTACTATAAGAACAGATTTAAACCAGATGGATAAGGAAAAGCTTCTGACAAAGACTCACGGCGGTGCTATCTACAAGGATAAAACCCATGACATGACTGATTTAACCTCGAGGGCCTATCTGTTCCATGACCGCACTCTGGAAAACAAGGAGGCCAAGGAGGAGATTGCAAACGAGGCAATAAAGCTCGTAAGCGACCATATGTGTATATTCCTTGATGCCAGCTCCACAGCCTACACTCTCGGCATGAAGCTTTCAGGCTTTACAGAGCTGACCGTCATCACCAATGGCATCAATCTGGCTTTAGAGCTAAAGGATATCCCCGGTGTCACAGTCATCCTGACAGGCGGTATCGTAACCAGTGCATCCGCTTCCATAGAAGGACTGCTTGGCGCTGATTTACTCAAAAAGATACACACAGATATCGCGTTCGTGTCAGCAAGAGGCTTCTCTGTAGAAGACGGACTGACTGATTTCAGTATATACGAGGCTGATTTGAAGCGCATGTGTATCAAGGCCTCCTCTAAAACTGTGGCTCTTGTAGACCACACCAAGTTTGATACCACATCCATATCAAGCTATGCATCGCTTGATGACATCAATATGGTAATCACCGACTCCGGTATCTCACCTGAAACAGCAGATATATATGAGAAGGCAGGCACTGATATTGTTATATCCGGAATATAAATGAGACAATATAGCCATATAAAAGTATAAGTACAAATATAACTATAACTGTATATATAGATCCATCAAAAATGACACGCAACGTTTTACAGCTGCGTGTCATTTTATAGTTGTCTTATACGCTTAATGCATCAGACTATCTTATATGCATTTCTGCCCTTTTCCTTCACATCATTGAGCACTTCATCCACCATCTTAAACAGCCTAGAAAACTCATCCGGCACCTTTACATCCGGGGCGATAACATATGCCTGTGATACAGTCAGATACTCATCCACCTTAGAGCTCTCATGAAGTATCTGTTTTTTGGCAAGCTCAAGTCTTATATGCTCGGCTATATTTTTAATGATATCCTCATCCGTTTCCTGCAGGATTATGTAGAATTCATCACCATAGAAATGATACCCCATTCCCTTATCTTTGATGCTCTCATTTATTATGGATGACACTTCTTTTAGCACTGCTTCACCGGTGACTCTGCCACTGTTTCTGTTAAATGACTTGAAGAAATCTATATCTACTACTCCAAACGTGATTCCTGCACTATCTGAATCCTGATTTTTGCTCACAAGCTTTTCAAAATCGTTTCGCATCTTGAACTTATTGCCCATGCCTGTAAGCATATCTGTGTAGTTGAGTCTGACTGCCTTACGGCGCTCATACTCAGTCTCCTGAAGCTGAAGCTTAAGGTCGATTATATCACCAAGACGCTTTATCTGCTCCTTCACCTGCATAGAGTGGAGATTTGCGTAATATACGCACAGCTTGTTGTACGCCTCTGTATCACCCATGGCGCTCTCATATTTCATCCACATCTTGACACAGGTCTTCTGGAAAAACAGATTTTGCGTATCATTGGCAAATCTTTCATACTCCACAATAACCTTTTTCCATGCATCGAACTCCCCCATATTCATAAACAAATTGCAAAGGCTTAGTATCTCAAGCACATAATCGGCAGAATTGATATTGTTTATCGCACCCTCAACCAGCTCTTCCACATGATCTCTGACCTCATCCTCATTTCCCATCTTCCATAGCAAATGTGCCTGTGACATGTCTATCAGAAATCTGTTTTTAGCGCTGCCAGCTATCTCATTAAAGAGTATCGCGTCAGAAAGATGCTTTTCTGCCTTTTCAAACTCATTAATTCCTGTGTATGATATGCACAGATTCAGATGAAGCATGAGAAGCTCCTGATAATAGTTATCCCTCTCTCCATGCAGCGGTGGCTTGCACAGCTCCAGTGCTTCGTTAAAATATCTGACAGCCTTCTCATACAATCCAAGCTCCATATAAAGTGAGCCGATATTATTGTTTACAAGCATGATTATCTCAGTTGAGCCCTGCTCCACAGCTACATCCATAGCCTCTAAGTAGCAGTCAATCGACATGCTTACATCTCCAATGGATGCATATATTACTCCCATAAAATTGACAGTCTTTGCCATCTGCTCATATGCGCCACAGCTCTTATAAAGATTGGCTGTCTCCTGTGCCTTCTTCTCTGCCAAAAAAAGCTTATTTTCGCCAAATAAGGCTACTGCCTCATCCATACATCTGTCTGCCTTTTGCAATATACCCATAAAAACCCTCCTATAAATGACAATACAATCTATTTCTCAGCAAGATACTGCTTATATCCAACCTGTTTCAGTTTCGCATCCTTTGCTACAACCTGAGCCTTCATATCTGCTGTATACTTTTTGATTTTCTCAAGAATAGCATCATCACCTGCTGCAAGTATCTTTGCTGCAAGGATTGCTGCATTTTTCGCACCGTCAATTGCAACTGTGGCAACAGGCACTCCAGGTGGCATCTGCATGATTGAGAACACTGCATCCATTCCATCCAGATTCTTTCCTGAAAGCGGTACTCCGATAACAGGAAGGGCAAAAAGCGCTGCACACATGCCCGGAAGGGCTGCCGCCATTCCCGCTCCTGCTATTATTACCTTTACATCTCTATCACAAGCGCCTCTTGTCCACTCAATAAGCTCATCCGGCTCACGGTGCGCCGAGATAATGGTAAGCTCATACTCTATGCCGAGCTCCTCAAGCATATCTGCTGCCTTACTCATCACCTTTAAATCTGAGTCACTGCCCATAACTATTCCAACTTTTGCCATTTTATCCTCCTTATATGTCTAATAATTATTTGCTTTCTGCATCAAGCGTATCGAGCGGTTTGTTCAACTCTTCTACGCCCTCAAGCACAAATCTGCCATCTCTTATTATATCACATGTTGAGCCATCGTGTCGAATAACTGTGATGGCTCCAAGCTCATCATACGGTATTGTGATATCCGTGTGACAGTTTAAATATGCCTTTGATATATCCTCTTTTCTGCGGATGGAAACTGAATTGTCCCTGGCAATGATTGCCTTTCCGTCAGGGTTATATGTCATATTGTCCTCATCATATGTGTAGCATGTATCACCCACTGCAAAGTGCGGTCCTGTCTTCTCTGCGATGAGAATAGGCATCTTTGCCGCGATATCGTATACTCTCGCCATACGGTAGGCTGTAGTATTGGTGCCTATGGCAAACTCACCCATAGGCAGTGTGTCGTGATGGAAAAGCACATTGTCTGATATATACTTTCTGTTTTCTTCCTCCTCCTCAAAATTGGTGCATGTATATTTATCAATCATGCCATCCTTAAAGTCGATTTCCAGATTAAGGAAATTAAGCTCATTGAGATATACCTGACTGACATGCAGCTTGCCGTTTGTGCCCTCTAACACCGGTGAAGTAAACACCTCTCCGACAGGGATATTTACATCAGCCACACAGTTTTCAAAGGCTGTCTCCTTTGAAGGCTCCTTAAGCTCATGAATCTTGACATACAAATCTGTCCTGTTGCCGTTTGTACCGACGATATGCACCCTGTCTGCCGTATCAAGCACATCTATGATTTTCTGCTGCATATCCCTGTAGAGTGCATAATCAAGAGTATTAATCTTTACAGTCTCCGTAAAAATTTCCTTATAATCAGGTCCGATTGCAGCACACGGATAGGCAATAATCGTAAAGCTTCTGTCCTCGCTGTGGATATAGCTGTTCATATACTGTGAGCGCACACCTGTCATATGGACTACAAGCTTCTGCTGCTCATCATTAAAGTGCGCAGCCTCCTTCTTTGAAACCGGAGCAAACGGCTCCTCTCCAAATATCTCTATGACAGCCGGTCCTCCACATTTGCATGCTACATCCTTCATTCTCTCAAGTGCATTGTGCATGCACTCAAGACGATACTCCACATATGCCTTGTCAAGCCACAGTGCCATATCCTCCTTGTGGTCATAGTCAAACTGCTTATTGACCGATGTGGAAAATGGTCTCATGGCAGGCTTCATACCCATTTTCTCAAAATTCTTTAATGCTGCTCTTATCATACGCTCAAAGCCAAGCGGATAAAGCACCTGAACCACCGATTTCTTTGAGATATCCTTGTTGCAGATAATAAAGCCAATGCGGTATCCTTCCGTATAGGTATCTGCCATGGCCTGTATCTCCTCATCTGAAAATGAAGCCAGATGTGCTCTGCCGGCGCGCTCATTCTCTCCGACATACAGTCCGTAGGAATACAGATAATCATCATTTGACAAATCTGCCTCATTTACAATCTCTGTATAGTAATCATAAGCCGGATCAAGGAGTGCTCTGTTGTCATCCTCTGCAAAAATCTCCTCATAATCATGCATGAACGAATATATACAGCCCCTTATCTCATCAGGACTCAGCTCATTGGCATTCTCAAAATAATTGTATAGCTCTACGATAAGCTCTGCATAAATGCAGAGATATTTTATATCTCCCTGAAAGATATGAGTGATGCTTCCGGCAATTTTTGCATATACAGCCGATAAAAGCTGACCATACTCATCTCCGAGCACCTTTACGGCATATGCCGGGTTGGCATAACTTTTCTCGTAATTTTCTTTATCAAACTGTGAATAGAATAAATCGTTAAATTCCTTATCTGCACTATGGTTTTTAATAGTGTTGATGCACTTTGCCGCACTTCTGAAATAATCTGCAAAAGCCGGCTCTATCGCAGGTTCTCTGACGATCTGCTCTATACGCTCCTCCACAAGCTCTAATCGCTCTGCGTAAAGCTCATTGGAGAGCTCATAAATCTCTTTATAACTCATATATCCCTATAATCTTTCTATTTTATAATTCAAATGTTCATGACAGTTTTATCGCACTATTGATATAATGCACGTAACTGTTCAGTACCTTCACAGTTGCGAGCCGCAAGCACATTAGAATCAGCTGCGCTGATGGGCGCTTGCTCCTACATAATATACGTTTTCTTACGAAATATGCGGTACCGCATATTTCTGTACTGAATAGTTACAAATGCGCTAAATTATAAAGCCGACAACATACGTTCCACCCCAGCTAATCACTGTGATAAGAGCAAAAAACACTGCTAACCTCGGAAATGTCATGAATGCTTTTTCATCAAAAAGACTGCTGACAGCAAATACAAAATCGGCTATTGATGCGCCTAACATCAGTATTCCGACGCTTCCAAAATACATGGATAATCCGCCATTTGTTCTGATTGCTGTATTCAAAAAAACTATATATATAATCTCTATGAGGATAGCCACAACAAGTGCAGCTATCCCCTTCTTAGATTGCTTCTTTTCCGTAAACTTATACCTGTTACGTTTTCTTCTGCTATGCAATTTATATTCTCCTATTTGCAGCCGTACTGCTTATAGTACTCGTCTATTGCTGCTTTGATTGTGTCATCAATGACTACTCTGCCATCATGCTCTCTGTTGTAGAGATACTCTGTGACCTCTGCCATTGTGACGATTGCCTTGCCCTCAAAGCCGTACTTCTCATGGATTTCGTCAAGCGCACTCACCTTGCCGCCCTGTCCGACTTCCATTCTGTTAAGGCTCACCATAAGGCCTACGATTGTGACATCAGCAGCCTCTCTTACCTTTGGTACTGTCTCCTCCATTGATTTGCCTGATGTGGTGACATCCTCTATCATGACTACTCTGTCGCCATCCTTAAGCTTGCTTCCAAGGAAACCTCCCTTGTCTGCACCGTGATCCTTTGCCTCTTTTCTGTCTGAGCAGTAGCGCACCTCTTTGCCATAGAGCTCATGGTATGCGATGGCTGTTACCACTGCAAGCGGAATTCCCTTGTATGCAGGTCCGAATAATACATCAAAGTCATCACCGTAGTTTGCATGGATTGCCTTTGCGTAGTACTCTCCGAGTCTCTTAAGCTGTGAGCCTGTCACATATGCTCCCGCATTCATGAAAAATGGTGATTTACGGCCGCTCTTTAATGTGAAATCACCAAATTTCAGCACGTCACTCTCCACCATAAAGTCTATAAATTCGCTCTTATAGCTTTCCATTGTATGTTAATCCTCCTGTGTGTTTTTCTTTAAATTATCTTTGTCAATTTTACCACATTGGGGCGTGCTTTTCAACGTGGAAATATTAGTTGTTTTTGCGGCTCTATCTTACATAGATAACCATAAAGACAAAAAAAATAGCATCCCACCGCCTAAAGTGAATGCTATTTCACAGCCTTAACTGAGGGCAAATCGGAGTCATATCCGATTCACTTTCTAAGTAGATTATACATGAGGGTACTTGAGAAATCAAGTACCCTTTTTATTAGATATACTCACTTGTGTTTACAATCACACCGTCATATACTGACTGCTTTTTGATAAACTCCGCAGCCTTGTCCACATCTCTGCCGTTTTTGTTCCAGTCCTTTGTGAACTCAACTTTGTCAGCTTCAAGCTCCTTCTCCTGCTTTTGGCTGATGAGCAGAAGTACAAGTATTCCTGCATGGCTTAGGTGCTTGACTACATTTACGAAGTCCTCACCCTCCTTTGGTGCGTAGAGATAAGTATGGCGTCCGTCTATATTTAAGGCTTTCTCGACATCCTCCACAAAGCCACGGTTTACACCATCCACTCCGTCTACGAATACGGCGGTGATTGCCTTCTGGCCCTTGATTGCTGCTCTTACGTTTCTGTCTACTCTGCCCTCATAGAGGCCACTTTCCTCTGTGTGTACCTCTTCAACCACACCACAGGCAGATGTCATATCGGTCACACGGTCGATTAAGATGAACTCACCGAGTGTCTTGTGATTTTTGAACTTATCGCAGACTATCTTGTCCGAGAATGCAATCTTTACAACTGCTATCTCGTTCTTTTTGAGCTTATCGGCAGGCTTTTCCTCACCCGTGTTCACATCGATGGTATGCTCTATCTCTGTTACGATGCCCGGTATTGACTTGGTACCAAGCTTGAAGAAGAAATTCTTTCCCTTAAAGAGCTCATCGTCATCCATCCAGAGTATTGTAGCTGTGATAGATGAAGCAACCTTTGCTCCTGAACCGATTGTGAGCACGCAGCCTCTTGATACGTCCACCTCTCTGTCGAGTTGGATTGTAACTGGCTGGCCTGTAAATGCACTATCGCTTAGCTTATCACCCACATGGATGCTCTTTACATGGGCTGTCTCATTGCTTGGCAGTGTGGTGATTTCATCGCCCACCTTTACCTCTCCGGCCTCTATCTGGCCCTGGAAGCCACGGAAGGTGTGGTCAGGACGGCAGACTCTCTGTACAGGCATGAAAAAGCCCTCTTCCTCGTTCTCATCCTTTATGTCAACATCCTCGAGGTATGATAAAAGAGCCGGTCCCTTGTACCATGGGATATTCTCAGACTTTGTTGTGACATTGTCACCCTCTGTTGCAGAAACAGGAATGATTACTACATTTTTGAGCTCAAGCTCCTTTGTAAGCTCAACAATCTGCTTTGTGATTTCATCGAAGCGCTTCTCGTCGTAGCCTACAAGATCCATCTTGTTTACAGCAAATACAAAGTAGTTGATTCCCATGAGCGCGCAGATTCTTGCGTGTCTTCTTGTCTGAACCAATACGCCCTGCTTTGCATCTATTAAAATTATTGCAAGGTCTGCAAAAGATGCACCTACAGCCATGTTTCTTGTGTACTCCTCATGGCCCGGTGTATCTGCCACGATAAAGCTTCTCTTATCTGTTGTAAAGTAACGATAAGCCACATCGATTGTGATTCCCTGCTCTCTTTCTGCCATCAGTCCGTCGAGGAGGAGTGAATAGTCGATGGCGCCGCCACGGCTTCCGACCTTACTGTCAAGCTCCAATGCCTTTTCCTGATCTGCATAGAGCAGCTTTGAATCGTATAATATATGTCCGATCAGAGTTGATTTTCCGTCGTCCACGCTTCCGCATGTAATAAATTTAAGTAATCCGCTCATTTTAGAAATATCCCTCCCTCTTTCTTCTTTCCATGCTGCCTGCCGCCTCGTTGTCTATGACACGGGTGGTTCTCTCTGAGGAAACAGCACTGAGTGTCTCATCAATAATCTCATCAAGTGTATCCGCTGTGGACTCCACACCACCTGTCAGTGGATAGCAGCCGAGAGTTCTGAAACGTACACTCTTCATCTGGATTTTCTCACCCGGACGAAGCTTCATTCTGTCGTCATCTACCATGATGATGTTGCCGTCTCTGTATACAACAGGTCTTTCCTTTGCAAAGTAAAGTGAAGGAATCTCGATATTCTCTCTCTTTATATACTGCCAGATATCCTTCTCTGTCCAGTTTGACAGTGGGAAAACTCGCACCTCCTGGCCCTTTTTGATTCTGGAGTTGTAGAGCTTCCACATCTCCGGGCGCTGGTTCTTTGGATCCCATGCGTGGTTTTCATTTCTGAAGGAGAAGATTCGCTCCTTGGCTCTTGATTTCTCCTCGTCTCTTCGGCCGCCGCCAAACGCTGCCGTAAAGCCGTATTTGTCGAGCGCCTGCTTGAGCGCCTGTGTCTTCATGATATCTGTGTATGCTGAGCCGTGGTCAAATGGATTGATGCCCTGCTTTACGCCATCCTGATTTATATATTCAAGCATCTCGATGCCCTTTTCCTTAGCAATGCGATCTCTGAATTCTATCATCTCATGGAATTTCCAGGTTGTATTTACATGTAAAAACGGAAATGGCGGCTTCTCCGGATAAAATGCCTTCATTGCAAGATGAAGCATTACCGAGCTGTCCTTTCCAATTGAGTACAACATAACCGGCTTCTCGCACTCTGCGGCTACTTCACGTATTATGTATATTGCCTCTGCTTCGAGTTCGTCAAGATGTGATAATTCACCCATGTCTGTTACCATCCTTTTCTTTAATATTTATTGGATTCCTTCTTGTTGATAAGAATCTCTTCCTTGCTTCCGTCGCGCTTTTTGATATCCCAGGTCAGCGTGTCCGGTGTGCTTTTTACTGTCATGAGACTTCCCATGCCTCCTATGTCTGCTCCAAGATAAAGAGCAATAGCGCCAAAATGGCATTCCTTGATGCATGAGGCACAGCCCCAGCAGTCCTTAGGATATTTGATAAAGGCTTTTTGCTCTGAGTCCTGATATATCAGGCTTCCGGGGCATACACTCGTACACATGCCACAGCCCTTACACTTTGCTTTATCAATCATTATGCTCATAACGCGCCTCCCTTCCGACAAGCTCTCTGTAAATCATATGAAGCTGCCCGTTTTCGTATCTGGAATTGACGTATTTCATCCAGTCATCACTCTTGTCGGGATAATCCAGATTCTCGGCAAAGCTGTGCCATCTGGTCTCCTTTCTCGCACCAAGATGTGCTATGACCGAAAGACATACCGTAAGCCTCTCCTTAAGCTCATATATGAACATAAGCTCATGCATATCCGATGCATATAAATCGCCGGTCAGCTCTATCAGATGATTTATCTTTTCCTTTGCCAGGGCAAGCTGCTTGCCGTTGAACTGATAATGTGTGGAAATACCGCCTGCGTAGTTGTCCATGACCTTCTGCATGGCTTCCTCGATAGCCTCTGTTGTAAACATCTGAGACCTTTCAGTGAGGAAATGGTCGTACTCTGAAGCTTTTGCGTCAAGCGCCTTTTTCTCATCAAATGCCGATGTGTCAGGACTTCCGTCGGAGGTATCTGCATCTAGCTTTGAAACCATATCTATCGCAGCGATTTCCCCCTCTACCATAGCTCCTGTAACGTATTTCTGTGGACATCCTCCTGCCACATCTCCAGCGGCATAAAGTCCGTGGATTGTAGTCTCACGCTCGGTATTTACCCAGTAGCCGCTCGCTGTGTGCCCACCTACGATATACGGCTCGGTGCCCTCTATCTCCACATTCTGCTCACTTGGATTCTTACCTGCCTCCACCCACTTGAGTGTCTGGCTTGGTGCCATGTTGAGATATGCCTTTCTTAATGACTCATCCTGCTGTGGAGAGATGCCCTCTGTCCTTAAGTAGCAAGGGCCTCTTCCCTCGAGATTTTCCATGACCGTTCCGTATACACGCTCTGATGTGGTGAGGCCGTATTTTGTCTCGTAAACCTCTCCAAGTGAATTGACCTGCTTTGCCCCGACTCCCTGTGCAATTGTTCCTGTCGGTGCGATGGTGTCCTTGCATCTAAGTGCGATAAATCTCATCTCAAAGGTAGTCATCTCAGCTCCGCTTCTTATGCCCATCGCATATCCGGCGCCTGTATTAAACGGCGGATACCACATCTTGTGCCTTGAAAAGCCCGGATTGTTTGGTCTGTATAAACCGGCCGCTCCGCCTGTAGCACAGAGTACCTTTTTAGCCCTGATTTCATAGGCTGTCGCATCCTCGATTGAAAATCCGTATGCACCCTTTATGGTGTTGTTCTCAACTATATAGTCCGTGATATTGATTCTGTTTATCACTGTACAGTCCGTAAGTTTTGATACAGCTTCTGCCAAAAGCGGCTTCATGTTCTCGCCGTTTATTTTGATATTACGGTTTCCTCTGGCTACATACTCACCGTTTTCATCCTTTAATATGACAAGTCCAAGCTTTTCCATCTTGTCCGTCACACGGTTTAAGCCCTCTGACATAGTCATGAGTAAATCTTCCCTTACTATGCCGTCAGCATCCTTTTTTGCGTAGTCTACATAGTCCTCAGGCTTTCTGCCCTTTACTATGTATGCATTTATCGCATTGACACCTGCTGCAAGGCATCCGCTTCGCTTTATGTTCGCTTTCTCTGCAATTATAATCGAATAATCCGATTTCTCACGGATGGTGAGCGCTGCATAACAGCCCGCCGTGCCACCTCCTATTATGAGGATGTCCGTGTGTAGGATTTTTTTGTTTTCTATCTTCATGTATCTCCCTCTGCTTCCTCTTTCAATCACAGGCTTTAGACCATTCTTGTATCTAAATGTAGAATACATCCTGCTCCTGCATCTCGCTGTTTTCCATCAGGTATGTTTTCTCTTCATCAAATATATACAGCCTGTAAATCAGCACATGTACTTTCTCGCCGACTGCTATCAGGTCCTTTTCAAGTGAGCGCTCGCCGACCACCTCAATGCCGTTTATGCTGACTGTGATATCCATCCTGTTTCCTCTGAATACCACATCTGTCACGATGCCCTCCTCTGCCGCTGACTGATATCGGTCTAAGTTGCCGCTCTTTGATATCTTGATAAACTCAGGTCTGATTACCGCCTTGTCTGCATTTTCTATCCTGTCAAAGCCCTTTAGCCTGTCATAGTTTTCAACGACTGTGGTGTGTCCTATAAACTGCGCCACAAAAGGTGTATCAGGCGACTTGTATATCTCAAGAGGTGTACCCATCTGCTCTATCGTGCCGTGGTTTGTGATAATTATTTCATCTGCCACCTCAACAGCCTCATCCTGGTCATGTGTGACGAAAATGCTTGTGATTCCAAGCTTTTCGACCAGCTCCTTCAGCCAGGTACGAAGCTCACCTCGCACCTTTGCATCTATCGCGGCAAATGGCTCATCCAGTAAGAGCACCTGTGGATTCGGCGCCAGCGCCCTTGCAAATGCCACTCTCTGGCGCTGTCCTCCGGAAAGCTGATTCGGATATCTCTTTTCAAGCCCTGACAAGCCTGTCATCTCAAGAAGCTTTGTAACACGCTCCTTTATGAGCTTTTTCGGCATCTTCTGAAGCTCCAGCCCAAATGCCACATTGTCGTATATTGTCATGTATCGAAACAGCGCATAGTTCTGAAACACAAAGCCTATGCCTCTCTTCGAGGCCGGAATATCATTCACTCGCTTTCCATCTATATATATGTCACCTGAATTTGGCGTCTCAAGCCCTGCTATCATACGAAGAAGTGTTGTCTTGCCACTGCCGGACGGACCAAGCAGCGCCACAAGCTTTCCCTTTTCCACTCCAAAGCTCACATTATCGGATGCCAGGAAGTCCCCGTATTTTTTGTATATATTTTTCATCTCAACGTACATATACGTTATCTCCTTCCTGCTTTTCCCATGCAGCAGATTTTATTAGTGTAAATCATATTTTCCAAATATATCTCAGTGTAATTTCTTAAATTTATGCTCAACTATATTTCTTGCAAAAAGAATGATTAATGCAATAATTAACAGTATCGACGATACAGCAAATGCCGATGTTATCGAGCTGTCTGTGCCAGACATATACAAGGCATCAATCTCAAGCGGCAGTGTAAATGTCTCGCCTCTTGTCTTCGAGAGCGCATTTACCGCACCGAACTCACCGAGGGCTCTCGCCGTACAGAGTATGATTCCATAAATCAGGCTCCACTTCATCTGCGGAAGTGTTATTTTCCGAAATATCGTAAAGCCGGATGCTCCCATCAGCGCTGCGGCTTCTTCCTCATCTTTTCCCTCTGCATTGAGCACCGGTATGATTTCCCTTGACACATACGGAAACGTGACAAATATCGTAGCAAGCACAACTCCCGGTATTGCAAAGGTGATTCTCACATTCGTGCCGAATATCTCATTGAACCATCTGATAACCGGATAAAACCACCCAAGCCGTCCGAAGGTCATAAGATACGCAAGTCCTACGATGACCGGAGAAATAGAAAACGGTATATCAATAAGTGTTGCAAGCACCTGTTTTCCTTTAAACGAAAACCTGGTCAACAGCCACGCTGTCCATATTCCAAAGAAGGTGTTGATAACTACCGCAAAAACTGTTGCTATCAAAGTCACCTTGAGTGCTGAAAGCACGTAGCTTGTGGAGATAGCTTTCAGATAGAATCCAAGCCCCTCCTTTAAGGCACTTGCCATCACAGAAAAAAGCGGAACTACAAGCATGACAAATATGAAGAGCACCGTGACAGTGACGAGTATTATCTTTGTAATCTTTTTTCTTCTTTCAAGTTTTACCTGTTCGGTCATCGCATTGTGCTCCTTTCCTGTTTGTGTGCATCGCATTTGATTTATATGCAGCCTTCTACAACAAATTAGTGCGCTGTGACTGTTTAACCTGCACTATGTTTACAAATAGCAGCAGTAAAAATGATATGACAAGCATCACAAGTGCTATGGCAGTCGCGCTAGCATAATCTATATAGCTAAGCTTCTGCATGATGACGTATGATACCACCTGCGTCCTGTGCCTTGCACTGTTGCCTGATATGTAGATAACGCTTCCGTACTCTCCTATGCCTCTGGCAAAGGCAAGACCAAAGCCTGTTAAGAGTGCCGGGCGAAGCTCCGGAAGTATTACCTTAAAAAATGTCTTAGAGGGTGTGGCGCCAAGCATATAAGCGGCCTCCTCATATGTATTATCCATCTTTTCAAGCACAGGCTGTACAGCTCTTATTACGAAGGGAATGCCTACAAAAACAAGTGCCACAACTATTCCTGTCTGTGTGTAAGCCACATCTATTCCAAGCTTGCCAAGGCCCTTACCAAAAAAGCCTGTGCCTGAGTACAGCTTTGAGAGCGTGATGCCCGCAACCGCTGTCGGCAGTGCAAACGGAAGCTCTATAAGTCCGTCAAGCAGCCATTTTCCTGGAAAATCGTACTTTACAAGCGTCCATGCCACGATGAGTCCAAATACCACATTTACGATTGCTGCGATAAATGATGAGGTGATGCTTGTGATAAAGGCATTCCTCACATTCTCCTTCATGATAAGTGCCACCAAATCGCCCGGCGATATCTTTAGCGAATACACAAGCACTGATGCTAACGGAATGAGAACGATGACTGAAAGCATCGTGACCACTATTCCAAGCGAAAGATGGTAGCCCGGTATGACTCTGGTCTTTATGTTCTTTGATTTAGTTTTCTCTTTTGCTGTTTTATCAGTTGCCGTATATTTCATCGAACATTGCTCCATCATCGAAATATGTCTTGTAGGCTTCATTCCATCCGCCGTAATCCTCTATGCTCCAAAGCCTGATATTTAAATCAAACTTGTCGGAAAACCGGTTTAATATATCCTGATTGGTTGGTCTGTAGCCGCTTTCGCCAATCAGCTGCTGTGCCTCATCACTGTAGAGATACTGTAGGTATTCTTTGCTTACCTCTTGTGTTCCGTTGCTCTTTGCATTGTCATCCACAATAGCAACAGAGGGCTGTGCTAAGATGCTGACGGACGGATTCACTATCTCATACTTGCCCGGATATGAATCCATGGTAGCAAGTGCCTCGTTTTCCCACGCTATGAGCACATCTCCCTGACCGTTTTCCACAAATGTGGTTGTTGAGCCTCTCGCACCCGAATCCATAATTGTGACATTTTCATACAGCTTCTTCATAAACGATTTCTGTTCCTTCAGGCTGTCATAATTTGTCTTCGCATAGCTTAGCGCTGCAAGAAAATTCCAGCAGGCTCCGCCACTACTCTTTGGATCAGGCGTAATCACATCCACATTCTTTTTCACCAGGTCATCCCAGTCACTTATATGCTTTGGATTGCTCTTTCTTACAAGTAAAACGATTGTTGATGTGTATGGTGCCGAACTGTCAGAAAACTCATCAATCCAGCCCTTATCAATTAAGCCGGTATTTTGTATCAGGTCTATGTCATGCTCAAGTGCCAGTGTGACAACATCTGCATTACAGCCCTCCACAACCGAGCGCGCCTGTGCTCCCGAGCCGCCATGTGACTGAATCACATTTATCTTTTTGCCGTGCTCGCTCTCATAGTAAGACTCGAATATTTTGTTGTATTTCTCGTAAAACTCTCGTGTCGGATCATACGACACATTGGTTATGGTAACTGTGCCGTCATCCTTCCTGCCTGAGCAGCCTGTCAGAAGAAGCGACAGAATCATCACTGTCGACAGCAGGGCAGCCGTATATTTATGTATGTTTCTCATGTATGTTTCTCATTTTTCATGTTACAGTTTCCGGCAAAGCAAGCTTATGCCGTCAGTTTATATGCCATTAGTTTACTGTAAAAAGCGGTGTGGACAGGTATCTTTCTCCTGTATCCGGAAGCAGCACCACGATATTCTTTCCCTTGTTCTCAGGTCTTTTTGCAAGCTCTGTTGCCGCATATATTGCTGCTCCTGAGGATATGCCAACGAGAAGTCCGTCGCTCTTTGCAACCTCTCTTGCCTTGTCAAAAGCGGCCTCATTCTCCACCGGAATCACCTCATCCACTATATCCATGCGCATGACCTTTGGAATAAAGCCTGCACCGATTCCCTGTATCTTGTGAGGCCCCGGTCTTCCGCCTGAGAGTACCGGTGAGCTCTTTGGTTCAACAGCTACTATCCTTACATCAGGATTATGGTCTCTTAATCCAAGCCCGGTGCCTGTACAGGTGCCGCCTGTTCCGACAGATGATACAAAGATATCTACCTTTCCATCTGTATCCTCCCAGATTTCCTGAGCGGTTGTAGCTCTGTGGATATCCGGATTGGCCTGATTCTCAAACTGCTGCGGAATAAAGGCATTGCCATAATGCTCTTTAAGTCTCTGCGCCTCATCAATTGCACCCTTCATGCCCTCACGCCCCGGTGTGAGCTTTATCTCTGCGCCAAGCGCTGTGACGATTTTTCTTCTCTCAACGCTCATGGTATCAGGCATGATAAGTATCAGGTGTAGTCCCTTTGAAGCTGCCACAAATGCAAGTCCGATTCCGGTATTGCCACTTGTCGGCTCTATGATTATTGTGTCCTGATTTATCTTTCCATCCTTTATGCCCTGTTCTATCATAGCTGCCGCCACCCTGTCCTTTACACTTCCAAGTGGATTGAAATACTCCAGCTTTGCTATGATTTTTGCTTCAAGCCCAAGGGCTTTTTCATAATTGGTCAGCTCCAGAAGCGGAGTGTGACCTATCAGCTCAGTGAGCTGCTTTGCAATTTTTGCCATTGATATTACCTCTTTTTTGTTAATGTTTGTTTTGAGTATGTTATGAGTTTGAGCTTAGTTTGTATGGTCAGGATTTCCTACCAATCAAATATGATTTCTAAGTTATTGATATGTTACCACTAATTGATATTTTTGTAAATGTAATTAGGGTTATTAATATTTGTTAGCGGGCTATAAATTTTATTGATAGCAGATAGACGACTGCGCAGCATGGGAAGACACGCCGATATAGAATTTACTATTAAAAAAGAGTTCTATCATTCGCAGACACAGGGTCTGTGAAAAATAGAACTCATTTTGGCTACTCTGCCTGTTCATTTGCTTTATCGGTTCTAGTGATATACTTGATTCCGACAAATGTTCCAATCAGGATAAACACTCCTATTATAAACGGTACTACCGGATTTCTGACAAAGCCTGCTATGATGTAGGTCAGGCATGATATGGCTGCCACAAGCACAGCGTACGGAAGCTGTGTGGATACATGATTCATGTGGTTGCACTGAGCTCCTGCCGATGCCATGATGGTGGTATCAGATATCGGTGAGCAGTGGTCTCCGCATACTGCACCTGCCATACACGCTGAGATTGAGATAATCATCATCGTATGGTTTGTGCCCGAGAAGATATTTACTACTATCGGTATGAGTATACCGAAGGTGCCCCATGAGGTTCCTGTTGCAAAGGCAAGGAAGGCTCCCACAATGAATATGATTGCCGGGAACAGTCCAAGCAGTGGTCCCGATACTCCTGCCACTAAGCCTGCGACAAATTCCTTGGCGCCAAGGCTCTCTGTCATGGTCTTTAGTGTCCATGCAAAGGTCAGTATAAGTATTGCAGGTACCATTGCCTTAAATCCCTCAGGGATTGAATTACAGCAATCCGTAAAGCTTAGTACCCTTCTGATTGAGTAAAAGCATATGGTGATTATCAACGCAAAAAAGCTTCCAAGCATAAGACCGATTGAAGCATCGCTGCCTGCAAACGCATCAACGAAGCCTGTTCCGTCAAAAAAGCCTCCTGTGTATATCATTCCGATGATGCAGCTTATTATGAGCACAAGAATAGGAAATACAAGGTCTATAACCTTCCCCTTGCCCTTTATAACATCCTGCTTTGCCTCCGCATACGGCCTGTCTCCTGTGGTAAACAAATCACCCTTTTGGGCATTGGCTTCATGCTTTGCCATCGGACCGAAATCTACCTGTAAAACAACAAGTGTCACCATAGCGATAATAGTAAAGAGTGCATAGTAATTGTATGGAATGGCCTTTATGAAAATAGAAAAGCCATCCTCTCCCTTTACAAAGCCGGTAACTGCGGCTGCCCACGATGATATAGGTGCAATGATGCATACAGGCGCTGCTGTGGCATCTATCAGATATGCAAGCTTTGCTCTTGAAACCTGATGCTTGTCGGTGACAGGGCGCATCACACTTCCTACTGTCAGACAGTTGAAGTAATCATCTATAAATATGAGTACTCCAAGCATTATAGCTGAAAGCTGGGCACCAATCCTTGTCTTTATGTGCTCACTCGCCCACTCTCCAAAGGCCGCCGAGCCGCCTGCCTTGTTCATCATGCTCACCATGACACCGAGCACGACTAAAAATATCAGTATTCCCACATTGTACGAATCCGATAGCACTCCAACAAGTCCGTCCTCGAATATGTGAAGCACTGTTCTCTCAGCCGAAAAACCCGGCTGAAATGCATTTCCATAAAACAGTCCGCCAATCACTATTCCAACGAATAATGAGCTGTAGACCTCTTTTGTGATAAGTGCCAGAACTATAGCCACAACAGGTGGAACAAGTGCCCAGACTGTGGCATACATAGAAGGCACGTATTCTGCTGCCAGAATCATTATTTTCTCCTCCGTCTATCCCTTATGCTCTATCTGTCAACCGCGCCGACAAGCTCTGAAATATCCTTTACTCCATACCTGTCCATATACTCTGCGATGCCATCCACTATCTGCTCTGTGGTCTTTGGATTTACAAAGTTTGCTGTGCCGACTGAAACAGCCGTAGCTCCGGCAAGTATCATCTCTATAGCATCGGCAGCATTTGTGATACCGCCCATTCCGATAATCGGAATATTGACTGCATGTGCTGTCTCGTAAACCATGCGCACTGCAACCGGATGAACCGCCGGACCGCTCATGCCGCCTGTCTTGTTTGCTAACACAAAGCTTCTTCTGTTTATATCAATCTTCATGCCTGTAATTGTATTGATGAGCGAAACCGCATCAGCTCCACCGGCCTCTGCCGCCCTTGCTATCTCTGCAATACTTGTGACATTTGGAGAAAGCTTCATGATAACAGGCTGCTTTGCATATTTTTTAATCTCGCTTGTGATTGTCTCAACACCCTTTGGATCTGTTCCGAAGGCAATTCCGCCCTCCTTAACATTCGGGCATGAGATATTTATTTCCATCATATCAATAGGCTCATCCGCAAGACGCTTTACCACATCAAGATACTCGTCAAGCGAATGACCGCAGACATTTACCACAATCCTTGTATCAAACTGCTTTAAAAAAGGAATATCCCTCTTGCAGAAAAGCTCGATGCCGGGATTTTGAAGTCCGACTGCATTGAGCATGCCGCCGTACACCTCTGCTACTCTCGGTGTAGGATTACCCTCCCACGGCTTATTCGCAACACCCTTTGTAGTGACTGCACCAAGTCTGTTTAAATCAACAAACTCGCTGTACTCTGCACCGGAGCCGAATGTGCCGGATGCAACTGTAACAGGATTTTTCCACTCAACACCGGCCACATTTACTGACATATTACTCATTACAGCTCCACCTCCTTCGCATCAAAAACAGGTCCCTCTTTGCATATACGCTTGTTGTTTACATTGCTGTGGGCATCCTTGTCCTTTGTTTTGCATACGCACGCAAGGCATGCGCCGATTCCACATGCCATGCGCTCCTCCATTGATATAAAGCAGTCCATATCATGCTCTGCAGCGTAAGCCTTGAGTGCACGAAGCATAGGCATAGGTCCACATGCATAAATCACGTCTGCCTCAAGAGCATTCTCCTTTATTGCATCAATGACATTGCCCTTTGTGCCGACACTGCCGTCCTCTGTAGCTGCAAAGGAAGCTGCCTGTTCCTTAAACTCATCGAGCAGGAAGGTATTCTCATCGCGATAGCCCATGACGATGTTCATATCGCATACTGCTGTTTTAATTTCTGCACCTTCCATTGCTGCCTGTTCCGAATTTTTTTCTTCACCTGATGTCTGCACAATGCCTGCATTTATATCCTTGGCAAGCTGCAGCATAGGCGGCACTCCGATTCCTCCGCCGATAAGAAATGCCTTCTTTCCCGGCTGTACTGTAAAGCCGTTTCCAAGAGGTCCTAAAATCCTTACCTTATCGCCCCTGACAAACCTTGAAAACTCCTCTGTTCCCGTGCCTTCACCTGTCACACGGTACACGAGACGAATTATATCATCATCTCTGTTTATGCCGCAAAGGCTTATCGGACGCGGAAGCAGCTTACTCTTGTCGTTTGAGTAAACCGATACAAACTGTCCCGCCTTTGCTGCCTTTGCAATTTTGTCTGTCTTAAGTGTGAGGTCGTAGATGCCATTGCCGAGTGAGCTCTGGTCAACTACAACTGCAATCTCCTCAAATTTCTCTGCCATTTTATCTCCCTGGTTTCGTTTGTTAATATATTTAAGCTTTCTGAATAACTTATTAACGATTTGCAAGTGCTCCTGAGATATCCTCAATCATATCCTCAACAGCCTTGCGTGATGCATCTGCAAAATTCTCTGCTGTGATGCCCATATCCTTATACTTATCCTGCTTGTATGCGCAGATGATTCCACGTGATGAATTGACAATTGCACCAAGTCCGTCCTCATTGAAGAAATGAACAAGGTCTGCACCCTTGCCTCCCTGTGCGCCGTAGCCCGGTACGAGGATGAAGCTCTTTGGCATTACCTTACGAAGAATCTTCCCCTGCTCAGGGTATGTTGCACCGACAACCGCACCTACATAGCTGTATGAATCACCCATGCAGTCAGCTCCCCACTCTGCAACCTTCTCACCTACCCACTCATATAATGGGCGTCCGTCAATCATACGGTCCTGGAACTCTCCACTTGATGGATTAGATGTCTTTACAAGAATGAAGATACCCTTCTTCTCCTCCTTGCATACATCTACGAATGGCTTGATACCGTCTGTTCCAAGGTATGGATTGACAGTGGCAAAATCCTCATCAAAGGTAGAATAGATCTTGCTGCCGATCTGTACCTTTCCGAGATGTCCTGTGGCGTATGCAGCCGATGTTGAGCCGATATCTCCACGCTTTACATCTCCGATAACCACGAGATCCTTCTCGTGACAGTAATCCACTGTCTTCTGGAATGCCTTAAGGCCCTCCACTCCAAACTGCTCATACATGGCAATCTGTGGCTTTACAGCCGGAATCAGGTCATATGTGGCATCCACAATAGCCTTGTTGTACTGCCAGATAGCCTCCGCTGCACCGGCCGGTGTCTCTCCAAGCTCATCAAATGCCTTCTTTGTAATGTGCTCAGGCACATATGAAAGCATCGGGTCGAGCCCTACTACGATAGGTGCGTTTGTTTTCTTGATTTTGTCTACTAATTTGTTGATCATTCTTTCGTCCTCTTTATGCGTATTTTATTATACAGACAGATATTGTGATTATTAAATATCTGCATACAGTTATAAATATTTTATAGTATAAACTAAATTCTTGCAACCAAAAATATAATAGCAGGGAGTATAGCATTAATTGTTGCTATACTCCCTGCTAATTTCACCTTTACAGCTTCCATTCTTCTATCTCACATAGATGTTCTTTTGTCTTTTTATCGTAGTTTATTCCAACAAGAAGCAAATTACCCTTATAATCCTTCAAGGCTTCCACATACTGTCTCGACTTTATCTGTGAAATGGCACCATCAACATTCTTATCATTATACCGTAAAATAGATATCTCATTATGTGCCTTATCAATTCCGTCAGCAACCGCAGCACCATTCATATTCCACAAACTCTCAAGCAATTTTTGTGATGCTTTTATTGATTTTGATACTTCATCCCAATCCATTGTACTAATTGCATTAAGATATTCCTTTGACACCTCTCGATTTGGAATTGAAACCTCTTCCGTCTCACTATCATATGTCAGGTAGCCAAGATGTACTAAAAGTGTAAGCACATCATCCTTTGTGGCAAATGATGTCATGTCATTTTCAAATGTGCCTGTATTTATTTTCTCACTTTCACCGGCAAGCATTTTAATCACGGCATCTTTTAGACCATCCATATTCATTTGAATATAAACCTTGAGAGCCTCGTAAGTTTCAGTCTGATTCCTTGTAATTGTCCAGTCTGCAGATCAAATTTAATACTTTGCTTTTTTCTTGCGACCGCGCTTTTTAGCAGGAGTTTCAGGAAGTGGATTTTCCTCATATGCAGTTTTGATGATGGCATCATACTCCATATCAGTTACGTTTTTATTATAATTGCTATACATTACTTTTTCAAAGGTTAATCGTGCTACAATTCCTTATTTTTCATTGCGGCCACGCTGGCACTGCAGGATATGCCAAGCACAAGCAGTGCCACACCAAAGGCCAGAAGTTCAAGCATTCCAAGCTTCATGCCCGACAAGGAATCCAGCAACTGACCCAAAGACATTCCACGTGTACCCAAAAAACGATCACATAAATATACAATGGCGATACATGCACTCATAACAACCATCATTACAATAGTTCCCTTTTCCCGTCCAAAGATCAACGGAAATGGTATCATAACGGACAACATCAGCATAAAGAGTGGAATAAAAATCGGACAGACAATCAGATTTTCCCTCACTGACACCCCCGTTGTAAAAAGACTTTGAACAAGCGCAAACACAAGTCCCACCAACCAGCCTGTCCCGCAGACCAGCAACCCAAACACATACTTTTCAATCGCATATGTTTTACGCTCCACTGGAAGTGTAAATATAAACGGCAACGTATTATCGTACTCATCGTAACTTAAAGTGTTCAGCACCAGGAAGGCACCTACGAATGTCAGATACCCAAACACAAAGCTTCCGTCCGTGTTCATATTCAGAAAGAATGCCAGCAAAAGCATAATCACCAAAAATTTCTTTTGCTGTAGTATCTGCCGTAAATCTTTTACTAATAATCCTCTCATCTCATTGCTCCTTTCCTGATTTCCGCACCATTTGCCATCATTACGATCAAATCGTCAATTCCGCCCTTTTCTATCACAATATCCGGATAATTCTCTGCATAATACTGTTTCTCATTGGTAAGACAGGAATATCCATATGCCTCCTCCTTACTCCGAAGCAGATATTGTCGATCTATCTTCTCGTACTGTTCTTTGCTGAGCTTCAGCATCGCATAACTGCTAAGAAGAACATCCGTCTCCTCGTGCAGAAGAATCTTCCCATGATCGATCATATAGAGATCATCACACAGTGACTCCAGATCAGATGAAATATGGGAGCTGATCAGAATAGAACGGTTCCCTTCCTCCATATATCTGCGCAGCAGATCAAGAATTTCATCTCTTGCCACCACATCCAGCCCCACTGTCGGCTCATCCAGAATCAACAGGGATGCCTCATGGCTCATTGCAATCAGAACCTTGAGTTTTGCCTTCATTCCTGTGGAAAAATCTTTGATTTTCTTATCAAACGGCAGTTCCGAACGACTACATTCATCTAAAAATACGCTCTTATCAAACTTATCATACATATTATCTAATATAATCGCGATATCTTTTACCGAAAGAAACGAGCTAAAGCCTGAATCGGCCATAACTACTCCAATTCCCTGGCGATCAGCTGCCGTAAGCTGCTCAATTGGCTTTCCTAAAATTTTTACGCTTCCACCATCCGTACGGATCAAACCAAGTGCAGCCTTAAAAGCAGTGCTCTTTCCGGCTCCGTTTTTTCCAATCAGTCCCGTTACGCATCCAGGCTTTATTTCCATGTCACATTCCAGAGTGAACGCTCCATATCTTTTGACTAGATGATCAATTTTCAGCATAGTTATTCCTCCATAATAATCTCAAATAATTCCCTGATTTCCTCATCACTGATTCCACTTCTTCTTCCCTTTTCCACCGCCTGCTCCAGATTCGCCTCAAGCTCCTTACGATGCTCCTCTTTCAGCAGTTCTTGATTGGTAGCTGCCACGTAGGTTCCCTTTCCATGTACCGTAATGGTAAAACCTTCCTCTTCCAGAAAATCATAGGCTTTCTTCACTGTAAGTGCACTGATTTTAAGTTCCCGTGACAGCACTCTAACCGATGGAAGAGCGGTATTCTCAACCAGTTCTCCGCTTACAATTGCAGCTTTAATCTGATCCATAATCTGTTCATACAAAGGGATCATGGATGAATTGTTAATGATAATATGCATATTATGTTCCTCCATATATAACAGTATATAACACCATTATACTGTTGTCAACTGTTATACACTGTTTATTGTTTTTAAATTACATATTTATTACGACTCACGTGCAACACGTGTTTTATACCATACAAAAATACGCGCCCGGACTAACCGAAAGCGCGTATCATTTCTATTTCCCTATTCTGATTGATTGTCTGTAAACATACTATAAAAATTCGAATCCGTAAATTCCCCATTGAAAAATGAGGATTTTGTGTTTTACAGCTCTCAAAAGGATCACTTTTTATTTGTGGAATTTCTACCTCCTGTCTATATGCCTGATAATCACATATTGATTTTCTATATCGTTCTTCAAGCTTATAGTAATCCATTAGTCCAGAATGATGTCCTGCAATAGCATATTGTAATATAGAATAATATCCACCTTTTTCATTACATAATCTCATTCCAGCAGTAGAATGATCTACTTTGTCATTCGTATTAAACTGTATTCTATGTTGAAATTCTTTGGAATACTTACCTAGATCATGTAACATACCTATGCAATATCCCCACTCATATTTTCCAAATGATTCTGCAAATTTTCCAGCTAATTTGGCAGTTCCATCCAAATGATCAATAAGCCTTTGCTTTCTTCTATATGCGCAATATATTCCATTTATATCACCAGATTCAATTCTACACTCCCACAACCTCATCAATCATCCTAAGCTCTTCCTCAGAGAAGCCTGTGCCCTCCATAACCTTTAAGTTTTCAAGAATCTGCTGTGGCTTTGAAGCGCCGACAAGCACGCTTGTCACATCATCATCCTTTACCACCCATTTGAGTGCCATCTGTGCAAGTGTCTCACCACGCTTTATGGCTATATCGTTTAGCTTCTTACTATCTGGTCGAGTGCTCCCATTGTCTCCTCAAGCGGTGTCTCAGGGTCCATTCTGTGATGATAGAAGATATCCACATAGTCGAGTCCCATTCTCTTAAGACTCTGATCAAGGCTTGCAATCAGATACTTGCGGCTGCCCCAGTTGCCGTATGGACCCTTCCACATATCATAGCCTGCCTTTGAGCTGATGATGAGCTCGTCGCGGTATGCAGACAGATGCTCCTTAAGGATAAGCCCGAAATGCTTCTCTGCGCTGCCGTATTCAGGACCATAGTTGTTTGCCAGGTCAAAGTGGGTGATGCCGTGGTCAAAGGCTGTGTTTAATTGCTCATATGATGAAAATCTGTTACTGAACGGTAACATTGGATGAATTGAACAGCATAATACAGTTTCCTTCGAATACAGTTCGAAGAAAACTATACCACATTGACTATTATTTAACAATCCAAAATTGATTAACTTTTAGTAACAATTAAGGCTTTTATAATATAACGTTTCTGAATTAGTCTTAAACTATCTCTACAGATTCCCCTTAAATGCTGCCAGTGCGCCATTTTTCTTAAGAATCAACATGACAATTGCTGCAACTATGCTTCCGGTCACTGTAGAGATAAGGAATGGCACTATGTATATAAACATGCCTTCCGGCTGAATGAGCATCACATATTTTGCAAGCGGATACGCTGCAAGACCTCCGAGTATGCCTGTACCTAGCGCCTCTGCGACACATGTCGGTATGATTTTTTTGCTGAATCTGTACATCAGTCCACAGCACAGTGCACCTACCATGCTTCCCGGGAATGCCATGAGGCTTCCAAGCCCTGTCAGGTTTCTGATGACACTCGCACAAAATGCCACACCGACACCCCATACTGGTCCTAAAAATACTGCTGCGCATATATTTACCATGTGCTGTATGGGTGCACATTTGCTGCCGGCAACAGGAAAGCTTATTAAGCTTCCTGCTACGGCAACTGCCACAAGCACTCCTGCCATGGCAAGCTTTCTTATTGAAATAGTTGTTTTTTTAGTGTTCTTTTTACTTTCCATTACTTACTGCCTCACCTTAAAGTATATCGTAACTGTTTTGTACCTTCACAGTTGCGAGTCACAAGCGCATTAGAATCAGCTGCGCTGATGGGTGCTTGCTCCTACATAATATACGTTTTCTTACGAAATATGCGGTACCGCATATTTCTGTACTGAATAGTTATAGTATATCAATATACTCTCCTGCAAGTGCCTTGTTCATGCTTCGCACTGCACAGAACTTACCGCACATACTGCATGCCTCGCTGTGGTCATCCTCCGGAAGACGGTCATCCCTGATAGCCTTAGCTGTCTCAGGATCAAGCGCACATGCAAACTGTGCATCCCAGTCGAGCGCACGTCTGGCATCTGCCATCTTATCATCTATATCTCTGGCTCCCGGTATTCCCTTTGCGATGTCGGCTGCATGAGCCGCAATCTTTGAGGCGATGATGCCCTGCTTTGTATCCTCCACATTTGGAAGAGCAAGATGCTCAGCAGGTGTCACATAGCAAAGGAAAGCTGCGCCGTTCATTGCTGCCACTGCTCCACCGATTGCTGCTGTGATGTGGTCATAGCCCGGTGCGATATCTGTTACGAGAGGTCCAAGTACATAGAATGGTGCTCCCATACAGATTGACTGCTGTACCTTCATGTTTGCTGCTACCTGATCAAGCGGCACATGTCCCGGTCCCTCTACCATGACCTGTACGTTGTGATCCCATGCACGCTTTGTGAGCTCTCCAAGTCTTACAAGCTCCTCTATCTGGCATACATCTGTTGCATCTGCCAGGCATCCCGGTCTGCAGGCATCTCCGAGTGAGATTGTCACATCGTGCTCCTCACAGATTTCAAGTATCTCATCATAGTGCTCGTAGAATGGATTTTCCTCTCCTGTCATGCACATCCATGCAAAGACAAGGCTTCCTCCACGGCTTACAATATTCATCTTACGCTTATGCTTTTTAATCTGGTCTATGGTTTTTCTTGTGATTCCGCAGTGAAGTGTGACGAAGTCCACTCCATCCTCAGCATGGAGTCTGACTACATCGACAAAATCCTGTGCTGTAAGTGTCGCAAGATCACGCTGATAATGGATTACGCTGTCATAAACAGGCACTGTTCCTATCATTGCAGGACATTCGCTTGTGAGCTTCTGTCTGAATGGCTGTGTGTTACCATGGCTTGAAAGATCCATGATAGCCTCCGCTCCAAGCTTTACAGCGCTCATGACCTTCTGCATCTCCACATCATAGTCCTTGCAGTCTCTTGAGACTCCGAGGTTTACATTGATTTTTGTGCGAAGCATGCTTCCAACACCCTCTGCATCAAGTGACTTGTGATGCTTGTTTGCAGGAATAGCTACCTTTCCGCTTGCAACAAGCTCCATCAGCTTGTCTACATCCATCTTCTCTTTCTTTGCTACCTTTTCAATTTCAGGTGTTACGATGCCCTTTCTTGCGGCATCCATCTGTGTTGTGTAATTACTCATTGTACTCTCCTGTTCTTATTGTTATTAGTCTTATTAATTAGTAATTATTCGGACCTCCTTGTGAACAAAAATCTGCCACTTATATGCAAGCACGACGCATCAGCTTTTTGTTCTAAGTGAATCTGAATAGTTGCTATTATTTATTGCAAAATTAATGCTCCATGATTCATAGGACCGCTGCCGTGCCCCAGATCAAGCATGGTTTTTAAACATGCTGTGACATATTTCTTGCCGTTATCCACAGCCTGCTCAAGCGACTGTCCCTTTGCCAGACCGCTGGCTATCGCTGATGAAAGCGTGCAGCCTGTGCCGTGTGAGTTGGGATTGTCCACTCTTTTTGTCTCAAATGTAATGACTCGCTTACCATCCCATAAATAGTCGCACACACATGCTGTGTCCGTAAAATGGCCTCCCTTGCTCAAAACCGGACAGCCATATTTATCATAAATAGCCTTTGATGCCTCTATGATGTCATCTGTGCTTTCAATCTGTCTGCCTGATATCACCTCAAGCTCAGGGATATTTGGCGTGATGATGTCAGCCAGTGGAAAAAGCTTCTCCATCAGAGTGTTTGCTGCATTTTCTTCAAGCAGCCTGCTTCCGCTTGTAGCGACCATCACCGGGTCCAGAACTATGTTTTTTGCCTTATATTTTACAAGTCCTGCGGCAATCGCCTCAATTGTATCTACCGATGATGTCATACCGATTTTCACCGCATCCGGAAAAATATCCGTAAAAACAGCCTTCATCTGTGCCTCGATAAAATCAGCCGGTACATTCATCACCGCATCAACTCCCATGGTGTTTTGTGCCGTGAGTGCTGTGATGACACTCTCGCCAAACACATCGTTTGCAAGCATGGTCTTTAAATCAGCCTGCACACCTGCGCCACCGCTTGAATCGCTTCCCGCAATTGTAAGTGCTGTATGCATATTTACGCTCCTTTCTACTGAATGTTGTGATTTCTCATATCTGTTCAGTATCTTCAAAATATTGTTTAATTACTGTAGTTATAGCAGTTTGTCATACTGTGATTACAGAATTTTGTCGCATATTTCTGCGAGTTCCTTGGCTGCAGCCTTTATATCCTCTCTTGCAAATATCGCTCCTACCACTGCAATTCCTGCAATCCCAGTGCCCTTTAGCGTGACCGCATTGTCTGCATTTATGCCTCCGATTGCAACAACCGGTATATCGACAGACGCCGTGATTTCACGCAGAAGCTCCTTTGTCATAGGCTTTGCATTGAGCTTTGTGGTAGAGCCAAACACAGCTCCACTTCCCAGATAGTCCGCGCCATCAGCTTCTGCCCTCTTTGCCTGCTCCACGGTCTTTGCCGTGACTCCTATTATCTTGTCAGTTCCAAGAAGCTTCCTGGCTTCCGCCGGATTCATATCATCCTGTCCCAGATGTACTCCATCGGCATCTATATCAATTGCAAACTGCACGTTATCGTTGATGATGAGTGGCACCTTGTGCTCATGACAGATTCTCTTTATCTCAAGAGCCTCATTATACTCATCCTTAAGCCCTGCATCAGAATCCGTACTCAAAATATCCTTGTCGCGGATCTGAATCATCGTGGCTCCGCCCTCTATCGCAAGCTTCACATGTTCAGAAAGCCTCGCTCCGCGCAGCCACTGCCTGTCTGTTATAGCGTAGAGCTTTAAATCAGTTTTGTTCATATATACCTTTCACCTCTTATCCTGTTGTTTTCCAAATATAAGACTCATGACCTGCATACCAATTGTCTGTCATACAGCGATATTCACATCAGTTCATAATCACCATCGCATATATGATATACTGCATCAATCAGCCTGTCCCTGTATGAAGCATTTCCGGGCTTAATAAAATGACAGCTGTTTGTCCCTCTGCCGCACTCTGCCATATCAGAGGCAGCAAGCCCGCCTGAACTCTTCATGCAGCTAAGTGCTGCCATGACTGCACCGTATTTATCATCGCAAGCAGCCGCAGCAAACGCACAAATGAGCCCTGAAAGCATACATCCGGTGCCTGTTACGCGCTTCATCATCGGATGACCTCCTGTGATGCTTCCTACTCTGTAATTATGCGTGTGTCCGTCAGCATCCGACGCAACAACATTCACTACACAATTATTCATCACACCGGTACCCATCGCATCAGTACTCATCAGACTTCTTTCATCATTGTCATAGCAATCGACTTCATCACATAATTCTGCCACATAATCGGTCTCACCTGTAATCACACAGATACAGCCATATCGCAGGGCCGCTCTGCACGCAAGTGCCTTTGCATCAGACTCATCTGCCGTATCGGTCACTTCCACGCCGCCATCACACCTTCCATGCTCCATAACAGCCTTGACCTCAGACAAATTGCCCTTAATCACATCCACATGCACCTCGTCAAGCAGGCTCATCACAAAATCCATCCTGAAGCGGCTCACGCCCACACCAACCAGATCTAGCACAATAGGAATGTTCTTTTTCGCTGCCATCCTCGCAGCAATGCGCATCGCCTCAAAGCGCTCCTCAGAAGGAGTGCCTATATTCAGGTTCAGCCCATCGCAGATACCCGTGACCTCATCCATCTCCTGCGGTGCCATAGCCATAATAGGCCTAGCCCCACATGCCAGCTCAATATTGGCCACATCATTGATAGTAACCATATTTGTGATGTTGTGAATCAAAGGACTGCGTAACTTAAGCTTTTCTATAAAATTATTCATCTGTATCTCTTTACGGCTATTCATAATCACCCACACATTCAAAAAGCGGATATACCACCAATGAGTATATCCGCCTAAAAATCGTGCGATATTATCCTACGTTGGCATTATCCAAATCAGGTTATGGGTCAAGACACTACCAGTCTACTCTCAGCCGGCTAAATACCAGCTCCCCTGTTGTGTTTTAAAATTAAATCCAATAACAATGTAACTATCCAAAACAAGAAAATCTGCTGCTTACATGCAAGCATGACGCATCAGCTTTTTTTGTTCTCAGTGGTTCTGAATAGTCATTATATTTAATATAATACGCACTCCCCAATAAATCAAGCAAAATCCGCAAGTGTACTCATATTCGTACAGAATCTTAGCCACGTAGCGTATCGCCCCGGGAGAGTGCGTGTGCCCCCCGGTGCCTGGGGCTTACGCCCGACCTATCGCCACAATGAAGCAATTCACTCAATCTACTTAGCTGCAATAACATCCGCCATATCGTAGTGACCGGCACCCTTTCCATTAAGGAACTTGGCAGCCTCAACAGCACCCTTCGCAAAAACAGCCTTAGAGTAAGCAGTATGCTTAAACTCAATCACCTCATCCTGTCCACAGAAAAGTACCTCGTGCTCACCGACGATGCTTCCTCCTCTGACAGCAGAAATACCAATTTCCTTAGGATCACGCTTCTCTCTGCGCTGGCTGCGGTCGTAAACATAGTGATACTCGTTGTCCATAGCCTCGTTGATGGAATCAGCAAGCGCAAGCGCAGTACCTGAAGGTGCATCAAGCTTTAAATTGTGATGCTTCTCGACAATCTCCATGTCGAATCCTGCCGGTGCAAAAACCTGTGCAGCCTTTTTAAGAAGAGCCATAAGAGTATTTATGCCAAGTGACATGTTTGCAGACTTGAGCACTGCCACCTTCTTGTAGCACTCCTCAACCTTTGCAAGCTGCTCATCACTAAGACCTGTTGTGCATAAAACAACCGGAATCTGCTTGCCCACACAATAGTCCAGCACTCCATCAACAGCCTTGGCATTGGAAAAATCTATGACCACATCAGCGTCCACATCACATTTGTCGATGCTCGAAAAAACAGGATAGTCATTGTCTATTCCATCATATAAATCAATACCGGCTACAATCTCGATATCCGCATCAGCCTTACAGATTTCTGTGATAGTCTGTCCCATTTTGCCGTTGCAGCCATTCATAATTACCTTTGTCATTTTATCGTATCCTTTCTCGTTGTATCCTTTATCTGCCTGTACAGTTTTTAAGTGCTGTACTAGGCAAGCTTTAAGCCATAAGCCTTCATGACTTCAGCAAGCTTCCTTGCATTATCCTCACCCATCTCGCACATAGGGCTTCTGAGAGGTCCGACATTCATACCCATCAGGTTCATAGCCTTCTTTACAGGGATAGGATTTACCTCTGAGAAGAGTGCATCCACAAGTGGAAGAGCCTCTCTCTGAAGCTCTAAGGCTGTCTGTAAATCGCCCTTGAAGAAGCTGTCGCACATATTGTGTACCTTTGCAGGGGCTACATTGCTCCATACTGAGATTACTCCGATTGCTCCGATAGACATAAGAGGTACTACGAGACCATCCTCGCCTGAGTACATATCAAGCTTTCCGTCTGTCAGGTACATTGTCTTTGAAGCCTGTGCCAGGTTTCCTGTAGCCTCCTTGAGTCCCACGATATTTTCCTTTGTCTTAAAGAGCTCTGCCATAGTCTCCGGAAGCACGTTGCAGCCTGTACGTCCAGGTACGTTGTATACGATGATAGGACACTTTGTGCTGTCTGCAATCTGTGAGTAGTGGCTCACAAGACCGGCCTGTGTAGCCTTGTTGTAGTACGGTGTGACAACAAGCAGTCCGTCTGCGCCAAACTCCTCAGCCTCCTTTGAAAGCTGCATAGCTGTCTTTGTGCAGTTAGAACCTGTTCCTGCTACTACAGGTACACGGTGCTTTGTAAACTCTACGGCTGCCTTTATAACCTTTGCATGCTCCTCCATTGACAGACATGGGCTCTCGCCTGTGGTGCCTGCAATGATAATAGCATCTGTACCATTGTCAATCTGCATATTGATAAGCTCCTCGAGCTTGTCGTAATTAATCTCCTCGTTATCGTACATAGGTGTAACGATTGCTACTCCTGCTCCTTTGAAAATTGCCATGATTTTATCTCCTTCTTGTTTTTTCTTTATTATTCGATATTTGATTCTCTTAACGTATAGGTATGTCGCTGTCTGCCTCTAAGCGCTAAAAAACCGGCTCCTTAGAGCCGGTCCCAATTCTTCATGAATCACGATAGCTCCCCATCAAATCTGATGACAGTCATAGGGCTGTTCGCCATATGCCCAGAGATATATCCGCAGATGATAAATCCCTTCGGCGCTATTCCTTTCATCTCCCATCAACTGCCCCTGCGGCATCCGGAAAGCTACTCATAAGTCGCGCGACCTCTATCTGTTAATTAAATTATTCATATACAGCAGATGATATAACTGCCTCACATATGCACTAATCATATCACCAAGCTATGGCATTGTCAACTTGCCGGTCAATATTTCCTTACTATTTTTCCGGCGTTATATTATAAATCTCATCAGCCATTCCCCGGATTCCGTCATCAAGCACTCTGCCTGTCATAATCACCGTCACATCTGACGGCTTTGCAGCAAGCATATCTGAAATCTCAGTCTTTGAGATCAGGTGCAAATCCAAAAGCCCCAGTATCTCATCCAGCACAACAACCATGCCAGCCCCGGTAGAAATAACTTTTTTTGCAAAATTAAAACCATTCTTGATATTCATGATTTCTTCCTGTTTACTTTCTTCGTCGAGCTGTTCAAACAGTATCCCGGCTCTTGAAAAATTAAAAAATTTAACCTCCGGCTCCAGTCTGCTCAAAAACTTCTGTTCATTTTTTCCTTTTAAAAACTGAATTATGACAGCCTCTTTACCCTCGCAGGCAGCACATATTGCACTTCCGATAGCGACATTTGTCTTGCCATGTCCCTCACCATAATAAATCTGTACTGCACCGTTTTCCATAATAATCATGCCTCCATACACATAGCTTTTCTGCCTGATATATAACCATTACAGTTTACACCTGATGTAAACGTCAACAATTACAAGCATTAACCAATAATATCTAGTAAAATACCACAATCTGACATTTATTGCAAATTTTCGGTAAAATCACAAATCAGTAGTTACTGTCCATTAAAAATACTATGCATCAATCTTGCTCACGGAAACCTCATACGCTGTGCGCTGCTCCACCTGTGTCTCACTGATCTTTTTCACATAGTCTCTGCTCTGGATTCTGCCCCATATCTGCACATGTGTGCCCACCTCAAAGGTCGACGCAAATCTGGCATTCCTTCCCCAGCAGATACATGGAATATAGTCTGACTTGCCATATGAGCGGTTCACTGCCACAAGCAGGTCTGCAATTTCTCGTCCAAGCGGTGTTTTCCTGTATATGGCCTCCTTGCAGATATAGCCGTCAAGGAAAATCTGATTGGCTGCATCCTCATCATAATCACTGTCCAATATCTCAAGCTCTCTTGCAAAGACAGAAAGTACCAGCCTGTTCTTCTTTTCCTCATGCCTGTTGAATGAACGGAACTGACCTCCTATGTAAACGCTTTTGCCTATGTAGTCACCCTCCACATTGATAAGTCTCTCTGACACCATTACCGGAATATAGTCCACGAAGTCAGAAAGTCTCCTGACCGAAACTTCCATCATATAGAAGCCCTCACCATACACCTCGTGACTAAACTGAAAATCCGAAACGATTTCTCCAATTATTGATACCTGGTTGTTTTCAAACATTTTATCTGCCATGAATTTTTGTCTCCCTTCCTTTTGTAAAATGTTTTTCCAGCTATTTTTAACATTTCCATAAAGTATATTTTCTCAAATAATGTCGACAAATCCAATAACATTTCACTTAATTTTTTAAAATCTTTCAATGAAAACTTGCACATTGGAAAAATTATGATAGAATAAGTTAGTTGCAAACTTAGCTTTATTTATTAAAGAAAGAAGGAAAATATGAAAACAACAAGAGACGATATTCGTAATATAGCAATTATTGCCCACGTTGATCATGGTAAAACAACACTTGTAGATGAGCTTCTCAAGCAAAGCGGTGTGTTCCGTGACAATCAGGAAGTTCAGGATCGAGTAATGGATTCAAACGACATCGAGCGTGAAAGAGGTATCACAATCCTCTCCAAAAACACAGCTATTCAGTATAAGGACATCAAAATCAACATCATCGACACTCCGGGTCATGCTGACTTCGGCGGTGAGGTAGAGCGTGTTCTTAAGATGGTAAACGGAGTTATCCTCGTGGTTGATGCCTTCGAGGGTGTTATGCCACAGACCAAGTTCGTAGTTATGAAGGCTCTTGCACTCAAGCTGCCTATCATTGTCTGCGTCAACAAGATTGACCGTCCGGAGGCACGTCCTAATGAGGTCATCGATGAAGTATTAGAGCTCTTCATGGATCTCGATGCTTCTGAGGAGCAGCTTGACTGCCCATTCGTTTTTGCATCAGCCAGAGACGGCTATGCCATGAAGGACTTAAACGACGAGAGAAAGGATATGACTCCTCTCTTCGAGACTATCGTAAACTACATCCCTGCTCCAACAGGTGATCCGGATGCCAACACACAGATTCTTATCAGTACAATCGACTACAACGAGTATGTAGGACGTATCGGAATCGGTAAAGTGGATAACGGTAAAATCAAGGTAAATCAGGAGGCTGTCGTTGTAAACCACCACGACCCTGACAAGCTTGAGAAGGTCCGTATCAGCAAACTTTACGAGTTTGACGGACTCAACAAGGTAGATGTAGCCGAGGCTAACATCGGTTCGATTGTAGCAATCTCAGGTATCGCAGATATCCACATCGGAGATACAATCTGCTCACCGGAAGCACCGGAGGCTATTCCTTTCCAGAAGATTTCAGAGCCTACAATCTCTATGAACTTCATCGTAAACAACAGCCCTCTTGCAGGACAGGAAGGTAAATTTGTCACAAGCCGTCACATCCGTGACAGACTCCTTCGCGAGCTCAACACAGATGTTTCACTGCGTGTCGAGGATACTGACTCACCTGATTCTTTCAAGGTTTCCGGACGTGGAGAGCTTCACCTTTCAGTACTTATCGAGAACATGCGCCGTGAGGGCTATGAGTTTGCTGTAAGTAAGGCAGAGGTGCTCTACAAGTATGATGAGAACGGCAAGAAGCTTGAGCCAATGGAGCTTGCTTACATCGATGTGCCTGACGAGTTTACAGGAGCTGTCATCTCAAAGCTTCAGCAGCGCAAGGGTGAGCTTAGAAATATGGGTTCTATCGCCGGAGGCTACACCAGACTTGAATTCCATATCCCTGCACGTGGACTTATCGGATATCGTGGTGAGTTCATGACCGATACAAAGGGTAACGGAATCTTAAACACCATGTTTGACGGCTACGAGCCATACAAGGGTGAGATTGCATACCGTGCAACAGGTTCACTCATTGCCTTTGAGTCAGGTGAGGCTGTAACATACGGACTCTTCTCTGCACAGGAGAGAGGAACACTCTTTATCGGACCGGGCGCTAAGGTTTACTCAGGAATGGTTATCGGACAGTGTTCAAAGGCCGAGGACATCGAGCTCAACGTATGTAAGAAGAAGCATCTTACAAATACACGTTCTTCATCAGCAGATGAGGCACTCACACTCGTACCACCTAGAGTATTAAGCCTTGAGCAGGCTATCGACTTTATTGATACAGATGAGCTTCTTGAGGTAACACCTGAGAGCCTTCGAATCAGAAAGAAGATTCTTGACCCTACTCTTCGTAAGAGAGCCGGCTTTAAGAAGAACTAAATCATGCTTTTCACATAAAGTTTTTGTTGCTGAAAAGTATACAGTAATTACACTTTAAGTAAATTTCAAAGACAAAAAATACCGTCAGGGAACATCTCCCTGACGGTATTTTTATTTGACCTGATTTATTTTTACAGTGCCTTGATTCTCTCAAGTGCCTTTACTGTGTTCTCATAGTTTCCGAAAGCAGTCAGTCTGAAGTAGCCCTCTCCGCTTGGTCCAAAGCCTGAGCCAGGTGTACCTACCACGTTGGCATTCTCAAGCAGGTAATCGAAGAACTCCCATGATGTCATCTGATCCGGTGTCTTGAGCCAGATGTATGGTGCATTTACTCCGCCGTATACTGTAAAGCCTGCCTCTGCAAGACCTGTCTTTATTGTCTTTGCATTGTTCATGTAGTATGCTACCTGATCCTTAAGCTGTGCTTTTCCGGCATCTGAGTAAACTGCCTCGCCTGCTCTCTGCACGATGTATGGTGCACCGTTGAACTTGGTTCCGTGACGGCGTGCCCACATAGCATGAAGTGATACATCACCACACTTAAGCTCCTTAGGTACTACTGTGAAGCCAAGACGCACGCCTGTAAAGCCGGCGTTCTTTGAGAAGCTTCTAAGCTCGATGGCACATGTCTTTGCACCGTTACACTCATAGATTGAATGTGGCACATCTGATTCGCTGATATATGCCTCGTAGGCTGCATCAAAGATGATGACTGAACCATTCTTGTTTGCATAATCAACCCATACCTGTAACTGCTCCTTTTTGAGAGTTGTTCCTGTTGGGTTGTTTGGCAGACACAGATAAATCATATCCGGTACTTCCTTTGGAAGCTCCGGAACGAAGCCGTTATCTGCTGTTGAAGGCATATAGATTACATTGCTCCATGTCTCTGTCTGAGCATCATATGTGCCTGTTCTTCCTGCCATGACATTGGAATCAACATATACAGGGTAAACAGGATCTGTAACAGCTATGCGGCTGTTTGCTGAGAAAAGCTCCTGGATGTTGGCTGAATCACTCTTTGCTCCGTCTGAAACAAAAATCTCATCTGCTGAGATATCGCATCCTCTTGCCTTGTAGTCGTTGTCTGAAATTGCTTTTCTGAGGAACTCATATCCGAGGTCAGGTGCGTATCCGTGGAATGTAGCTGCATTTCCCATCTCATCAACTGCCTTGTGCAGTGCATCGATGATAGCAGGTGCAAGCGGCTGTGTTACATCGCCGATTCCAAGCCTTATTATCTCTTTATCCGGATTTGCCTCCTGATAAGCTGCAACCTTTTTAGCTATTGTGCTGAAAAGGTAGCTTCCCGGTAATTTCTGAAAGTTATCATTAATCTGAAACATGTTTATCTCTCCTTTGTTACTTTACAATAAGTCTAATTTATCACTTTACCATGCAAGTGTAAATATGTTTTTTTATCATTATTTCTTTCATAAAATATTATGCTGCCTGCAATTATATTTTTTCATAGCTGTTCAAACCTTTGACATCAACAGCCCTACACATCAGTCATAAGGCTTAGTATCATCTGTGCTGTTTCCACAAGACCGGTGCCGTTATCCATGCTTCGCTTCTGGATATACCGGTGTGCTTCCTCCTCTGAAAATCCATTTCGTTCCATCAGTACAGCCTTTGCACTGCTTAGCATCTCCTGATCCTCCTTTGAACGTACCTTAGGCCTTTGCCTGAGCTTTTTCCTGCGGCGCGTTATCGTGTAATCCATCATCTCAACAGTCTGCAAGAGCTCATGCACCTTAAGCGGCATGGATAATGACATCAGATTATCCACATTCTTTTCCATGATACCCGCTGCCGACGCTATGAGAAGCATCTGAAACTCCTTAGGCATATACTCGTATATCTCACTGTACATCATGTCTGAAAATCTGTATCCGCATATGATGATTCCCATATTCAGTCCGTTCATGCTCGAAAGTGCTGAAGCTCCTGTATTTGCAACCGCCGTGACTGTATAACCGCTCTGCGCTAATATTTTTTTGATTGAATTGGCTACTTCCTTTTTAGGAAATGCTATAACAATATTATTCACGGTTCGTTACATCCTTTAAAATTTGTACAGATATTCATCTATTTCCCATTTGGTAACCGCAGCTCTGTAATCGTTCCACTCTGCCTCTTTTGCCTCTATATACTTGTTGTAGATGTGCTCTCCGAGTATCTCGCGGATAAAGTCATCTGACTTAAGGCACTCAACCGCCTCATGTAAATCAGCAGGAAGTGATTCAATTCCGAGTCTCTTTTTATCCTGTTCTGTGAGCTCAAATACATTCTCACGAAGCTCTGCATCCGGCTGTATCTTATTCTTTATGCCGTCAAGTCCTGCTGCCAAACACAGCGCCAGCACCAGATACGGATTTGCTGAAGGGTCAGGATTTCTAAGCTCCACTCTCCTTCCCTCGCCTCTTGCTGCAGGGATTCTGATAAGCGGACTTCTGTTTGTAGCTGACCAGGTAATGTAAATCGGTGCCTCATATCCCGGCACAAAGCGCTTATATGAATTGACAATCGGATTGGTGATGACCGTCATGCCCTTCATATGCTTCATGATACCGCCTATGAAGTAGTATGCCTCCTCGCTGAGTCCAAGCTTATCCTCCTCATTGTCAAATATATTGACACCGTCCTTTGAGAGTGACATGTTGATGTGCATTCCCGAGCCGCTCACACCATGCTTTGGCTTTGGCATGAAGCTGGCAAAAAGTCCGTGCCGCTTTGCGATTGTCTTTATAGCAAGCTTGAAGGTCATGATATTGTCGGCTGTATGAAGTGCCTCCTCATACTTGAAATCAATCTCATGCTGTGCAGGTGCCACCTCATGGTGTGATGCTTCTATCTCAAAATCCATATCCTCAAGAGTTAGAACCATGTCTCTTCTGGCATTTTCTCCCAAGTCATTTGGACCTAAATCAAAGTACCCTGCTCTCTCATGCGAGATAGTGGTAGGCTGTCCGTTCTCGTCCAGGTGGAAAAGGAAAAACTCACACTCCGGACCTACATTAAATATATAGCCCATCTGCTTTGCCTTTTCAATCTGTTTTTTTAATATATAGCGCGGGTCTCCCTCAAACGGTGTACCATCCGCCATATAGACATCACAGATGATTCGTGCGACCTTGCCCTGCTGTGGTCTCCATGGAAAAATCATAAAAGTGTCAAGATCCGGGTGCAGATACATATCTGACTCCTCTATCCTCACAAAGCCCTCTATTGACGAGCCGTCGAACATGCACCTGTTGTCGAGTGCTTTCTCAAGCTGGCTGGCTGTAATTGCTACATTTTTTAATGTTCCAAAGATATCCGTAAACTGTAAACGGATAAACTCAATATCCTCCTCATCCACTATGCGGATAATATCATTCTTACTGTATTTTGCCATTTTAAATCTCCTTATTATTGCAAAAAGCTATAACCTTATCGTACTCCATCGCACCGCCAAACAAATCAAGAGCACTGCCTATTGTCACATTCAGATGGTTCTGTCCAAGCTGCCTGATGCATTTTAAATCGTCAAAGGATGACACACCGCCTGCATATGTGACTGGTATCCTTCCCCAGCTGCCAAGCATGGCGACAAGCTCCTTTTCAATGCCGTTTACCCTGCCCTCAACATCCACTGCATGTACCAGAAACTCGTAGCAGTATGAAGATAGCTTATCCAAAAGCTCAGTGGTCACGGCCTCATCCGTGAATTTCTGCCAGCGGTCAGTTACTATATAATACTGTCCGTCCTTTTTTCGGCATGACAAATCAAGCACCAGCCTGTCACTGCCCACAGTGTCTTTAAGCCTGTTTAGATTTTCATAGTTTATCCTGCCGTCTTTAAATACGTAGGATGTCACTATAACTGCTGCGGCACCGGCATCTATAAACTCCATCGCATTGTCTGCGGTGATGCCGCCGCCTACCTGTAAGCCCTGCGGATACGCTTTAAGCGCCATAACAACCTGTTCCTTTGTAGCCTCATAATACTCGCTGTCCACAGAATTGAGCAGAATGATATGACCGCCTTTTATGCCGGATTTCCTATACATATCTGCATAAAACCGGCTGTCCTGCTCTGAGACGAAGTTCTCATTGGCAAAATCGCCCCTGTCTTTTAATGAACCACCGACAATCTGCTTTACTTTTCCATTGTGAATGTCGATGCATGGTCGAAATTCCATATTTTTCTCCCTGTTTTAGTTTATTGTGGCCCAAAAATCGTTACTGTCCACGCCTTAGTGTGACATGCAAACATTGCCTTAAAGCCACTTAATATAAAATATAACATAATTTTAACTTTATTTGCAAAAGACTTACATTAGTTTTACTAATAAATAATATAATAATTTCATATCGGGCTTATAACTGCTTGACACTCACTCTTTAATTTGCTATCATCATACAAATTACATTAGTATATAAAGTATACCAGTATAATAACATAAGAAAGAGAGGAATTTAAAAATGGGTACTATTATCGGCGAAGGAATTACATTTGATGACGTTCTCTTAGTTCCACAATATTCTGAGGTAACACCAAATATGATTGAGCTTCAGACACATCTTACTAAGAAGATTGTCCTTAATATTCCTATGATGAGTGCTGCAATGGATACAGTCACAGAATCAAAAATGGCTATCGCAATGGCCAGACAGGGTGGTATCGGAATCATCCACAAAAATATGTCTATTGAGGCACAGGCAGACGAAGTCGATAAGGTAAAGCGTTCTGAAAACGGCGTTATTACCGATCCGTTCTATCTTTCTCCAGACCATACATTACAGGATGCAGACAACCTGATGGCCAAGTTCAAGATATCAGGTGTGCCAATCACAAAGGACGGCAAGCTCGTAGGCATCATCACAAACCGTGATCTGAAGTTTGAAACAGATTTCACAAAGAAGATTTCAGAGTCTATGACTTCTGAGAATCTCATTACAGCTCCTGAGGGCATCACCCTCGATGAAGCAAAGAAGATTCTTGCAAAGGCAAGAAAGGAAAAGCTCCCTATCGTAGACAAGGACTACAACCTCAAGGGACTTATCACTATAAAGGATATCGAGAAGCAGATTAAGTATCCTCTTTCAGCAAAGGATGATCAGGGTCGTCTCCTCTGCGGTGCCGGAGTAGGTATCACAGGCAACATGATGGAGCGTGTTGATGCTCTTGTTAAGTCTCATGTTGATGTCATCGTTGTTGACTCAGCTCACGGACATTCAAAGAATATACTTGAGGCTGTTAAGAAGATTAAGGCTGCTTATCCGGATCTTCAGATAATCGCCGGAAATATCGCAACCGGTGCTGCTGCCAAGGCTCTTATCGAGGCCGGTGCAGATGCTGTAAAGGTTGGTATCGGACCTGGTTCTATCTGTACCACACGTGTCGTTGCCGGTATCGGTGTCCCACAGATTACAGCTATCATGGACTGTTACAAGGTTGCTAAGGAGTATGGAATTCCTGTTATCGCAGATGGTGGTATCAAGTACTCAGGTGATATGACAAAGGCTCTCGCAGCCGGTGCCAACGTATGTATGATGGGCTCAATGTTCGCAGGCTGTGATGAGGCTCCGGGAACTTTCGAGCTTTATCAGGGAAGAAAATACAAGGTATATCGTGGCATGGGTTCTATCGCTGCCATGGAAAACGGAAGCAAGGACCGTTACTTCCAGGAGGGCGCTAAGAAGCTCGTTCCTGAAGGAGTTGAGGGTCGTGTAGCTTACAAGGGAACTCTTGAGGATACAGTATTCCAGCTTGTTGGTGGTATCCGCTCAGGAATGGGCTACTGCGGTTGCAAGACAATCGAAGAACTTAAGGAGAACGGACAGTTTGTCAAGATTACTGCTGCTTCTCTCAAGGAGAGCCACCCTCATGATATCCATATCACAAAAGAGGCTCCTAACTACAGCACAGACGATAAATAAACACATTTATTAATTCATAACACGAGGTAAAATATTTGGACGCTGACGACATATCGCAGATTATATTCTTATTAATACTATTAGCACTCTCCGCATTTTTTTCATCTTCGGAGACCGCTCTTACTACCGTAAACAAAATACGTATGAGAACCCTGGCTGAGGCTGGCAACACAAAAGCCAAAAAGGTACTCAAGGTGACTGAGAACTCTCCAAAGATGCTCTCCGCCATCCTTATCGGCAACAACATCGTAAATCTTTCAGCATCATCGCTCACCACCTCGCTTGCCATCAAGCTGTTTGGCAGCGTCGGAGCAGGTGTCGCAACCGGAATACTTACATTCCTCATACTGATCTTCGGAGAGGTCTCTCCGAAGACACTTGCGACCATAAATGCTGACAAGATTTCACTCTCAATCGCAGGCTTTATATCAGTGCTCATGGTAGTGCTGACACCTGTAATATTTATCATCAACAAGCTTTCACTCGGAGTCATTTTCCTCTTTGGAATAAGACAAAGCGATGCCAAGCGCGTCATGACCGAGGAGGAGCTTCGTACAATCGTTGATGTAGGACAGGAGGACGGTATCATCGAGGATGAAGAGCGTGATATGATTCACAATGTATTCGATTTTGGAGATGCCGAGGCCAAGGAGGTCATGGTTCCGCGTATTGATATGACGTTTGTCCATGTTGATTCTACTTATGATGATTTGATTTCCTTATTCAGAGAGGATAAATTCACCAGACTCCCTGTGTATGACGAAAGCACTGACAACGTAATCGGTATCGTAAATATGAAGGATTTGCTACTCCTTAAGGATGAGGATAAAGAGCATTTTTCCATCAGAAATATCATGCGTGAGCCTTACTTTACATATGAGCACAAGAATACAGCGAATCTGTTTCTCGAGATGCGCAAATCATCTATATCGCTTGCCATTGTCTTAGATGAATATGGTGTTACAGCCGGACTCATCACACTTGAGGATCTCTTAGAGGAGATAGTCGGTGAGATTCGTGATGAATACGACTCTGACGAACAGGATGATATCACAAGAATAAATGACTACGAATACATAGTTCTTGGCTCTGCAAATCTCGAGGATGTAAGCGATGAGCTTGGTCTGCACCTCGAATCAGACGACTATGACTCAATCGGTGGCTACTGCCTTGAAAAGCTTGACCACCTGCCTGAAAAAAATGAAATAATCATCACTGATGACAATATCCTTCTCCGCATAGAGGCTGTTGATAAAAACCGAATCGAAAAGGTCTATATCAAATTGCCAAAGCCTGCCGAAGAAGAGAATTAAATTCAGGATCGTTTAACCAGCGGGAGTTCTCCATGAGACCTCCTGCTTTATTCTTGCCATAATACTTTTCGCTTATGAAGCGAATCTTGCCAAAGCTTTCTGTGCTGTCTTTAATTGTCGTATCTTTAAATGTAAGTGTTATTGTCTTTTGAGTCACATTACCATAACTATCCTTTGCCTCAATTAATATATCCATCACAGCTTTATCAACAACCTCTTTGATACGTTTATCATCAAAATTTCTGAGTATCAGATAGTTTGTCTGATTATTTCCAAATGCAATATCACCATCCTCCACATCTTTGGCAGATATCATGCTGCCTATTAAATTTTCAGTTATCATTCCATCATGCGCCTGTTTAACAGAAAAGAACATATCCTTCGCCTGTATCGTAGGTTCATGCTCCCAAAGTGCGTATAACGGTATCACGGCATTGTCAGCATAATCGATTCCCATCAATTCACAAAGCTGTGCAACCTTTATCTCTTCTCCCGGCAAATATCTCACATCAGGATATTTTTCGCCCGGCAGCCAGCCTATACACATATGATGTTCCGGAAGTCTGACAGTATCCGAATACTTCGCCTTTACCGAGATACCCGTGTCATACTCAATTGTGTACTGATTCTCATTCCAAACAGCGTATATATCCTTTGAAGGCATGCTTGCCATTATCCAGCTATCAGAAATGCCATATCCCTGTTCATACCCTGCATTAACTGCATCAGGAATATTTGCCCAGCCAGTCATATGATAGCCCTTTCGTTTCCAATCCACTGTCGGAAATGACTGATTTACCCCTCCATACACATATGTCATTGTCTTACAATCATTTCCATCCTCTCCGGCATTTTTCCAGAATTTCACCTCAACACTCTGAGCCTGTGCATACGCAGTATATTTCCCCGATGAATTTACCCAGAATGAATACGTGGAGGTGTTCATATTGCCATCATTATTCCAATTTCGAAACGAGTATCCATTCTGAATAGTTGCCGATATTTTGGCCAATGTGCCATAACAATAATTTCCACCGCCCGACACACCGGATATTCCTGTTGATTTTTCGACCTCTATACGGTGAAACAATCCGCTTACGGTTTTACCGTAATAGGAATGCAACGAGCTCAGTGCACTGTCGCTCCAGCCTGCTGCATTCGCTATACCGGTATATGTGTCATAGACCTTGCCCCAGGTTTGACCATTATCATTCATTCCACCTTTGTCAACACCATTTACTTTGAGTGTCATACAGGCATCTAAGGTTATTGTGCATTTGCCGGAATCAAATTTTTTAAAGGTCTGAGAGTTTAGGCTTTTTTTCATATTATATAAACTTATTGAATAAAGCCTGTACTCTTGTCCAACAGTCTTTTTCATACTGACAAATCTCAGTTGGCATCCTCCAAATTTGTAATTTACATTTTGAAGAATATTTCCATTCTCATCCTTTACACTCATTTTGTATCCTAAAGTTTTATATTTTGTGCCAGAATTAGACGTATTCCCAACTGAGCAAAAATAAATTTCCCCTTTTGTTTTACCATCAGCTTTAAATACCGCATTATTCCCATATTTATTATAATACTCTACCGGATTATTCCATTCATCTGCATTTACATACACCCTCTCACCATTCATGCTTCCAAATAAACAAATCATGAAAACTATTATAGCTAATAGTATTTTAACTATGATTAAATATTGTTCTTTAAACCAAATTTTCCTTCTAAAGTATTCCTGCACTCCAGCTATAATATATAAGATTCCCATACTCATCATATTCCCCCTTTGTATATATTGCCTCAAAATCATAGATACCGCTAAATTGCTCTAGTATCCAATTACAATTAGGCACTTCACTCAAAGACTTGGAAATATATCTATGGTTACCATCAACTCCTGCTGTCATAGCTGGCAGTCCCCATTCATTAGCAATTTTCTGTAGCAATATATCTTCAACATCCGAGTCAGATAATTCCCCATTTGTCCACTGCTTCATCACCGAATCCAGATATGCCTTCTGCTCACCTGTCATTCCATTTCCTGCCTTGCTGCCATAGTACAGCCATCCTGCCTGCACCTGTTCCTTTTGTGGTTTAGGCTGCTCCTGCACCTGAGATGCAGGCTGTTGCGCCGGTTGCTGTGCCGGTTGTTGTGCGGGCTGCTGTACCGGTTGCTGTGCCGGTTGCTGCGATGGCTGCTTCTGTGACTGGTCTGTTGAATTTGACTTACCACCTGCAGATTGCGTTTTTCCGGTTTTGCTGTCAGAATTACTCTTACTGCCTGCAGCATTCCCGGAAGCTGATGCGCTCTGTCCTCCTGTAGCAGCCTGGTCTGCCGAAATATTCTGTCCATCTGCGACAGCAGGGTCACTTGAGACATTTTGAGGCTCTTCAGTTCCATTTTCACTGCTATCAGTCATTTCAGCAGCAACCGGTTCACCTGCTTCTGTCTGCTCTGTCACATATACACTTTCAGATGAAGCATCCTTCATTTCCGAAGATATCTTTGCTGTTTTTACCTTCTTGCCTGAGCGTGTTGTTCCTTTGTCAACAGCGATTGCCGTTGTAATTCCTACAGCTAAAACCACAAGTACAGTGGCTGTGATTATTACGACTTTCTTATTCTTAAATATTTTCATGCTTTATTCCTCCATCGGCTGATCAGCCAGAATTATTTTTTTACAGCTTATTTTCTTTGTAATACCTATCGGAAGATTAAATTCCTCCTCAACCCCCGCTGAGATAATGCCCTTTTGCATATCACAAACATATACCATAGCATCCACCTCTCCATCTGCAGTAAAACGTTCCTCCAAATCAGATATAATTGCTTTTTTTACCTCATAATTGTCAACAGTTTCCTTATCCACAATATACATATTGGGCTCATAATAACTCTCCATAGCACATTGCAGCACAGATGACAGCGTTTTTTCCATCTGATTTCTCCTGACGCAGACATTGTATACACTAAGCGAAAGCATTGCAGTATACACTGCTATAAGACACCCTATTATGCCAAGCACAGTATTTTTCAATCTATCACCTCCACTCCTAATTGACAGGTATACTGACTTTTAAATAGTCTGTCATCTTGTTTGTGCAGGTCACCTTAACGTATAATGTATAGATTCCACTTTCAGTAAACTTTAATACTCTTCCATCCTCTGACATACATGCGTTACTAACCTCTCCGTTCATGTCAAACACTTCAAATGCCTGCATATCTGCCAGATTCTGTTCATTTGAAGTCGGATACAATAGGTCACTTATTTTGTACGAAGTTAAAGCATTAAAAAAATCATCACGTAAACTGAGCTTTGGAAGAGCAACATTTTTGTACTTATCATAGCTGCTGTTTGCCATATCATCAGCCAAAACCTCCTTCACAGCAAATGCATCTCCAATATGCCCCTTCACCATAGAAAAAGAGGATAAAAGAATTATTCCAATCAAAGCAGCAATTATCATAGCTCCATATGTCTGCATTATTTCTTTCATTCAAAATCTCCCTATAATAAAATGTCTCTTATATTGGACTGTTCCCCCAAAGCTCTATCACCTTTGAAAGCATACCTCCCTGCGCCAGAAGAATACTTCCGATCAACACAATAAATGTACTTGTCGCCGCTGCTGCAATCAGCATGCCGCCATACTGTCTGAACAATTCCTTCATTTCATATCACTCCTTAAATCTTTTTATCTTTTTTTATCTAATGCAGCTTAAATGTACACTAAACTACCTGATAAATAATACTTAATCTCCCTATACCAGTGTCGCAATATATGTAAGCGTACTTATGACACCTCCACCAACAAGAAGCATGATAATGCTTCCTCCGAACTCTTCTACTATCAGTTCCATCGGTTTTTCATCCTCCATTCATCTGTATTTTGTCAAAAGTCGTTTTGATACACTCCTAATACTCCTACAGTGCATATCCACTCAGTACATGCTTCTGCCTGATCCCGAAAAATGCGACAATATAGTCAAATTTCAGCTCAACCCTCGCCTTTGTTATCTGATTTGAATCAGGTATCTGCGAAGCATCGGCCACAGTTTTTGTGGTATTGTCAAGCATATAAAATGTAAGCTCCAATGTATCATCCACATCTGACGCATTCTTAAAACACCCCTTTGCAACTTCTCTGTTAAAATCACTGTCCTCCAGTTCATTTATAATCTGTGCATGAAGATTTTGCGCCTCCACAACAGTCATAAACCCCGACAAGATACCAGATGATGTAACCGTCATAAACATTATCAAAAAAATCCCAAAAAAGGCTTTCATTATCTGACTCATAAATCTCCTCCTAACCCACCTTGTATGCCAGAAAGCTGAGCAGAAAAACCGCCATATCCACTATAAGCTTAAATGACGCCGTAATTACCGGAGCAAGAAACAAAAGGTACATTCCTGCAGTCTTATCCTTTAGTCTGGCAGTATCTGAAACATCAAGCAGCTCGAGATTTTTTGTAATAAGCTCGTCTATCTGACTGCCACAGCTTCCGCTGTTTCCTATAGAAACTGCATACAGCATGCCCATCGCTGCATTTATCTCAGGAAGCTTGAGGCAGTCAAGAAAACGGTGGTATGGACTTGAGCTTTCCGGCTCAACCTCCAGTCTGTTCACAAGCAGCTCCACCTCATCCTTTAAAATAACAGGAACGTGCTCTCTGGACTTTTGAATTGCCACCTGCACATTTTCACTCTGAATCAGCAATGCAAGGTCCATAAGCCATTTGGGAAATGCACTCTTTACCTCCGCTATAAGATTTTTCTTCATGAGCCTGTGTCCTATACGGTGCTGATTTAACATGACAAGTGTTATGCCCATTGCCACCACAGCCGGCCAGCTCCTGCCTTTATATAACAGATATCCTGTAATTATTGCGGGAATAACAGCCATTAAAAGAGATGTCTTAAATTCCTTAGCCGGATTATATTTCCTATACTCCTCAAGCTTCTTTGCATGCTTTTCATCATCCGGCAACAAATCTATGCTCAGATAATCTGTTTCCAGAAATTTCTGCCCCCAAAGTATAATCATGTCATCCATTATCACAAGCACAACAGCAAGAATCTGTACAATGATATTGCTGCTGATATCCATGTTTAAAATCGGCAGATACAATATAATTCCACTTATAATAACGGACATTACAACCGACAAAATAATCTGCTTAAACATCCTCTGACGTTCCTCAATATTGCGCAGTACTCTGCGCTCCCACGCACTCTTATCCTCAAGCAGAATCTTCGCTGACTCTTCTATATCCCCTCCATAATATTCAGCATGCGCCATAAACTCATGAACACTAACTATACGATTGCATTTGTATTCATCCTCTATTATCTTCATTGCATCAACAAACACCTGCGTCTCGTCAAAGGTAAGCATCATGTGTTCAATTGCCTTACTCACAACATCTCTCATCGTTCCGGGCTCAAGAGTACTCTTAACATCCTCAAAAGCACGTATAATCTTTTTCTCTTTCAGAAATGAATATAACAGTGTGTCAATATACAGGGAAACATCTAAAAACCGTTGTCTCTCTGCTTTAAAGCCGGTGTTTTTCCTACGATGAAAATACTGTGTAATCATCAGAAAAACAAGCACTACCGCCGTACTTATCCAGTTCAGCTTAAGCAGCAGATGCAAAACATATGTGAGAAACACAATCAATATATAATTCATCCTGCCTCCTCCTTTGCTTCCTTTGACAGAGCCTCATTCATCCTTATCTCATTGACAAAAACCTCACTGAACGGATTATCCACACCTTCTCTAAGGAATCTGCGCAGTATAACCTTTGGAATATCATGATCCACTATCTTGCCATCCGACACGAGCATAAAAACATGATTCATACAATTTTCCCTGTAGAAAAAACACACCTGATCTATATATCTGTACACAACGCCCTCATCGTTTCTCCTCTTACGTATCAATATCCCAACATCAAGCGCCTGATAAATATCGTTTTCCATTCTCTCAGCATCCACACGGCTTTCAAGCATATTGAGAATCCTGTCCGGGATATTGCGCACATCATCTGTGTGAAGTGTCGTCATGCCACGCACACCGGTACTCCAGCTCTGAAGCAGATATTTTACCTCCTTTGAGCGAGCCTCCGATAGCATAATCCACTTCGGATTCAATCTAAGACATGACTTGATAGCCTCAGAATAGCCAAATACATCCTCACTCACCTTCATCTCTATGCAGTCCTTGCCCGGATTTGTCTCAGCATAGCGTATCTCTAGCGTATCCTCAATCGTAATAACACGCTCATTTGCCGGAATAAACTGAGAAAAAAACTTCACACACTCCGTCTTTCCAATGCCCGGCATGCCACAAAAGGTGATATTCATCTTGGTCCTGACACAGTTAATCAAAACAGCTAAAAGCTCCTCCGAACAGAACTTCTCCGCAATCGCAGATTCTGCTGTAAGCCTGATAAGCGGCGGTGTCTTTCTGATACTTATGCTTCTGCCGGATTTTGCAACCGACTCATGAAGTATCGTTACCCTAAGCTCGCTTGTCTCGGCCTCAAGCTCCGGATTTCGCTTGTTGAACTGTCTGCTCACAACATTGGCAATGCGCTGTGTAAACTGCTCCACAAATGCAGGCGTCATATACTGTGTAACAAACTGCTGATTGGCTCTGAATCGCTCATTAAAGATATTGGTAAGCCATATTTCTTTGCCGTTGTAATCTATATCCGTTATCTCATCGCTGGCCACAAAGCTCCACAGTGGCCCAAAATATTCTTTTCCAAGCTCCATAAGCACACCCCTACTTAATATGTGTCTGTGCCTGTTTAAAAAAGCTTGTTATAAGGTCCTTAAAGGCCTTTCCCATGACACTGTTTGCGTCAGTTCCGATAACCGCCGTAATAACAACAATGATTGCTAAAATAGCGACAACTGTGATGAGTATTCCACCATATTCCTGAAAAATTTCCTTCATAATATTCAAATCCTTTCTTCAAAAAAATATATAATATCTCTTAAAATCAAACTCAAATATGTTTAAATAAATATATTAAACTTATAAATACATGTAACATATAAATACATGTAAAATATAAATACGTGTAACTTGCAATTACATTTAACTTATAAATAATGGGAAAAAAATAGTGGCCGAAAATGCCACAAAAAGAAACCTGCATAAAACATATGCAAGACATAATTTAAAAAGATATTTATATCATACACAAAAATCGGGATTTGTAAATACCAAATCCCGAAAAATGTGCACAAATATTTATTTGGTTTTTATGCATATATTACATATTCATTTTGGACAAATATGCTGATTATACGCCTATCTGTTAGGACATAACAGAGATTTTTATATCTATTTGTTAAGACATAACAGAGATTTTATGCCTCAAGCAGCTTGTTTACACTGACAAGACGTGTGACAACAACAAACACCTCAGCAGCCTTTTTCAGCTCATCAAGTGATGGATATGTCGGAGCAATTCTTATCACGCAGTCATCAGGATCCTTCTTGTAAGGGAAAGGAGAGCCTGCACCTGTCATTGTGACACCTGCCTCCTTGCACTTTGCAACGATTTCCTTCGCACAGCCTGAAAGAGCCTCAAATCCGAAGAAATATCCACCGAGTGGCTTAATCCATGTTCCGATGCCTCTTGAAGCGATTTCATCTGTGAGGATATTCTCAACCAGCTCGAACTTAGGTCTGATAAGAGCTGCATGCTTTGCCATATGAGCCTTGATACTATCTGCATCCTTAAAGAATCTCGCATGACGAAGCTGATTAATCTTGTCGTGTCCGATTGTCTGTATAGTAAGGCGCTTCTTGATATCCTCGCGGTTTTTCTCAGACGTGCAGATACCTGCCACACCGGCACCCGGGAATGTCACTTTGCTTGTAGAGCAGAACTCAAATACCATATCAGGATTGCCCTCTTTCTCGCAGAGCTCAAGGATATTTGGAATCTCTGCCTGATTATCGTCATAGAGATGATGAACTGTGTATGCATTGTCCCAGAAGATTCTGAAATCATCTGCTGCCGGCTTTAATTTTGCAAAGCGCTCGACAGTCTCATCTGAGTATACAACACCCTGTGGGTTAGAGTATTTCGGAACACACCAGATTCCCTTTACAGAAGCATCGTTGTTGACATATTTCTCGACCATATCCATGTCAGGGCCATCCTCAGTCATAGGAATGTTGATCATCTCTACTCCAAACTCCTCAGTGATTGCAAAATGTCTGTCATAGCCCGGTACAGGACAGAGGAACTTCACCTTGTCAAGCTTGCACCATGGTGTGTTGCCGCAAAGGCCAAAGATAAATGCACGGGCAACCTGATCATACATGATATTAAGGCTTGAGTTGCCATATACAATAGCCTGCTCCGGCTTTGCTCCTACCATGCCTGCGATAAGTGCCTTTGCCTCCGGGATTCCGTCAAGGCATGCATAGTTTCTCACATCAAGCCCTGATTCACTCTTCATATCACTGTCTGATTTCAAGACATCGAGCATAGGAAGTGAGAGGTCAAGCTGGTCTGCTCCCGGCTTTCCACGCGACATGTCAAGGCTTAAGCCAAGATTCTTAATCTTCTCGTACTCAGCCTCAAGTGCTGTCTTTTCCTGCATTAACTCTTCCTTTGTCATTTCTGTATACTTTTTCATTTAAAGATCCTCCTGGTCTGATTTTCTAAATATTTGTGTTATTATCAACTATTTGCAATTATTCAAGCTTCATCTATGCACTTTCATGTATCACAGTCTCTGTGAAGCTCATCCATGTGTGCTTTTATCTTTGCCTCATAGCCTATATCCGTAGGCTTGTAAAACACTCTGTCTGTAAGGCCATCCGGCAGATACTGCTGCTTCACATAATGGTTTGGATAGTCATGCGCATATTTGTACCCGACTCCGTGCCCGAGCTTTTCTGCCGCACCGTAATGGGCATCCTGCAGATGTGCCGGAACAGCCGGTGTCTTAGTCTGCTTCACGCAGCTCATCGCTGCCGATATCGCATTATATGATGCATTGCTCTTTGGCGCGCATGCCATGTATGTGACAGCCTGCGACAGAATAATCTGCGCCTCAGGCATTCCCACGCGCTCGACCTCTGCCGCCGCCGATGCCGCTACAACCATAGCCATCGGATCTGCATTGCCTATATCCTCCGATGCAAGTATCATAATTCGTCTTGCGATAAATTTCACATCCTCACCGGCATACAGCATCCTCGCCAGATAATAGACCGCTGCATCCGGGTCTGAGCCACGCATGCTCTTTATAAAAGCAGAGATGGTATCGTAATGGTTATCGCCCTTCTTATCATAGGAGATAACTCTTTTTTGTATGCATTCGCTCGCCACATCAATAGTGATATGAATGATGCCGTCGTCTGACCTTTCCGTGGTCAGTACACCAAGCTCAATCGCTGTGAGCGCTGCTCTCGCATCTCCGTTTGACACGTCTGCAAGAAAATCAAGCGCATCATCATCTATCTGTGCATTGTATGCACCCATGCCCTTTTCTGTGTCAGTCAGTGCTCTCTTAAGAAGTACCTTTATATCATCCGTTGACAGTTTTTTAAGCTCAAAAATAACTGAGCGCGAAAGCAAAGCACCGTTTACCTCAAAGTAAGGATTCTCAGTGGTCGCTCCTATCAGAATAATGGTGCCATCCTCCACATACGGAAGCAGATAATCCTGCTGCCCCTTGTTGAAGCGGTGTATCTCGTCGATAAAAAGTATCGTCTTCTTCTGATACATGCCCTGATTATTCTTTGCCTGCTCCACGACCTCTTCCATGTCCTTCTTGCCTGCAGATGTTGCATTAATCTGCATAAACTCAGCACTGGTAGTGTGGGCTATGACCTTTGCCAGAGTGGTCTTTCCGGTGCCTGGCGGCCCGTAAAAGATGATGGAGCTGAGCTTATCTGCTTTAATCGCACGATACAAAAGCTTGTCCTTTCCCACTATGTGCTGCTGCCCGACCACCTCATCAAGTGTTGTCGGACGCATCCTTGAGGCTAAGGGACCGCTTGTTTCCTTATTCTGTTCTCTCATGTAATCAAATAAATCCATATCATCCCCGCCTGAAATGCATATTTGATATATCTGTTATATCATTTTGCAATTTCTTTTAGCAAAAAATTCATTTTGCATTGATATAATCGGCAATTATGTGTTTTATAAGTGCTAATTATGCATAAAAAAGTGGTGCAAAATTCATTTCCCTATAATAAGATACATGAATTTGCACCACTTTACAACACTAAATTTATTTTTCTACAAAATGACTAAATTCTTGCTTAAACTCCGTAGTTTTACTATATATATCATCATAAGATATTGACACTTTTATTGTTGTTCTTTTTTTCTTCCGGCAAAAATTCCAATTATTCCGGCAAGTGCTGCCGCAAAAACAGTTGTCCAAAGTGTCACATCTGATGTATCTCCGGTCTTTGATGATATAACCTTCTGATTATCATGCTTTTTATTAACTGCATTGTCCGGTGTTACAGATGCTATAAGCTGTACTGTTTCCCCTTTTCCCGTAAGTGTCTTGCTGTCCGGTGTAAGTGTAACACATGAGGCAAGCTCATTATCAGTATACGCAATAGCATATGTTGAAAATCTGTCAGTAACAAATTTGAGTGTGTTTGTTTCTTTATCAAATTCTGCATCAAAATATGTAAGATTCGAAATATCAGACCCCATAAGCTTCGGTGTAAATATACCTTTTGCTGCGATAAGATCTTCCTTGTTGGTATCCAGCGAAGCACCACCGAACGGTACTTCTGTTTTATTACCGGCTTTATCTGTTGCTGTAATCTTATGTGTTCCTGCCTATAACGTATATTCTCCGTCAACGGCTTCCAGTGTCTTTGTCTCTTCACCTATGGTGTCCGTTACTTTGTCAAGGTGCTCATCTGTTACTGTAAATTTCACATCACCGCAGTAAGTCTTATTATTTTCAAGTCCGTTTACTGTCGGGGCTGTTGCGTCAACTATCATTCCGGCGCCCTCATACACCAAGGTGAAAAAGGATATTCATGCGCTTGTTATGCGCAAAGATTAACTGCAAAAAAACAGGCGCAGAAATTTAATCCTACGCCTGTGGCCTTGTACATATTATAATAAAGTTTAGAAGTTTTTTCACATATGTCGATTTGTGATTAAGTATTTGAAATCCATCACATTATATTGTAATATATGTATATAATAACGTCAAAATATTACTAGGGGGATATGCTATGTCTTCAACAATTATAAAACCGTCTGCCGCTATAAGGCAGAACTATAACGATATATCTAATCTGGCAAAAGAAACCCATTCACCGATTTTTCTCACCAAAAACGGAGAAGGAGATCTGGTTGTAATGGATATTGAAACGTATGACCAAAGGGAAAAACAGTTAGAATTACGCGAAAAACTTGTTGAAATTGAAGAAAGACGCCAGGCTGGAATAAAAGATACTCCCGCCCGCGATTTTTTATCTGAATTAAGGGAGATTTACACCAAATGAAATATAACGTAGATATATCACCGGATGCCAAAAAGGAACTCAATAATTATATTTCAGGTGCAATGGAATTCGGCTCCGAAACTGTGAGCAAAATATTAGATGCTTTTGATGAATGGATCTGTATTTTGGAAACTACTCCAAATGCCGGTTTTGATAAATTAAAATATATCCCCGCAAAATACAAGGTTATACATCTCTGGAAACACTACTGGATGATTTTTCAAATATATGAGGATGAACATTGTGTCAAAATTGATTATGTGATAGATGATCGTCAAAATTATGGACGATTTGTTCATTGAAAATATCATAATATCGGATGTTACTGTTCACACCTAACAGTGTGGCCAGCAACAATTACTTACAGTTTGCTATTTTGACAGGCTGTCTTCGCATATCAAAGGAAAGCATATTTACAGGATTAAACAATTTTAAAGTTCTCTCCATCATGGATG
>ONHG01000020.1 GCA_900317585.1 uncultured Lachnospiraceae bacterium | reverse complement strand
TGTATGCGGTAATCCCTGTTACCTTTGTTCTTATCAAACTCTAGTATACAGGTAAATCCACGTTGCTACAAATGTGGGGTCACTTCATATTATCTATTCCGGTCGAAATCCATATCATTCGGTACAATATTCCCGAACTCCTCTGTCTCAAAAACAGCAAGCTTTAAATTGTAAATTCCACGTGCCTGCATCATATACGGATCAGATTCATTTTCTCCCTCTTTATATACAGAAGCTTTAGCAAAGGTAAAGCCCTGTTCCTGCAATTTTTGGATGTACTGCGCCCATTTGATATAGTAGAGCAGCTCCGGAATCAAGTCTGTCATGTCGGTAATGGTAATAGAAACATATTTGTTCAGTACTTCTCTGACTCTTTTCACCATATGGGAAATCATATGGTTGACGATTCGGTCTGTATAACGAGTCACATCCTTTGCCTGATCTCCCTCGGGAATCTTCACAATGCCACCCCGGCTTTCCGACCGCATAACAGCTGTATCCATCACTTTCTGCATAGGAGTGCTAATCACCGAATCTGCATTCACATCAAATGGCTGAAATTTGAAATTCTTTTTCCATATGGTATCCTCATTGATCCGATCCTTTGACGCTATATGGTCATAAAAATTGCCCAGAATTCCGGACTTGGTAAAATATTTGCTATTTACAGATATCAGACCGATTCCATCCGCTTCAAAGCGGTCATTCAAGTTAATACCTACCGTAATGCTCTTAAGCTGTGAAGTATCCATTTTCAGTTCTGAGATATCTTTTTTCAGTTCTGCGAATCCGTTGTCTGCATAGATTTTCTCCACATAGGCTTTTAAACCCAGAAAGCCTGCGGAATGAATGTCCGAAGCTGCCAGACATGTATGAAGCGCATCCACGCACTTGATATAATCATTAAGCTCGTCCAGACGATGCAAAAGATCCCAGATGCAGGCACTCTCATCATATTCCCGGTTAAAGCTACCGTACTCCCTCAGAAAACTGATGCGCTCGAGTATTTCCATAAGATCATCACGCATTTTTTTCTGTTGAAGGACATCCTCGAAAATATCGCAGCGGTACTGTGTCACCGCCGGATCTGCATACATACGTGCCATCACGTTTTGGATGTAGTTCTGCTCCCGCTCCTTTGCTGACAGCTTTTTGCAGATTTGATCCATCCCCAGATCATGCATAGTCACATCACTCAAGGTCCGGTATTGTGCATTTGTATCCAGGTATAATAAACTGTATTTTTTCTGGCTCATAAGCTTGTCCTCTCCTTCTGATCTAATATGCAATTTTGAGCGAAATCCGTATAATTTAGCTTACCCCATTTTAACGCGGAAGATGGAGTGCAGAGGCGAGACCGTGAACCATGGAGCACTCGCACTACAACAACCGAAGCCATGCGGAAGATGGGGCGAGTGAGGTCCGGGGGGGGACCTCATGCCACGAGCCGACCGAGCCGGAGGCGAGACCTTGACCCATGGGCGCCTGCCCCGCAACGACCGGAGCCATGCGGAAGATGGGGCGCAAGACATCCGGGGGATGTCTGCTCTGCGCCGACCGAAGCGGAGCGGAGACCTTGAACCCATGGGGACAAGGTCCGCTTCCGCTTCTAAAATCAAAAAGGGCTAAGCCCTAAGGCTTAACCCTTTTTAATTTTATAATGCGGAAGATGGGACTTGAACCCACACGATTGCAATAATCACAAGATCCTTAGTCTTGCTCGTCTGCCAGTTCCGACACTTCCGCATATATTTGATTTTCTGTCGCTTGTCTCACGCGACTTTGATATAATATCAAATCAAACCAAATATGTCAACACTTATTTCAAATTTTTTTATTTTTTCAGCTTAAATTTTTAAAATACATTAAACATTAATAAGAAACCTCTTTAATCAATCGAGTCCGTCTTCAATCTGATCCTGAATCTTAACCAGACATTTGAGCAGAATTGGATTAAACGTACCGCATTCCCTATTCAGAATCATCTGCATGGCCTTCTCATGCGAAAATGCCTTCTTGTAAACACGATCGCTTGTCAGTGCATCATACACATCTGCAACCGAGACCACCTGTGCAGATATCGGAATCTCATCTCCAACCAGACCATCCGGATACCCCTTACCATCATACCGCTCATGATGCCATCTGCATATCTGCCATGCTGTTTTCAAAAGCTTTTCTCCCTTGAACGCATCAATATCATCAAGCATCTTTGAACCTATAATGGTATGTGTTTTCATTATCTCAAACTCTTCGTCAGTGAGTCGTCCCGGCTTGTTGAGTATTTCATCCGCAATGCCGATTTTACCAATATCATGCAGTGCCGACGCAGTAGAGATGAGCTCAATATCGCTGCCACTTATCGTGTATTTATCAGTCTCCACAATAAGCTCCTTTAAAAGCAAATCTGTAAGCTTGTTTATATGTATCACATGACTTCCACTTTCTCCGTTTCTAAACTCAACTATATGGCTCAAAATTGAAATCAGGATTTTATTATTATTCTCACGTCTGTATATCTGGTCTGTCACCATCCTTATAAGCCTGCGCTGCTTTGTATACAGCTTAATGGTATTAACCACACGCTGATGTACAATCTTCATATCAAATGGTCTGCTTATATAATCTGACACGCCAAGCTCATATGCTTTTCTAACACAATTTTCAGAGTCCTCACCCGATATCATAATAACAGGAATATCTCCGATCCAGTGATTTTTATTCATATAATTAAGCACACCATAGCCATCCATGTTTGGCATAACAATGTCAAGCAGTACTATTGCTATTCCTGTGCCATACTGTTCGATTTTCTCAATAGCCTCGATTCCGTCTGTTGCCTCAATGATTCTAAAATCGTCATTTAACATTTCTGTCAGGATTTCACGATTAACCTTTGAATCATCAACTATAAGGACCTGCTGTTTTATCTCATCAATCTCTTTATTTGCTATATCCCCATCTTTTTCAGTAATTACAATATTTTTTCTGTTTTTAGCTATATACAAAAGAGAGTCCGCCTTAAGCACCGCATTCATAACAGTTTCATCATCACATATAATGCCTCCGATGCTCCCATGAAGCTGGAGCTTTGAGAGCCCGGGAATAACCGTCCTGTTTATAGCTTCGTGAATATCCTTAAGTTTTTTGCCAAACTCCTGCTCTGTCACATCATGTATAATTATAAGAAACTCATCTCCACCATAACGGATTGCCATATCAGACTTTCTGATACTGCTTTTAATGACATCCGCCACTGCACAAAGAGCCATATCTCCTGCCATATGCCCGAGTGAATCATTGTACAGTTTAAAATCATCTATATCAAGCATCGCCACTCCGGCAGCCTTCATAATATTGTTTTTGACATTTTCCTCATAAAACCGTCGGTTATAGACTCCTGTCAGCGCATCACTGTACATTTTCTCCTTGTAGCTTACAATTTTTGATTCCAGCTTTTTCCTGACCTCTTCATCTGCAATTGTATGATTATCCATGCGGTTTACAAGCTCCATCACGTAATCTTCACCGTCAATATTATAATATCCGGAAATAACCTGATATGCGTCGAACCCTGAAAACTCCATCTTTATACGCTGTACTCTGTCTTTCATTGTCTTTGAAGATATACAATTTGCACATTGCTCGTTTTTCTTCCAGAACGAATAACATGGACATGGGTCTAGTTTATCCTCATTATCACAATCCAGCTCCATGCGCTCCATTCTCTTTTTGTCAATGAGGCGGACCACATCAAAGATTTCCCTGTAATCCTTTATTTTTTCCTCTATCTGCTTCATTGTATATTGCTTCTGCCCGACTATTTCTTTTTTCATGCCAATGACTCTTTTAGATATATTTACTCTCAAAATCTTTTATACACATAGGCTTATCAAAATAATATCCCTTTATATAATCAATCCCAATGTTTTTGATTATATCATATTGTCTAGAAGTCTCAACTCCTTCTACACACACTTTTACTCCAATAGCATTGGCAAGCTCACTTACCATCCTCACAAATGCATTTGAAAAATCATCATCCCCAAGATGTTCAATGAAACATTTATCGATTTTAATGATATCTATAGGCATTTCTCTTATATGATTGAGAGATGAATAACCTGTACCAAAATCATCCAGTGCCACCGCAACACCAAGCGATTTTATTTCACTGAGTATACGTTTCATCCTGACCATGTCATTGATTGCAAGGCTTTCCGTCACCTCCAGACATAAATTACACGGTTTAATCTTCACCTCGTCTATCACCTTTTTTATCTTTTTTACAACATCATTCTGTAAAAGCTGGACAACTGAAAGATTCACATTCACCTTATAATCAGGATACCCCATATCATTCCAATATTTGCAATGTTTTGCCGCCTCATAGAGCACATGCTCCCCGATTGGATTGATAAGTCCAAGATATTCTGCAAGCGGGATAAAATCTGCCGGATTAATAAATCCCAGCATAGAAGAATTCCATCTGACCAGTGCCTCTGCTCCTGCGCAGGTATCCTCTCCGGTCACATCAATAATAGGCTGAAAGTAAACCATAAATTCCTCACACGCATTCATTGCTGCCTTTCGCATATGTTTCTCAAGGTCAATCCTTTTAGTACTCTTTCCGTCTATCTTTCCGTCAAAATAAACTATGCGGTTCTTTCCTTCTTTTTTCGCATTAAAAAGTGCAATGTCAGCTTTTCTGATTACCTCCTCAACAGTTGTTGCATCCGTCGGAAAGAAAGCCACACCACCGCTGATTGTACAATAATAATCTTCACCCTTTAAATACCATGGCTTTACAAATATCTGCTGGATATCATTAAGAATATGCTCCAGTTGTGGCATTGACTCGCCTGTCACAATCACTATAAACTCATCCCCACCCATTCTGTAACAATGATTTTCTATACCATGCACATGCGTTAAGCTGTGGGAAATTGCTTTTAAAAGTACATCACCATACTGATGTCCGAGTCCGTCATTTATATGCTTGAAATCGTCCAGATCTATATAAATAAGTGCTCCCGTGCTACTGCTGTTTACTGCATCATTTATGAATCTGCCAAGATCCTGCTCGCATCTCATTCTGTTATAAAGACCCGTGAGAAAATCATTATTGGCCTGCGTTTCCATCTTTTGCTGATAACGCTTTTTCTGTGTTATATCGTATAATGTCACAAGTCTGACCTGTCTGCCGTCTACCCATTTGATATCTGTCCGGTGCACGTCAAACCATTTGTCCTCCTCAACCGAATATATTTCCTCAAATCTTTTAGCATTCGCAGCATCTAAAAGCACATGATTTTCAAGCTGGTTCTGCTCTATTGTATTTCCCAGGAGTGCCTTACACCAACTGTTCATATATAAGATCTCCTGCTTTAATACATCCGCAACATATATGCCACAGCCTGTATTCTCAAGAATGGCCTCGAGTGAAGCATATGAACCGGCAAGTGAATTGGTGGTTATTTTTTTGCCGAGCACGCTCTGTATTACGCATTTTGTATCATTCAAAAAACTGATATCCGACTTTTCCCATGTTCTTCCATCATTTCTGTCGTAGAAGCAGACATACATCTGGCAGTTGTTTTTTATATACATTGGCTGAAAAACTGCAGCATTTATAGCATATTTTCCCATGAAATTTCTGAACTTTTCCGGCCGTACCGAGTTCGATGAAATAATATACTGTCTGCCTGTAAAAAACGGAACCTCGCTCGTGCTTATCGTCTTAAGTCTGTTGTCTCCACTTGATACAATAACCTCAAAACTTGCTCCATCAACATTTTGTCTTATAATAAATGCCCCCGAAAGTCCCAATGCCTTTACTGTGCTCTCAAGTGCCTTTTCTGCTGTAGAAACAAAGCTATCATCCGGCTCTAAAAGCTTTATCACTGAATTGAGCGCCTCAAGCATATGACATTGCTGCTTGATTTCTTCATCACTCTTTTTTATTTTTTCAAGAGCCTCATTGGCAAGGCTCTCATTCTTCATAGTGATAAGAAGCTGCCTGGTCAAAAGCTCTAAAAACTCTAATGCGAGCGACACTCCCTGCTCTGTTGTGGTTAATGTTCCCTGAGGCAGCTTTTCCCTGACATCATCCGGTATCTTTTCATCAATAAGCGCAAGTGCTGCCCACATAAGCTTCTGTTCCCCATCCACACTGACAGATACTCCATACAACTTTGCATATTCAACATCAAGAGGCTCCTCTATCACGCTCTCAACAGCGCAATCCTCCAGCCTGCTCAGGAGATTCATATACCTGCTTTCTCCCGCAATACTGTGCAAAAACACCTTTTCGTTTTCTGTTCCATACGCCTTTGTTATAACACCATCTTCACGGTTCAGGCACGAAAGGTATACTCTGTTTGCCCTGCAAAAATAATCCTGTATTTTTTGAAAAAGTGTGGGTTTTGACATATTAATTCTCCTAAGTAAAATCTAATCCTATACCATATACCTGATTACAAAAAGATAAAAGCCTTTTTTGTCAAGTATACAAGTTTCCTGCAACAACTTATACTCCGGTCTGAGCCTTATCTGTTTCTTCACAAAACCAATCTCATTTGAATACATAACAATAATACCGCCCTTGGCCAGTATCTGCTTTGCCTTATCAAAGAACCTCTCATAAAACAGCTCCATTTCAGAACGTGTCTGTTTTCCTCTGACAGGCATATCCGTTATAAGCTCATCGAATTTATAGTCATGTTTGAAATCAAAGAAATCCCTATGTATAAAATTAATTCCTGTTTTAGCAATTCTTGCATTTTCCCTGCCCATTTCAATGGCATCACCGTATATATCCGTCGCATATATCTCCCTCGCCGGTACTGCGAGCTTACGCTCTATCAGCATTGTTCCCACGCCGCAAAAAGGATCCATGATCTGCGCATTTTCTTTTAGATATGGCTTTGCAAGCTCTACCAGAAGTGCTGCTGTTGATGGATGAATTGATGTGGACAAAACATTTTTACGATACGTAAATCTATCATCCTTAACAGAGCAAAGTCTTAAGCACGGAAAATAACTGCCATCTCTGGTCTGTATTAATTTAATCACGATTTCATAATTGTTTGCTGAGTTTATCAGCTTACCGCCGGAAAGTCTGTCTAATGCGGCAGAAAGGCGACTTTGAAACTCCCCATCTGCGCTGCTTTCTATCCTGTAATAAAAAGGTCCCGGTTCCCTGTGCATGCGTCTTAATATATCATACATATCTGATTTCCAGAGCTGTGATGCCATCTCCCTTTCATTACCTGACAGAAGGCCTTCTGTATTTATCATGAAATACATCTGTCTATATGTACGAACCTTCATGATAAGCCTGATATTAGCTGTTTTTACAATCACGCCGAGCGGGTGAAGCTTTGTCTCCTTAACCGGAAGCTGGCGCCTGACAATCTCTCTGTGCAGCTTATTTGTGGTGAGCAAAAGCTCTGCTCTGACGCCCTCAAGTATTGGTGTATGCTGTTTGATCCCATTATATTTAATCAGGATTTTATTTATCTCACGCAGTTCTTCATCAACATGTTTTCTGTTTTCTTCAGTTATCTCAGTCTGTTCAAGAAGTTTTTTCTGGTCTACAAGCTTTGGGACAAGCTGCGGTATATCAAGCTGCAAAAGTGCAGTCAGATATGAGCTCTTCACAAAACGTGTATTCTCTGATTCATATGCTTTAAATAAATCATCAGCAAGATGTGAGATTTGTAAATCACCAATCAATAAAGCAGCATTTTTTCTGGTCTTCGCATCCTCCGACGCTAGAAAAGAAATAAGTAAATCATCATGCTCCTTAAGAAGCTCATAAGCCTGCACCTTACACTCCTGCTCCTTTATAAGGCTCCTCAATCTGCTAAGATTCTGACGTGTATTTTCCTGTTTTAACAATTCTTCAATAACTTCTCTCATCTTTATTTAATCATCCTTTAATTATTTTCCGTCGAATTTTCCTTTGGCACACCATTTTCTTTGATATAGGTATCCAGATTCTTGTGAAACTGCTCCCACGCATCCTCATGCTCCACGAAGTAGAGCGGACACTTCTTGCCTGTCACATCGTAATGTCTTATTACATCATCCGCACTCAGATCATACCGTCCCATAAGCCATGTCGTGAGCTCTATAAGTGACTGGTATGTACTGTCATTGAACTTTCCGGTCTCATCCTCTATACAGCACTCTATTGATATGGTGTCATTGTTTCTGTTATTTGATGCATACGATATCTCATTGCACGGTATGCACTGTACTATCTCACCCTCTAATCCTATCACAAAATGTGAGCTTGCTTTGGTCTTTTTGGTCTCTGCCAGGCCGTTGAAATAGTCTCTGTTTTGTCTGGCTGTAGTCCCGGGATTTGCTGTGTAATGTACAACTATGCCGTTTACCTTATCAAGTGCCTTCTGTGGTCTGGAATACGGATTGGGTGTCAGCAGCTCTACATCCAGCTTTGGCTCTGTGGGATTGTAGAGAGTACTGGTCACCTCTGCCTTTACCTCTTCCTGCTTTGCCTTTCTGGCTCTTTGCACTCCCACTATGATTATCGTTGCAATTATAAGTATTATCACACCTATAACAATGCCATTGCCAATAAGCTGCTTTCTTCTAACCTGGGCGCGGTGTCTCTTTCTATATTCTTCGCGCTTTCTCTGTCTTATCTTTTCATACTCGTCCATTTAATTATCCCCGGTTATCTCTTTTGTTTGCTTTTATATATCTATTCCAAGCTTTTATAAACATTTGCATACATATAAGAGTATATTAGCACAAATCGGCTTATTATGCCACATAAAATAATACAAAAGCACCAGATATTACGATGTAACATAATACCCGGTGCTTTATTATAAATGTGTATTCTTATTATTAATCACACTTAATCTCGTGAACCCATCCATCCGGTCCATCAATATGGCCCATCTGAATGCCTGTAAGTGTGTCACGAAGCTTCTTTGTGACAGGTCCCATCTCATCCATACCGCTTGGGAAGCAGATTTCCTTGCCATGGTCTACAATCTTTCCTACAGGAGAGATTACTGCTGCTGTTCCGCAAAGTCCACACTCAGCAAAATCCTTTACCTCATCAAAGAGCACCTCTCTGTGCTCTACCTTGAGTCCTAAGTACTTCTCTGCAACTACCATCAGTGAACGGCGTGTGATTGATGGCAGGATGCTGTCTGATTTAGGTGTAACAAATGTGCCATCCTTTGTGATAAAGATGAAGTTTGCTCCACCTGTCTCCTCTACCTTTGTACGTGTTGCAGGATCGAGGTACATATTCTCTGCAAAGCCCTGTGCGTGTGCATCTACAATGGCATGAAGACTCATTGCATAGTTGAGTCCTGCCTTGATATGTCCTGTTCCGTGAGGTGCTGCTCTATCAAAGTCTGACACACGGATTGTGATTGGCTTTGCGCCACCCTTGAAGTATGGTCCTACAGGTGTTACAAGGATTCTGAACTGATACTCATCAGCAGGCTTTACACCGATTACTGCGTTTGTTCCCATAATATATGGTCTGATATAGAGTGTAGCGCCTGAGCCGTATGGTGGGACCCATGCTGCATTTGCCTTTACTACTTCCTCAACTGCCTTTACAAATCTATCCTCCGGGAATACTGGCATCTCAAGTCTCTCACATGAATCCTTAAGACGCTGTGCGTTTAAGTCAGGTCTGAAGCAGACAATTCTGCCATCCTCTGTCGTGTAAGCCTTAAGTCCCTCGAAGCATGTCTGTGCATACTGGAATACTCCCGCACACTCATTAAGTGTCACTGTATGATCCTTTGTGAGCTGTCCATCGTCCCACTTTCCATCTTTATAATTAGAAACATAGCTGTAATCTGTTTCCTGGTAGCCAAAACTAAGGTTTGACCAATCGATATCCTTCTTTTCCATCTTTATATCCTCCGTTTCTTTACGGATCCGATATAACCTAGTGTTATCATATATCGGGTCTATTATCATTTATGCTCATTCTAGTACAATAGGAAAAAAATGTCTAGTACTATTTTTTTATAATAACCATAACTTAAGTTTCTATATAATTTTTTAACCATTCAAAACTTTTTATCTTATAAAATAAGACCTGACTTTTTCTTACTTTTTTCAATTGCCGTATTGAGCTTTCCAAACGGGCACCCAAGCAGCAGACCAATCACCAGTGATACGGCTATAAATATAAGAAGGATTGCAAGATCCCTGCCATAATCAAAGCGGTACATGCCGCCCACGCACTCTCTTAGGGCATTCATGGCATAGTTAAACGGCATAAACTTATACAGCGCTCTGTACACCTGTGGCAGCACTTCAACCGGGAATGTGCCACCTGCGCCTGCCACCTGAATGACCATAATGACTACTGCTACAGCCTGTCCCACATTGCCCCAGGCTGCTGTGAGCGAGTACATAAGAAGCGTGAATACAAGGCTTGTCAGCGCGCTTGCGCACCAGAAAAGGAACGGATGCCTGCACTGTATGCCGACGAAGAACAAATCACCTAGTACCGTCACAAGTGTCTGCAGCTGTCCTATCACGAAAAATGTAATATATCTGCCAAAAAACTTATGTACGCTGTTTACTTTGCCAAGTGATTTTATATCGTCAGTGTCCTTTACCTTTGTTTTCACAAGTGCAACAGTTATCAGACCTCCCACCCACAGAGCCAGCACTGTGTAAAACGGTGCCATGGCTGAGCCATATGTGGATATCTCATATATCTTCTGCTCATCCATAGACAGCGGTGATGTCACAAACTGCGCAATGAGTGTCGGATCTGTCCGAAGCAGCTTTACAATCTCATTAAACTGCTCATCGTTTGATAAATTGTCAAATCCTGATATAACATTCTGTAAACCATCTCTGATCTGCTGTACATACTGTCTGGTATTTACAATATCTGCATTTCCTGATTTAAGAACTGCCGAATAATCATCGAGTGCTTTTTGTATATCCGGAAAGCTGTTGTCCAGAGAACCAAGCATGGACCGGGTCTCAATAAGCGCATATTCTATATCATATACCGCTCCTGTGAGATTCGGTGACACGCTGTGGTCAAATGTATTTTTAAGTGTATCTATTGCAGACTTGGCACTTGACACATCGGCTTTTACCGACTCCTTAAGAAGCTTTAGCTTATCTGCCGTCAATTCAGTATCAGACTTAAGGTCTTTTATCTGTGTTTTAATGCTTTGGATATTTTTCCTGACAGCCTCTATCTGCGAGCTATCCACTCCCTTTAAGCCTTGAATGGTGGCAAGCGTATTCTCAGCAAGCTGCTCTACCGTATCAAAGCCGGCCACAGAAACAGATATATCCGCAGTATCGGCATCAGCTACTCCCGATGCATTTAAGAGCTGTATGGAGTTTTCCAGCACATCGAGCTGGCTGTTTATGTTTGATAAGCTTATGTCGACCATCTGTGTGATGGTTTGTGCTGTCTGCGCCCCCGAGAGCACTGATGACTGTCCCCCGTCAATCAGCCCCTGCACACTCGGAAGCAGTGACTGTGTCGAGCCTATCAGGCTGTCTGCTGAATCCGTGAGCATGGCAAAGGTATCGAGCATGCCTGCATATGTAGAAAGAGTCGTATCCATATCCTTTAGCTTGTCAACAACCGTTCCGGCCAGGTTATCGCCTGATTTGCCGTCTCCCACTATGAGCTCTCCCGACTTTGACGCTATCTCCGTAATCGTGCTCACCATTGAAGAGTTTACAGACTGCTGCACCGTGGTCTTGACCTTTGAGGTTATCTTTGTTGCTATGGCATTCTTCTTGCTGTTTTCATAGTATTCTATCTGCGGATTGACCGGCTCACCGCTTAGGAAGCTAAGCATATCAGCTGAAAAATCCTTCGGCACAATAAAGGCTGCATAGCACTTTCCACTATAAACATACTCCAGTGCCTCTTCACTGCTATCTGTGAAAATCCAGCCAATTGCATCGTTTTCCTTCAGTCCCTTTATGACACTGTCTCCCATACATAGCTTTAAATCACCGATGCTCATCCCCTCATCCTCAGAATATACTGCTATGTGCATCTGTGATGTAGCTTCCTCTCCGTAAGGATCCCAGTTGGACATAATATTAAACCATGCGTACAAAGCAGGGATGATGCCAAGTCCCATAATAATGACTATGGCAACCACATTTGTAGATATGCGTTTCAGGTCAGCCAGATATATTTGAAATATTTTTTTCATTGCTCGGCATCCTCCCCTGTACTTTGCTGCATCGTATCAAATCTCTTCTCCACTCTTTCGGCTATTTCCTGCACCCTGTCCTCAATCTGCACGACAGGACTCACGCTCATATTCTGCGCATCACTGCCACTTATCTCATTCATCTTCTCCTGCAGCTTATAGTCCACATACTCGACTCCGATTAAATACACTGCGATAGCAAACAGGCTCACTATCCACAGCACAAGAAAAATGATTTTTGAACTGTCCGGTACAATCATCAGCAGCACCAGAAAAAAGAGTGGAATGATGTATATGCACCTTAATCCTATTTTTATCCGTTTTTGATTCTGCTCATGTATGGTCTTTTCATATCCGACCAGCTTATCGTACATCTCGCGCAATCTCTTATCATCGGATAGTGGCTGCTCATTCACATTATTATTTGCATTGTTATTCATATCATTATCCATATTGGAATCTTTATTACTGTTTCTATCTTTATCCTGCATACTTTCCTTCCTGCTTTATAGCTTACGGCACATCAGAAGCACCATATTAATATGTCAATTATCAATTTATTAATTGTACATTTAACTATAGCATCTCAGTATCTTCCATACGCTTCTCTATAAAATGATTGAGTCTGATAAACGGCTTTCGTATCACAAGTCCTATCACCAAAGAGGTTGCGCCAAAAAGTAAAAGCGTGATATAACATTTGCCAAGTGTATTTTCGTACATACCTCCTATACACTCCCTCATCGCATTTATCGCATATGGGAATGGGAAGAAAATATACACTGCCCTGAAAAATGACGGCAGCGCCTCTATCGGATATGTGCCGCCGCTTCCTGCAATCTGAAGCACCATGACAACCACCGCCAGTGCCTTTCCTATATCACCAAAGGATATGGTCAGAGAATATATGAGCAGTGAAAATGTAAGGCTTGCCACTGCGCCTGTCACAATAAATGAAACCGGATGCACACACTGTATTTTAAGCAGATATAAATCACCCAGCACAATGATAAAAGTCTGTACCTGTGACAGTAAAAAGAATGTCAGATATCTGCCAAAATAAAGCTGTGAAGGCTTTAGTTTCCCAAGCCCCTTAGCATCCGCGTGAACCTTTACCAGTGAAACAAGTATAGTCATGCCCACCCATATGGCAAGTGTTGTGTAAAAAGGTGCTACTCCGGAGCCATAATTGGCTATCTCGTATATATAATTATCTGATACCTGCACCGGCTCTGAAAAGAAGATGCCAAGCTTTTCAGGATTCCCCGAAAGAAGATTCACTATGATATCAGCTTTTTCATCCTCAGAGGCTGCTTCAAGCTTGTCGAGTGTCGTATTTATCTTGTCAGATGCTGATTCTATGACTCCCTTAAGCTGTGTCATGATCATATTGAGTGTATCAAGCGTACTGTCCACTCCGTCAAACACCTGCGCCATAGAGCCTGATGTCTGACTTAGATTGCCAAGTGTGGTCTGCATTGAATCAAGAACAGACGACATACTGCTTATCATGCCGTCCACCTGTGGCACTATCTGTGAGGTATATGTATCATTCACTGCTGACGCGGTCGATGAAAGAGCCGACATTACGCTCTTAAGTGTTTCTGCAGAATTCTGTGTCTTCCCCGATAAATCCACAGACTGTGTGCTTTCTATCATGCTCTTTGTCTGTTCCTTGACAAGCTCTATATTGGAAATAAGTGTGCCGACATGGGTATCGTCCATATCCGGCTTTATTTTGTTGATTTTGTCCTCAAGAGTGTCAATATTACCTTTCAAATCATCCGCTGACTGTTTAATATTTTGCACATCACTTTGAATAGTATTTACATCCTGTGACAGATTTGCATCTGAAATCTGCTTTGATATATCATCAATCGAGCTCTTCACCTTTGCTAATGCCGTTGTGATATCTGCGCTAAAGCTGTCGAAGGATTGTCTGGTGGACTGCAGATCATTTTTACTCTCTTCAAGCCTGTCTGTGCCCTTTGCAAGCTTATCCTGTCCATCTTTGAGTGCTTCGCCCGTTTCTTTAGACACCTGTGATAATGCCTTATTTCCGTCAATAAACATATCTATCATGGCATCGTACTGCGCAAGACTCTCAGATACCGCTTCAAGCTTACCGGTCATCTGCCCCACAGCATCCTTTTCCTTCACGTCATTGGATATTACGTTGGTCTCCTTAAATACCTTCTCTGCAAGCACCTTTATAAACTGCTTATTAATACTTGATTTAACAGCACTTGCTGCACTGTCCGTTATCTTTGTCGCAACAGCATTTTTCTTGTCGTTGAGATAGTAGGTAATCCTTGGATTTTCAATATTGTCAGCTACACCATGATACATGCTGTAAGTAAACTGCTCATCTATGACAAGTGCAGAATAATATCTGCCTGATTTAACACCCTCAACAGCCTTTTCCTCTGATTTAACAAATTCCCAGCCTATAGTATCCTTTTGCTTTAATGACTCTACCACACCATCGCCCATATTGACAGTTTCGCTGTCATTCTTCGTCCAGCCCTTGTCCAGATTGACTACTGCAATTGCTATATTTCCAGTGTTGCCATACGGGTCCCAGTTGGCATAGATATTAAACCATGCATACAGCGCCGGCAGCACGCACAGTCCAATAACTATAATGAGTACAAGCACATTTCGGAATATGCCGCACATATCTCTTTTAAAAATTCTTAAAATATCAGCCATGAATCATCCTCTTATATCCGGTGTTTATATCCGGTGCTGTTTAAGCTCCCCAATAAAATACAATGAGCCAAATGCAACATTTTTCGTATCTCTTTTCAGGTGCTTACTTATCTCATCAACTCCTGAAAGCTCTGTTGCTTCAACTCCCTCTTTTCTGATAAAATCAGCAAGGTGCGATGCCTGCAGTGCCCTGTCTGAATCCGGTGTCACTGTATAAAACTCCTCAGCAAGAGGTAAAATCTCACGTATCATCACATCATAGTCCTTATCAGCCATGACTCCCATGAAAAAGCAAAATTTCTCACCCGGATACATCTGCATGAGGCTTTCCCTAAGTGCATCAACTCCATTGCTGTTGTGTGCTCCGTCCACTAGCAGAAACGGCTCCTTTGATACTATCTCCATGCGTCCCGGCCACACAGCTTCTTCAAGAGCGCTTTTTATCCTTTTATTCAGGTCTGTTTCCTCTCTCTTTGCCCCTGTCTTATCATATTGCATTTCGTATTCCAGCCCGCTATAGTGCTTTCCCAGCACATACCGCGCCGCAAGCTCTGCCGCTGCTGCATTCTCCCACTGAAATGTGCCACAAAGCCTCAGTGCGTAGCCGCTGCAGCGTGCTATATCGCTTTGCTCCACAGTGATTATCCTTGCATGCTTTTTTTGCGCTTCCTGCTCAATCACCTGCATAGCACGTTTATCCTGCTGTTCCACCACCACTGTGCCGTTTTCCTTTATGATACCGGCCTTCTCAGCCGCTATATCCGCTATATCACTGCCAAGGATAGCCATATGGTCATAGCCTATCTTTGTAATAACGGCACATTGCGGTGTGCCGATTGCATTCGTTGAGTCAAGCCTGCCTCCGAGCCCTGTCTCAATGACCATATAATCGCACTGCTGCTCCTCAAAGTACAAAAGAGCCATAGCAAGGCAGTAGTCAAACATCGTAAGCCCTATACCAAAATCTATATCAAGCAGATAGTTTCCAAGCCGTGTAACATCCTCCTTAGGTATCATACGCCCATCAACAGTGATGCGCTCCTCAAAATCTACCAGATGCGGTGATACAAACGTGCCTACCCTCATATGCTCTTTTTTTAATATACTAGAAAAAAAAGCGCACACCGAGCCCTTTCCATTGGTGCCTGCCACATGGATATACGGTATTATGCGCTTTTGCTTTCCTTTTTCTCTCAGCACGTTTATTACCTGTGCCGTCACCACCACTCCGGGCTCATTGCCGAAACGGTGTGTGTTTTCTATTTTGTTTAAAACCTGTGTGTAATCTAAATTTCCCATGCCATCATTATAATATATCCGGCCGATAAAATAAAGACCATATCCTTATACTGCTATAATAATGCCTCCGTCATTTGCATACATGCTTGAGATGCCGGCAGTATCCACAATGACAATCTTCTTAAATCTGGCAAGTTTCTCAAGGCATGCCTTCACATACTGCGCACGCTCCGGGCAGTTGCAGTGTGAAATTGCAAGAATCCTGTGCTCACAGTCCTTTGTGGCAGCCACAACATCCTCTACCATCTTGGCAAGTGCCCTCTTCATGCCTCTGGCCTGACCAAGCTGCTGGATTGAGCCTTCATCTGTTGAGCCCATGACAGGCTTTATATTTAAAGTGCTGGCCACAAAAGCCTTCAAGTTGCTTAATCGTCCTGCCTTTCTTAATGTATCAAGAGTCTCAAGCACAAAGAATGTATTCATGGAAGAAATATACTCTTCGGTCTGCTTTACAACCTCATCAAATGAAAGTCCACTCTCTTCAAACTCCTGTACCTTCATGCCGATTAGTGTCTCGCCTATAGATGCTGAGCGGGAATTGAATACATAGATTTGCTTGCCACAGTCCTCATGCTCCTCGTTGTACAGATTGACTGCTAAAACAGCGCTGTTGTATGAGCCGCTGAGCTTTCCCGAAAGTGTGACAACATAGATATGATCAGCCTCTCCCTCAAAGGACTGCATATATTCCTCAGGAGACGGGCATGACGACTTTGGTCCCTTTACACTCTCCTTTACTCTTCTTAAGAAATCATGCTGGTCAAAGCTCTCATCATCGCGGATTCTGTATCCGTCAACATCAAGCTCGAGTGCCACATTGCAAAAATGTCCATCCTTCTTAAGGCTATCTGTGAGCTCACCACAGCTATCTATTATAATCTTATACATATCTATTCCTCCTGCACTATATGATAATAAAAGTTTAAATTACCTTTTTAAAAGTTATTTCATTCCGTAACAAGTGGTTTTCATTACTACGTCATATTAACACGAAAACCAAACTTATGCAAGAGGTTTCTGTATTTATTTTCCCAAATACCCGAAAAAGGCTGTCACACAGTCGCTTAAGGCTTTCATGTCGCGTACTCCCATAAGCTCACAGGCTGAGTGCATTGCAAGAATAGGTATACCAATATCCACCGTCTTTACCGGCAAAAGCGTGCCTGCAATCGAGCCAAGTGTGCTACCACCGCGGCTGTCCGAACGGTTCACAAAGCGCTGGTAAGGTATGCCCTTTTCATCACAAAGCTGACAGAGAATGGCGATAGCCTGTGCATCCGTAGCATACGACTGTGAGCACGCCTGCTTGATACAAAAGCCTTTTCCCATGACAGGCATATTTGTGATATCCATCTTTTGCTTTTTATTAGGATGAAGCGCATGAGCCACATCGACAGACAAAAGCATGGCATCATATATGCTCTCATCTATTTCATTTTCTGAAAGGTCCATATTTCTTAAAATACGCCTGAGCATATCGTGAAGCATTATAGAGGCCGCGCCCTGCTTACTGTTACTTCCAATCTCCTCATGGTCGAAAAGCGCTATGATGTTTATTCCATCAGCTCTGTTTCCATCCTCTATGGCATCAAGAAGTGCTCTGCAGGATGACTGGTTGTCGATTCTCGGTGATGAAATCATAGTATCATTCACACCGACAAGGCAAGGCTCGTCCATGCAAAATGTATTGAGCTCGAAGTCTATGATGTCGCTCTTTTCCACAGACAGCTCACCAGCCAGAAAGCCAAGGAAATAATCCGTGGTCTTTTCATCCTCCGGGATTGAATCAAGCACCGGCATCAGATCCACCTGATTATTTATCTCGACTCCCTTATTCACATCCCTGTTCATATGGATGGCAAGATTTGGAATAATCATGACAGGCTTTTTAGACCTATATAGCACCATACGCGGATTGAACACATCCTCACTCTTTAAAGCCACGCGCCCTGCCACTCCGAGAGGTCTGTCAAACCATGTATTTAAAATCGGTCCTCCATACACCTCTACATTGACCTGTGCATATGAGTTTGTCATAAAATCCGGATTTGGCTTTATGCGAAGATATGGATAGTCTGTATGAGCTGCCGCTATTCGCACCATATCCTTTTTGTTGTAGCCGCTTCCTACAGTAAACGCAAACATGGTCGTATCATGGTGATTTAAGACATACCTGCCACCGCGCACAAGCTTCCAGTCACCTGTATAATCTATCTCCTCAAATCCGTTTTCCAAAAGCTCCTGCTTTGCAGCCTTCACACACTCGCATGGTGAAACTGCCGCTTTAAGTAAATCAAATAATTTTTCCTGTTTCATGGATTGCCTCCTGTTTTCATTGCATAACGCACTTATTCTACCACGGACTTTACAATTATTCCAGTTGAACAGGCTTTATTTTTATGGCATAATCCGCAAATCTGATGTATGATATAATAATCGATAACTATTCAAAACCATTGAGAACAATCATTCGCTGTCACATACAATGTGGAAAATGAGGAGAAATTATGATATCAATTGAACTGACAGACACAAAGGACTTTATGAACAAGCTGCTTCGCACGGAAATCTTTGACAACTTCCTGCTCCAGGAGGCCGTCATCACAAAGGCAGCCTCATACATCATAGACGGACATCTGCAAAAGGACTTTTACAGCTCCACAGAGCTTGAAGAAAATAGAATAGCAGGCTATGGCATACTCCCTTTCAGGATGCTTCGCACAAACTGCTTCGACCTGATAAAGGGCAGACAGACGCCATCGTCATTCAAATTTGTCTTTCTGCTTTCACCCGAAAATATGGAACACACCCTAAGCAGTCTGCACTCTGCTTTCACCGTGTCCGATATCAGTGGCTTTTTCATAAATATCAGGTATCAGAACAAACTTCTGACTCTAACAACCGGAATATCCTACAATATTTTTTCAGTGGATAAGACCTTAGACAGTGAATGGGATAAGCTTGTAATGAAATTTTTAGCAAATAATGACATAAACTTTAAAGAACTTTGACTTTATTGCTTTACATCTTAAACCTGTTATGCTATTCTAACGTTAGTTGCGTAAGCAGCATTATTATTATTTGGAGGTACTTTCGATGAGCAAAGGTACAGTAAAATGGTTCAACAACCAAAAAGGTTACGGATTCATCACAGCCGAGGACGGAAATGATGTATTCGTACATTTCTCAGGACTTAACATGGAGGGCTTCAAAACTCTCGAGGAAGGTGCAGCAGTAGAGTTCGATATCACTGATGGCGCTAAAGGTCCACAGGCAGTTAACGTTGAGGTAGTTAAATAATTTGGCTACCTAGTCAATCTAGTTTCTATGTACCTTTTTCTTTATTATATATTTAGGTAAGATGATAGTTACAAAAATGTTAATTGGGGAATAAGATATAAGAATCATGATTAAAAAAGAAGAGTTCATTTCGAACTCTTCTTTTTTGCGCTTTTTTATTTGAATGATTTTAGTTGTTTACACGATGATGAGACATCGGTGAGCTTGTGGTGAGTGGTAAAAATGTGTAACCGTTCGCCTGTCCCCACTGGATGATCTGCTCAACCGCATTGACACTGAAATCCTTTATGTCATGCTGCAATACAACTGATACGTTGTGGCTCTGAACGCCGGAGATGACATTCTGTACCACCTGTTCCGTACTGATTGGCTTGCTGTTTGCATCTCCGCTCGATACGTTCCAGTCACAGTACAAAAGTCCTCTTGCTGTCACATCATTGACGAGCTGTGTCATAATGCCCGGACAATAATCCTTACTTATAGTATTTGATGAACCACCCGGGAATCTCATGATTGACGCATCATTTCCTGTCTGTGCCTTTATGATGCTGTTCATCTGCTCAAGGTCATCAAAATAGGCCTGCTCGCTTGTATATATCTGGTCGTATTTATGGCTTGCAGAGTGGATAGCCACTGTATGTCCTCTCTTTGCCTCCTCTGCTATCAGGTTCTGATAGTCAGGATGCGTATTTGTAACAAAGAAGGTAACCTTTACGTTGTATTTATCAAGTAAATCTAAAAGCCCCTGTGTATACTTTCCCGGACCATCGTCAAAGGTCAGATAAATAATCTTGTTGCCCGGATTTACTGTGTCTGCCGTGGCAGCCGGATCATACACACTGACCACTCTTGTAGCTGTAGCCTTATTGCCTGATGAATCTGAAACCTCATAGGTCACGGTATACTTTCCTGCTTTATCCTTATCTACCTTATCTCCTGATACCTTGACACTGTCTGTGATATCTCCGTCACAGTTGTCTGTTGCCGTGTATCCCGGATCACTGTACTTATCACCTTTTTTTACAGACATAAAATCATCGCCTGAAAGCTTTATCTGTGGTGCCGTGGTATCTGTGACATGCACAGTCCTTTTAACCTCGCCCTCATTCTTTGACGAGTCTGCGACACTGTACTTTATCTCATAATCCCCGGGCTTTGACGTATCGACAGTTCCTGTGACAGATACCTTGTCTGTCAGATCCCCATCATAGTTGTCTGTTGCCGTATATCCCGGGTCACTGAACTCGCTGCCTGCCTCTACAGTCATCTCAGCATCGCCATTTAATGCGATCTTCGGATCCTTCTTATCCCTTACCTCAACCTTGATGGTCTGTGTCGCAGTTTTTTTACCGTATTGAGCAGTTACCTTTATCTCGTATGAACCAGTCTTTGTCGCATCGACATTACTATCTATAGTACATTTTATCTCTTTTCCCTTCCGGTTTATAAGCCTGCCTCTGACATACGCCTTAATTTTGGGCTCCTCAAACTTTTTGCCATACTCAACAGTGATACCGTTTTTAAACTTGCTGCTGAACTCAATGTGTGAGTCAAAGCATGCGATATATACTATAAACGCCACCACCAGAACTATTGCAGCCGTAAGTATACCGATAATCATCTTTTTATTTTTGTCCATTTTTCCAATCCTCTTTAGCATTTTATAATTATTTTCTCTATATTATTACTCAAACCTGATAATATTATTTCTAGCAATATCTATTATAGCGTTAAACAATCTTTTTTGCTACTGCAAATTCCTTTAGAATTTCTTAATGTTAGCTTCATATATTTCAGTTGTGTTACAATTGTTTCTTTATCCCGAAAACCCGTGATAGAGTCGTAATATGTACTTAATTTATTTAATATCTTTGTTACTATTCAGTTCTCAATATGACTAACCACATATCTTTTTGCAGATATTCGCAATCACAAAAATCCCCCGAACAAGTCGGGGGATTTAAAAAGCTTATGCTGTAACAATCATTTTATTACTGCTCCTTACGGTGCATATCAAATGTCTCCATATGGTAGTTGGCGATGTTGTCACGAATCTTTCTGTCATCTGCTCTGCTTAAGAGCTCATCACGGAACTTCTTGGTAGTCACCATGTCATTGTATGAGCTTGGTCCGCCTACGCAGCCGCCCTCACATGCCATTCCCTCGATGAAGTTCTCAGGAAGCTTGCCTGCCTTCATGAGGAGAAGTGCCTTCTTACACTCTGCTGCTCCGTTTGCCTTGCAAACCTTACAATCAACATCCTCGCCTTTTTCCTTCATGCTCTCGATTACGGCTGCTGTAACTCCGCCTGAGTTTGCGAAACGCTTACCGTATACTGAGCCCTCCTGATATGATGTATCATCAGCCTCAAGCTGTACTCCCTTTGCCTTCATAATAGCACGAATCTCGCTGAAGGTAAGTACATAGTCTGCATTGCCCTCTATCTTCTGATCCTGTACCTCTGACTTCTTGGCAACACATGGTCCGATGAATACTGTAACTGCATCAGGATCCTTTGCCTTGATCATTCTTGAAACTGCACACATAGGTGAAACAGTTGTAGAAATCTTGTCAGCAAGCTCAGGATAGTGCTTTCTAACCATATTTACAAATCCAGGGCAGCATGATGTAACCTTCTTCTCTCCTGCCTCGTATGCCTCAAGCCACTCGTCAGCCTCGTATGCTGCTGTCATATCTCCTCCGAGTGCTACCTCAACAAAACCGTTGAAGCCAACTGCCTGCATAGCCTTCTTCCAGCTGTTCATAGTGATGTTTACGCCAAACTGTCCCTCTGCTGCAGGTGCAACCATAGCGTATACATGCTTGTTCTCTGACTTGATTGCATCGATTACATCTACGATGTATGTCTTTGATCCGATAGCTCCGAATGGACAGCTGTGGATACACTTACCACATCTGATACATTTGCTCTCATCAATCACTGAAATGCCGTACTCGTTGTATGTAATGGCATTTACAGGGCAAGAGAACTTACATGGTCTCTTTAAATGAGCGATAGCGTTGTAAGGACATGCCTGTGCACAGCGTCCACACTCCTTACACTTCTGTGGGTCGATATGTGAGCGGAGACGTCCTGCCTCGATTGCTCCGAACTTACAGGCATTGATACAAGCCTTGCCGAGACAGTTCTGACAGTTCTCAGTAACTGTGTAGCTTGAAATCGGACAATCCTCACATGCTGAGCTGATTACCTGGATGATATTACCATCATCGTTTGTGCTTGGTGCTTTACCCTCTGCGAGTCTGACACGTTGACGGATGATCTCTCTCTCCTTGTAGATACAGCAACGGAACTGAGGTGTCGGTCCCGGAATCAATGTAAATGGGATGTCATCTCTGATCTCATCGAGGTTACCTGCAAATGCAGCCTTTGCGACCTCAAGCAAAACTGCATGTTTGATTTTGATTACGTTTTCGTCAGCGTACATATTATCTCCTTTTCCTTAAAATAATGTATATTTTGTTACATAATTAATTACATACTTAGAAGAATCATTACATCATGTGACACTTCCCATATCACATGACCTGATTCCTCTAAAAAAATGCTCCTAGTATTTATCTACTAGGAACATTCTACAAAATTTTATAAACTTTTTCTACCCTTGTATTCATCAAAATACAAAGAATTGTTATTTTTTTCACAATAGCGGCAATTTTAATAAAAATTACTCATGGCGCAGTGCGTCAATCGGGTTTAAGTTCGCTGCCTTGTATGATGGAAGCATACCAAATATGATTCCGATTGCCATGGAAAAAAGTACCGCAAGTATAGCTGCTGCCGGGCTTATCGCTGTCGGCGTACCATTCAGCATTGAGATGACCTTAGAGAGTATCACTCCGACCAGCACTCCGACTAAGCCTCCAAGGCTTGTGAGCACAACAGCCTCTGTGAGGAACTGACCGAGGATTGCTCCCTTTCCTGCTCCGATTGCTTTTTTTAGTCCTATCTCTGAGGTACGCTCTGTGACTGACACAAGCATGATATTCATTACACCGATACCACCGACTAGCAGTGATATTCCGGCTATCCATATGAGCATCATATTGGTTGACTGGCTGAGCTGCTGTATCTGCTTTGCCTGCTCCTGTAAATCCTGTGCCTTGTAGGTCACATCAGAGCCGTCTGTGACATTTAAATTGCTGTTAAGTATCTCCTCAGCAGCCTTTCCCACTGTAGCCATGGTATCCGTGCTGTCTGCCTTAAGCAAAAGGTTCTGCGGCTCATCATAACCAAATATAACCGGCCATGTTCCGCTTGGCACAAATACATTGCCCTGGCTGTCATCATAGGCATACATATAGTAATCATCCATTGAGTTTATTACCAGATCATAGCTGTCCTTTTCCGTGACTACACCAACTACTGTAAACGGATATCCCTGTATCTCTACTGTCTTGCCGAGCGCGCTCTCTCCTGAAAACAGGCTGCTCTCCACGCTCTCATCGATGAGTGCCACCCTGCGGGCCTTTGCATAGTCATTCTTTGAGAAACCTCTGCCCTTCATGACTACATAGCTTGCAGTATCGAAATATCCGTCATCGACACCTGTTATATTTCCGCCCGAAAGCGCCGTGTTCAGATAATAGACTGCATTGTAAGCCTGTCTTGTACGGTAAAGAGCTGCATTTTTCACATGGTCGAGCTCCTTTATGCTGTCAAGTGTGGCAGCCGATACCTCAGTCACTCCCGCCGGCGCCGTATCATATGACAGATCCATATCATAGCCATCCTTCTGCAGTGTGACCTTTACGTTATTACTTCCCGAACCTATGAGGTTCTTTTCTATCTGTTCGTTTGTGCCCTGAATTGTGGAAACAATCGCAATAATTGCTGCAATTCCGATGATGATTCCAAGCATGGTCAGAAACGAACGCATCTTATGTGACCAGATTCCCCTAAAGGACAATCTAATATTTTCCAGCATCTTTAATCCTCCCTGCTAAACTAATACATACCATCTTCCGACACCTTGGTTTTCTCGCCCTCCCTGACTCCATACGGGAATGCGATATAGTCATCATTTGTCAGACCTGACTTTATCTCCACATATGAGCCCCAGAGCGACTTGCCTGTTTTAACAGACTGCTTTATGAGTTTTCCGTTGTCATCCTTGTATATATATGACTGTCCGTTCTCGGTTCTGACATATGACTTGTCGATATATAGTCCGCTGTCAGAGCCCTCCGATGATGTATCTATGGTCAACTCAAGCGAATAGCCCTTTTTGAGATTCTGCGGATTCTCAATGTACGCGGTGTACTCATAGAATGAGGAGTTTGGATTGCTGTCTCCATAATAGTTTACGCTGTCTGACGGCACATTGCTTATCTCGGATACCGTGCCCTCATAGGTATCACCTGTCATGTAATTGACTGCTGATACGCTCTGTCCTACTTTTACCGTATCCAGATCCAGCTCACCGATTGTTCCGCTGATATACAGTCCTGATGCTCCCGAAAGCTGCAGGAAAGGTGTACCGTCCTGCGGTGGATTGGCAGGATCACCGACTGTTGTCACAATTCCATCCTTCTTTGCATATACCACGCCATCCTCAAGCTCGCTCTGCAGTTCCTTTAAATCAGCCTGTGCAATTCTCTTTTGTAAATCAACATCGGCAACACTTCTGGTCTGCTCCTTTATGGCATCCTTAAGCTCATCTGCTGTGTATGTCTTTTCTTCTGCCGCGGTATCAGCTTCTGTCTGTGCGGTCTGTTCTGTGGCACTGTCTGTTTTGGTATCTGACGGCTCACTTCCTTCTGTATCATCAGAAGCATCTCCTGCTGTAGTTGTGCCTGCAAGGAAAAGCTTTATCTCATCGCTTTCATCATAGCCGCCAAGCCTATCTCCTCTTACGATAAGCTCCATATCAGGTGCATCCGCATCTCCTATTACAAACCGCGCTACCGCGCTCTTTTCTGAGAGTGTATTCAAAAGCTCTCCTGATACATATGAAGCTTCTGTACATGTAAATACATAAGGATCGTCCTCTGTACCGCTTCCTTTGGCCTCTGACAAATCAGATATCACATCATGCTGTTCATCAGGCGTTTGCTCAGGCGCAGACGGCTGTGTGTCAGGCTGTGGCTCAGGTGTAACAGGAGTCTCGGGCTGCTTTTCAACCGGTTTAGTGTTCTTTAGCTTGTCAAGCTTCTGCTTTTCCGATGCAAGCTGGTTCTCAAGACTCTGTATCTCAAGCTGCTTCATCTCAACCGAGAGCGAAAGACTCGTCACATCATATGCAAGGAGCTTATCTCCGGCCTTTACCTGCTGATCCTTTGTGACATAAACCTCTGTCACCTTCTGTCCATCCTTTAAATTGATTGTCTGACATGCATCATCACACACCATTCCCTCACTGGTCATGGATGTGTAGTCGTTTGTCGTGCTGATCATTGAAACACTCATGACGGAAGCAAGCCCCTTGGAGTTCCTGTAATAAACAACTCCTGTGATGCTTCCCGCTGCAACTGCAACTACAAGGACAGCTATTATAATGATCTTAATTCTCTTTTTCTTTTTCATTACCTGCCTCCTGTCCTTCCTCTGTTATCTCGCCGTCTATGATGTGGACGATGCGCTTTGCCTGCTCGGCTACCTTTCTGTCATGTGTAATCATGACAACCGTCACACCGGACTCATTAAGGCTCTCAAAGAGCTCAAGCACCTGCTTGCCTGACTTTGAATCCAAAGCTCCCGTAGGCTCATCCGCAAGCAGAAGCTTTGGATGATTGACCATAGCTCTCGCTATCGCCACTCTCTGCTTCTGTCCTCCTGAAAGCTGTGTTGGCTTGAAATCAGCCCTGTCTGAAAGACCTACACGCTCTAATGCCTCCATACCCATCTGCCTTCTGTCCTTTTTGCTCACACCGGCATATATGAGTGGCAGGCATACATTGTCCAGTGCACTCTCTCTCGGCATGAGCTGAAAATTCTGAAATACAAATCCAATTGTATCCCGTCTGACTTTCGTAAGCTCCTTTTCCTTAAGCTCACTGACAGGTCTGCCGTCAAGTATATATGTGCCCGATGTTGGCAGATCCAGACAACCCACTATATTCATGAGAGTGGTCTTGCCTGAGCCCGACGGCCCCATGATTGCCACGTACTCTCCCTCCTCAATCTGGAGTGAAACATCCTTTAAAACCGGCACCACAAGCTTATCCTGGTCATAGTTTTTATAAATATGCTGGAGTTCTAGAATCATCTACTGTACCTCCGCGTCACCTGAACCGGTGGCATCTGCAGCACCTTCGTCCATTGTGCCATCGTCCATTGTGCCATCATCAACAGGACCTCCCTCAGTGCCCTCAAGCATCTGGTCATCAAGGGCTTCTGTACCCATATCGTCATAGACTGAATCTTCACCGCCGCCATTTTCAACGTACTCTTCCCATGTCTGTGCCGGCTCACCCTCATAAAGGTCATCAGATGCCCATACTATATAGTCATCCTTTGTAAGCCCTGACTTGATTTCATACATCATGAGATTCTCGTCATAGTCTCCAAGCTCAACCTTTGTCTTCTCAAGCTTATCCTTTTTATTAAGTGTCCATACATATGCATCATCGCCATCCTTTACGACATAGCTCTCATCAATCCAAATACCATCCTTCACCTCTGTCTGTCCGAAATCCGGCTCCACATATACATGCTGTCCTAAAAGCATGTCGCCTGTACCTGTAAGCTGCACATAGAAGTTGTACTTTGATGCCTTCTTCTCGCTGCTTCCATCATCATACATACCGGAATTGCTGTTATCAGTCTGAGGATCCTCAGTATCAACCTTGCTGATGGTACCCTGCCATGTCTTTAACTCATCAACTCTCGAGCGCACTATAACTGCCTGCCCCTCTGCGAGTCCACTGTTTAAAAAGCTCTGCTCATCAATTGTGCCCTTTACCCTGTAATCACCCGTGGCAACAATTGTCATAAATGCTGTATCTGCTGTGTCTGCACTCTGATTCTCATTGATTTTCTTTACAACACCAATCATTGTGCTGTTTACAGTGGCATTTTTGATGCTCTCATCATACTTTTCTATCTCTGCCTTCTTCGTGGCAATATCGTACTGAGTCTGCTTCTGCTGTGTCTGCGCCTGCTGAATCTGCAGTGTATAGTCAAGCTGCTGATCCTTTGGCGCTTCCTTCTTTTCCTTGGTGAGCTGCTCTATCTGTGCATCATAGCCGGAAAGCGTATTGTTTAAGCTCTCAAGCTCAAGCGTGGCGCTTTCCTTTTTCGCAGCAAGATCCTTTGTATCATAGGTAAAAAGAGGTGTGCCAACCTGTACCTCATCCCCCTCTGACACAAGAATATCCTTTACCGTTTTTTCACTGTCAGCCTTGATATCCATGGTGTCGGCTGCTTCCACGACACCGCTGTACTTGTCAGTACTTCCCGCCTGATACATGACATCAGCGACCTTGTTTGCATAGACTCCCGATGCCTTTGCTGCATTCTTTCCCTTTGTCATTGCAATGACAACAGCTGACACAATCACTGCTATGATAAGCACAGCTGCAATCACTGAAATGATTATCTTTTTCTTTTTACTCATTTCGACCTCCCGGTTTCTTATAATATATTGATTATAAGTAACTATTCAGAACCACTGAGAACAAAAAAGCTGATGCGTCATGCTTGCATGTAAGCAGCAGGTTTTCTTGTTCTCAAGGTGGCTCGAATAGAGCCACCCCCACACATATGAGTAAAATTAGCTGCGTAGCAGCGGCGCTAAACGTCCGGGGGACGTTTGTTCAGCGCGGACCGTAACGGAGTGTAGACAAAGCACGAGTATCGTGCGATTTTGCGAATGTGCGTGGGGTGATTCTGAATAGTTACGATTATGACATAATCATACCAAATATATATTGCATCTGTCTTTTAAGATTTTTTTAATATTTTACTAATAAAAAATGGAGGTTAGTATGGAAATAGCATTTAGTGAGAAAATTTCTCCACAGCTGTCCGCCGCCCTGTTGTCCACCCCTTATGAGCTTGGTAAAGAGGGAGGGCTTTCAAGCGGCTATCTGCCGGAGAGTGATAGCTGGGAAGTGATAGTAAAATATGTCGGTGACATCGAAAAAATAAAAGAAAAGTATCCTTCTGTACTCATCACGAGGCTACTCGGAAACTATGCGGTGCTCGTAATTGAGAAATCACTTGTAAATACCGTTGCCCTGTGCGATGAAATCATATATATGGAAAAGCCAAAGCAGTTTAACTACGATGTGTACGAAGGCTCGCAGGCCTCATGCATCACTCCCGTACACACCAATCCATATAATCTGACCGGAAAAGGTGTGCTCGTAGGCATTATCGACTCCGGAATTTACTATGCCCATCCGGCTTTTATACAGGATGGTGTAAGCAGAATCGCCTATCTGTGGGACCAGACTGTTTCCGATGATTCCTCACACAGTGATATCATCCCTTTCGGCACCTTATATGACCGCGATACAATCACCAAAGCCATAAATGCAGAAAACAGCTTAGAAATGCAGCGCATCTGCCCAAGCATCGACATATCCGGGCACGGCACTCATGTGGCAGGAATCGCTGCCGGAAACGGAAATGGTAATGGTAATGAACAAAACACAAAATACCGCGGTGTTGCTTATGAAAGCAATCTTATAATCGTAAAACTCAAAACCTCAGGCGGTGCCAGCTTTCCCACAACCACGCAGATTATGCTGGCAGTAGACTTTTGCATAAGAAAATCAATCGATATGAACATGCCTATCGCCATAAACCTAAGCTTTGGCACAAGCAACGGCTCGCACAGCGGCACCTCACTGCTTGAAGCATACCTGGACTATATAGCAGGAAACTACCGCTGCGCTGTCTCAGTCGGCTCAGGTAACGATGGAGCCGGCTTTGGTCATGCAAACGGCAGCTCATACCCTGCCGATGCAGAGCTTGCGATAGGCTATCCTGAGCCGTCTCTTTCCATTGATTTATGGAAAAAATACTGGGATGAGATACAGCTGCGCATTAGTGCACCAAATAATGATATGCTGGAGATTCCCGATACAATTACCAATCAGGCAAAGGGCTTTACATACAGATACAGGCTCGATGGGACAGACATATATATAACAGGCGGCGGTCCCTCTCCCTACTCTCCCTTTCAGGAAATATTCATTGAACTCATGGGATTGGAATACATCTCACCCGGCATCTGGAAAATATCACTTGAACCCATATCTGTAAAGGACGGCTCATGGGATATATGGTTGCCGTCAGGTGCTCTGCGCAATACACAGACCTCATTTATCCATGCATCGCCTGATATCACCCTGACCATCCCCTCAACCGCTCAAAATGTCATATCTGTCGGAGCCTATGACAGCCGAACAAACCGCACAGCCGCCTTTTCCGGCCGAGGCTATACCTGGGCCTTTGACAGCATAAAGCCTGATATCATTGCGCCCGGTGTAGACATTATTTCATGCTCAAACACGGGCGGCTACACTTCAAAAACAGGGACATCTATGGCTGCACCGTTTGTGACCGGTGCGGCTGCGCTTCTGATGGAATGGGGAATTGTGCGTGGAAATGACCTCTATATGTATGGCGACAAGCTTAAAGCTTCTCTCATAAAAGGTGCCGGTGAAAATGTATTTACAACTGCCTCACGGGCTGTCCCTGAAAACACTTCCAAAAATACAAAATACCCCAACCCTGTGACGGGCTGGGGTACATTGTGCTTACTGGATAGTATTCCTTAGTGGAAGCTGCTATTCATATACATGCTTCTGATGCTTCTTTGCATCTGCCTTATTTTTTTTCTTCAATGGATGCTTTGGGTTTTTATCCATTATAATCGCTTCCTTCCGTTCGTTCTGACTACGTTATACACCTGCAATCAGCACTTGTCAAGCAAGAGTGCTATTTTTAATTAATTATTTATATTTAATGTGAAATCTCAATCATTTTGATGTCAAAGCGTCGATTTGTATGCACAATTATTGACAGTTTGCTAAATTTAATTATTATCTCTTCATCACACCCTTTTTAAACACAGTCATCGCAGTTCAAAAATACATCATTACATAGCTGCCAAATATACAAAATATGCCGCATAGCAAAGCAGCATCACCACTCCACATGGCTTTCTAAGCTCTTTATGTCTTATCGTACCGCCCCACAGGAGCACACCGCACAGGATTGCCACAACTGTATCAATCACAAACCTGCTCTCAAACGGTACCGGACAAATGAGAGCTACTGTTCCGATTACAAAGAGTATATTGAAAATATTGCTGCCGACTATATTTCCAATCGCTATACCGGCATTTCTCTTGCGTGCTGCTGAAACAGATGTAACAAGCTCCGGAAGAGATGTGCCGAATGCAACGATTGTCAGTCCGATAAAGCGCTCACTCATGCCACAGGCTCTTGCTATGGTCGTGGCACCGTTTACTACAAACTGGCTTCCAATTACGACGCACACACCGCCCAGCACAATAAAGAGCAGACATTTCCATACCGGATATAGCTTTACCGAATGCTCATCACCGCTGTCATTGCCCTTTTTTGCCAGAATATACAAATAAAGCAGATATGCAATAAATAAAATCCACAGTATAACACCCTCAATAAATGTGATTTCATTGCCTGTCATTCCCATCACGAGAAGCACCGCTGTGATAAGAAGCATGTACGGTATCTCGTATTTGAAGGTGGTTTTTTGTATGGCTACATTTGTGATGAGTGCCGTCACTCCCAGGATTATAAGGATATTTAGTATATTGCTGCCGACTATATTACCGACTGTAATCCCCGCATTACCCTTTATTCCTGCAGTGATGCTGACTGCCGCCTCCGGCAGCGACGTACCCATCGCCACAATCGTCAGTCCAATCACAAGCTGCGGAATACCAAATTTCCCGGCGAGCGCCGCCGCTCCATCCACAAACACATCCGCGCCCTTCACCAGTGCTACAAAGCCTGCTATAAGCAGTAAAATTGCTACAAAAATCATAATTTTCCTCCTTCTGCTGTCCTTTTTAAGGATGCCTGATTAATTGATAGTTACATCTATGTCTTATCAGCAGAAGGCTTTTATATACAAAAAAGGCGACACTTCTGCTGTATAAAACAACAAAAGTCTCGCCATTTAATCACTCTCCGGATTGCTGTCATATATGTATGATATGTATGAGCAATCGTACTGACGGATAAGTAAGCACTTTCGTGCCGGCTACTCCCTTTCACTTATATACTATGATATGTCAGCGCAGGGTATTCGTCAATAGAAAATCTAAACTATTTTATCTCCGGCTGGAATTTCTTTATATCACTTGCTATCTCACCGCTTAAAAGAAGCATACAGATGAGGTTTGGAATAGCCATAAGCGCGTTTGCGATATCTGAGAAGTTCCACACCAGGCTCAGAGTCTGTGTACAGCCTATGTATGCAACGAGTGAGAAAATCACCCTGTAAACCATGTTAAACCTGTGTGTGCCAAGCAAATACTCAAAGGCCTTCTCTCCGTGATACTCCCAGCCAAGTATTGTCGAAAAAGCAAACAGGGTGATACCTATTGTCACAAGCCATCCTCCGCCTGTTCCAAGCACTGTCTTAAAGGCCGCTATGGTGATATCAGAGCCTGTCAGATAGTCTCCAGCAGCATCTTTCATGCCAAGCACGCCTGATGATGCAATTGCCAGTCCGGTGATTGTACAAACAACTATTGTATCCCAGAAGGTTCCTGTCATGTTGATATAACCCTGGCGTACCGGATTGTCGGTTGTGGCTGCCGCTGCTGTGATTGCAGCTGAACCCATGCCTGCCTCATTTGAGAAAACACCTCTGGCTACACCATAACGCATAGCATTCATCATTGATGCAACGATTGTTCCACACATTCCGCCGCCCACTGCCTTGACAGAAAATGCCATCTTGAAAATCATTGCAATGCCGGCCGGAAGGTTAGAGATATTTCCTATTATTACTATAAGTCCACATATTACATAGAAGATAGCCATTACAGGCACAACAACCGATGAAACCTTTGATATTGACTTGATTCCACCTACGATGATTAGAAGGGCAAACACTGTAATAATTATTCCTGACAGCCAGGTTGGCACATTGAAGGTAGCCTTTAATGCACCTGATATAGAGTTTCCCTGTGTCATGTTTCCGATTCCAAACGAAGCTACCACTGCAAAAAATGCAAAAAGCCATGCTAAAACAGCTCCAAGCTTCTTATTCTTTATTCCCTTTTTCATCGTATACATCGGGCCACCGCTCATTTCGCCCTTTTCATTTACCTCCCGGTATTTGATGGCAAGCATACACTCAGAGAATTTTGATGTAAGTCCAAAGGCTGCTGAAATCCACATCCATACCAGTGCTCCCGGTCCTCCGGAAACCATAGCTGTAGCGACACCTACTATATTGCCTGTACCGATTGTAGCTGCAAGCGCCGTGGTCAGTGCCGAGAACGGTGATACATCCCCCTCTCCTCTGCTCTTTGTGCGAGCCTCCTTGCTGAGTGTGCTCTTTAGCGCATATCCCAGGTTTCTCCATGTAAGAAATCTCGTCCGAAATGTCAGATAAATTCCTGTTCCAACCAAGAGCACCAGCATAACCGGCCCCCAGACAAAGTCATCAATTGCCGAAATAACATTACTCAATTCTTTCATAATACACCCTCGCTTTCCTCCAACCATGCATAAAAATGCAAAAAAGAGCGATGTATGAACAACATCGCTCTTTTGTTGGATTACTTATTAAATTAAACATTATTTTAAACTTTTTTCGAAATATGTCAAGAGAAAGTTTTTCTTGCCTTTATCACGCTAACGTGGTAGCATGGTTACTAAATAAACTATTAAAGAGGTACTACAAATGAAAACATCAGAAATTATTGTATTTATCGTCTATCTGCTGTGCATGCTGGGTATCGGTATCTTCTTCTTCGTGAAAAACAGAAACGGTGGAGAAAAGACCTACTTCCTCGGTGGACGTGAGATGGGACCATGGGTTGCGGCACTGTCAGCCGGAGCCTCAGACATGAGTGCATGGGTACTCATGGGACTTCCTACCTCTATCTATGCACTGGGCTTAGGTCAGGTATGGATTCCTGTAGGACTTGCAATCGGCTACACTATAAGCTGGCTGCTTGAAGCACCGAGACTGAGACAATTCTCGATTGTAGCAAACGACTCAATCACCATTCCGCAGTATCTGACCAACAGATTCCTGTCCAAATCACTTGCACTGCAGGTGATATGTGCAATTGTGTTTTTGGTTGCATACACTATTTATGCAGCATCAAGCGTAAAGGCCTGCGGTACTCTTTTCCACACTGTAATAGGAATGGACCCACAGATTGCCATGTATCTTGCAGCGGTTGTCATCGTAGGATATACCTTCCTCGGCGGTTTCTCGGCTGTATGCTGGACAGATTTCTTTCAGGGCATGCTCGTGCTTGGTTCTATGTTTATAGCACCGATTTTTGCAGCATTTATGCTTGATACATCATCCATGTCAGCACTCCCGGGCGGTTACTTAAATCCATTCTCAAGCTGGCAGGATATCGTGTCAGGACTGGCATGGGGACTTGGTTACTTTGGTATGCCACATATCATCATCAGATTCATGTCCATCAAATCACAGAAGGATTTGAAGAAATCAGCAAAAATCGGTATCACATGGACTCTGCTTATTGTATTTTTTGCAACATTAATCGGAGTAATCGGAAGACTTTTCCTTGGCTTTGATGAATCTATAAATGAAAACTCCCTTGTTTTCATCCAGATTGTAAGAAAGATTTTCCCGGGTGTTATCTCAGGTATACTGCTCTCAGCAGTGCTTGCCGCTTCCATGAGTACCGCAGACAGCCAGCTGCTTGCTGCTTCATCTGCATTCTCAAGTGATGTATATAAGCCTGTCATCAGAAAAGGTAAGGCAAGTGACAAAGAGATGATGTGGATCGGCCGTATCGTTGTTCTTGGAATCGCTGTTGCAGCACTCATCATCGCATCAAACCCTAACGCCGGCTCTATCATGGCGCTTGTTTCAAATGCATGGGGTATCTTTGGAGCTGCCTTTGGACCTGCAATCATGCTCAGCCTCTTCTGGAAGCGCTTTAACTTCAAGGGTGCTGTTGCAGGAATCATAACAGGTGCTGCCGTTGATATATTGTGGTATGCATTCCTCTCATCAACCGGAATCTACGAGCTGTTGCCGGGATTTGTTTTTGGACTTATCGCAGCCGTTGTTGTGACACTTTGCACAAAGGAGCCTTCAAAAGAGGTTTATGAGCTTTTCGATAAGGCAGAAAAGTTTGATGAATAAAGTATAAGCTCATATTTCTAAAAAAACCTGAGAATCAAATCTCAGGTTTTTTATTTACTATATATTTTCATTTCTTTTTCTTGTCAGAAGAAAAGACATAATAAGCGATGTAATCGGCACAGTCAGGATAATTCCCATTGTGCCTGATATGCCTCGCATTATCTCAATTGCCATAGAGTACATATTGAGTATCTGATGCATCTGATACGAGTATGCATATATAACCATCACAAGTCCGAGACTTCCGCCCACATAAGCAAGAATCAGCGTATTTGACATAGTTCCAATCATATCGCGACCTATATTTATGCCTGACTTAAATATCTCCTTTGCAGATATATCAGGACTTTTTTCTTTTATCTCATGAAGCGATGTGGCTACAGACATTGCCACATCCATCACTGCTCCAAGCGATGCAATGAGTATACCGGAAAACAGCATGCCACCTATATCAAGCTTTGAGTTCTGCCCAACATAAATCAGATTTTCAATATCATCCACATTGTAGCCTGTCACATGTCCGAAGCATCCGAAAAGCAACGCGATTATTCCGGAAACTACGACTCCAAAAACAGTTCCAAGCATGGCACCTATGGATTTCATCTGCCAGTCTGCTATAAGTGTGAACGTGACAACTGTAATAATGACGACAGAGGCCGTTGCCGCAATAAAAGGAGAAACTCCGATATACATGAGTGGAATATACAAAAATATTACCGTAGCAAAGGTAAATATAAGCGCAAGAATGGAATTAAAACCCTTCTTTCCTCCAACCAGCCACATAAGTCCAAAAAATGCCGCCAAAAGCACCCATATCTCATTTTCCCTGTCGTAGTTATAAACATTTGCAGAAAGACTGCCATCGTATTCCGACAGACTAGCAATAACTCGTGTGCCTACCTTGCAGTTGGCACCATATAAATATCCGTTCAAGCTGTACGCATCAACAGTCTCACCTTTATGGCTTCCTGACTTGATAAGCAAAACAACCCTCTGGCTGTCACCGCTATCCAGTGAGGCTTCAGCCTGAAGGTCTTCATTGTCGTTTTGCGTAACCACCGCTCTCACAAACGATGTATTATCATCTGCAAGAAGCGGTTTTCTTTCAACGCTTTGAAAGAATATAAACATTGCCAGTGTAATAAGAGCCACAATAAGGTATTTGCCTAATGTGTCAATTATTTTTGCCAAAACTTACCCTTCTTTCTCATTCCAAGCACTGTTGCAAGGATTGCTGCGCCTAATACTCCAAGTGCTGCATACATATCGCCATGGTTAACATCTCCTGTCTTTACCTTAGCGCTCTTTGAAGTTTTTACGCTATTAGAATCAGACTTGCCTGCACCTGTATTTGCTGTGCTGACATTCTGGCTTCCTGATCCGCCTGCATTGTTTCCCGCAATCTGCTGGCCTGCGCCACCCTGTGCCCCGTTTCCGTTCTGGTTTGCGCTGTCCTGTGCTCCGTTTCCGCTCTGGTCAGCATTTCCATTCTGGTTCCCACTTGGAGCAGTCTGTTTAACCTGTAAAGCATTTATTGCACTTACAACTGCTTTTTTTGCCTCATCAATACCCTTTATAACAGGTGCCTTATCAACACTGTAATCGGATAGGTTTTCCTCCTTACCTTCTGCTACCTGAGAATAGATTGTCTTGTCAAGAAGTGTAGAAATACCCTTCTTGAAACGGTTCTTTTCACCATCCTTGTCAGAATCATTTGCTATAGAGCCATATCCCTTAACACGATCACTTGCTGTTCCATAGTTTGTTGTGATATCACTGACCATCGGATCATCTGCTGTTGTGCCTGAAGCCTTAAGCTCCTTAAGAGAAGCGAGTGCTGATTTTAATGCACCCATGCTGTCATCTGTATATGCTACAGCTGTGCTGTTTACCAGTGCATCTGCTGCCGCAATCACCTCATCTGCACTCTGCGCATCAGTTGTCTTTGTGATTGTGAAATCATCTGCATATTTGTTTCCGTTGTAGTCATATGTCTTTATGGTCATTGTTCCACTTGAAAAATCTATAGTAGAAAATGAAGGCAGACATGCATTGGTTCTCTCTGCGATATAGTATGGAGTGTAATTTAACAGGTTATAGTATTTTGAACCTGAGCCCGAGCCTGTTGTGATATAAAGAGTTCCCTCAGGATTGTTAACCGAACCTTTGCTCAAATCATAGTCTATGACATTTCCATCCTGTACCTGGTAGCTTCTTGAATATGTATGATCATGACCTGTAAGACATACATCAATATCAAACTCATCCATGAGCGGTGCAAAGATAATTCTGTTTGTAGTAGCATCTGTATCTGCATGTGGCTGTCCTGAGCCATAGATATCACTATGGAATACCACTACCTTCCAGGCTGCGTCCGGATTGCTTTCAATAGCTTTTTTCATTAACTCTCTGTGCTCTGCCTGATTACGGTTATTACTGTTCAAAGAAATGAACAATACATTTCCGTTATTGAAGTAGAAATCACAGCCTGCACCGGTGCTTCCCAGATTATCCTCTGAATTTGGATTGTTGAAATGCGCAGTGTAGTCAGAGCCATCCTTATCGTGGTTTCCGATTGTGGCTGCAATAGGGAGACTTCTGAACACTGACGGATAAAGGTATCCGGCATACTCGCTCTCTCTGGTCTTCTTAGTCTCCTCCGATTCTGCATTGGACTCATTTATCTGGTCTCCAGCCGATAAAAGAAATGATGCATCCGGATCAATCTCCATAGCCTTCTGCATTGTCTTGTTCCAGTTGTAAGCATCCTGAGCAACGCTCATATCGTTTGCATCTTTATCACTTTTACGGCCTGACGCTCCAATCTGAGGATCTCCTGTAAGAATTACAGAAAATGTATCTGTAGCGTGTGTGGTATATGTATACTCAGCTGACCATACGGTATCACCATTGTCAGAATAATTGTCTGTATACTGATAAACATACTTTGTATTCGGTTCAAAAAAACCGTTGATGCTTACTTTATTTGAAGCAACATAGGCTTCTTTCTGCCAGTTTGCTACATTTATATCTGTTGCAGTACCCTTTACAATATTTGCACCTGACTTTGCGCCGTCCTTCCATACCATCACAGCCGGCGTGCCCTTAGTCTTTGAATACCATGCAAAGCCCAGATCCTTTGCTGTAGAGCCCGGTGTAAGTGCAATCTGATTGGTATTGGCAAAGTCCTGCGTACCGCCCTGCCATGTATCTGTTAACCAGTTCTGATAATCCACTGAGCCTGTTGTTGCCGCATTAAAAGCCGCCTGACCTGTTGTTGAATCTGCTTCACCATAAGCATAAGCCGGAATTGCCGGTGCCATGGTAACTACCATTGTTGAAACTGCTGCAAGGATCATGCCCTTCTTCAGTATGTTCTTGTTCTTTCTCATATTTTCCTCCACAAAGTTAAGTTAGTGTGTTTCACAGCTGCTGAAATTACTATAACTTAAAGTTGTAAAGTCGAAATGGGGTGGATGTAAATTGGGGGTAAAGATTATTTATATCTCATAGCTATTATTCTTTTGAGTCAAATAATTTCTTTCTTTTTTTAATGGCATCTTCTATTTCTTCTTTAGACAATTCCACCACAATATCTGCTATCAAATCTACCGAATATCCCTCTTCATACATGTTAAAAACCATTTGTTTACGCATTTCTTTTTCAAAGCCCTTTTTATAACCTCTCAGGAAGCCCTCTGCATATGCATCGGCTCTCTCGAGCTCAAGTTGTCTGTCGAATTCATAATTTAATAATGCCATGTTTATCACCTTGCCTAATGAAAAGCCCACATTTAATTTAATCAAGCTTCATAAAAATTCATTTAAAAAGTGTCTTCACGCCCACTTACAACATGAATTTCTTTAATTAAATCCTGTATATTTACTTTGTCATCAAAATTCACATCTGCAAATCCCTGCTTAACAACATCAATATCTTCTCTTCCGCTTACATGTCTAAGACATTCCATCGCATCTCTGATATCAATCTTGCGGTCTGCATTTGTATCACCATTTATTCCATAAATGATGACTCCATCATGTCCGTTATCAATTGTAAATGCAGTGGATGCATCATTAATTTTAGCTGAATTTGTGTATTCCATGTTATCAGAATCTGATTTCTGAATCAAAACTGCTTTATCCTGTCCACCCAGACCAGATGTGCTAACTTCAAGCTTTCCGGTAAAATTAAACTTATCACTATTTCCAAAAGCAATCTGCTCAGCCTGTCTTTTGCTTAACAGTTTGCTTATCTTATCATACGATATATTTCCGGTATCAACACTACTTCTTGTAACTGATAAATTTATATCATCACTAACATCATTAACTGATGTACCATTGATAATCCACTTAGCATTTTGATTTGCTATGGATAATACCAATGAAACATCTCTGCCTTTAAGTGCATTTAATGCAGCTTTTGAAACGGTACCATCCTTTGAAAGAGTATCCTCTACATTTTCTCCGTCTTTTGCATTATTTATCTTATCTTCTAATGAATTATCTTCTAAGATTTTTTTTGAAAACCATGTAACATAAACACTTTCCTTTGCATCCTTAGGAACTGTATATTTATTGACATATGAAGTATTACCTTCCTCATCATATGCAGCCATAAAATATCCATCCGGAATGTCCAGTGTATCTCCCGGAGCTGCTGCATATATTATTGTATCTACACTATGATCATAATTTACCATATCCACTTGTACAAGAATTTTATTATATTTTGGCATCATAGAATAATACACATCATCATTCATATTTGATGTAATTCTTGTTATATGCCAATTTCCTGTATACTCTAAAGCCTTCATATGACCATCAGGTATATACTTTATAGCCTCATTATAGACATCCTGCTCGCTGCTGTTTTTTGTGTTGCTTACCACTTTATCAGTTTCATGAATCTTCTGATCTTCACCGACAATCTTATAATACACTTTATTAAGTTCCACATTCTGATACTCGGCAATCAAATCAAAATCATTTTCCCAGGCACCTCTCTCGTCAATGTGAACTCCTATTGTTCCCTCTTCATCAGTATAACCATCTGGATCAAAAATGTTCCAGCCTGTAATTGTAGTATCTGTTGAGGCATCATCCGGTGTTGTCTTCAATTCAACCAATATATCCTCATATTTGCTTCCGGCCGGATAGTATTTTGTCTCCTCAACGGTTTTTACATTTCCCGTATTATCAATATAGCTTTTCTTAACTCCAACAGGATAATTATCATACGCAGCCTCTACAAGATAATACTGATCCGGATTATCATCTATTACATCCTCTCCGTATATAATATTCCAGTTTTCAAAATGACAGTATGGCTTTACATCGCCAACAGCCGGAGCGTAACTCAATATAGCATTCTTACCTGCTCCAACAGTTAAAATACATTCTTCATGTTTTTCATGCCAATCATCATTATCCATATAATAATACTGTATACGAACAGACTTTTTTTCATATGCAGCCTTGAAGGAAATTTGTATGTAATCATCCTCTTCATAATCATACTCTATATTTACCGGTGTATCTTTTTCATATCTTTTTCCGGAATACAATCCGTAAAGACAATCACTGCTATACCAGCCGGTAAAATTGCCAAGTTTAGAGTCAGCTTTCATTGTTGGGTATTGATCACCCAAAATCTGACCTAATGTTTCTCCTTGAGCAATATCTTTCGTAAATGTTTTTATCGTATTTCCCTGATTGTCTTCAAATATCAGTTTAACATTTTTGTATACTTTATTTGCTGCTTTTACACTTGTCTGACTACATATTGTTGTCATAAAAACAGTCAGTACCATAAAGAGTATTAGAGTTTTTCTTTTGATTTGTTTTGTCATATGTATACCTCACTATCCTTCATTAGAGTTCATCGGATCTTCCGCTTACATAATGGATAACTTTTATAAGATCCTGTATATTAACATTATTATTCATATCAATATCTGCAAACCCTTGCTGTACTAGATTTATATCCTGCCTTCCACTTACTTGATGTATAGACATAATCACATCTCTAATATCAACTTTACCATCACCGGTACAATCTCCATTTTTACCATACACAGCATAAAGTTCTGAAAAATCATTATTAACATTGTAGCTTGAGTTTTCTATAATTTCAGACTTATCCAATTTATATCCATTTTCATCTTTACCAATAACTACAACTTTCTCCGCATTATCTGCCAATGATGAAGTTGTCAGGATATTTGAATTGAAACCATAGTTTTTTTCTCCAAACGTTAATTTTTCTGCATTATATTTACCAATAATATCCGAAATTTCTATATCACTCTGATCATATTTTTCCTTCAGTAATGATAAATTAACATCGTTTTCATCATTTGCACCAGAAAGATTTTTTCCATTTATTGTCCATGTACCATCATTCATTTTAAAAACAGCATTAATATCTTTGCCTTTTATTGCTTCAAGAATTTCTTTTGGCGCATACACTGCATCTCCCATGTCAATTATTATATTTCCTGTTACCTTATCACAATTTATATCATCGACAATGCTATTTATCTTATCATCCGGCATAATCAATGTCCTATCTGTAGGTAATTCAAATATCCCATATGGTTCATCTGGTGCTGTTTCACCTTCTTGCCAATCACTGTCTGTATATCCGGAAACTTTTGGAAACTTTATTTCATCTTTAGTGTTAATATACTGTGATTGCAGATATGTATAAATATATTTTCCATCTTTATTATTTAAAGTTCTATAGACTATAATACTTTTGTCATATGATGCTATTAATGCATATCCGCATCTAATTGAATCATTCTGTCCCATATATGCGTCATATATAGCCCTCCACTCTTTAAAATTCAATCCATGATTATTATTTTGTGGTGGATATATTTCTTTTATTTGAGCTAATGTAGTTCCATCTTTAACAAAATACGATCTATAATCCATTTTCCCAGTTGTTTCATTCCATTCTCTAAGCGAAATATTATGATACATATCAAGTCCTACCCAATATTTAGGATTTAATGCCGTAGTTGTTTCTGTGTATAATTGTGTCTCTGATGCTTTGGTAGTATTCCCTTCATTATCTGTAACACTAACTGATGAGACATATGCTTTTTTCATTGAAGGTCTGTATGTATACAAACCGCTTACAACACATTGATAACTTTCAGCTTCCTCATTCCACTTTAATTCATATGTTGATATGTTATATCCATTAGAATATATGCTACCATCATCTGACGGAGATATTATTTTCACTTCAACTTTTTCAATAGACTGATCATCATGAGCCTTTACAGACACTGTAAATAAATCCTGCGGGTTATTGTAGTATTCCCCCACACTATCATATACTTTTACTGTCTGCCCCTGTTTATCAATTGAAATATCATCAATTATCGGATTTTTATCATTTACTGTTTCATTCGCATACACTGTAGAATAATTTAAACCAGAAACGGTTGTAACACCTACAAGTAACAATGTCATCATTTTACATACTGCATTTTTCATCGGTCTCCCTCCTTAGTACCTTTTTCTTACATTATGCTTCTTCCGTCACCATTTGTCAATTATAATTTTTCTATTAGTAAATATTAATAGAAACAAAACGGTACTAAGTTTAATATTAACCGAGCACCGTTATATTTCATCCTTTAAAAATCGTCTTCTCTTCCGCTTACAACATGTATTTCTTTAATAAGATCCTGTATATTTACCTTTCCATCAAAATTGACATCTGCAAAGCCTTCTTTTACACAGTCCAAATCTTCTCTTCCACTCACATGCCTTAAGCAACTCATTGCATCTCTGATATCTATTTTACTATCAGAATTCAAATCTCCATTTATTCCATATATTAACAGACGATTTGCCCTACTAACTATATTTATGGTAAACGTATTACTTTTTACTACCGCTGCATCGGTATAAACCATACTACCTATATCCACTTGTACTACTTTATTCACATTGTCCTTTACACTACTAACCATTAAGATACTATCAAATTTCAACTCTCCGTTTTCTGAAAATATTATTTGTTCTACTGTTCTATTTCCAATAATTTTCTGTGCATTGTCTATTGAAATATCAGATATCTTTACATCAGAACGCAAAACATTTAAGTTTATATTTTGATTGATATTGTCCTTAACATTTTTGCCGTTAATACTCCACTTTAGTCCATTCTGCATATCTATCAACAAATTTACATTTTTGCCTACCAATGCATTCACTATTTTTTTATCAAGAATCCCATTCTTTAATTTTAATGTAATTGAATCTCCTTCTTTTGCATTTTTTATTTTATTACATATGTCAGTAGCGTTATCACCAATCACTTGCTCATCCCACCAGTTCATGATATAATCCTTTGATTTTACCGTAATGCCTTCTATTTCACTTGATTCATAAATTTTACTACTATGTACAATCTCATAATTAACATTAGTAAATTCTACATCAAGATTAAATTTTGCATCATTAGATACCATATTATTCTTACCGTATTCTTTCATAATTGTATCATAATAGTGAGCAGCTGCACCATTAATTGCGCCAACGTGTGCCTCTGAAAAATATGAATCGGCTAAACATTTTACTGAAACATTTCCAACATTAGCACAATTATTACTTACTTCAACAGCATTAATTCCGCCTGCATTTACAGAATATGTTCCCAAATAATAAACATCTACACTAATATTTCCAGTATTAAGACATTTATCAGCACCGCCTTGTCCACATATTCCACCAATCCACGCTGCTCCTTTAAATCCACTGCTACAACCATATAATGCAAAGTTTAAATCATTCCTACACCTTTTTACAGTTCCACGATTAAAACTACAAATTCCACCATAACAAAACCAGTCATTGCCACATCCAACTACAGCAATATCTCCTTGAGATATACATCCCTCTATAGTTCCATAATTTTCAATAGCAATTGAACCGAACTGCTCTGGAAAAGAATCGTGGTTATCAATAATAACGACATTACAATTCTGAATATAAGATGATTCCGATAAATAATTGAACAATCCATTATTCTGCGAAAAAGTGCATCTAATAGTATATCCCTGTCCATCAAGAGTTCCATTAAATTTTGATATTCTCGGTGCACACGATAAATCTATATCATTTATAAGAATATAATTATCATTTTGTCTATTTTCTATTTCTTCAAACATTTGTACATTGCTAATTTGATATGGATTATTTTTTGTTCCATTTCCTCCTGCAAAACCTTCAAATCCCTTAACTCTTATTTCATCTATTTGTTTTGAAGCTATTTTTCCATTATCATCTTTCACCTCAACCCCAAATGAATAAATCCCACCTTTCATAGGAATAAATGATGTAGTTCCACTAGAAGTATAATCTCTAATACTGTGTCTTATTCCATCAATAATGTAATAAAATTTGTATTGATATGGAGCTTTACCTCCTGCTGCCTGCCCTATAATATTAATCTTCTCAAATGTTTTGTATGTATTAGAATTATCAAATGTAAAATCTTTTACATATAAATCTCTATCTATATCATCAAACGCCACAAATGAAATACCATGATTCTTTGCAAATGTTTCTGCATTAGAACCTGCATTTCCGTATAAGATTAATTTGGATTCACAGTTTGTAAACGCATCATCCCAAATATCAACATTATCCTAGATTATTCATGGCACAGCCGTGAAAGTGGCTAAAAACCGCATAGTTACTGTATTTTAACTGAATATTGCTTTTCACCTATCAAGTGAATGAAAAAAGAGCATCCAAATGTGGTAAAATTAAGGTGTCCAAGACTTAATAAAAACCAACAAAGGAGCCCTTTATGAGTATTGTAAACAACTTATCATTAGAAAGCAATAGACAGATTAAAATAAATTTTGATGGAGGAGACTTATCCTCCGATGCAGGCTTACTTCTCATCAAAGAATTTGTAAGCAAACTTGGTATTGATAAGCTTTTGGGCAAAGCTTTCAAGACCAATGATCCTGCATTATTCAGATATCATACGGATCAGAAAAACCTGCTCCAGATGATATATATGATCATTGCCGGTTATTTCGAAGATGACGCTTCCGATGAACTGACAAACGATCCTGTATTCAAGTCTGTACTTGAAAAAGATGCCCTTGCATCACAACCTACGGTATCAAGATTCTTTAACCGTATGGATGAAGATACCTTAAACCAGTTCCTTGCAATTGGCAGAGTACTTCGTAAAAAAGTTTACAGTATACAGTTGCCACAAGCTGTTATTCTGGATCTGGATTCTACTCTTCTTGATGCATACGGCAGACAGGAAGGCAGAGCCTTTAACTTTCATTATCAGAGCAATGGCTACCACCCGCTTGTCTGTTATGATGGAATGACCGGGGATCTGATTAAAATCCAGCTTCGTGATGGAACACAGTATTCCTGCACCGGAGTGGTTGACTTCCTGCAGCCGATACTGGATGAATACCTGAATGATTATCCGGCAATCCGTATTCTGCTTCGTGGTGACAGCGGTTTCGCTACGCCTGACCTTTATAAGCAGTGTGAGCAAAACGGCACAAGCTATGTGATTCGGCTGAAAGAGAATGGCATTCTCCGCGAAAAAGCATCCTGTCTTATGGATGAGCTTGATGAAATCACCAAGAATAACAAAGTTGATTATGCAGTAGTCTATGGCGAATTCATGTACAAAGCAGGTTCATGGCCTTATGAAAGACGCGTGGTATGTAAGGTTGAAAAACCGGAGAACCAAATGGTTTACATGTACACATTTGTTGTAACAAACATGGATTCCTCACCAGAGTATCTTATCAAATTTTACAGCAAGCGAGGGCTGATGGAAAACTTCATCAAAGAAAGCAAATCCGGCTTTGATTTCGCGTCCGTAAGCAGTCATACCAGAATAGTAAATGCCAACAGATTACAGGTACATGCTCTTGCGTATAACATATTTAATTGGTTTAGACGATTGGCGTTATCAGCAAACATGCGAAAACAACGCATTGATACCGTCCGTTTAAAACTGATGAAGATTGCTGCAAAAGTAGTTCATTCAGCAAGATATATCACTTTCAAGCTGTGTAGCAGCTGCCCTTATAAGAGAGAGTTCTATGAGACACTTTCAAATATCAGCGAGCTTCATGTACAGCTGGAATAGCAACTATTAACGAACCTTGACAGCTTAATAACCATCTTGAAATCTGTCACAGGGATACTATACCCTTTTGACAGGTTTATGGACTACGGTTATGGCTGCAAGGATCAATTTTTTAATTCATGGCTCAGTTTTTAGTTCAGATGCTGTTCCGTGAATAATTCAGGATTATCATTATATATTTCAACTTTTTCTAAACTACTGCATTTATAAAATGCATTATCATCAATTTCTATAATATTATCAGTCATTGAAATTTCAGATAATTTTGCGCAATTCATAAATAACCCCTGCGTAATACAGTTCATCTTTTTGGATAGTGTAATCTTTTCAAGCGATTTGCAATTTAAAAACACCGCCAGTCCCATTGTATCAACTGAATCAGCTATTTGGATTGATTTTAGATTTTTACAATTAGCAAAAGCATAATTATCTATAGATTTCATTCCATCTGGCAGACTAACATCCGTGAGTCCTGTATTATAAAATGCACTTTTTCCTATTTTTTCGGGTGATCCCACAAAATATATATTTTGAAGATTAGTACATCCAGAGAACGCACAATCACCTATACTCTTCACTCCGGAACCAATTTCAACAAAATTAATAAATGTATTATTGTACCATGGTGATTCATTATATCCATAATCAGTCATATTTCCCTCACCATTAATTATCAATCTACCATTACTCCAAAGCTGCCAACTAACATTGTCCCCACAATTACCACTGGATACACAATTAAACATTCCCATATCCTGCCATGCATCACTATACCCATCTATTACATGAACATGTACACTATCAGTATAATTTCCATCAACAGACGAAGCTGTTATTGTTACATCACCAGCCTTTCTAGGAATAAGCCATCCTGCACTATTTTCAACACCACATATACTTTCATCTGACGAACTATAACTTAATATTTTTTTAGTTGCATTCTTTGGTTCTACATTCACAATTCCAACACTGTAAATATATTCATCCTTAATGCCTATTGTAATATTCTTATTCACAAATTGTCATGCGTCGAATTATTGTTCCCACCTACGGCAACTTTACCGCAGATTAAATTCAGCTTTTCCTATATATTGTCTATCTTAGCGTGCTGTTTTTTAC
>ONHG01000004.1 GCA_900317585.1 uncultured Lachnospiraceae bacterium | reverse complement strand
ATAAATTCGGCATTTCTTAACTGAACTGTATTTTCAATGCATGACAGCATATGATATACTGTTTTCATCATAAAAAACTTTATCTAAATGACATTGAATAAATTATTCTCTTCAAATTTTTTCTTAAGCTGTACGAGAATACTTCTCCACAAAATATTACCCAAATAAAAGCCTTCATCATCACTATATGAACCATCTACTTTATTTACTGGGAGATATGTGTAAAATCTAAAATCAACTATAGACTCATTCATCTGTGATAAATAACTTATAAAATTTGTTTTTCCACAGCCCGGTAATCCTTCTAAGAATATGATATGATTACTATTCTTTTTAATGTCATCTATAAAGGTCTCCCCAAACCGTTGTCGAGAAGGAAGTATCGGTTTTTCTGGACATAGTTCATATGAAGGAACATCCGGCTCGGTATAGCATAATGCTCCATATACATTTTCTCTTGTTATTTCCTGCTTCTCTCTTCTTGATGTTGCCCATATATTCAATTTAGAAAGAAGACTATTTAAGCAAAAATCTATCGCATCACTATTATCTGTTCCTAGTATTTCGCCAATCTTCACACGTATTTTTTCTTCCACATCAGCAAGACACGACTCTTTTCTAAAAGAGAAAATTTTAGTGAAACACGCCGCCTCATTTGAATCTAAATTTATCTCCAAATTTTCTCTGTACCATTCGATAGCCTTCTGCTCATTAGGCTTTGCCGAAGTATAATTATAATTATCTTGTAAGCATGGAAACACCTTGGAAATAAAGTCATCCATTGAACACTTTCCATCTGTTTCCTGCGGACCCCATTTTTTATTTGTTACAATTTGAATACCTTTAAAATTATAATTATCTTTATTATTCTTCCATTCTAAAGCCAACTCATTCAGTAAAGGCTTTTTCCCAGAAGCTAAAAAAGAATATGTGAAATTAGCATCTTCATCTGTATGTTTTACTTGAATATTTAAAATGCTTTTATCACTATAATTTACTACGACATCATCTAATGCCTGAAAATCAGTTGATTGAAGTATTACTGATTCAATTGATGTATCTTGTAGCATATTCAAGCATTCTAGTATTCCAATTTCCCATTCAAACCAATAAGGTGTACCTATTCCCGAATTATACATGTTCTCCCTCTATTCTTTTCAAAACGTAATTACATAATTGATAACAATACGTCTCAACTTCTTCTGTAGACATATTTATATGGTATCCATTCACAAGCGAATCAAATAAATAGTTTATCTCTTCGTAATAATCCTTATTATAAAATTCAACTCCAAATAATTTATTCAAGCCTCGTACCATTTGAGATAATTCTTTATAATTTACTGGAAGGACATAATCGATTTTGTCATCAATAATCTTCTTCATCAGCCTCTCATTTCCTATTATTTTTGAGGCTATATTTATAAAATCTCCACAAGTTTCAAAAACATTCCAATCACACATGAACTGCCAACGAAAAAAGAAAGGACTCCATACCTCTGCTGGTTCGATCTTTATATTATATGGCACCAATTCCTTCTTTAATTCATCCTCTATGCAATTATAAGTTCCTTCCAATATGGCTATATCATTTTTTCTCACATCAATCGGATAATAAACGCCCTTATCATCGCATATTATGTAACCAATTATTCTGTAATATTTTTCAATGACATTTATAGCATCTCTTGTAAAAAAAACAGATCCTACAACTAAATCATCATTATAATTTGAGGTGTCTAATTCCCTAAAACAATGCTTAAAATCATCAAAAACTAATATTGAATCCATATAAATTACCTTCTTTGTTGTACTTATTTATAATAAATTGCCCAGCCTGTTATAGGCTGGACATAAGTAAGTTTTTATGATAACTAAAAAACAGCTTTCAACCGATACTTCTTTGATATCTAATTAAAAGAAATTGTGTTATATCAACTTGTCACAACCATTTTTCACAATCACTTTGATTCTATTTCATACTTCTTAAAAAGTTCGGGACATTCCTTTTTATATCTCTCAGTTGGTGATAAACCACCTTCATCCGGCAACAATCCTTCTCCACTGCTAACAGAATGGGGCAAATACTTGCATTTAAAATATACTGTCGGATATGTGTAAATAATACTCATATTTCCAAACAATTCTTTCATTAGGTAAATTTCAATAATATAAAGTGAAGCCAATGCTAATACTGCATTTTCAAATGTTGCATTTTTTATAGATTCCTTTTCGTCATGCTTTATCGAATTATATGCAAACCACCAGTCCAAGCCTTCTACTTTTACATTCTTTCCATTATCAATACGTGTCGTCTTCCAATCATGTAAAGGTGTATTAATCCAAAAAGGTGTACTTACTTCAAAATCAATAATTTTAGGGAATACTCCTAGTATTGTTTCGCTTATATCTCCTATCCTCTTGGTTTTTACTCCCTTAGCACTACATAAGGCCTTACTCATTATTTCAAATTCAGAGGCTGCTAAAACAATTATTTGTTTAAAAATATCAGAGTATACTTTTCCATGTACAAGTTCTCTTATTCCATCATGTTCTTGCAAACCATGGTCTATATAATGCTTTGTATCATCCAATCGTTCAGCAAGGGAACAAAAATAATTCCAATGCTGTATAAGTTCAATTTGCTCCATACATTCTTTTCTGCTTTCTAGTTTTGAAAGCATTCCCCCATTCTCTATGATTTCTAATTCTTGTTATATCCAAATTGTCGAGTCATTAAGAGCTCTTTCCACCAGGATTCCCTCTCTAATATCGCATCATCATCTGTTGTACTTTTATATATTTCCAAGATGCTATATCTGAAATTCTTCTGGATATATTCAAAATCCAAACTCTTCAACTCAATATTTCCACCATTTCCATTGGCTATGTAATCCTTCCATCTTCCCCAAATCATATTTTCACCTGTTGCAGAACCAACATATTTCTTTCCATTTGAAGAATCCGTAATATAACATGTTTATTTCATCTCAATATTTTTCACGCAGGAATGTAAACTGCTCATCATTCTTTATTACTTCCAATAGCCCTTTATGACAGTTATCCATTATTATCAGTTACCACTCGTACCGTTTCCTAGGAAAACCTAATCCATGTATTCCTATTTCTTCACAAATTGAAGATAATATCTTTAATATTTCTTCCCTTGTTGAATCAAACCATATTGCCAAATCTCTGTCATAGAAACAATACATCACATCATCTTCTCCATATAATGAATATGCTCCAGTGTCTTTTGCAATTTTTAATCGTTTTCTTAGTGCAACCAACATATCACAAATTGTATTAAGCTTCTCCCGCCACTCTATATTTACAACAGACGATTTTCCGTCTGCTTTTTTTAAGATACTTCCGTCTCTGGTTCTAAGAACTCCCGTATTTAAAGCGATAATAGTATCCTCAATAGCCTTATCAAAATCTTCCATTCTTCCTTCTTGATATATTCTATCCTGAAATGCTGGACGATCAAAACATTGCACAAAGAACTTTATAAGTTCTTTATCTTCATGTTGCTCCTCTGCTGTTGCTTCTTCCAAATCAAGAACTGCCATTTGCTCTGAAATTTCCTTCCATTTTTTCAATTTAGCAATCGTATATCTATTCACATCTGAATCTATTAATTTTGAACACGACTGGCATAACCATATTCCATTTTCTGCTGATGCTCTCTCTTGAGACGTTATGTTCTCATCATACCTTGGTCCGCCTTTAGAAGCTGCTGTAATATGAGATGCAACTCCAATATTTATGATATTCTCTTTTCCTATTCCTGCTCCACGAGTTGCTTTTCTACAATTAGGATTGCTGCATTTCCATCCAACTCTATTAGCTAACAAATCCTTTGTTCTTTGTGAAAAATCATCTCTCATATAATTTTACCTCCACCTTACACTTTATCATCTTTAAATTTTCTATAATCAACGAAAAGCTCCCGAAAGAGCTTTCCATTACCTTAAATATACACTAATTCTTTTAACACAATCTCTTCTGCCCTACTACGAATACCATTTACCACTCTGACCCATTCCATCTGATCACGAACTTTCAATTCCTCCGTAATCCCCTGCTTCTCCATCATCTGACGCACCAGAATATCCATCCTTTCCTGTGCTTCATCGTCTACAACATTCAGATGTTCTGTCAATCTGTCTTCCAACATATACAGTGAATACATTGCCGGTCTGTCTTCCAACATATACAGTGAATACATTGCCGGACGATGCTCTTTCAGATATGTTTTCCGCATCATTCCATATTTCCCATAATGCGGTTCTTCATCTGTACTGACAAGATTCGGATAGTAAATTCCGTCTGCGCCAAGTGTGTTGGTTCCACCCATTTTTTCAAATGTGCTTTTCATGTGTTATTCCTCCTTGAAATCAGCGATGTCCTTAGATCATCGCATAATATTTCAGGGCAGCCCTGATTTTGGAAGATTATAGTTTTCTCCCACTTCAATTCCACATTTGCGTTTTACCTGAGAAATATATAAACTTGAAACCTTCAAGCCAAATTCTTTCAACACATAATCTTTGATTTCCTGATAGGTTGCTTTCAACTCGGCACTGGTGGCATCCAGCTCGTCCAGGTCTAAGTCGATCTCTATCGTGTCATCTGGTTTTTGTTGGGACAAAAGAACAACCGTTTCCACATGATAAGTATTCGGAAACATATCCACGCAGCATATCTTCTCCACTCTATACCCTCTGTCCATAAATATCTGCAAATCCCTTGCCAGGCTTGTTGGTTTACATGAAATATAAACCATATTCTCAACACCATACTCTATGATTTTCCCGATAGCCTTCGGATGGATACCGTCTCGTGGTGGATCAAGAATTATATAATCCGGTTTTTCCTCTATCTCATCAAGCACCTTGAGGACATCACCTGCGATAAATTTACAGTTATCAAGGCCATTAAGGGCAGCGTTTTCCCTTGCTGCGCAAACTGCCTCCTCAACTATTTCGACACCTACTACTTCCTTACACACCGGTGCCATAAGCTGCGCGATGGTGCCGGTTCCGCTGTAGAGGTCGTAGACTGTTTTACCGTTTAGCAAATCTTTGTCATCTCCCAGGATAAACTCTCTCGCTGTCTCATAGAGCACCTCCGCTCCGAGTGAGTTGGTCTGGAAAAATGAGAATGGTGTGATCTTGAATTTCAGACCTAAAAGCTCCTCGTAGAAATATGAATCTCCGTAGAGCGCCTCTGTGCCCTCGTTTTTGACCACATCTGCCACGCTGTCATTTTTTGTGTGTAAAACGCCCTTGAATCTGCCGTCATAGTGCCTGGTCAAAAGTGCATATCTAAAGCCTGCGAGCAGCTCCTCCTCGTTGAAGCCCTCTGTCTGTGTGGTGGTAACGAGGTCGACTATGATTTCACCGGTTTTTGTTGCCTTTCTGACAAGCAGATGCCGCAGATAGCCCTTGTGTGTTGCTCTGTGGAAATATGGGATATTGTTTTTTGAAAAATAATCAAGTGTTGCCTTTAATATTGTCCTGAAATCCTCATCCACTATCTGACAGTCCGATACTGTCACAAGGTCATAAAAGCTTCCTCTTTTGTGCATGCCAAGCGCAAGAGGACCATCCTTGTACTCATCGCCGAAGGAAAATTCCATCTTGTTTCTGTATTCACTCTTTTTCGGACTTCCATGTATCCCTATAAACTCATATCCTGCCTCTTTTTCAGTGCCGATGGCATCCGAAATGAGCTTTTTCACCTGGGTAAGCTTCATATCTAGCTGCTTTTCGTAAGGCACTGTCTGGTATGTACAGCCCCCGCACATTCCAAAGTGAGGGCATGGCTCTTCTGTCTCCAGAGGTGATTTCTCAATTACCTCCATGAGTCTGCCCTCTGCCCTTTGATGCTTTACTTTATTTACAACAAATTCCACCTTCTGTCCCGGAATTGTATTTTTCACAATTACTCTGTCGCCGTCATCTGTAACGGCTATTCCCTTGTTTGGGAAGTCTACTCTTTCTACGGTTCCTGTTCCTCTAAATCCTTTTTTCATGTAATTCTTATCTCTCTTTATACTTTATTATTCCTTTGTATGCCTGACTGCAAATGCCTTGCTTCACACATAAAGAAAAATGAGGACTACATATGTAGCCCCCATTATCTAAAAACGATTATTTCTCTTCTTTAGTCTTTGGTGCCTCTTTTTCCTCTTCAGCATCATCATCGTCTTCATCCTCGAAGAAATCATCATCGAATTCATCATCATACTCATCATCGAAATCATCTAAATAATCCGGTGTGAAAAACCTGTAGATACCATATGCCGCTGCTGCAACTGCAACTAATACACCAATGATGGCAAATATGATAACAGCCTTGGAAGGCTTCTTGTCTTCCTCTTCTTTTTTGAGAAGGTCATTAAGCTTTGCCATGCTGAGCTTCTCTGTAAGTTTGTTGTCTTTTAATAATTCTTCAACTTTACTCATAATTCAATCCGCTCCTTTTCCAAAAGTAATTGTCAAATGCTATTTGTTAAATCCATTATAGCATATTATATCCAATTTTCCTATAAAAATTACAATAATTTTAGTCAATTTTTTTCAATTTGGCAAATGAAGCAAACATCTTTTTGGTACCTGCCTTGTCAAAGTCCACAGTGACCTCATAATCCCTGCCGCCTTCTACAATTGCCATGACCTCTCCCGCGCCAAACTTAATGTGAGATACCCTGTCCCCTACCTTATATGAAAGGCCTCCGGTGGTATTGGCACTGGCAAATGACTTCTGGTTGCTCACAGGCGTGTAGACAGGTGTCCTTGTACGCTGTGTATTAAAGGTTGTCGCATACTCTGTGCCGTATGTAGGTGTCTTTTTGAAGGCCTCCTTAGCCTTTCTGTACGTGCTCTGCGAATTTCTTTCAAAGTCATCATCACGGCGCTTTGGCTCATAAACCTCGCCTGCCATAAGCTCACGCGGAATTTCTTTCACAAATCGCGATACCTTGTTGAACTGTGTCTCTCCACGCACCATGCGCATGCGTGCAGATGTGATGGTAAGATGCTCCTTGGCTCTCGTGATGCCAACATAAGCAAGACGCCTTTCCTCCTCTAACTCGCTTGTCGCATCATCACTCGTGATTGACATATAGCTTGGGAAAAGACCATCCTCCATACCCGCCAGATACACATTCGGAAACTCAAGTCCCTTAGCACTGTGCAGAGTCATAAGAACCACATAGTCGCTGTTTTCGTCAAGACCGTCTATATCGGCTACAAGCGCTACCTCCTCCAAAAAGCCACTGAGAGTAGGATTCTCCTCCCCCTGCTCGTAATCAACAGCCTTGTTTATAAGCTCATCAATATTCTCAATACGCTGCTCTGCTTCATCCGTGCCCTCAGCCTTCAGCTCATCGACATAGCCGGTCTCATTGATTATTGCCTGTATGAGCTGCGAAACCGAATCCATCTCGGCTCTCGCACGAAGTGACTGTATAAACATCACAAAAGGCTTTATCTTGCCTGCTGACCTCGCCATGCCCGGCACCTCATCGATATAGCGCAGTGCCGTATAGAAATCTATCCCCTTCTCAAGAGCATAGTCTGTCACCTTATTGATGCTCGTAGCTCCGATGCCGCGCTTTGGCACATTTATTATTCGCTTTACCGCAAGGTCATCATGGCCATTGTCAATAGTCTTTAAATATGCAAGGATATCCTTTATCTCTTTTCTGGCATAGAAATTCACGCCGCCGACAATCTTGTATGGGATGTTTGCTGCAATAAATTTCTCCTCGAAAAGACGCGACTGTGCGTTGGTTCGGTAAAGCACAGCACAGTCCTTATAGCGCGCCTCTCCCTTTCTCACGAGTCTCGCTATCGAACGCGCCACATAATCCGCTTCCTCGAAGCCACTCTCAAGCTGTTCAAAGGTAATCCTGTCTCCGGCTCCGTTGTCAGTCCAAAGTCGCTTGTCCTTTCTACCCACGTTGTTGGAAATGACGCTGTTGGCGGCATCTAGGATATTCTGGGTAGACCTGTAATTCTGCTCAAGCTTTATGACCTTTGCATCTTCAAAATGCTTCTCAAAGTTTAAGATATTATAGATATTGGCACCTCTGAACTTGTAAATGGACTGATCATCATCACCCACCACACACAGATTCTTATACTTCATGGCAAGAAGCCTGATAAGCTCAAACTGCACGGTGTTTGTGTCCTGATACTCATCCACCATGATATATCTGAAGCGCTCCTGATAGTAATCCAGCACCTCTTTATCCAGCTTAAAAAGCTCTACTGTCTTCACAAGCAAATCATCAAAATCGAGTGCGTTATTCTGCTTTAGGGCATTCTGATACTCCTTGTATACAAGTGCCTGCTTGCGCTTCACGAAGTCACCTGTGAAGCGGTTTTCAAACTCTATCGGATCAATCATCTCATCCTTTGCAGATGAAATGACATTTAAAAACATCTTTTCCTTATACATCTTGGTATCTATCTCAAGACGCTTGCAGATGTCCTTCATCAGAGCCTTCTGGTCGTCAGCATCATATATGGTAAAATTCGTGTCATATCCCAGCCTGTCAATATACCTGCGCAGTATACGCACACATGTCGAATGGAATGTAGAAACCCATATGCTTTCCGAACCATAGCCCACCATATCATCAATTCGCTCACGCATCTCTCCCGCAGCTTTGTTTGTAAAGGTGATTGCCATGATATTGTAAGGATTGACGCCACACTCATCTATCAGGTAGGCAGTCCTGTATGTAAGAACCCTGGTCTTGCCACTGCCGGCCCCCGCCAAAATAAGAAGCGGTCCCTCCGTGGTCAAAATGGCCTCCCTCTGCTGTTCATTCAACATATCTAAGTTCATCTGTTTTCCTCTCAATTCTCCAGTCTTTTACAGGCACACAAACCATAAATACAAAATAATTTATCTACAGCATACCACAAACATATGTTTCGCACAACCCAATATGAGAAAATTCAAAAAAAACTTGTCATATAGTTTTCAATACTATATAATAAAAGTCTGAGGTGATGATATGGAGAATGACGTTAAAGAATTTTTATCAGAATTATTAAAACAGCTTAAATCAATAGATTACATAAAGCCGGAGGATATACCAAATATTGATTTGTACATGGATCAGGTGACAACCTTCATGGACGAGCAGCTCGCTGCATCAAAGCGCTACGAAAGCGACAAAATCCTTACCAAGACAATGATAAACAACTATGCCAAAAACAATCTGCTCCCTTCTCCGGACAAGAAAAAGTATTCTAAGGAGCATGTGCTCACACTGCTTTTTATATATTATTTCAAAAATATATTGAGCATCAACGATATCCGCTCGATTCTTAATCCGCTTACCGAGAAGTATTTCGGCAATGATGACGGATTTACGATGCAGGATGTCTATACTGAGGTTTTCAGCTTAGAGGCGGAGGAATCGAAGAAGCTCCTAAAGGATCTCGGCAAGAAATACAAGATTGCCGGTGAGACATTTGAGGATTTTCCTGATGAGGATCAGAAATTTCTTCACACATTCAGCTTTATCTGCATGCTGAGCTTTGATGTCTACATCAAGAAAATGCTGATTGAGCGCATGATTGACAATCTAAATGAAGAAAAAGAGGCTTCTTCCCATGAAAATACACATTCAGGAAAGGAAAGTAAAAAAACAGGCTCAAAGTAATGAGCCTGTTTTTTCCCCCTATGATAAACTAATCCTCTTTGTCAGAGCCATCCTCCATGCGTGAAAAAACCATATCATATCCATCGTTGCCGTAGTTTAAGGATCTGTTCACACGGCTGATTGTGGCTGTTGAAGCCCCGGTCTTTTCTGCTATATCAAGATATGTCTTCTGCTCTCTAAGCATCTTTGCCACTTCAAATCTCTGTGATAGAGAAAAAAGCTCATTTACAGTACAAACATCCTCAAAAAATGTATAACACTCTGCTCTATCCTTGAGACACAAAATAGCATCAAACAAATGGTCTACTGCTTCTGTTTTAAGATTCTTGCTCATCGTGTTCTCCTTTTTCATGCGATTTATTTACTTTTAATTTTAACATATTAAAGTTTTAAAGTAAACAGCTTTCTTGCAATTAAATTATGATATGTTATACTAGTATTACTATCGCCTAATAAATCAGAATGGAGTAAATTGAAAATGAAAAAAGTAGGATATTTCTTTTACACATTTGTCCCACTGCTTGCAGTTGAGGCAATTCAGACTATCGCCTTATTCTTTATGACGGGCATGGGAATGTTTGGACAGGGTTTTGTCGGAAAGCTTGCTTTTCCGTCTGCAAACGTATCGGACCGCCTTGAACAGACATTTACCTCTGTAAATTTTAACATGATGATTATGGTCATCTATGCACTCATTACCATTGCGATTTTTGGCATGTGGTACTATGCCAGATACGAAGGTAATTTTCTTCCATCCCCTAAGAAAACCTTCAATCCCATGATGATTGTGGCAATCGTCATACTCGTGCCGGGTACACAGTTTGCTGCCAATTTCATCGCTAACTTAACCGGCTACATCCGTCCCGACTGGCTGCAGCAGTACAATGAGCTTTTTGAGACATCAGGCATCACAGATACCACCTTTGTAACAGTACTTTATTCTGTAATACTGGCGCCAATCTGTGAGGAGCTTATATTCCGCGGTGTGACCATGCGCTGTGCCAGAAAGGCTTTGCCATTTGCACTTGCCAATCTGATGCAGGCTGCACTTTTCGGACTGTTCCATCTCAACTGGATTCAGGGCATATATGCCTTTGCACTTGGCATAGTGCTCGGATATGTCTGCGAACACGGTGGCTCTATTTACTACTCTATGGGGCTTCATCTGCTTTTCAACCTTTGGGGCACACTTTCAGGATTTTTCCCTGATCCCGGTAATAGTGTAGTGGTCTTTGTGGTTGTGATTGCTGTTACAATTGTTTCACTGGTGGTCGGATTTGTACTGTTTAACAAAGGACGAAGAAAGCTCACCATAAATTCTACAGGAATATAGACACGCCAGCCAGACTTACTATCATCATAATCATGCCTGCAAGCAGTACTCCAAGCATGACAGCGGCAACTGTTGACTTGAAATCCATATCAAGGATACTTGCAGCAAGTGTTCCTGTCCATGCACCTGTTCCCGGAACAGGGATACCTACGAAAAGTAAAAGTGCAACAAACAAACCTTTTCCTGCCTTTGCCTGAAGCTTCTTGCCGCCCTTCTCTCCTTTTTCAAGGCAGAAGCTGAAGAACTTTCCAATGATTGGTTTGTCTGCTCCCCATATGAGCACCTTTCTTGCAAAAAGATAAATAATTGGTACCGGAAGCATATTTGCAATGATACAAACGATAAATGATGGCACTATCGGCAGCCCCATCATCTGCGAAAACGGTATTGCCCCTCTGAGCTCAAAGATAGGTACCATTGAAAGTAAAAAGATGTAAATATATTTTTTTAACATGAATAATTCTCCAAAAATTTAATTAGTGTATGCATCTGCTCATCGGTTCCTATGGATATTCGCAGATAGTCGTTGATTCGCTCAGGTGAACTGAAATGTCTGACAAATATATTGTCTGCCTTAAGGTCCTCAAAAAGCTTTGTTGCAGAAACATTTGCAGGCTTTGCAAATATAAAGTTGCTCTTTGAGTCACAGAATGTAAAGCCAAGTCTCTTAAGCTCTTTCTTTGTCCACTCACGTGTCTTTATGACCTTTGCTGTGGTCTCTTCAAAGTATGCTCTGTCTTTTACCGCTGCTGTAGCTGCTTCGATTGTGATTCTGTCCATTGTATATGAGTTGAACGAATATTTCACATCATTCAGATACTTGATAAGCACAGGACTTGCCATGGCAAAACCAACTCTTGAGCCTGCCAGCGAGCGTGATTTTGAGAATGTCTGTACCACAATGACATTATCATATTTGTCAATGAGCGGCAGCGCACTCTCCCCGCCAAAATCTACATATGCCTCATCTACTACGACAATTACATCCTGATTGTGCTCTATTATATCCTCTATCTCATCAAGAGGCATGAGCTTTCCTGTCGGAGCATTAGGGTTTGGAAACACTACTCCGCCGTTTGCCTTATAGTAATCTGACGGTACTATTGAAAAATCATCAGACAAAGGAAGCTGCTCAAAAGGGATTCGAAGCATATCTGCCCACACATCATAAAATGAATACGTAATGTCAGGAAACAGTATCGGCTTTTTTGAATTGAAAAAGGTCATGAAAATCATGGCAAGTACATCATCAGAGCCAACTCCGACAAACACCTTCGAGCTGTCTATCTTATAGAAATCCGCAATTGCATTTACCAGCTTATCAACCTTTGGGTCAGGATACAGTCTTAAATCATCTGTATTGAAATTACTTAAAACCTCCTTCACTCCCGGCGCTGGCGGATATGGATTCTCATTTGTATTTAACTTAATAACACAGGTATTCTTTGGCTGTTCTCCCGGTGTATAAGGTACAACCTTTCGAATGTTATTTTCCCAGTCTCTCATTCTTTTCCTCCAAATTTAATTATATGTCAGCCCATACATATTTACTGATCATTCAATTTTCTTTTCAAAAAACATGATATCAAACATAAAAATCAGCGTTTTTATTCACTTTAAAATATGCACCCAAAAAAATGCTAACAATTTTACTTTACCTCATTTACTTATGTTTGTAAAGGTTGTATATTACACTTAATCATTATTTGAAATGTCAAGCATTAATTGCAAATTTTTTCCAAAAATTTTTAGTGCGTATTTTACCATAAATATGCACTTTCATATACACCATATTTGTTTTTGTCCCACGACTCCTAATCCGCCTGTAACAGCCGGATTTTTTTAATGATATTTAATTCTCCATGGTTAAATGATAAGTCTCATTTCTTCCTCATACAGCTCCTGTGATGACCTTCCGCCAAACATTGGTCTCGGATAATTATTAAGCCAGTCCTCTACCTTCTGTATGTCTTTTTTTGTCTTTCTGTCAAAGTTCGTTCCCTTTGGTATGTGCCTCCTTATCATCCTGTTCTGATTCTCGTTTGAGCCTCGCTCAGCACTGCAGTAAGGATGGCAGTAATAAACTTCTGTACGTTTCTTTCCTTTTTTATCTTTTTTCTCAATCCCATCACAGTCGGCAAATTCAGTTCCATTGTCTACTGTTATTGTTTTAAATATATCGGAGAAAAGCCTGCCCCACTTGCGTTCAAGGCTGTTTATACACTTCACCACTGATGCAGCTGTGTGATCCTTTACCTTGAAAATCTTCTCATACCTCGTTTTACGCTCAGTCAATACAACAAGTGCATTCTTTGACTTTCCCTGCTGTCCCATAACAGAGTCCATCTCCCAATGTCCGAATTCCTCACGCGTATCGATATCAACCGGTCTATGTTCAATGCTTGTTCCTGCGGCAGCTCTCTTTGCTTTTCTATGTATCTTATGGTAGTTTTTTCTTTTCCTCTTTATAGCCAGATTGTCTGCTGTCACCCTCATGAATATGCCGTCATATATGTACTTGTACAAGGTCTGCTTTGTTATAGTCACGCTGAAATTAAGGTTTTTCCTTTTTATATCCAAAAGCGCTGCTTCCGGACTATATCCATCATCTGCTATCTTCTCTTCAATATAATTGGCAAGTTCAATGTCTTTGCCTATCTTAAGGACAGGTCCTTTTGCCTTAAGGTTTTCCTGGTATTTTTCTTCTGCTATGTCTGCACTGTACCTTTCTGTCTCTGTCCAGTCAGAATTCCTGTGCATGTATCTTCCACGCTTCAGCTCCCTGTATATCGTGCTGACATTCACCCTCAGCGTATCAGCCATATCCTTCGCCTTTTCCCCACTGAGATACATCTTCTCAATTTTACGGCGGTCGGTTATTGTCAGCTGTCTGAATATTCTTCCCATGGTTTTGGCGCCTCCTTTGCATTTTTGTGTTATAAGTATACCTTAAACCTCATAGTATTCCTATATACATACTACACAATATTATCTGTTTGGTATATTTCATAAGTTACAAAAATAATATATCATCATAATTCCACGGCATCCGGTAAATGTTACACTCTAATGAATATATGCAGATTACACAGTCATGTTCCCATCATGCACTGTGATCACAAACATATAAAGAGTAATTACTGTATATTTTGCACAAAAATAAGGTGCAGGACTGTTTCATCCTGCACCTTATAAATTCTAAAGCCCCGGTTTATTCTGTTTTACATCCTGTTTATTTTCCATGGTTTTTGCCCTTTGGAATATCTCTGCAGTTGTCTGTCCCGTCAGATCCGTCCACCAGCCCATGCACTCATTATAATGTTCAATTGCCTCTGTCACATTATCAGATTTATAAGATGCATACAGATATGGTGGCTGTGGAACTCCGTCCTTGAATACCTGCATGACTATCTGCTGACGGATAAGCAGTGGACCGGTTCTCATGTGCTCCATGCCGTTCAGCTCATTCTGGAAACGTGCAAATACCTTGTCGTTTCCATTTTCAATCGTAAAACACTGCGCCCTTATATATTTACCGACTATAATGGGATTATCAATGTTCAGCTTAGTATTTTTAATTGCAAAACGTACACCATCCCTGTTTTTCTCAGCAAAGAAATTAGGCATCAATGTAATAACGTCCGCACTGCTGTACATGGGTTCTTCATCTTCCTGTATTTCAGCGGCATCTTCCGCTCCATCAATGCCTTTGTTTTCATCCTGACTTATTTTGGGCTTGCGTATCTGACCTACATATGTAATTGCCTTGTCAAGATATGACATTTTAATTTCATCCGGATCATTTTCAACGTAATTTTCACGAAGGCTCTTAAGGTATTGTATATATTCTTCCCTGTCTTCAGTTCCTGAATATATCCCATCCAGGCGTTTTCTGTCAACGGCAACTCCTGCCATATTTAAAGTCTGCATTACTTCATCTTCAGTCGGACTTAAAACCAGGCTTTCAGGATACGCTTCAATAAGCTTTTCAACGGCCGCCTTTACAGTCTCATTATCCCTCATGGCCGGATAAGCATTCAGTGATGGCACATCTATTATTTTTCCCATTACAATATCTGCCTGCTCGTCTTCAATACTGTCCGTTCCCTCAACATGGTAATTAATTCCAATCGCAGGAATTCCGTGAAGTCTTGCCGGGTCAATCTGATTAAATTTTTCGATTGCTTCCTCAACAGTGGAAATATTGTCAATGTAAGTTCCTATGCCGTGGAACTCGCTGCTCTCCGCAACAGTGAATGTAATGACTGCATTGACAGTCTTTTTTTCAGCCTCTTCGGCTTTCTTCTGTTCTTCCTGAATCGCCTGCGTATCCCCGGCTGTCTGTTGTTCCCCTGAAATTTCTGCATAACGGGCGGCAATGGTGGATTCACTTATAGGCACTCTGCCGGTGTCATTTTCTTTATACCAGGGTTTTGCAACAGCAATATTCATTTCATCATACCATTTTGTCATACGGTCATTTTCGGGAATATTGTTTTCAACCTCATAATCATGGATTAAATTTATCTGCTCCCTGTATTCATCTGTCAGCTCTATCTCCTGATTAATCTTAGTCTCCTGCACTTCCTGCATATTCACCTCTTCCTGTGCCCTAATGATTTTATCATATTCCAATAATACCCTTTCCTCTATTTTCCGCTGTATCGCAGCTGTAACACCATACACGGTATCCCTGTACTGTCCCTGTGTCTGATACTGTGGCATCTGTACAAACCGTCCCTTTCTGCCTTCCTTTATTACTATGCCGTTAACCGTCATTCCATACATTTTGACCGATGCAATGCCTAGTTTCTGCACTACAGAGTCTGTTTTCTGGTTAAGCGGGGTAATTCTCACATCATCTATATTTACATCCGGTACACTTTCTGCAAAAAGCTTTTCTTTTGTGACATCAAGTACCACTCTGTCTATCTCATTCCTGACCTCCCTGTCATGCGGATATACCACCCCTGAATACCTGTCTCCTTCTTTTCTCTGAGGATAGGATACAAACATCATTTCTTTACCAGACTTATCGTCAAACCATTTTCTGACTGAGACTGGAAATTTAAAAATCCCTTCTATTTCTACCCATCCGGTAGCAACGGTAGATGTATTCTTAATTGAATCAAAATCCACCCTCATATTAGCCTTTATGTTCATTATCTGTCATCTCCATTCCTTTTATTGTCAATTACATAAGCCCTTCTTAAATTGTCCATGTCATCTGTAGGTGCAAGAAAAATATTTATCATCTGCTCTTCATCCAGGCCGTCATCCATCGCATTTGAAATTATTTCTTTTTCTATTTCCTTCAGTTTGTCCCAGTATCTGCCACACAGATCTGCAAATGTATCTCCTGTCCATCCCGTCTTGTCTGTTTCTTCAGCCTTCTTAATAAGCTCTTCCGTATCAACATCATGAAGAAGTGCAAGACCTTTTATCTGCTCCACTTCCTCCTCTGACTCTTTTACGGCCTGTCTGTATAGCTCTGCTATCTCATCCACAGACCTTTTTCTGGCTGAATCAAATGACAGGTATAAAAGGTCACGCTCATCAACCTCGCATGAATATATGGTTCTGTCAGTCTTTGCCATGACCTTCAGCCGTTCAATTTCTTCCCTATCTGTAACGAAATCCAGACATTTATCTCGGGAAAGGGTTATATACCTGAAATTCTTTGCATCATATATGGTACGCACCGGATGTTCGTAGTCACCAAGCGCCATAGCAGCACTGTATCTGTCTTTCAGCCAGTCAGCTGCCGTAAAACCGTATTCCGGCTTGTCAAAAGGTATTGCCTTGGTATCATATATCGGCGGTCTCGACTCTAAAAAAATAATGCACTCTGTCGGCGGCATTCTTCTTACCTGTCCTGGTGTCATCAGCTTTAATTCCGCTTTTGAATATGACAAATCCGAACTTGAATTAACCCCGAATGACAGTCTGTCATCCCTTTTGTCTGCGGTGGCATTGCCAAGCGTTTCTGATATATACTCATGTGTACTTTTTGCCTGTGGTCCGGAACCCAGAAATACAACTGCCGCCATGTTGTCCATCATGATTTCCCACTTCTCGTTCGGATAAATTGCCTTGGCCTGTGCTATGGACTGTAGTATCGGCACCATGCTGATATTTCGGCTTCGTATTACTCCAAGCAGCTTCTCTGTATCTGCCGGGCGCGCACCTGCATAGAACTCATCCATCCATACCTGTACTTCATACGGCAGTGGCCCTTTGATTTCATCGTCTGACAGACGGATAAGTGTATCAAACATCTGCGTATAAAACATAGATGTTATCCATGTGTATGTATTAACATTATCCGGCATAACGAGAAATACAACAGTTGGCTGCTGTCCTATTGTGCGGATATCAATGTCGTTTCCGGAAAATATTCTTTTTACCTCAGCTGTCTCGCATATATTAAGCATTGCAGATATCATAAGCGAAACGCTGCCCTCAGTCTCCGAAGCTTTTCCCTGGAACTTCTTAAATGCCCTTACCGGAGGATAGTTTGCATCATGCTCTGATTCACACTTATTCATAAGGTCAGCAAGCGCATTTGACTCTTCCCCTGTAATATCTGTTGTTTTGACATTTTCCATTGCAAGAAGGCTGATGACGTCATTGAACGTTGCTTTCCTGTTGTTATCCCTTGCATCCAGCCATGCATAATAAAACACAGCCTGCATCTTTAAATCCACCGCATCATCCCAGAACGGGTCAGTTGCGGAGTTTTCCTTTGCCGGTCTGACAGCATCATGCCAGCTTTTTATAATTCTCAGCATGTCCGCTTCTGTCTGAATCCACTCAAACGGATTGTACCTGTCCGACTGCTCCGGGTTTTTGAAGTTAAGCGAGAATATCTGATAACCATTTTTTTCAAATATTTTTCCAAGCTTTCTCTGTGTGTCTCCTTTTACATCAAGAACCACATAGCTTGAACCCATCTGCAGCAGATTCTGATGCATTATAGATGTTGTTTTGAATGAGCCTGATGAACCGACAATCATCATGTTGTTGTTTGAAAGCTTTCCCCTTATGCTTACCTTTACATTTTCTGACAGTATCCTGTTATATTTATCGTCACTGTCCTTAAGCTCCATGCTTGCCTTTACCGGGTCAAGCCAGTCTTCGTCACCATGCTCCATCTCGCTGTGGAAGTTCCTGTAATGAATCATGTAATAATTTACAAAGAAAAACCACCCTATAAAGCCAATACCTACCCATGCTGGAGTCTTTGAGTTTGCAATCTTAAAAAAATGTGTGACCGCCCACAGCATCTGTGCATTATAGTCTCCTTTAAGGTTTGCAGGCGCCACATAAAGACCCGATATTATATATCCAAGCAGCAGGAAAAACAAAAGCAGGAAAGCAAATGCTGCCCATGGTGTTTTCTTCTTTACATATCTTGTTCCGTAATTTGCCATATTTCCTCCAATAAATCCAAGGTGCCGGATTCCGGTACCTTGGATTAAATATTATACCTTCGGGTTTAATATCTTACTGTTATTCACATTCGGAGCTTTCGGTCTGAGATTCTTTGCATATGCCATGTTCCTTGTGACATTCTCATACTGCTTATGAATATTCTCATAGCTTGCAGTTTTTACATTTCCATTCTCTGCAATCATCGAGGGCTTGTTTTTGGGAATAAATCCCACATAGGTTCTGCCTTCATCTGCCACAAATACATTTTCAGCCGGAAGTATGAGATGCTTTTCATTTTCTCCGTATGTTCCAGGGATACGTGATACAAAATACCCTTTTTCACGCATCTTTTTTGATACAGACGTGAAAGCCATGTTATCAACCAGCGTCTCCCTGTTTATCGTGACCATTTCATAGTTGCCGTCTTTCTTAAGTCTTGCGAACTCCTCACTGTCGTCCTTCTGCATTACATTTACTTTAGGTCCGGGCACTTCATGCTCCTCAAATTCACTGTTTACTTTCTGATATTCCAAAGAAGCATTGTTTATATATTCATCTTCATTTACCGCTGCCGTGTCCATATATGATTCATTATCCATTTCATATATGTTTCCGGGCTGTTTTTCCTGTTTCAGCATGTCTTCTCGGTACATTTTTATCCATATTTCAAACTTGTTTCTGTCTGCGTTTGCAACTGCTATCTGGCTGTTGTCATTTCCCACCTTAAGGTCGGGAAGAATCGAATAATTCATTTTCAGTGCATTAAAGTCACGACAGGCATCCTCAAGTTCTTTTCCCTCAAACGGAAGATTAAAAATTGTATAATTTCCTTCCGTGAAATTTTTTAGATCAGTAATTTCCTTTTTTCCACCGGACATCTGTACCCTTATATGAGATGCAAACCATGACTTGAATATCTGGTCATCCTTATTCATTACTGCAATCTGTATTGTTCCGCTTTCGCCATCTACCTTGGGCAGAACACAGCATTGCTTTAATCCTTTTCCCTTAAGCTGTTCAACCGGCGAATCAGCATCTATGCGCGCTTTTAGAATACTGATGTCATTCTGTATCTGCTTCTTTTCATCTTTTCCGGATACGCTCTGCAGCTTAAGCTTAAGGGTCTCGAGCTGCTTTAAATCATTTACATGCTCTGTGGAAACCGGTATGCTGTATATCGTGTATTTTCCCTCAGACAGCTTTGCAAACGCAGCCAGGTCATCTCTTGATTTTATGGAAAGATATCCTTTATATGCGAGCCTTGCCACAAACTGAAGCAGTTTAATCTGCAGCATGTTTGCTGCATATACCATCTGCGAAATACTGCCTGAACTGTTTCTGACACTCATCATCATATGTTCAAATTCTCTGTCCGTATCCATTTAAATTTCCTCCACATCCTTGTTTCTGGTTTTTTTCTTCATGCGCCTTATTTTTTCCATCATATCGACAGAAATACCCGGGTGTATGAATTCCTCCATCTCTGCCGGTGTCATCCCCTCCTCAGCCAGGCTTAGCACATAGCTAATCTGCTCTGACTTATATCCTTCCTCTTTCAGAAGACTTATATATTCCGCTATGTCATTTTTCTGTCTGCGTTTCAGTCTCTTACGTTTAAATGATGCTGTTTTTTCTTCTTCATGCTTTACGTCAGCTGTGGCCGTTTGCGGTACTCCTGCATACGGCATGGTCACCGCTCCCTGTGGCGGCTTTATGTCGACAAACATATCACTGAGTTCACCTGTTTTCTTTTCTACTGTCATAATGCTCTCACCCAGCGTATTAATCTTTGCCTGTACCGCATCCGCAAGCTTTGACATGTCCTTAAGTGTATTGTTGCCTTTGCCTATAATCACTCCGCATGCTTTCTGATATCTTATTTTCCTCAGGTAGCCTGCAATATCAGTCTTTCTGTTATCAATTACCTCCTGAACATCCTTGACGGATATCTTGTCACATGCACACAGGTAAATTTCCCTTAACACATTTAAATTTGTTCCATTCTGCAGTGCAATATTCGTATAATCTGCACTCATGAAGTTTTCACCCTTTAAGAGCTCCATCAGGCAGTTAATTACCTTGTCATTTTCCATTTTTATCACCTCTCCTTCAGGTACCGGAATCCGGCACCTTTAAAGGCACATGAAATGTTTTCCATATGCCTTGCACCTCTCATATTTTTCTTTGATGTAATTTCAGCTGTTTCTTTATTTCGTTTGGCTCTGTTCTGTCACTTCTCAGATTAATATCAGCGACTCTGTCCGCATATTTAAGCTGCGACTGGGGCATTGAGCCTTTCTCGTAAAAAGAATAAATCTCATCACTTCCTGCCGCTGCAATTATGTGGTCATACAGTGGAATGCCAAGAAGCTCACCTGCCTTTGACATAACATCTGTCACATGTATATCCTCAAGCGAAGGCTGTGATGAGCCGCCTGGATGGTTGTGAAGGATTATAAAGCCATTGGCATTTGACAGTATTGCCGTCTTCATTATTTCCCTGGGTGATGCAATAGCTTTGTCGACTGCACCCATTGAGCATATGCACATATTTACCGGATTAAGCTTTGCATTAAGACATATGACGCACATTACTTCACGGTCGTATTCCCTTAATATGTCTGATACAAATCCTACAACCTGTTCCGGTCTTTTAAGCTGTGTATCAGATATAAGTGTTTTTTCCTTCACCAGACGTATGCCAACCTGGTCTAATACATATACTGTATCACTCATTTTTCTCCTTTCCTGCCAGTCCTATCTGCATTATAAAATCTTCATTCTCATCCATTTGTTCAAGTTCCTTTAGTATTTTTCTCTTTAACATAAACATTTCAAGGCTTTCCTGTTTGATTTTTTCCATGTTTTCCTCCTGCGTACCGGAATCCGGTACCTTTATATTTTTATGGTGCTGGATTCCGGCACCCTCATCATATGTTTATATATTTCTCTTTAGTATCATTTCTCTGCGCCTGTTTGTTTTGTGGGGCATTCTGTGGTGTTTCTTTTCTGTCTGCATCAAGCTGGGCATTTAAAAAAGACAGTCTTTTCAGTTTTTCTGAAAGAATGTCTTCTTTGTCAAATTTCTTTGTAACCTCTTTTTCTGCCGTTTCAAGCTCTATCCGTGTTTCATCCAGTGCATCCTGCACATCAGAAAGACGTTTTTCAAAGCCTGCCATGCAGTTGTTAAGCCTTTGAATCATTCCGGCAGGATCTGATGACATTTCAATAGTATGTTCACACCTGCCCTGCATATGTATGTAATATAAATTGAAAAACGCGTCAAACCTTGAATACAGCTTAAACCCCTTATAATCCCCAATCATGGTCCTCTCAGGTGTCTTTGACTCCTTGGCAGCTGCTATAAGTGCTGCACCGCCTTCCTTTTTGTCATCATATGGCACACCATTAATCCTGATTTCAAAACCATCCGATAGTATTTCCTCGGAACCGCGTGTAATTATATCCTGCCTCAGTCCCTCAATTTTTTCTTCAAGCTTTGCTATCCTGACCGGGTACTCCTTATTAATTGCATCCTCAAGCCTGTATTTCTGGCTTTTGAAATTTGCTTTCAGAAGCTTCAGCTTTGCAACTTCTGTATCGAGTGTCATTTTTTCCTTAATGTATGGATTTCCAGTTGCAAGTGCCTTTACCTCTGCATATGACAGTGCAGCTTCATCCACATCGTCGCAGGAACGTACCGGAGACTTGCTTGTCATTATCTGCCCGATAAACTTCTGCTTGTTCTCGATAAGCTGCCATGAATACGAATCAAATGTATTTTCCGTTACATACCTGAATATTTTCACCCGCTCATTCCTGTTGCCCTGGCGGAGTATTCTGCCCTCCTGCTGTTCTATGTCAGATGGTCTCCACGGCACATCTATGTGATGGAGTGCTATGAGCCTTGTCTGCACATTGGTACCGGCTCCCATCTTTGCTGTTGAACCTAACAGAAAACGTACCTGGCCGCTTCTTACCTTTGAAAACAGCTCAGCTTTCTGTTTTTTTGTATTGGCATCATGTATAAAGGCAATTTCCTTATCCGGCACCCCCTTGGCAATCAGCTTGTCCTTAATGGCATGGTACACATCAAAACCTCCGTCACTGCGCGGTGTTGAAGCGTCACAGAAAATAAGCTGCGTTGATTTGTCTTCCGCTGTCTCCTTCCATATGTCATATGCCCTGGCAGCACATGCATTCACTTTTGAATTCTCATTGTCAGGCAGATCCGGATTTATGAGCCGCTGGTCAATGGCACATTTGCGTCCATCGCTCGTTACCTTGAGCATATTGTCGATGCTTGAATCAACCCCTCCGTTTCTTATGTTCTCTGCCCTGTCCCCAAGCGATTTGACTATCTCCTGCTGAAACTCACTAGGCTTTAAAACCACATTCTCGTAATCACATTCAGGTACAGGAAGTTTAAGCATGTCAGCTGTCTGTATGTCTGCACTCTCTTTAAAAAGGGATATAAGCTCCGGCAGGTTAAAAAACCGTGCAAATCTTGTCTTAGCACGGTATCCTGTGCCCTCAGGAGCAAGTTCTATTGCTGTCTGTGTCTCTCCGAATGTTGAAGCCCATGCGTCAAAATTTTCAAAGCCAAGCTCCTTTAACCGGCCTGCCTGCAGATAACGCATATTGGTGTAAAGCTCAGTCATGGAGTTTGATATAGGTGTCCCGGTCGCAAATGTTATACCGCGGCCGCCTGTTATCTCATCAATATATCTGCATTTTCCGTACATGTCCGATGCCTTCTGTGAATCATTCTGTGAGATTCCCGCAACATTTCTCATTTTGGTAAACAGAAACAGGTTCTTAAATTCCTGGCTCTCATCAACAAACAGCCTGTCAACTCCAAGCTGTTCAAATGTAACTGCATTATCTTTTCTGCCTGCATCATTAAGTTTAGCAAGCCTTACCTCCAGATTTTTCTTTGTCTTTTCCATCTGTTTGATGGTAAAATGCTCGCCGTTTGATGCCTTAGCCTCACTTATCGACTCAGTAATCTCATCTATCTGTTCCTGCATGAGTCTCTTCTGTCTTTCATCTGACAATGGTATTTTAGCAAACTGGGTGTGTCCTATGATAACTGCATCATAATCACCTGTTGCAATCCTCGCGCAGAAACGTTTTCTGCGTGCCGGCTCAAAATCCTTTTCAGTTGCAGCAAGAATATTTGCCCCCGGATACAGACGCAAAAAATCCCCTGCCCACTGTTCTGTCAGATGGTTTGGAACAACAAAAAGCGACTTGTGGCACAGTCCCAGCCTCTTCGATTCCATCGCAGAAGCAATCATCTCAAAGGTTTTTCCCGCGCCCACACAGTGTGCAAGCAGCGTATTGTCTCCATACATAACATGTGCTACTGCATTCAGCTGGTGAGGCTTCAGCTCCACATCAGGTGTCATTCCCGGAAACTTGAGATGTGATCCGTCATACGTTCTCGGTCTTGATGAGTTGAATAGCTCATTGTATTTTTTTACAAGCACCTCCCTTCTTTCCGGATCGCTGAATATCCAGTCCTTGAACGCCTCCTTTAGTGCATCCTGTTTCTGCGATGCAAGCATTGTCTGCTCCCTGTTGACTACACGCTTTTCGCTGCCGTCAGGCTGAAGTATCCTGTCATAGACTTTTACATCCTTAAGGTTCAGCGTATTTTCAAGTATCTGATAAGCGTTAATTCTGCTGGTTCCATATGTGCCTGTGACAAGGGGATTGTATGAATCTGCATTCTTTCCTTTTATGTTCCATTCACAGTTTATCGGTGCAAACTTTACTGCCACCCACTCCCTTGAAAACAGTCTCTGTGGTGTATGCAGCACATCCTTCATGAACTGCTCTATATACTCTGCGTTAATCCATGTAGCCCCAAGCCTCACTTCTATCTCTGATGCTGTAAGAGGTTTTGGCATTGCCTTCTTAAGATATTCCACATTATCGGAATATGATGCATCCCCCTGTAATGCTTTTTCTGCGGAAATCAGTTTCTTTCTTATGTTTCCGGAAAGATATTCCTCTGAAGTCTGCCAGGTACCGGATTCCGGCACCTTAAAAATAATGCCCTTAAGGTCACTTATTATTTTCTCCCGGCTTTTCCCTGTAAGCCCTTCCATATATTCAAGGTCAACAGCTGCTTTTTCTCCCATCGAAACTGACAGTGCCTCAACAGATGTATCCACATGTGTAACAGGGACAGCCTTTCTGATGGTTCTTTTGGTAAACATGTCCGCTTTGCCCGCAACCTTTCCGTCATCATCAGTCTCCTCTAGTGATGATATAAGGCTGTAGCCTGCGTCTTCCCTGAATGCGGTCTGGTTTGTCCTGGAATTTAAGTACCCGAACTTTTTAACGAAGCTGTCGTAAACACTGTTGAGCCTTGCCTGTGATGCCCTGATTTCTTCATCGGACGCATCATCAAGCTGTAATTCAATAAGCTCTGACACGCTGTCCCGCACATCAATTAGGCCTTTCATGCGCTCAGCTGTTTTTTCCGGAATGTCCTGTGGACGCATTATTGAGTTTTCCCTGTAATATATTTTTCCATTTACTGAACAGTAGGAGAAATTTTTAACTCCTGCCTCTGCAGGTATGCTTTCATCCTCAAGCTCTTCATCAGATATTTCAGTATCATCAATGGAAATTTCGCCGCGTATCATCTGTACAGCCTGTCTGAGCCTGTCTGCCAGTGAAGTGCCGGATTCCGGTACGCAGGCACTCTCCATTCCATGAGGACCGCTTACCATTTCCATTTTGCCAAGCACCATGTGCGGGTTGTTAACGAAATAGCTGTTCATCTCTATTCCGTTTTCATCTGTGCCGAGATGTATCCAGTCTTCATCCGTATCTATGTACATATCCCTCTTCTTCAGAAAAATAATGTCTGATGTAACAGATGTTCCGGCATTTTTAAACGCATCGTTTGGAAGTCTTATTGCTCCTAGCAGCTGTGTTCTCTGGGCTATATACCTTCTGACTGAAGGATTAGTCTTGTCCATAGTGCCCTTGCTTGTAATAAAAGCTATCACTCCGCCCGGACGCACCTTGTCGATTGTCTTTGCAAAGAAATAATCGTGTATATAGAAATTGTGTTTGTCGTAGGCTGTATCCAGAACCTTGTACTGACCGAACGGCACGTTTCCTATGGCCACATCAAAGAAATCATTCTGAAAATCTGTCTTTTCATAGCCCTTCACTTCAATGTGTGCGTCAGGATATATAAGCTGCGCCATCTTTCCTGTTACCGGGTCAAGCTCAACTCCGTATAGTTTTGATGCACTCATATCTGCAGGCATCCCTGAGAAGAAATTACCTATTCCCATGGATGGTTCAAGTATATTTCCCTTTGTAAAGCCCAGGTTGTGGAGTACATCATACATTGCATTTATGACTGCCGTGTCAGTAAAATGTGCATTAAGTGTGCTCGCCCTTGCACTGTCATATTCAGTGGTTGTCAGCAGACTTTTTAATATGCCGTATTCTTCTGACCATGAAGCATTTTCAGCATCAAATATTTCCGGTATTCCTCCCCATCCAAGATATGCGGACATGATTGTCCTCTCATCGGCTGTTGCAGGACGTTTTTCATTTTCTATCTGCTTGAGGATTTTGAGTGCTGAAATGTTACGCTGTGCTTTCTGCCTCTTGGTAAGTGTGGATGCATCAGCTTCTGCCAAAACTAAAAGAGCAGTGTAATCAGCTGCTCTTTCGGTAAAATCTTCATTATTCTGTTGTTCTGCATTATCCGGATGTTCAGCCTCTGTTTCATCTAATGCCTCCGGCTGAGTATCATTTTCCGTCTTATCCGGCTCTATATTTATAAAATCTGTAAAGCTGAGCTGCTCTGGTGCCTCGGATTTATGTTTATCCGTGGACTGCTCCTGCATTTCTGTTGTTTGAGAAATATTATCTGATTCCTCAGCTTCCTGAATAATATCATTATTCTGTCTGTCACGGCTTTTGTACTCACCGGTTAGTATAAGGGTTCCGATTTCCTGTTCAACGCTGCTCCATGACAGTGTGCCTTCTGCTTCGCCCTGCTCATCACGCCACTGGAAACGTATGCCCTGAGAACCATATGTGTCATATCCATGAAGCCCCATGCCGTCAACCGGCCAGCTCGCCCCGCCAAGTCCGTATTCCTTTTTGATAAGTGCTGTTCTTTTACCAGCCTCCATCTCATTCTGGAAAATCTGTACGACTCTGTCAAAGCCTCCTTCAAAGCCGGTTCCACGGAGCATGACCTGTCTTATATAGTCATGAGGTATATAATCAGCTTTCCGCGGATTCAGATAGCCGTATTTATCTACCTTTATGCGCTGCTCATCCTCTGTCGGCAGCTCTGGCATGAAATACAGTCCGGTGCCGGATTCCGGTACATACTCATCCTCATCGGTACCAGATTCCGGTACAATTTCATTTTCTACAAAGTGTAAATCACTGTATCCCTCACTATTTCCTCTGCCCTGTTCAGGATGCTGTTCATCATTCGTATCCATTTCAGCTGGTCCTGCATCTTCAGCTGCTCTGTCACTCCTTCCTGTTTTTTCATCTGCGGCACGATTCTGTCCATCTCGTCCTGTGCTCTCTTCTGTACCTTTAGGCAGTGTTCCTGAAGTTCCCCGAACATCAGCATCGTGTCGAACTTCGCCCTGTAATTCTTTTTGAGCCATGTCCTGTGCATAAGTCCGAATTTCGTCAGGGGCTCCTGTGGTTCCCTGTTCGGTATAAGGTTCGGTATCTCGTAGTCCCCTGCTTTGATGTATTCGAGTTCCATATGTTTTATCCTCCCTCTCTGCACTTTTACGCTTTAAAGCATTATAGTCCACACTGGGGTCCCTGTCAATACCATGCACCCTGTCATAGGTTAAAACTGCAATTCCAACTTCACGCAGTGCCTGCTGTGCTGCATCCGTCATGCGTGAGGAAAGCTCACAGAAATCACTTTCAGGCATGTCTTTTATAAATGACATATCATAATCAGGAAAACCGCCTGTCGATAAGCCCATTCTTTCCTTTATCATCCGGTTAAGGCCGTACCTGAAAAAAAACCTGACGTTTCTGCGGTACTCATCCATCTTGTATTTTTCTTCATCAAGTTCACTTAAAGGACTGTTGTCAGACGAATACTTTTCTTGTGCAATATCAGCTGCATACTCATCAGCCAGATATTCCACAAGATAATCCATTGTATGTTCTATAGATGGCTCCTTTGTGTCATATTTATCAGTCTGCGGCTGTAGTCCATATACTTTTAACAGACGATTCTGTATCGTTTCCGTGTGATATGGTTTTCGTATCCACAGTCTCGGCAAATGTCCTCCCACTTTAGGTACAACACTGGTTACATCCCATACATACTTAAGTTTTCTGCTGTTGCTTTCATCGATAAGGGCAATGCCGCGGTTGCCTTTCTTAATCCAGCAGCCCATTTTAGAGTTCCATATGTTCATTGTAGCACATGCAACAGCATCAGGCCGCTGTGCATATATGAGAATCTGATCCATGAAACGGTACCTGTACACACGTGATGCATGTTCAAGAAAATCGTTCCAAGCATTTAAGTCTTGTCTGATGCGCGACTGTGTTTCATGAGCCAGCGCCTTAACTTCATATAGCTTCATTGGCTGTCACCTCGGATAAATGCTAGATTTCAGGTTTTATATTTTTTTCATAAGAAATATTTCTTGATTCCTGTGGAATAATATCAAGCTTATTACGCGTTACCATTTCTATTGAGTTCTCTTTCCTGTCGTACATATACACCTGGTTTGAGAGCCTTTCAGACGGACTGACAACATCCATGTTTGTCTGCTGTATGAAAGCCGAAAGGTCATCACAGTCTGGCACCAGCCTTGCATCCATGGCAAGCACTTCATGCGTGCTTGACGGAATGATAATCAGATTTCCTTCCACCTGGTCGGACAGTTCCTTAAATACCTCTGTGTTAAGCAGTACTGTTGCACCATTATTTGAAGTATTCTGAACGATCCACGGATATCCGTCAGACAGGCTGCTTACATTTCCTCCTAATAAGTCTGAAATATTCTCATCGCTCATTCCTCTGGCTTTAAGCTGACCATACACATAATCAAACAGGTTGGTTACATTCACCTCAAAAAGTCTGGCCATATTTTTTTCAGCCGTATCAAAGAGTTCCTGCTCTGACATTCCAAGCGCAGCTGCAATTTCATTATTTACCATAATAGTTTTTGACAGGCCGTCATGGTCAGACAGACATATGTTGTATGAAACAGTCAGGTCGTTCAGCTGTCTTGTCGGGCACCCTGCCAGTCTTTGTGCATTAGCTTTCGCATTTGAAATTTCATAAATGATATTTTGCCTGAATCCCTCATCCAGTACATCCTGATATTCATTCTCCGGTGCTACATCATATGCCATCAGTACAATATCTGCAGCATTTTTTGTAACAAGTTCAATGTCCTCTGACAGTTTGTAGTCCTCATACAGCTGTGTCAAATTAATGACGGGACACACATTTGTATCCTCTTTTCTTACTACAAGTCCGTCGTAATCCATGCCGTTTACTTTTTTCACACGCTTCAAATGAAGTTCTGAATTCTGATACTCCGGAGGCAGGTAGTCAAGTACTGCATTTTCCACAACATCCTTAAAAATTTCATATTTCATCATTATTTTTCATCCTCCTTTATCTCAGTCTCTGCAGTCTTTTTCAGATATGCAATCAGCCTGTCAGTCTCATGTTCATCAATCCTGTGCTGCATCTCCATCAGATAAATTTTTTCGTTCATGTTCCATTCTCCTTTAAATTTTTATATATTTTTGTTAAACGTGCCGGATTCCGGTACGCGGCTAACCTGTTTTGTTTTCCTGCCGGTAAACTCCTGTTCAGTCTTTTTAATTCTTCTTAACATGCGCAGTTCTTTTCCAAGTTCCTTTATCTCTTGTGAAAGTCTTTCCATATCTTTTTTTGAAATATCATCATCCGGCAAATATTCCTTGAGCTGTTCATATTCATCCTGAAGGGCTTCAAAAGCTTCATCACTGATATCAGGATTCTTCAATTCGTTTTCTATCTGCTCTTTTCTGTCAAGCTGTTTTTTCTGTCCACTGTCCAATGCCTCTGAAGCATCCTTTTTATTCCACTTTTCCCTTTTAAGTGAATTTATCATTTCTTCAAGCCTGCTTTCCCGGTCCTGTATGTTATTCATGGTTTTTAAGCTGTTCTTTTTAATGTATGCGCACTCATCAAGAAGCCTGTCTATGGCCATAATGTCTCTTCTTACCCCTTTCGTTACTGCATACGGATTAGGCAGTCTGTAAAAGCTTACAGCCTGATAAAGCCTTCGGTATGTGCCCGTGTTTTTGTATATTTCGTCAATGGATGCAAGCTTCTCTTTTTTCTCAAGGTTTTCAGCAATTTCTTCATACATCCTGCTTCCGCTTTTCTGCTTTATGCGTTTTGCTATATCCTCCGGAGAATATCCGGATGGCATGTTATAGCTTCTTCTTCTGTGTTTTTTTCCGGCATCGTCAGTGTATGTGTATGTAAAATAAGTCGCGTTCTTCTTCTTCGACTTTCCGGCTCTTACTGAATATCCTGCCATCTTCATATGCTCCATGAACTCCGGCAGTGTATCAGAATGTTTTAATGCCAGGTCAATGTCTGCTCTTATCACATGTGTCCAGTTCATTCTGCCGTTTTTCTTTTCGTTCCATTCTGCATATGAGAGCCCTGTCTTTTTATTCTCTTCAAATTTCAGTGGCTTAAGGCCATGCTCCATGCATATTTCATCCGTAACCGGCTGTATATATCTTTCCCAATCACCATTTTCATATCTGTATTTGTAGCCATCAGTTCTGCTTACAGAATTAAATATAAGGTGCGAATGGATATGCTTTTTGTCAGTGTGTGTTGCAAAAACATAATCATAGTTTTCGCCAAGATACTTTTTTGCAAACTCTTTTGTAATTTTATAAGCTTCATCCGCATCTGTTTCCCCCGGCTCGAATGAAATTACAAAATGATATCCCTGCCTACCATGCAGCTTTCCATACAGTTCTTTTGTGTCCAGAAATGTCTTTATGATATCTTCACTGTCATATCCCGCATTTCCGCCGACATATAAACCGTCACACGTTTTTGCTTCGTTATTTTTTTCATCAAGAATATATTTCACAGCATTGGCCAGATGTCTGTGAGGTGTTCCCGGTGCCTCTTTCATATGCATAAGTTTTGTTATTGCCATATTCCGCCTTTCAAAAAGAGCGTACCGGAATCCGGTACGCTCCAAATAAAAAAAGGAATTTAAGATCGTTATCCTAAATTCCTGGTATTATGTATTTTAATTTGATGCAGATGCGCAAGCTCCTACCACAAGCAAAGCACATGTTAATATTGCCTGTAAAATTGGGACCATAATAAAATGTATTATTAAAGTAATCATGAGAGCAAGAACAACTATAAAGATAAGTGTACTCACTATTTCAACCATATCTTCCAGTCCTATTCTCAGCCTTTTTATGTCAATGCAAATAATAACGGCTCCTATAAAAATGAATATTACAGCAACGGCAAAAAATTTCAACGCAATATAATCATCATACTCAATCAGCTTAAATGAATTTTCAAAATTATATCTCAAAAGCTTACGGTTTAAACCATTAAGAAAAATCAAGTATATGATAACAGCTACTACATATACAATTTTATACCACTGTGTTTTAAGAAATTTAATCATTTGTTATTCTTTTGCCCCTTTTCAATGCATCACGTCTTCTATCATTGCAATTTTGATTTTCATTTTGTGTATGTCATTTATGAAAACAAACAGCATAAAGAAAATTACTGCCGTTATAAAAAACACAATTATGCTGCTTATGATAAAACTGATCTTTGCAATCTCAACACTGTCCCCGGCTGTTTTTTCTGCATACTCTATTGCCATTTTCATAAAGGAGAAAAACTTGTCCCATACATTCATAAGAACTGAAAGTGCGATTGTCAGTAAAAACAATGTAAACTCACTTTTCTTCTTTTCACACTTGGCATTTGATACAATGTATTCAAATTTCAATTCCTCCAGCGGCATATTTTTGTATTTGTCCATCTGTGATTTAAACTTATCAAGTTCTTTTCTTCGTTTTTCATCATATGAAAATATATTTAAAAAATTTATCAGACTCTGTTTAATCCTGTTCATATATTATCACTTCCTGAAATATATTAAATTATTTTACAATTTAATCGGCTTTGTTTTTTCTGCTGACTTTTTACTTCTGCTTAATTTGGTCATGTCGATCTGAAATGATTTCATTCTTTCTATTTCATCATGCATCAGCTGTGATATAAATTCTTTCATTCCGTCCACATCAACTTCTGCTAGCAGTTTCATGTATGAATCTCTTTTTTCTTCTGGAATGACGAAAGGTACATATCCATTTGCCAATGCAATCTTATTGATGAGTACTCTCCCGGTTCTTCCATTTCCATCTCCAAACGGATGTATTCTCTCATATCTAATATGAAACTCTGCAAGGTCACGAAGAAAATCATCCGTCTGAAATGACGTATACAAAAGTTCATTTATAAGACGCGGAACGTCTGATGCATTTGGTGGTATATGCTGCGCACCTCTTATAAAAACCGGGCTGGTTCTGAAAGAGTCTATCTCATTAATGTTCTTATTTATTATCTGTCCAAGCTTAATGATATATCCGGGTGTTATGTCCTCATCAAGATGCCTGAATATATAATCCATGGCATATTTTAGGTTTATTGCCTCATATATATCCCTTGGTTTGACATTGCTCATATTTTCTTTTGACGAACAGTTAAAAATAATCTGATAGGTTTCATAATAAGATAATGTGTTGCCCTCTATGGCATTCGAATGATATACACTTCTTGTAATAAAATCTTCAAAGTAATTATCATTTCTTCTGATTGTATCTATTAAATTTTTATTTTTAATACCCATAACATTTTCTCCCGACATTATCTGGTCTTCAATTACTTTTTATATTATCATACTCATTCCGTAACGTAAATGTCAACTGTTCATTTCTCTATTTTTTCCGTGAGCTTTTCCAGCTTGACGTTTAATTCTTTCATGAGCTCAACAACATATTCTGCATCACGCATGTCACCGATATTACTGTTAAGCCTGTGTGCTATCTGATTGATGTTCACTCCGATTTTTCTGACCTGATAGTTAAGGTCTTTTAATTCCATGTCTACACGAACGTCTTTTTTTCCTGTCTGTGACAGCACAAGGTTCCTTATATAGGCAGACAGGTCCCATCTGCCTCCATATGTGAACCGTGTTTCAGTTTTTTTCATTTCATCAATAAGAGTGTACTCCTCCTGTGTCACCCTGAAGGTTATCTTTCGGTCTTTCATTTTCACTATCCTCTAATCCTGTCAGAAGCTGTATCTTCTCCCTGAAGCTTTCAATATTATCTGCATCAACTTCACCAAGCAGGTCTCTCACTATGTCTCCGATCAGTGAATCATTTTCGCGCTTCAGACGTTCCTCTTCTTTTTTCAGTTCATCTCTTAATCCCTTGATTTTTTCTTTGTATTTCTGTTCTGATTTTTTTTGTGCCTCTGTCGTTTTTGCAATCTCAAGCTGAAGTTTTTTTATTTTTTCGTTAGTCATTTTTTCCTCCAATAAAAACGAACAGGCGGTGTTGAATCTGACTGTCCGTTTCTTTTTACAATTATATTCTACAACATGCAATTATTAATATCTACCACCACTTACTACCACCATTTTAAGTTGGCAGGTCAGGCAGGTCATCATTCATGTACTCTGCCTGTTTCTGGTATTCCCTGTGACGCCTGTACAGAGTGGCTTTCGAAACACCAAGTGACTCGGCAGCCTGTGTTACGGTCATGCCTGAGTCTATCATCCTGTAGACCTTTTCCATATCTATCCAGGTGCGGCTTTTCTTTTTTCCAAGATTCTTTCTCACTGTCATGTTATCCATCTGCACTTTCCTTCTTTCTCCTTAAGTGCTTTCGTTCCTCCTCCATCCTCCTGTATAGGGTGCGCGGTGATACCTTAAGTCTTGACGCTATCTGCCTGTTGGGCAGTCCCTGTCTATACAATATAAGATACTGATCCATGTCAATTTCTTTTCTTGGTCTGTGCGGATATTCTTTTTGTTTTTTTTCGCTCACAAAAACCACCTCCGGCTCACGATTTTTTTCCAGTCTGTTCATATTTTTTTAATTAATTTGTCCCTTGATTTTTTCTAGTCAGGCTGTTGGGGTAAACCTCTGTTTCTGTTATGTGTCAGAATTGTCTCACTATGTTTCAGCATCATTTCACTGACATATCACAGGTGTCTCTTTTATGTTTCAAATGCATTGAAAATGTATTCCAAATGCGTATAATTACATTTCTTTTTTATCTCACATGTTGCATACATGTATCACATTCGTTTCAAAACATGTTGTTTATGTGCGTTTTAAGTCATTTTTCGAGCAGAAACACGCTTTATTACATTCTCAACGTAGACTAATTATTTGCAAGATACGCATTCTGTCCGACAGAATGCATTTCTTGTCAAGGGCGCCGCCCCTGATACCCCGGTAAAATATTTTTTTATATCATGACATCACGCTTTTCATCCAGCCATTTAAAAAATCCTGACATGAAATATCATCATCAGCTGAATAAAAATCGCTCCTGTACCTGTAGACAGATTCAATCAGGCTGCTCTGGACTGAAAGTATTTCTTTTTGCTCCTCAGTCAGTGTGCCAATGAATTCATAGAGTTCATTTTTTATCTGCTTTCTTACTTCAATTTCATCAGAGTGTGCAAAAATATTTTCCTTGCTTGTTGCCATCATTGAAAGAAAATATCTCTGAAATTCGTTTGCGATTTTTTCTTCTAACATCATATCTTTTCTCCTGTGGTTTACTGTCCGGCTGTTGCATCCTGCGTCTGCCCGGCCTGTGGCTGTGATGAGTCCTGTGTCTGTTCCGCCGACTGTCCTGCCGCTGCATCAGTGGTTTCCGGAAAGACCGCATTGGGATCATCTTCCGGTGAAACATCACGTACATCAGGTGCATTGTCCTGTTCAGTCTCCGTGTTACTGCCTGAGCCGTCAGCTTTGATTTTTTTCACTTTAAGATATCCGTCTTCATCAAAATAATATTCTGTATCCGCCTCAGTTTCTTTTATTTTTTCTGTTGCATTTTCTGTCCCTGCCGTGGTTTCCCTGACTTTATTTTTTTCTGCATTATGAGTATTTTTTATAAGCATTACACCCATTACGCATGCAGCTGACACGAGCAGGATAAAAAACAGGATCAAAAGTGTCCTGCGGATTTTTTCATATGGATTTTTTCTCATTATATTCACTTCTTTCTTAGTGCAACCGGTGTGATGTATTCTTCAAGCTCGTCTGCATCAAATGCAAGCTCCCTGGTTTTCTTCTCATAGCTAAGTTCACTTATGAACCTTATAATTGACATTCCATACCATTCCTTGAAACCTAAAAATATAACCGGGAATGCAAGCGGTATTCCAAAATAACATCCGACATTCAGTGCTATGTTGAACTTGAAATATGCAAGTGCTGTTACACCTGCAACGATTAAAAGTGCAGCCGCAACACACAGCACTTCTTTTAATGTATAACCGAATATGAATTCATTTTTATATTCAGTGTCGGGGTCCTTGTTGATTGGTATTGTCATTAAATTATTCCTCCCTTAAAATCCAGCGTGCCGGATTCCGGTACGCTGTCAGTTATTTTCCTGTCCTGCCGCATCAGCCGCTGTATCATCCTGCGGATACTGTGGAGTTCCATAGCCGGCTATCTTTGAATATGTGATTGAATATGTATGCTCTTTTACATGGCTTCCTTTATGGTAAGGTGTGGTGTTGCTTCTTCCGCTGTTGCCTTCTATTGTTGTAAGCTTTTTTGTTTCAGGATTATATCCTGTCACAATTCCTGTATGGCTCATTCCGTTTCCGAAAATAATAATGTCACCTGCCTTTGGCACATATCCGCTTGCTGCATCATGATACAGGTTATTGTTAATATACCACTGCTTTGAAGCTGCGACACTTGCAGTCTTTGGCATGATACCCTTTTCAATGAAGCCACACTTGTCTGCACAGTATGACACGAACATGGCACACCAGTTCGCATCCATCCCATACCAGTTTTTGTATCGGTATCCTCCGACTGTCTTGTCCGCATCATTAAGTTCATTCTGTGCTGCCTCTACTATCTGTGTGCAGACAGTTCCATTGTTATCACCCTCCCCTCCTGATGCATCGACAGCTGCCTGCATTGTTACAGTCAGGCTTGTAAGCATAACTGTAATACATATTATGGCTGCCATGAGAAGCATAATTAAATTGTTATTTTCTCCTGCCTGTGAAACACTGTAATCACTGACAGCCACTGCAGTCTCATGTTTTGCCTGCTGTGTCTGTTCAGCCTGTGTCTGTACTGTCTGCTGTTGCATTTTCTGTGAAACCTTTACTGCAGCCTGTGCAGCATTTTTTGCTGTATCAACAGCAGCTGTCACCGCAGCTGTCACCCCAAATGTTGCTGTACCAGTCAACGCTCCTGACGTTGTTCTTACAGCCGTACCGGCAGACTTTGCTGCAGTGCCGGCGGCTGTCTGCATATTCTTATTTACCATGGTCTTTGCAGTGGCAGATGCATATTTTGAAGCTGTTTCCTTTGAGTTAACAGTCAATATATTTTCTTTTTCTGTTTTATGTCCACGGAGATTCCTGTTTCTTTTAATGATATTAGATGACCACTGTTTCTTAGACAGTTCCTTCTGGTACATTCTGTTATATCTTTTCTTCTGCCTTCTGCTCAGGGTGCCATATAATGCTCTGCTCTCTTCTGCCAAAACGCTCTGAAGCTCAGGCATTTTTTCTTCTGAAGTATTATTATTTCTGTCTGCTTCATCATACCTGCCGTTAAACTGTACATCAAAATTTTTTACAGCATTCCCTGTTTTTTTCGCGGCCGATGCAGTAAATCCGCTCACATGTCTTATGACTGTTCCACCTGTTTTTATTGTACGCTCCGTGGTTCTTATTTTTGATTCCTGTGCCGTTATTACACGCATGTCATTTCCCCCGGTTTAAATCACAGATAAAAAGTTTCCTTTGAAATGTCAGCCTCTTCCTGTTTCTTTTTCTTTTCTGCCTGCTTATGGAAATTTGTATCAAATGATGCAAACAGCGGATTGCTCTCACTCATTCTCGCATCCATCAGATATACATTTCCACGCCATACAAGTACCCCGCAGCCTTCAGTATTTTCTTCAAGTGCCCTAAACTCTGTTGGTGAGAATTCCTGAATCTTGGCAAGATTTGCTGCATCAAGCCCACCCTGGTCAAAGAACACCTTGAACGGACAGTTTGAGAACATGTCTCTCAGCGAAGGATTTTCAAGCACGTGTGTAATATTCTGGGCGGCAAGCGTAACTATGGCTCCAACCTTACGGTATGTCTCAATTGCATACAGAAGCTGTGCTGCCGTTGTTTCTTTCTCACACAGCACCTGCGCCTCATCCACAATCAGGTGGAGTGCCTGCTTTGTTTCCTGGTTTGTATCAATTCTCATGGAGAGAAAATGCATTATTGTCAGCATGCACGGCTCCCAAATCTCCTGGTCAATATTTTTAAGACCGAAGCCTATAAGCCTGCTGTTCATGTCAAGGTTCGTTTCATGCGCAAACATGTCGTATACACCTGTGGTGTAATCCTCAAGTGAGTCGACTATCTCCATAATTATTCTCTTGTCTTCAGTAAACTCAACAGTATCAATCTGTGCTTTAATTTTTTCCCTGAGCAGCGGCAGCGTCGGGTATTTTTTCTTCTTTGCATGTTTTGAGGTCTCGTTAAAATATTCCTCATACATAGTCCTTACTGCACGTCCGACATAGTTCATGTGAATTCTGGTTACAACAATATTTGTCATGACTGATGCACAAAACGAATTAGAAAAGTTTGTCATCCTTGCAATAAATTTATTCCGGACATTGCTGTCACCATTCTCCACATAGTCAGGAATCTCATACGGATTCATATAAATTTTGCTCTGAGGTGTAAAATCAAAATACATTCCGCCTCTCAATGAGCGTATGAATTCCATCTGTTCATTATTCGGGTCAAGTATAATCACATCATCATCTGTAAACAACAAAGGCTGTGCTATCTCTGTTTCCTTAATGAAAAATGATTTGCCGCTTCCTGTATGTCCTACCATAAAGCCATGAGGTGCAGGAAGAAGTTTTCTGTTACCGTATATGAGATGCTTAGTCGTTTTATTGAGGCCGTATACGGTTCCGTTTCTGTCATGCACATCTCCTGCATAGAACGGCTGGAAAGCTATAGCTGACGAGGTATATAAAAACCTCATATGATTTACCTGACGTCCACCTATCGGAAGGACAGTGTTTAATGCCTTAAGCTGCCTGTGGTAATATGGTTCAAGCTCATAAGAGCTTCCCTTTGCCTTCTGTTTTAAAATATCCACCCTCTGTGTCAGCTCCTCAAGTGAATCTGCATACACCAGCACCAGAAGCCCGAGAAAAACTCCCTCCTCATCATTCTCATCAAGCTGATCCATGTCATCCTCCAGGCTCGTCTTCTTTTTGGTCAGGCTGTAGCTTGTAGTTGCTCCGAACTGCTTATTATTGTAATTTCTTGTACGCTCCTGGGCTATTACCCTTTCGTTATTTGCATGCGCGTTTTCAAGTCTGTCATGAATTACATTCTTTGGAACACGCTGCATGTCTATCGTAATGTATGTCGGAAAAAGTACATCACTTAAGCTGTGTATTACCTTATCCTCTGAAAGAGACTGCCCAAACGCGGTTCCCACAAGCACTGATACGTATTGTTTATTGTTAATAACCATGTAGTCAGTATCAGGCTGTATTGATGCCGGAAGTATCTGGTTTTTCCATCCGCTGTCATGTGGTGATATTCTTGCAGGAGGCAGGCACTCTTCCCCTGCACGTAACATTCTCGACAGCAGTACCATTCTCTCTTCTGCAGACATTTTGTATAACCTACTCCTTAAGTTACGAAAAATATTTGACAGTGTAGTGTCAATCGTTGCAAAGTATGCCTCAGCTTCTTCCAGAGAGTGCGCACGGCATGTCACAGTAAGAATCATTGTCTTTCTGATGTCCCTTGTTCCTTCATCTATCTTCTGGTTAATCCACTTTCCTATTCCTTTTTCTATCACAGGGTATTCCTGTCCGTTAATTGGATTGAATATCTCATTCACAAATGAATCCAGGTCTCTCTGTTCGTTTGCAAGTGTTATCTTAAAAGGTCCATCCAGAGATTTAAGCAGTGTCATTATCTCCAGCAGTGTACTGTCCTTTTTAGCGGTATCCTTATTTACATAATTGATATCCTCGAACATATAGCTCTGATCATACATTGCTTCACCTGTCATTGGCTCAATCTTAAAGTTGCCGTTTTCATATGCCCTGTCAATGCAAAGCCACTCCTTGACGCTCCGCGGAACCTTTACTACCGGCACGCTTAAAGCTCTTCCCTTTTCAAATTCACTATTTGCATCTAATTTTGCCATTATGTTTCCTTTCCTTTAAATCCCAAAAGTCTGTTTCAGGAATGAGTCTGCACCTTTTACTCCTGCAGCTGTCAGCATCATCACGAACATATTCTGTATGCATCTGGTAGGCAGCACTATATCCGTAAGAAAATTCTCTGCAAAGAAATCCGTCAGATTAAACTTAGACACCAGTATGATAAACATTGCTATTATAATAATTGATAATGACTTTGTTAACAGTGTCTTAATCCATGCTCCAGCTGCATTCTGTATTACCGGACCTCCGGGAATACAGGAAATTGCAAGCGGGCCTACGGCTGCAAGCATGTATAACTGTATACTTCTCGAAAATATGGTTATAAATACCGTAGCTGAGCATACAATAGCCACCACCAGAAAAATAATTCCTACTATCATGTGCACCATTGCCTGAACAGAGTCAAGTACCCCCTGCTCAATCCCCTTAAACTCTCCTGTCGATAGCATTACGGAGCCTGTCGTACCGGTAATTCCAAATACCCATTTGCTGAACCACATAACAGAATTGATTCCAAGATTTCCAAGTAGAACCTTAATAAGTATATTGACTCCGGTTTCAAGTGTCATGCTCTCCCGCAGGTTTCCAACCTGCCGGCAAACTCCTATGTAAAAGAAAAGATTCATCATTGTGGCTGCTATTGCCTGAAAGAAGGGATATAGAATGTTGCTTACATATGCCCATGCCGAAGGCGAAAAACTCTCAGGTGTACTCAGACCTTTCCCCAGACAGAAACTTAATATAAGATTCCATATATTAACTCCAAGAGTATATAAAGGTGAAAGGCCGCCTGTAATCCAGTCCATTAAACCACTCCCTTACATTATTGCTGCCAGTATCTGCGGTGCCATTGCCATTACAAAACCGCCTCCAATACGTTTGAATGCGTTTGCCTGCATCGTACCCTCAGACCCCTGAAAGGCGATGCCCCACTCTGAAATTCCCCAGAGTGTAATTATTGAACCGATGGATGAAACAATTCCACTTACAAGATTCTGCAGCGATGTAAATTTTTCTGTCACAACATTTGCTGCCTCCGCTGCGTATACCGGTGACACTTCACCTGCCATGATTACTGTAGTAATAAGCAGTGCAAGCATAACCTGGAAGAAACGTACCGCATCCACATTCTGTATTCTGTACTTTATCATTTTTATATGCCTCCCTATTTTTTCTTTTTTGCAAGTGCCACAATGCCTACTCCGATAAAGCTCAGCAGGAGCCATGAACCGAAGAATATCATTCCCATAAACTGTGCCATATCCGGCTTAAATTTAGCAAGCAGCACCGTCAGCGATACTGCAAGAATAAATGCTGCTACAAATGTAACAATGAAACCAACTGGTATTTTCTTCTTTCTATGCATAATAATTTTCTCCTTTTAAAAAACGCAGAGCCTCACAGCCCTGCGTTAATCATTGTTTGTAGGTAATTGGGTAACCCCCTAGTGTTTCTTCTTTGATACTGCTTTCTTCCTGAAGAATGAACAGATAACTGCCATTACTCCTGCTATTCCTGCAAGCACATACATAACCACTGACATGTAATCACCGGTCTTTGGCTTTGGCGGAGCAATCATTGTAATGGTCTGGGCTGCATCGTTGATGTCATTGTGTGATGCAATGGCATAAGCGCCATCTGCAGTCACAACATCAAGCTGCTCAAATACTACAAGCTGCTTTCCTGTCATGCCTTTTCCATTAAATCTGAATGTTACGTCAACTACGCCCTCGGTGCCTGCCGCTGTAAACTCAGTTACTGCAGTTACTTCCTTTCCGTCAATCACAAGTGCTTTTCCTGTAGCCTTGTCCATGAGCTTTCCTGTCACTCTGTATGTCTGTCCCTGTACCAGATTCTGGTACGCTACTGAATCTACAATAGTAACGCTGCTGTCAGCTGTTGAGCTGTGATCCTTTCGCTCACCATCGATGGCTGTTGTTCCAATCTTCGGAACATAAAGTGTCTGTGCCTCATCTGTGATATCGGCATGTGTCGCTATGAGATTATTCTCATAGTAGACATCCTCAAACATAACAATTGTTCTTCCTGCAAGAAGGCTCGCATCAAATGTAAATACCACATCCACTTTGCCTGTTGCTTCCTTCGCAACAAACTCTGCCTCTGCCGTAACATTGTTTCCGTTTGCAATAACCGGTGCTCCGTTTGACTTGTCTACTGCAGTTCCGACTACCTTATACTTCTTTCCTGGTACCAGATTCCGGTACGATACAGTATCGACTATCTTTGCACTCTTCTCAGCATAAAACATGCTGGTGCCTGACTTTGCATCCTTTGCTGTAGTCTTAATTTGTGGCACGCAGATGGTCTGGTTCTCATCACTGTAATCTTCATGTACCGCAATGAGCACCTCTTTAACTTCACTGTTGTCGGCTGGATTGTTATCTTCATTATCTACCTCTACCTTGTTTGGTGTGTTATCTGTTTTATTCTGTGTGTTTCCTGATTCAGATGCATGCTGTGTATCATCAGGATTTGCATCAGCATTATCCGCATTTTTTACGAGATAAAGCTTCTCAAACAGCACCATTGTCTTTCCGGCAAATTCCTTTGCACTGAATGTAAACTCAACATCCACAGTGCCGTCTGCTGTTTCAGGTGTGAATTCAGCCTCGGCTGTGATATCCCTGCCGTCATTCTGCAGTGGTTTTTTGCTGTCCTTATCCATTACTGTTCCTGCTACCCTGTATGTAAGGCCCGGGATAAGGTTTTTGTATGTTACTGTATCTTTTACTTTTACATCATCCCCTGCATTTGACAGATGAATGCCTGTCACCTCATCAAGAGCCTCTGTTGCAATGGCTGGCACGTAAATGGTCTGTGCCTCGTCATTTATGTCAGCATGTACTCCTACAAGCCTGTCCTCATAACGGATTTCCTCAAACATTACAATGGTCTTTCCTGCTAAATTACTTCCGTCAAAGATGAAATCAACATCCACTTTTCCGTCTGCTGTCTCAGGTGTTATCTCAGCTTCTGAAGTTACTGCTTTTCCGTCTGCATCCTTAATCACCTTTCCGGTTTTCTTATCCATCGCTGTTCCTGTTACCTTATATGTCTTTCCAGGAATGAGATTTGTGTACTCGACAGTATCCGTGATTTTGATATCCTTCTCAGCATATGTGAACTTTGTCTCTGTCTTTGTGTCTGTTGCTGCTGTCTTTACTGATGGAACATAGATAATCTGTGCTTCATCGGAAATATCAGCATGCACGCCAACGAGCTTATTGTTGTAGTAGATGTTTTCATACATTACTACAGTCTTTCCTGCAAGTGTGCTTCCGTCAAATACAAACTCAACATCGACTGTACCATTTGCTTTTTCTGCCTTAAACGATGCCTTTGCGGTTACATCCTTTCCTGCATCGTCCTTTAATGGCTCGCCTGTTGTCTTGTCTATTGCAGTTCCTGTGACTGTGTATTTCTCACCCGGTACCAGATTCCGGTACGCTACTGTATCAGTGATGTGTATGTCCTTCTCTGCAAGTGTGAGCTTTGTTGCTGTCTTATCATCAATGGCTGTTGTCTTTACAGATGGGATATAAATTGTCTGTCCCTTGTCATTGATATCCTCATGGGCTGCAATCTCTGCTTTTCCATAGAACATCTTTTCAAATACAACCACAGTTGTATCATCAAGACCATTTGTATTGAAATGGAAATCTACTGTTGTTTCTCCGTCAGCTGTATCCGGTGTGAAATCGGCTGATGATGTAACGGCCTTGCCATTTACTGTCACAGCCTTGCCGGTACGCTGATCCATGAGTGTTCCGGAAATAGTGTATGTCTTTCCCGGTACCAGATTCCGGTACGCTACTGTATCAGTAAGAGTCACATCACTGCCTGCTAGTGACATGTGCGAGTCAGTGTCCTTATCCTTAACACTTGTAAAAATGAGTGGAATGTGGACTGTCTGTGCCTCATCATCAATGTCTGCATGTACTGCAATAAGCTTATCCGTGTAGTAGATATTCTCGAAGAATACCACTGAACGTCCGGCCATGGCTGTTCCATCAAATGTAAACTTCACATCCACACTGCCGTCTGCTGATGCTGCAGTAAACTTAGCTGTCGATACAAGCTCGTTTCCGTCTGCGTCTGTAAGAGGCTCTCCTGTTTCCTTGTCTACGGCTGTTCCCCTGACTGTGTACTCCTTGCCCGGTACCAGATTCCGGTACGCTACTGTATCTGTGACAGAGACTTCCTTCTTTGCCTCGCTCACGTTAATCTTTGAGCTGTCATCTGTTGCAGTAGTCTGTGCTGCTGGAATGTGGATTGTCTGGCCCTCATCATTAATGTCCTTATGCTCTGCAACCTCCACATCCTCAAGTGTAAGTGTCTCATAAACTACAAAGCTCTTTCCTGCAAGTCCGGTTGTATCGAACTCAAACTTGAGCTTCTTTGTGCCCGATGCACGTCCTGCCGTGAAAGCCATCTCCTGTGTGACAGGCTCTCCGTCAACAAGCAGCTCTTTTCCTGTTTCTTTGTCCATAAGCACACCGCTTAACGTGTATGTCTCACCCTTTAAGAGGTTAGTGTATGTGACTGTATCGGTGATAACAGCCCTGCTGTCTGCAAGTGTAAGGTGATCAGCTGTCTCACTGTCTGTGGCAGTGGTGTGGATTTCAGGGAAATAAATAGTCTGGTCTTTATTCTCCATATCCTCCTCTGTGGCTGCCACGTAATCGCCATATGTGAGCTTCTCGCATACAACTACTGTCTTTCCGCCAAGTGCAGATGAATCAAAGTTAAAGTGCATGTCGAGCACCTTTTTTGTTCCATCAGATGTAAATGTCTGTGAAGCTGTCACCGGATTACCGTTAACCATGACTGCTTCGCCTGTGTCCTTATCCATGAGTGTACCTGTAATTGTATACTCTCTGCCTGCCATTGTATCTGTGATTGTTACCTTATCAACGATATCAGTATCAGCAGACGGCTTGATAATCTGGTACTGTGTCTTTGCATCAGATGCCTGTGTTGTGATAACAGGTATTGGCTCTGAATGGTTCTCGATTGTACCTATATCAACTGTAACCTTGTCTCTTCTGATAGAGAACTCGCCCTTGTAGAGAATTTTTCCCCTGTTGTTGTCACAGGAAAGCTCCTCAAGTGTGTAATCACCATAAGGCATTGCTCCAACCGAGTCATCGACCTTTGCACTGCCATCTGCGGAAGAAAACCACAGTCCATCATACGCACCGCCGCCGTTTGTGTTCTTTGAGTGTGCGTTCCAGCTGCTCTCTGAGCTGAAATAACCGTTCTCATCAGTTTTGATGATGTGGCTCTCTCCGGTGCCCTTGCAGGTAACCCTGAAAGGAATGTCGCTCATTCTGTTCTGATTGTCTGTATCAATCTTAGTAAGCTTGAAGTCACCACGCTTGATTTTATCGCTTACCTTAAAGGTGTTGCCGCCTTTTAACTGGGCAAGATTGCCGTTCTGTGTAATCTGTGCTACATATTTGCCTGTAATTTTTGTTCCTGTTCCACCAACCTGAAGATATGCCCCTTCAAGGTTGTAGCCTTCAGGAGCTTTTGTCTCTTCGATTGAGATTGTGCCGAGTGGTAAAGTATTAATTCCTGAAGCACTATATAAAGCATCTCCAGCTACAAAATAATCATTAGATAAAACTGCTCTATATACCTTATTTCCACCTTTTGTCGTTATCTCCTTTGTCTGAATTATCCAACTTCTAGTAGGATTTGCAGGTAAATTAGAATTGTTATAATAACCATCATAATAATTTACTGTAAACTGTGCACCTGCTAAACTTGCACCACCCTGAACCATATCTCCAGTCTCGCTATCCACCTTGTTAAGTGTTATCATTGCTGGATCGTTTGTAGGTGTATCTGATACACTGAGAGCTGTATTCTGTCCGGCTGTTACAGTAAATGACTGTACCGAACTATCAAGTGCATATCCTGCCGGAGCTGTAAGCTCCTTGTAGTAGTATGTTCCGGCATTCAGTGAAACAGCAGCTGCATTGCCGCCTGCATCCGTTGTCAATGTAGTAACCTGAGCTGAACAGCCTGCATCAGAATAAATTCCGTATACAGCTCCTGCAAGTGAATAACATGAGTTTCCTGATGTGATTCCTGTGTTAGCTGACGTCTTGCTTAATGAAACTGTACCTGTCGGTGTGTATTCATAACCGAGAATGTTCTGGGTTTTTCCTGTTGCAAGAACAAAGATTTTAAATGAATCCGGAACCGGCTGCCATGTAAGTTTAAATCTTGGAGCGTTTTCATTAATAAGTTCTCCGGCCGTATTAAACCCAAGTACATTCTGATATGCCCAGTTTTTAAATGAAGAATTACAACCATGCATAGCTTCGCCACCTTCATAAGAAGCTGCATCTGCAAGGATAATGTGACTTAATGCAATGTACTTGTCATCATCCATTGCACTGCCGTCATACCATGTGGCAGGAAAATTGCCTGCATTAAAGCCCGGTGCTCCCCAGCAGTAATAAGCTATATGTCTTAAATTTTCCGCTGCTGACTCATCGCCAGGAGTCTTCATATAAGTTGCTACATCGTAATGCTTTGTATACGTTCCTGCAGCTGGAGTTTTCTTGGATGGTGTTATACAATATGCATAATTGCCTCCTGCTGACATTTTTCGTGTCTCATAACCTGCATATTTAGCTGACTCATTTGATACTACAAGCTCAATTGAATCATCCGCCGCTTTTACAGGTATGGTACCTGTCCCGGTTAATAATGTTGGCACTGATAATATAACTGCCATGGCCAGTGCCAGCACTCTTTTAAGTTTTTTCATGCTTTATTTTCTCCTTTATTTTGTGCATTAAAAAAGGACCGGCCGTTATGGTCAATCCCTGTACTCTAATGCTTATGGAGGCGCCCGCTGCATGATGTTTGGACGTGATATAAGTTTTTTCATCCTGCCCTCCTGTTAAGCTGTGTTAAATTTTTGGCTTACAATTTGTAACAAAAAAGGAACTGCACGAGACCTCTGTACAATTCCTTTATCATCAATTATATATTACACTACCATGAAAAAGATATCTACTACCACTTACTACCACCCTATTTTGTGGCACCGCATCCGCTGCATTTCTCGCCATACACATACTCTGTGTATGCCGGCTTGTCCACTACCCATACTTGGGTTGTTTCTGCATCATGATGAATTTTTCCTACTTCTACACTTTTTACACTATATCCCAAAATGCAATCATCATCTATTTGATGATCAGCCCACTCTTCCACTGTATCAAAAGCTTTTCCGCAACCGCATACTACCTTTGCAGAATACTGCGGCTCATCATATGCAGCCTTTACCACCTTTGTCTCATAATGTCCCTCTTCCTTGTGCTGAATGGTATTGGCCACATACTTTACCCATTTATGGGTACACTCCGATTTGCCCTGTGATGTGGTATTTGATGCTGCAGTACTGCTATCAGCTGCCTTATTTGTTTTGGTGCCTGCATTTGATGCACCTGTACTCTGTGTGCTGTTGTGCTTTACGGCTGTCGAGGTACTATTCTTTGTACTGCTCTTACTGTCTGAACTGTTCTTCTTTACTGTACTGTCAGCGTCTTTACTGTCAGCAGACGAAGATGCAGTAGTATCTGATGTATCTGATTTTGATGTACCGGAACCAGATACCTTTTCATCGTCCTTTACTGTTGCAGCCGTTTCTTCAGACTGTGTATCCCCTGCAGTTTCAGTTGTTCTTTCCGTGCTGTTTTGCGTATCGGATACTGTTGCTTCCTGTGTATCTGATTGTATATTGCTGCTCTTACTTCCGGCTGTTCCGCACGAAGCTGCCGAAAATACAACCGTTATCGCAAGTATTGCTGTTATGATTTTTCTCTTCATGCTGTTACCTTCCTTTCTATAAACGTGGGGCTTTTACTGCCTTCTGCGGCTTTTTTACAAGTGTTGTGCCCTGTAAGCAGTTATCCGCTATCCATTCCTTAAGTTTTACGTTATCGTTGCTCTCATAATAATCAACAAGCATCTGCTTAAATGCACCATCATATTTGACCGGGACATTGAATATGCCTCTGCCGTTTTCTATAAGTATCTTATTGGCTGCAAACGAACCGACTCTCTTATTTCCGTCCTTGAACATCTGTGTACGCATAATGTAAAGACCGATAGACAAAGCTCTGTCCGTAATGCACTCTATCCTGTTTAGTTCCTGCAGATCCCGGTATATTGTTTCTACATCCGGTATCTCCGGTCTCCAGTCTGTGCCTGATATCATGACATCATCAACACGGAGCTTTCCAAGATACTGGTAAGGCACGTCAAATCTGGCTGTCAGTTCATGTATTGATTCAAGAAACACCAAATCTACAGGTTCATCCAGATGATCAAACAGATAATGCCATCCGTCCCTGAGGCAGCATACCTTGCTCATGTCGGTCGGTGTTACTTTATCTACATTTACATTATTAAGAATATCCTGTGTCTCTGCAAAGGTCACTCCTATTCCCTCAAGATTTGCCTGCTTATAGATTGAGTCTACGAGCACTCTCTTTGCACAGAATATATTTTCTTCTTTTGTCATGTTGTATATGTCTTTAATTTCTTTCATCATTTTACCTCTTTTACTGGTTCATCTCCTCATTATCAAAATAAGGTTCCTCAAGCTCCGTATCATAATACTGATATGCTTCATTGAAAGTATCTTCAAAATCATTATCATGATTTCTGTAAATATCACCGCCGGTTAAAATAGCTGCAAATATATTCTGTCTGATAACCCTTTTCGCTATAGGTGCTATTAATATAAATACTGTTGAAATAATGATCACAACAACCATCATAACCGCACAGAATACCTTCTGAATAGTACGCAAAATCTTATTCTTCATCCCTTTTTGCCTCCAGTCTTTTTAATTCTACCATATATGCAAGCATTCTTTTAGTGTATACAGGACACTCACGGTCACCGGATATCCAGTGCCTTAAGGTTCCCATTGGAATACCAAATGTCTCCGAAAATTCTTTCTGTGTCATTCCCAGGGATTTTATCAGTTCCTTGAAGGATACTTTTTCTTCCTGTGCAGACAAAACACTCATTTCCCGGTCTGAATATATCATCCAGTCATTCTTTTCATTTCCCATATATATCCTCCCTTCACTTATAAAGTAATCCAATGGGGTGTTTTTGTCAAGTAAAAACATCCCATTGGATTGTTTTTGTGGGAGTTGCACAATAAATTGATGCTCTTTAACCGTGATCACAAAGTTATATTTGTGCAATATTTATCTTTTTTCACAATTATATAATACCACTTAATAAATATGCTATCTACCTCCATTTACCTCCACTTACTACCGGTCTTTTGTCGGCCGGAATATCTCTGAACTCCCATAAATGAGACAACCTATAATGATTTTGTAACTTTTAATGCACATCTTCCAAGGAAATAACTCTTACAATTTTATTTAATGAAATTTTGCAAAATCCATATTTATTTATGTAATTCTATAGAAATATTTCATCAAAGCAAAAAAATAGAGAAATAAAAATCATACTCTATATGAACAAAAAAGAAGGAGGATATTCCCAATGATTAAAACAACAATAATTAAACTGCTTATCAGATTAATAGCAAACTTTTTGATTCGCTGTCTGGTCAAAAAATACCTATCTCGTATTTTCTGGCCGCATATGAATATTCTGTTAACATACAAGCATAAACACGTACATATCATCATTTACATTTTTTCTTAACTTTATGCTTAGATATTGAAAGACTGTAATGCAGGTACTGGCTGCATTGTCTATTAAGGCTTGTCTTTTCCCTTTTAATTCTTCTTTTTCATTAATGGGACTTGTAAGAGTTTCAGCCGGTTATACGATAACATGCATCATTTAATCCGGAGCGCAGCTCCCGTAAGTCCCATATATGGGAAAAGATAAGAATTAATTCCAGTAAAAGAAAAGGTAAGATATAAGAATGTATATAAAAGCGTTTTAATATATGCCCTTTATGCCTTAAACACTGCATTTGAGCTTACCGGATGCCGGCACTCTTTTGGACTGGTATATGCCATATATATCTGCATTTATGGACTGGTTTTCCGGCATATGACATATATGTCACTTTTTTTGGACTGCTTTAAAAATATATCCGTATTTTTGGACTGATATGTGCAGGGCTGCCGTGCCATGCATGTCATCCGGTCTTTCCGGAATGTTTTTTATTCATTTTTGAAGTATTTTTTTGGTTTTATGCGTTTTGAAATGCAAATGTGCATGTTTTTGTGAACGTTTACGAAGCCTGCGTCATCCGACCCAGGCTGTTTTCCATTTATATTGTTGAATTGAGAAGCAGGCTCTCCAGCTCTCCATAATCATTGTCACGCTGGCTGAAGCTGTTGAATCTGTTCTCCTTTGATTTGCTGTTTGATTTCACAGACTGTGTTTCCGGCACATCCTTTAAGCCTTCCAGAATGGCTTTTAAATGATGATGTACTGTCGGGGCAGACAGAGACCTGTCTCTCCATTTATGTCCGCTTATACTGTTATGTATTGCTGCTGAAAGGTATGTTTTTACATCTGCATGTTTTTTTGCAAAAGCTGAAGCGTACTGATACATAAGAAAAACTGTATCATCAAAGCCTGTTTTGTCATACTTGATGTTATCTCTGTTTAATTCCATTCTGACTGACTGCTCATTATACATGTCCTGGTCATATCTGTGGCCTTCCTGACCTTTAGCCGGCTTTTTAAAGCAAATCCTTGATGTTATGCGGTAAAAACCATCCTTGATTCCTATGCTGAAAAATCCGCATACCTTGGACAGTGAATGTATATAGCCTCTGATTGTTCTGTCAGTTACCCCAAGTGATTTATCCCAGGCTTCATAAAACGCCCTGACGCCATGCTTGTAGCCTTTTCCTGTCTCAAAGCTTCTCTTTCTGAATTCAAGGGCCAGATACTTCTCTTTTGCTTTCAATGCCTTGAACTCGTCTGAACGGAACACCGGGCTTGCCAGATCTACATATCCCTCATTCCGGTATGTAGCCTCACTGCTTCCTTTCCATGGATATGCATTATCGTTTACCGTAATGTCATAATCACTTGTAGTGCCTGCGTCATTCTGGTTGCGTCTAAAGGTCACAATTCCCTTATCAGCAAGTCCATACAGCGCATTATAAAAAGACTGCTTACATCTGTCATACTCATCGCAGTAGTCTTTGTAGTATGCCCCATACATGGTTCCACTAGCCTCATCAGAATGCTGCACTGCCCATACCAGCAGGTCCATTTCACTGTTGCTTACATTATGAAGTTTTTCAAGTATTCTGTACTTAAGCTTCATCTGTTCCTCTTTGTTACTTCATTTTCTAACTGTTTTTTGTAATTCCATTCAGACCTTTTCAGTCTTTCATTATCTGTTACGATTCTTATGTTATTTACGGCATCAGGATATTTTTTGAGCTGTGTACATACCTGCACCCATTCAGTCCATATCCAGTTAGGTATCACTCTTACATTCACTTCTTTTTCTCCTCTGAAAGCTGATGTATCCATTTAAGCTGCTCTGCATCATCCTTCTCACGGTCTGTGGAATATGCCATACAGCATAACATCATTGCAGTGACAACAACTATCCCTAAAATAATAAAACTCTCAATTATGTATTGCATTGCTCGTCTCCTCCCTTATATGCCGCACAGCTCATCACAGTTTTTACTGTAATTCCAGTCTTCGGACTCATCATCAAACCAGTGGAACGAGCATCCTAATCTGCCATCTACATCCACTGCTCCGTAAAACATGCATCCGCTACATAGTCCTTCTGCTTCATAATCCTGTAATGTTAATTTCTCCGTATTATCTCCGTCCATATTACCGCTCCTTATTTTGATATTATTTTAGTTTATGCATTTAACCCCATCTCACAAAATGGGATTTAAACAGTCTGTCTGAAAGAACTAATTCTTCAATCTTTTGTCTTTCTTCAAAATTCAGGTATTTATGTTGATTTTTACCCATTGTTATTACCTCCGTGTACCGGATTCCGGTACATTGCCAAATTTTATTATTGATATTGCTGTCGAACCACGTTCTTCTATAATACATCGATCAGGTTCTGCATACTTATCGAATGTATAATATGTTACAAAATATAATTTACTTTTTTTATACTCAGTTATATATACATAATTAACCGTGTCTACATAATGGAGAAGCTTCTCACCTGATAGTTTAAGTATATTCTCCAAATGCCTCCTCTTCCCACCTCTTACAGGTTCACCATAACTTATTATTCCTGCTACACTCATCGTATGTATAGCCCAAATAGACAAAGCTATCATTCCTGCCGGTTTACTTATGGGTAATAGCTTATATACTATTGGCACTAATGCCACCACCGCTATTAAAAAATAAATTGCTATTATCCAATTTACATGATCATATAATTCTGAGGTCTTTATTGAAAATCTAAAATTTTTGACTAACCTTAAATCTTTTTTTACATTAGCTAAATTATAATTAGTATCATTTAAAAAATTATCTTTGATATCTGATATTATGTCTGCTCTTTTACCTGTCTTATTTTTACCCATTGTCACTACCTCCGTGTACCGGATTCCGGTACGTTTAAATTAAATCTTAAAATTGCCATCCTATATATGCTATAATGTAATCACAAAAAATAAAGGAGACTTATATTTACAATGTTTGATTTTCTTAATTACATAGAAAACGAGATTATTAGTTTATTGGGTGATAATGTAGACATTGCGGATTTTTTAGTTGGCGAAATAAAAATATATCGCCAATACTGGCAAAAATATCAATGTGATCGTACTCGCAGTCCTCTATATACTTCTGATACACACCTTTATGAAACCCACGAATTTCATCTGCATAACGGAGGAATTGTTACCATTAGTTGGGATATTGAAGTCCTTTATTCGTATGCCAAAAAATATAATATTCCAATTTCACATTATTCGTTAAATAATTTCAATCTGCTTCTCAAACAGGATTTATTAAATTCTGCGGATGAATTTAAACGGATTTCTAATATTGTTAAACATCCATATAACCATGCATACGATACATTGCTTATAATAGATTTTAAACCTTTATCATGCTGTCTTTTTTTAGATGGAAGACACCGATATATAGAATATACAAAGTTTAACCCAAACTCAGCTATCCCTTTTTACTTATTAAATGATGAATTGTGTATGACTGCCATTTTAACAAAGTCAGAGTTGGTTACATATATAATTCTTCACAATATATCCGTTATAAATAATTTTATTATGGGAAAATCTGATCTTAGCTCAATAATAAATCTTTCACGATGCCTTGAGCCTAATTATCCCAAATAACTTTTGTTTTTCCATTTTCATCAATAAAAATTTTTTTACCATTGGGGGTATGTACACATATCCCCTTATGTGAAGAACTTATTTTGCCAATCTTTAATCCTCTTTTACCTGTCTTATTTTTACTCATTGTCGCTACCTCCGTGTACCGGATTCCTATCTTCTACATCTCACACTTCCACCAGCATCTATATCACCTGATACGTTACCACAAGTTACAGAACCACCTGCGTCTATATCTCCTTTGACATCTCCACTGACTTCACAACTGCCACCACAATCAATACTTCCTGAATTGCCGTGAACTTCTACTGATCCATCACAATCAATTTTGTTTACATCTCCTTCGATGGTTACTTTAATATCACTACTATTACACTCTTGAATTGTTTTACCATCTACAATAACCTTTCCATTGTTGATGACAACATTAGTTCCTGAACATGTGATTGTTTTACCATTAATAGTTATTCTGTTCATTTTTACCTCCTTAGTAAATCCTCTAACGCAATTTTAATTTCTTGCCTGCTTTAATATTGACACTCTTGAGTAATCCCTTTAATGGTCTATATTTACACAAATGTGAGTATATATAGTGTGAAAGTCGTTCTATATCATTTTGGGTGGCAAGCTGCTCTATGATATCAGATACATCTTCATAACAGCTTGCATAGCCATACGACTTCATGTCATCTGCCATTCCACATTTTCTCACAAATGCATCAAACCTTTTCTGCAGTTCTTTTTTCAGTTTTTTTTCATTAATCATGTCACTTTTCCCTTTCCTGCTGGTTGTTTTTTTCTTTATGCACCATGAATATACTCATTCCAAGTCCTACTACTGCTATAATTACAACTATCATCAATTCATATGAGCTAGTTAAAACCATTGTCAACAATGGCTGAAAAAGTGCCATATACAACGTAAAAAATAAGTCTGTAAAATCTATGCATTTTGTTATTACTCCAACAACACAACTAATAAGAAATATTGAAGTTGCTATTGTTCCTAATAGTGCAAATACATACATTTTTATTGCTGTATACTCTATATGATATGTAAAATCTGCAGCACAGATAAAAGCTGTCCCTATAAGCAGATACTTATTTTCCAGTTCCTTTGGTACCGGTGACATGAACACATAAACAATCTCAATTATCATTGCCATACAAAATAACACTGCTGTCATTCAAAATCTCCTCGCCTCATCATCCGGTACAACAGGGCTTTTGATGGATACTGTTCATCTGTCTTTATCCCTGATTTCTTAAGCTCATCCAATGCAGTCTGTGGACTGACACATTCATCAATGAGTTTCTGCCTTAGGAATTTATACATTTCAGTATTTTTATCGAGGATTCTTTCTTTGCGGCCCCTGTTATTCATTGATATTTCATACTGGTTCTGTGCATATTGGGCATCATAAACACCATCCTCATTTGTTCCACGTCGTATTTCCCGGTATATTGTTGAATACTCAAAATTCATCCTCTCTGCGACTTCCATAATTGTAATGCTTTTATTATTTTTAAGCATTCCTTGTATCTGACAGCGGTTTTCATATGTTACTGTCTTATATTTCCTGCTTATGTACATGTTTTACCTCCTTTTCATTCCTGGTACCGGAATCCGGTACCTCAAGAAAATCCATCATGTCAATCTGTCCTTCAATGCTGTCTGACGGCACTCTTCCTGCAGGAGCCCGGTTCTGTGGTTTATGAATTTTTCCGGAACTTCCTGTTATTAGCTCCCCAACAGACAAAGGGCTGTTTGTGTATTCTATAATCAGATGCAGCGCCTTTTTCCTATAACGCTCAAATGTGGTCGGTGACATGTCAAACTGTATTCTTACGTTCTCATACAAATCATTTTCAACATATAACTGACTCAGCAGAGTATAATAAGGGTCGTCCAGCGCAAGGAAACAGGCCCATACACGATTAACCACATCCTCCTGATACGACAGCTCTGTGAGCATCGTTAAAAGCTCTTTACGTCTTATTTCCCTGTCTTTTTCAAGTTTAATTATAAGGTCAGACAGGTCTTTCTTTTTTCCACCTTTAGGGCCGGGCAGCAGGCTGTTATGTGCAGCTGATATACTTTTTTCAGCTATAAGCTCATCCATAAACACCCCCATGTCACTCCGGCTTACCTCGCGGAAAAGAAGAACCATCTTTTTATTAATGTCATTAAGCATTTTTTCGCGGTTCGACAGTATTTTTTTAATTCTGTCTTCTGTAATTGTTACACTCATTTATTCACCCTTTTTCCATATGCGCGGCAGATATAAAAATCTGCCGCAAAGGTTTTATGATGGCCGCCATTTCTGGCGGCAAAGATACTTTCTTCATTTGATGCCACGCACAGCCGTGCCGGTTATGGCACGGCCTGCGGAAAGTATCACTTTTATCCCACCGACATCTTCGCAAGAGCCTCCAGTCCCTGCACTATATACTCCTGCCTTCTTAAAACTTTAACCGGAACATCTGCACCGGTCTCTGCACGCTGTCTAATTATTTCAAGCCTCTCTCTTTGTTCTGTAAGGTAAAAAGCTAGGTCATACATAGCTTCCAGACTCTTTTTGAATTCTTCTTCATCCTCATCGAATACATTTTCCTCATCCTCCTCTGACATGATTTCCTCGTCTATGTCCATATCAATGTTGTTAAATGCATACTGGCCAGTCATGCCCTGTTCTTCCTCCTGCATCCTTTCATATCTGTCTGAACCTGTAACACCATCCACAAGGTCAAGGAACTCCGTCCATGACAGTCTGTCTGAGTTACACACTATGATGCCTTTTGGTGAGCAGTCATATGATATTCCTGCCTCACATCCGCCTCTGTATGATTTTGCAAAATGAGACATAAGGTATTCTCTCAGCTCTTTAGATGAATTAAACCGCCGGTCTGCGTCCTTTAAAAACAGATCATAAAAAATTCTGACCTGTCTTGGTTCCGGCTCTCTTTTAGGTTTGGAAGCTTCTTTATGCGCTTCTATCTCCCTCATGGTTGTCTTTCCATCCATTATCAATTCTTCCTGCTTTTCTTCAGGAAGTGAGGCCAGTGCCAGCGCAGCGCTTTTATTTATATGTCCCTTTTCCAGAGCCTCTCTTCCTTTATCACCAAGATTTTTTGAAATATTTACGTAATCGCCAACTGTCGTTTTTCCCATATTCAGAATGCGGGCTATTTTTTCAACTGTCTTACCTCCATGCACATGCTTAAACTCGTCAGGATATTTATCAAGCAGATATTTGATGCGTTCTATTTCATGCAGCTTTTCTGCATCTGTCTTTGGAATAAAACCATTAGTCGCATAAAGCTGGAACTCTGCCTGCACATCATCAACATGCTCTACCTTGCAGGGAAGGAACTCAAACTCCTTAAGTCCTTCATGCTCTACCAGATACCTGCAGGCAAGTCTTCTGTGATGACCTGCAATGATTTCATATGTGTCAGTTCCGCTTTTTCGGACTAGTAAATCCTGAAGAACCCTGCCGGCCGATTTAATCAGTTCTGCAAAAGCAGCTATATCATCCTCTGTTGCACTTTTACGATACTGGTCTGTATTGTCAATGAGCTTGGTGTAATGTATCCATCTGGTCTCACTTCGTGGTCTGTTGTCAGTTTTCTTTACATCACTGTTAAATACAGCTCCGAATTTAGCCATGGAACTCACCTGCTTTCTCGCTTAAAATCTCATTTGCAAGCTCCAGATAATCATCTGCTACCGGATTACTTTTTCTATGTCTTGCAACAGGCTTGTAGAGCAACAGGGCATTATCGACTGCTGACGAAGCACTTACACATGTTGTAAGAAATGGATAATCATGTCTGCCAACAAGGTCCTCATAAATCTCTCTTTGCGCCCTTCTGTTTGAATTCACCATAGTTGCAAACACTTTCCATACCGGTGAACAAGGCTCCATTAACTCACCATCCAGAACCGGATATATATTTCTAAGTCCAATTATCTTTTCATCTACAACTGATAAATTATCACGACAGAATTTATTCAGGCATACCGGAGTAAGCACCAAATCAGCTGCGCAAATACATGTAATAGTCAGCTGCTCAAAGGCAGGCCTCGTATCAATAAGGCATATATCATATCTGTCTGCCACGGTATCCAGTGCCTTTTTTATTACATCAATCTGTGATGCATCATCTTCCTCCAGTTCTGTACTGCCCGGTATTATATCAATATTGCCATACCTGGTTCTATAAATGCTTCTCTTTACGTGTGCCGGATTCCGGTACACATCTTTGATTGACCGGTCTGTCTTTCTTGGTAAAAAGAATGGCGTTGCATTTGCCTGTGGATCAGCATCCACAACAAGAATCTTCTTTCCAAGATGCATAAAAGAATATGCAAGATTTACTGTTGTAGTGGTCTTACCTACACCACCTTTTAAGTTGCTGATAGTTATTTTGTACATCATAAAACCTCTTTTCTGCTGTTTTCACAGCTATAAAACCTTTTAATAAACAGTTCTGATCCCCTTGAGTTCATCCGGTAATTGCTCAGGCAGATTATCCAAATCAAGTTCCATCAAGATTTTAAGTCGTTCACTTGACTTGTTGTCTGCTTTCACTGCTATATTTTTTCCATTCACATAATGTGAAGAGAAATTTCCTTCTCCATCGTACCCACACAGAATTTCTTCTTCATGTTCCACAAGCCTGTGACCTTATTGTTATCTTTTCGTTTTCAAGCCACTCACAGCCTTCAAATTTTGAATAAACCAGCTCTTTTATTTTTGGCAGTTCAATGTAACTTACATTCTGCGCACGTCTGAAAAGTTCTTTTTTGCCAATATAATCATAAATATTCTTTGCCATAAGTGGCTCCTTTCTCTGAAAATCGTAACTGATTTACAGTTTTACTTATTTTTTCTGATTAACTTACTGTCATCAAACCATTTAATACTGCTTCCTGCGAACTCCGTCTTTGGAATATACACACTAGCTGTTGAGATGAATAATTTGTCGCTTTTTCTAAAGTATGCTGTTGATGTTGTGTTCATTTTGCGTCCTCACTTTCTTATAAATGTTAGTAAATCAACTTTTGGCACATAACACCGTGTTTTATTGCATACCCACTGTGTTTTTTGTTACAATGTGTGTGCGGTGAATGAGTGTTTTAACATAGTGCCTATAGCGAATGCCACTTTGTATTACACCCATTCTTTACAACTAAAAAACGCGGTAGAGTTAATTTCTTAACTCTACCGCGAGCGGTGTAGAATGCATAAGGATTAACTCTTTGTGCATTTAATATAATACTTTACGACACTTAATCATTATTTTATATATATTTTTTTATCTATTTTTAATCAAGGGGGATTATAAATAATGACTAGAAATAATTCAAAGGACCTCACTGTAGGTTCTCCTACCAGGCTCATTCTGGGCTTTTCCCTTCCGTTGCTTCTCGGAATGCTTTTCCAGCAGGTTTACAGCCTTATGGATACTATAATCGTAGGCCGTTTTCTAAGTGTTTCGGCCTTAGCCGCAGTCGGCTCTACCGGAAGCATCTGCTTTCTCATCATCGGCTTCTGCCAGGGTGTGTGTGCCGGCTTTTCGCTTCCAATAGCCCAGCGCTTTGGTGCCAAGGATGAAAAAGGACTTAAAAAATATGTAGGAAATGCGGGAATTGTGTCTGTAATTATCGCAATAACCATGACGGCACTCACTGTGCTTCTCTGCGGTCAGATTCTGACCTGGATGAATACGCCAGGCGACATCTACGACCTCGCCTACCAGTATCTGATTGTCATATTTGCTGGCATTCCTGCCACAATACTGTACAATCTGCTGTCAGGATATCTGAGATCTCTCGGTAACTCGGTCATACCTGTTATTTTCCTTATAATCGCGGCTGTTCTAAATATCGGTTTTGATTTACTTTTCATTCTGGTATTTAACATGGGCGTGTTTGGAGCGGCTTTTGCAACCGTACTGTCACAGTGTATATCAGGAGTGCTGTGCATCATTTACATAGCAAAAAAGGTACCTCTGCTGCATGTAAGCAGAAATGATTTGGAGCTAGACTCTTCATATGTCAGAAATCTGATGATCATGGGACTTCCTATGGGCTTTCAGTATTCGATAACCGCTATAGGCAGCGTCATACTGCAGACTGCCGTAAACGGCTTAGGCTCCATCGCAGTTGCCTCAATGACCGCTGCAAGCCGTATTTCAATGTTTGTGATGTGTCCATTTGACGCACTCGGCTCCACAATGGCCACCTACAGCGGACAAAATGTCGGCGCAGCCAAATTTAAACGTGTAAAGAAGGGGCTTATTTCAGCCTCAGTTATAGGATCGATCTATTCAGTTTTGATTTTTGTGGCACTGCTGTTTATAGCCAACTATCTGATTTACCTGTTTGTATCGCCAAGCGAAACAGAGGTTGTCGCACAGGCTCATCAGTTTCTGCTGACAAGTGCATTTTTCTACATACCGCTCGTTCTGGTAAACACAGTCCGTTTCACCATACAGGGCATGGGCTTTTCAGGTTTTGCAATGTTTGCAGGAGTAGCAGAAATGATTGCGCGTTCGCTCATCGGACTTGTATTTGTACCGATATTCGGCTTTTCTGCCGCCTGCTTTGCAAGCCCACTCGCATGGATTCTCGCAGATGCCTTCCTGGTGCCTGCATTCATCCACTGCCTGCATGAGCTGCAAAAGCAGTAAATTTCTCTCACAGCCGAGGAAAGCACCGGCGAATCATACTATATATTGAGCTTTACGAAGCAGCTTAGACGCAGTTAGAATTATGTCCATATACAACAATGCCCCAGCATGGACGCTGGGGCAAGGCGTTATGTGCCATGGACGGCACATAAAAGCCGGTTGTGTCATGGTCTAAACACCCTAAATCATAATTCTTACTGCTTCTTAGCTGCGTAGTACTTGCGAAATATATAGTATGGTTCGCCGGTGCTTTCCGCATTATAAAAAGATAATTGAAAATCTTATGCATTTACCGCATCTATAAATTTCCGGAACGCTGCACGTCCCTCATCAGTGCACTTGTACACTCCTGCACACTCAAGCACCTCTTTAAATACAAGTCCAATCTCCTCATTGATGATACCATCAATATTAGACTCATCAATCTTATCATACTTAGACATAAACTTAAGAGCCCAGTCAGCATGTGATGCAAGAGTCTCAGTCGAATACAAATCCTTTCCTGTAAGGATTGCATCCCTAAGCTCTGCCATCTCGCCTTTTAATCTGGCCGGAAGCACTGCAAGTCCCATTACCTCGATAAGTCCGATATTCTCCTTCTTGATGTGATGAAGGTGGGCATGCGGATGATATACGCCAAGCGGATGCTCCTCCGTGGTGATGTTGTTTCTGAGCACAAGGTCAAGCTCATAGTCTCCGTCACGACGTCTTGCTATAGGTGTGATAGTGTTGTGTGGCTCTCCATCTGTCTCTGCATAAATAAATGCTTCTTCATCTGTATAGCCTCTCCATGCAAGAAGAATCTTATCTGCAAGGTCAATAAGCTTATCCCTGTCTGCTGACTTGATTCTGATAACAGACATAGGCCATTTTACGATACCTGCCTCAACATCCTCGTAGCCCTTGAATGTGATTTCTTTCTCTATCGGAGCCTTTGCCATAGCGAAGGTATAGTGTCCGCCCTGGAAATGGTCGTGACTTAGGATAGAGCCTCCAACGATTGGCAGATCTGCATTTGAGCCTACAAAATAGTGTGGAAACTGTGTTACAAAATCAAGCAGCTTTCCAAATGTGGCACGCTCGATTTTCATCGGTGTATGCTTTGAATTGAACACGATACAGTGCTCATTGTAGTATACATATGGTGAGTACTGGAAAAACCACTGGCTGTTGTTTATTGTAACAGGGATAATTCTGTGGTTTTCTCTTGCAGGATGGTTTACGCGGCCTGCATAGCCCTCATTTTCCCTACAAAGCTGGCACTTTGGATATGCGCTCTGCTTAGCATTTTTAGCGGCAGCAATTGCCTTTGGATCCTTCTCTGGCTTTGAGAGATTGATTGTCACATCAAGTGTGCCATACTCTGTGTCTGTAGTCCATTTCATATCCTTCTTTATGCGCTGTCTTCTGATATAATTGCTGTCACAGCTTAATTTGTAAAAATAATCGGTTGCCGCAAGCGAAGACTCATTGTCGTATAAATCCTTAAAGCGAGCTCTGATCACGCTTGGTGCATTTACCAGGCAGCCCATCAGCTTTGTATCAAAAAGATCCTTGTATACAATGCTGTTTTCTTTCATGATGCCATTGTCATATGCGTATATCATCATATCCTCGAGTATACCCTCAAGCTTCTCCTCTGCCTCTTCCTGTGTCCATGCCGGCTGAGCCTCTACCTTTTCAAATGTCTCATCCTCGATGTCGTCCACTCCGAGTACCTCGAGAAGTCTGTTTACTGTGTATACCTCATCAGCAGGGTCAACAAGTCCTGTTGTAAGACCATATTTTACTAATTCTAATATTCTCTCCTGAATCATGTCATGCTCCTTAATCATTGTCGGGAAAAACCTGTTTATCCGTTACTGTTATTTCATATTGCTAATTTTATGCCAGACGGCTAGGTCCGTCTCCGATTGAAACAACATAAAACTCAGGTGTCTTTCCAACCTTCTCTTCATAGGCCTTTGTCAGGTTTGCCTTAAACTGATCAATAGCCTCGTCCTTTACTATGCTGACTGTGCAGCCGCCAAAGCCGCCGCCTGTGATTCGTGATCCGATAACACCCGGAATCTTCCATGCCTCATCAACAAGTACGTCAACCTCAGGACATGATGTCTCATAATCATCACGAAGTGATACATGTGAAGCATTCATAAGCTTTCCAAATGTCTCGATATCATTTTCCTTCAGTGCCTTAACAGCCTTGATGGTACGCTGGTTCTCATAAACCGCATGCTTGCCTCTCTTACGTGCAACCTCATCCTTAATCGCATCCTTATGAGCCTCGAACTCTTCATCTGTCAGGTCACCGAGAGTCTTGATGTCACATACTGTCTGTAAATCCTTAAGAGCCTGTGCACTCTCATTTCTTCTGTCATTGTAAGCACTTGTTACAAGGCTGTGCTTAACCATGCTGTTTGTAACCACGATCTTTGCACCGTCCAAAACGATTGGTGCATACTCAAAATCAAGAGTATTGCAGTCAAGGAAAATTGCATTGTCCTTTTTGCCCATTGCAGATGCAAACTGATCCATGATACCGCAATTACAGCCGTTGTAGTTGTTCTCTGAATACTGACCGATAAGTGCAATATCCTGATTTGTCACGTCAAAGCCGTAAATATCCTTTAACATATATCCTGTAACCACCTCAAGAGATGCTGATGAAGAAAGTCCTGAGCCGTTTGGAATATTTCCGAATAAAACAATATCAAGACCGCTTTCAAGCTTCATTCCGCGTCCCTCGAAGGCCCACATAACGCCCATTGGATAGTTTATCCAAAGTCCGTCCGGATCAGGTGTAAACTCATCAAGTGATGACTCAACCACCCTCAGATTGTCAAAATTCATAGAGTAGAAACGAAGCTTCCTGTCGTCGCGCTTTCTTGCTGCCATATATGTACCGATGGTAAGTGCACAAGGGAACACATGTCCTCCATTGTAGTCAGTGTGCTCACCGATCAGATTTACACGTCCCGGAGCAAAATATACTCTGATATCCCCATCTGCTCCAAAAAGCTCCTTGAATTTGTCTAATACGTTCTGCTGTATCATTTTTTCTTCTCCTTTGCTGATTGTATTTGCGTTAAATTGATAGTTAAAATATTTCGTTTTTTCTTTATAACTCTATTATAACTGCCCATTTTTACATTGCAATACATCCGACTGAAAATGCAACATAACAAATCAAATCATGCAACAAAATTACATATGTTATTATTTTATTTTTTAAAATTCTTAATAACATCAAGTGCCGGCAGCACATTTCCATCATAGTCAAAAAGTGCCTGGTTTGCCCACTCATTGCCGCATGGTCCCGGATCATTCATGTACTTAAGTGAAGCAGGTGTAGCCCAGCCTGAGCCCGGTACAGGAATCCACGCAGGCTCCCACCAGAAAAATCCTTTTCCGTGGTCATCCACCACATTTGCCACCCTGTTTAAGAAATCCTTTGTAAAGTCAGCCTGACCCTCAATAGTCATAGGATAATCTATCTTCTCAACAAGCTCTGGTTTTGTCGCATAACCCTTGCGCTCAGAATCAGCAAGCTTCTCGTACTCCTGATAGCTGTCCATTGTAAAACCCATGGATACCTCAGCGATGATAAGGTCCTTATTGAAACGCTTTGCAATATCGTTCATATTGAACTCAAGCTGATCGAGAGAGCCGTGCCAGAAAGGATAGTATGACAATCCGATATACTCAAACTCCTCTCCTCTTTCGATGAAGTTTGTAAACCATCTGACATAAAGCTCATTGTTTCCACCATTATCGAGGTGAATCATAATCGGAATATCAGCATTTACTTTGCGGCAGGCACGTATTCCGGCATTCACAAATTTTGCTATATTATCGTAGTTAGGTACATTTCCCTCAGGCCACAAAAGTCCGTTTGAAAGCTCATTACCTACCTGAATCATTGTGACATTTACACCTGCCTCAATAATCTTTGTCAGATTTTCAAGTGTAAAATCATATACAGCCTGCTCCAGCTCGTCCACACCGAAATTCTTCCATGCCTTTGGCTTAATCTGCTTTCCCGGATCTGCCCAGAAATCACTGTAGTGGAAATTCAAAAGCACTCCAAAGCCTGCATCTGTAACCTTTTTTCCGATAGCGATAGTCTCAGCCAGGTCATTGTTCCCCGCACCGTAAGGCTCACCATCCTCTGATTTTGGATCATTCCACAGTCGAATGCGGATTGTGTCAACATCATGCTCCTTCATGATGTCAAGAATATCCTTCTCCTTTCCATCCTCGTAGTATTTTGCTCCGCAGCGTTCCAACTCGAGCAAGGTCGATAAATCCATACCCTTAATAAATTTTGACATTTTAATTCTCCTTAATTCTTATATAATTTATTCTTATATCATTTATCCTTATATCATTTATTTACACCATGAGAGCAGTCCCAGTAGTAGTCTCTGCTCTCAAAATGCGTAATAATATTCCTGACAACCTTAAAATGCTAGATTCCGCGGAAACAGAATGTGAATTTCATTTTCTCTGAGGCATCAAGCAGGTACTCCGGATGAGTATGTGAGCCCCAGCTGTCGTCTCCGCCTACACCCATCTGCTTCTTTGCCACACGGACAACAGTATAGTGTACAGGTGGAAGCTCGAAATGATGCGCTGCATTTTCCAGCTCATGTGGTGTATATGGCAGTGCCGAGAACGAAAGCTCATCACCAAAGAACAGCATGCCTCTGCCCTTCTTATCCATTACCTTTGCATATCTTACTCTGCACTTGTTGCCGCTCTCCTGCGGAACGAGATACTCTGCGACATTGTCTGCCACTTTATTCTCGTATACACCATACTTTCCGCCATGCTGTCTGTCCTCGTATGTCTCCTGTGGTCCGAGTCCATACCATTTCACTGTATCATAATCGGCATCCAGCTTGAACATCATGCCAAACTCCGGCATATCGCCAAGTTCCTTTACAGGATCATATGACAGAGTTGTCTCGATTGTTCCATCACCAAACACTCTGTATGTCACCTCGCATGAACTCTGCGGTGTGGTAGGCATGAAATAAGTGTATGTGATGGCGATATTGTTGTCATTTTTTTCTACCCTTGGTGATGTATCTGCAAAGCGCTGATTCTGTCTGGTGGTCACATACATGCTGGCAATCTTCCACTGTGCATAGCGCTGTGGCATCATGTTGCCGGAATCATTGTTGGTAGGTGTTCTCCAGAAATTCGGCAGTGGGATAGTATTTGGAAGCATCTCGACGCCACCGTATACATATGAAACCATTCCCAGATTCATTCTTGAGAAAAGTGCCTTAAAGTTCTCACCTCTTACAAGGATATTTCCGTTTCCAACAACAAGCTCAACTGATTTGTCGCATGAATACTCACTTACAGGCTTCTTTATCATATGCTGTCCGAATGCAATCTCATATCCGGCCTTTTCCCATATGGTGTTTTCCTTTAATACAAATGATACCACAATACAGTACTCTTTTTCCACATCTATCATGGAATTTTTAAGAGTCACCGGCACCTCATAGCTTGCCCTATCCATCGGTGGAACAGATATCTGAAGCTTTGTCCTGTAAACCTCCTCACCGTCTGCAAGAAGAATGGCAAAAGCATCAAAAACCGATGTATTTACAAAGAGATTTTTGTTTGTGACTGTAAAGATGTAGTCGCTGTCAAAATCAACCGAGATATTCTGATAATTGAACTTCACCTCCTGCATCTTTGGAGAAGCCTCTCTCTCTCCGCCGTAGCAGATGCCGTTTCCGCTGAAATCTCCATCTGTAGGCCTGTCGCCGAAATCTCCGCCATATGTGAGGAACCACTTGCCGTATCTGTCCTTTTTGTAGATTGACTGGTCAATATAATCCCAGATAAATCCGCCCTGATATCTAGGCTCGCGGTCTGTAAGCTCTGTATATTTGTGCATAGCACCGCAGGAATTTCCCATTGCATGTGTATATTCGCAGCAGATAAACGGTTTCTCAGGATGCTCTGCCAGGAATTTTTCAATGCCTGCAACCGGAGTATACATCTGGCTTTCCATGTCGCTTGTGTCATTATAGCTTCTATCGCTAAATACTCCCTCATAATGCACCAGACGATGCTTATCAAGCTGTCTGAAAAGCTGTGACATCTCATATATGGTCTTGCCGCCAAACGACTCATTGCCGCATGACCAGATAAGGATTGCCGGATGATTTTTATCCCTCTGATAGCATGAGTTGGCACGGTCCAGCATCATTTCTCTCCACTGTGGCTTGTCCTTTGGCACAACAAAGTCAAGGTCAACATAGCCCTTATTATATGCCTCCCATGTGCCATGACTCTCAAGATTGTTCTCAGCAATCATATAAATTCCATAAATATCGCAAAGCTTATAGAGCATGGAATCATCAGGATAGTGGCTTGTTCTTATAGCATTGATATTGTTCTTTTTCATTGTGACAATATCCTTTATCACCTCATCACGGTTTGGCACACGCCCTGTTATTGAGCTGAACTCATGGCGGTTTACACCCTTAAATACAATACGCTTACCATTTAGCTTCATGAGTCCGTCTACCATCTCAAATCTTCTGAAGCCTGCCAGCTGGCTGATAAACTCAGTCTCATTTCCATGCGTATCTTTAACTATAATTTTAACCTCATACAGATTCGGCTTTTCAGCGCTCCATAACAGAGGGTTTTTCACATTACATGAGCCCTCGCAGATTTCCTTATTCCTAAGCTCTATGTCAAACTCTTCCAATAAAAGTTTTGCCCTGTCATATTTTTCCACAGACAAATCGCCCAGCTCATAAAGCTTTACACTTGCAATACCATCACCATCTGCCTTTATTGACACACTAAGTGTGCCCTCGTCAAAGGTATCATTAAGTGTAGGAACAACTGACAGATCCTCCACATGTGCACAAGGAACGGCATACAAAAATACATCTCTGAAAATGCCTGAAAATCTGTAAAAATCCTGATCCTCACACCAGCTGCTTGATGTCCATTTCCATACTCTGACCGCAAGCTTGTTCTCACCCTCAATAATATAATCAGTCAGCTCGAAATCAGACGGATCAAATGTGTCCTCACTGTAGCCGACATAGTGTCCATTCAGCCAGAGTGCAAAACCGCTCTCCACTCCCTGGAACGAAATACACACCCTCTTGTTCTTCATATTCTCAGGGATTGTGAAATACTTCACATAGCTTGCAACCGGATTAAAAATCTCAGGTACCTCGCCCGGCTTTATAAACTCATCTGCCTCCCACGGATATGTGGTATTCGTATAGATTGGCACGTCATAGCCTTCCATCTGGATATGTGCCGGAACCCTGATCTCATCCCAGCCTTTGCAATCATAGTCAGCTGCCTCAAAGCCACATGGAGCCAGGGACTGATTCTTTGCATATGCAAACTTCCATAATCCGTTCATATCATATCTCAGGCTTGATTTCCCTTTAATTTTCTCCAGTTCATTTTTATAGCACACATGATCCGAATGAGCCGCAAGTCTGTTCTGCTCAAATATTTCCGGATTCTTAATGATATTTGAATCAAAATTACTCATATTTTATACACTCCTATCTACTGTATTTATTATTTGATACATGTCTGTTTTAAACACAAAGCCTCTTATAAGACGAAGGCAAATAATAAACATTATTTGCCTTCTTGATTTTTAACAATATTATCTTAATTTTATTTAACAGATCCTGTAATTCCCTCTGCAAACTGCTTCTGAAGTACAAAGAATACGATCATTGTAGGGATGGAGCAGAAAAGAACGCCCATCATCAGTACACCGTAATCTACTGTATATCCTGCTGCGAGGTTTGCAATAAGCATTGGCATTGTGATAGCATCAGGCTTATTGAGGATTACCTTTGGCCACAGGTATGAGTTCCATGCATTCATGAATGTGATAACTGCAGCTGCTGCATATGTTGATTTCTGTACAGGCATATACATCTTAAAGAAAATACCAATCTCACTGAGTCCGTCAATTCGTGCCGCCTCCATTATATCGACTGGGAAGTTTCTCGAATTCTGTCTGAACATCATGATGAGGAACGGCGTTGAAATAGCCGGGAGCATGAAGCCCCATACCGTATTTATAAAGCCGAGCTTTGACATCATCTTGAACAGAGGAATAAGTGTAGCTACCTGCGGAATCATCATGGCAAGAAGTAAAACTGAGAACAGTTTATCCTTTGCCTTGTCATGATAGAGCTCAAAGCCGTAACCGGCAAGTGAGCAGACAAGCAGTGCTATAATTGTCTGAACTGTTGCATTGATAAGTGAGTTTTTCATTCCAAGTGCAACGTTCTGTGATGCAAACAGTTTCTTTAAGTTCTCAATGGCATAGCCACCAAATGCAATTCTACCTCTTGCAACGTCAATAGACTTGTTGGTCGCTGCCGATATCATCCAGAAAAACGGAAATACTGAGATGAACGAAACTATTACAAGAAAAATGTATGAAGGTATAAGCCTTTTTTGTATTGATGATCCATGTTTTTTCTTAGTCACGCTTGTCACCTACTTTCAGATTGATAAATGCCAGTATAGCAACCATGATGAATACGATAACAGACATTGCTGATGCATATCCAAAGTTTGCAACACCTTCACCAAACGAGCCGTTATAGATATAATGTGACATGGTGATTGTCGCATTTGCAGGTCCACCCTTTGTCAGGTTTACAGACTCATCGAAGAGCTGTAATGTACCGTTTATTGACATGATGGTTGTCATAACAATTGTAGGTCTAAGAAGAGGAACCGTGATAGACCAGAAGGTCCTCCAGCCGCTCGCTCCATCTATCTTTGCCGCCTCGTAAACAGAATACTCGATATTCTGCAGACCAGCTAAAAAGAACACCATATTATATCCTGTCCATCTCCAGATAAGAGCTACTATGATAATAATCTTAGCGCTCCAGCCTGTACCGAGGAAGTTAAAGTTGCTCTCTAATATTCCAAGTTTAACAAGGATTGTATTGATAAGTCCCTGTGTTGCAAAAAGCGATTTAAAAATCAATGCATATGATACGAGTGATGTTGCACATGGTAAAAATACACATGTACGGAAAAGTCCTTTAAATTTAAGATGCTTGTTGTTAAGTAACTGTGCCAGTAAGATTGCAAGTATAAGCATGATTGGCACTTCAATAATTAAACCTGAATTATTCACGGAATAACAGCATCAGCAGCTGAATTCCGCGCAGTTACTGTATTTTAATTGAATATTGCTTTTCACCTATTTAGTGAATAGAAAAAGACCACTATCTATGGTAAAATTTAGGTGACTAATCCAAATAAAAACCAAAGAAAGGGTCTCTCTATGGATATTTTAAACACCGTAAGCTTGGAAAGCAATACCAAAATTAAAATTAATTTCGATGGAGGCGATTTATCCTCCGATGCAGGACTTCTCCTGTTTAAGGAGTTCCTGTTTAAGATTGGAGCTGTTAAGCTCATCAATCGTATGTTCAAAACCAATGATACCGCATGGTTCCGCATCCATAAGGATGATGCGAATCTGATGCAGGTAATCTATCAGATTATCAGTGCCTACTTTGAGGATGACTGTGCAGATGAACTGACAAACGAACCTGTCATGACGACTATTTTAGATAAAGATGCTCTGGCATCCCAACCTACCCTGTCACGCTTTTTTAACCGTATGGATGAAGATACACTCTGCCAACTGAACCAGATTACCCGTGAGCTCCGTAAAGTCATATATTCCATAAAGAAACCGGAATTCATGCTTTTTGACATTGACTCCACTCTTCTTGATACCTATGGAACTCAGGAAGGTGAAGGATTTAACTATCATTATCAGGCACATGGTTATCATCCCCTGCTGTGTTACGATGGACTGACAGGTGATCTTCTAAAAGCTGAGCTTCGTGATGGTACCATGTATTGCGGCAAAGAAGCAGACATTTTTATGAAGGCTCTTCTGGATGAATTCATCAGCGATTTTCCGGATATGCCACTTTTCCTTCGTGGTGACAGTGGTTTTGCATCACCGGATCTGTATGAAGTTCTTGAAGATAAACACTGCAAATATGCCATCCGGCTGAAAGAGAATGCAAAACTGTGCGAATTAGCCGAAGATGAAAATCAGGCATTGTACCGTGCAACAAAATTCAACCAGGTGGATTATGCCGTCGAGTATGGTGAATTCATGTATCAGGCGGGCTCATGGAGCCATCCACGCAGAGTGGTTTTCAAAATCGAAAAGCCGTATGAGCAGATGATCCATCTGTATACCTTTATTGTCACAACGCTGGAAATGAAACCATATCAGGTGATCCAGTTCTATTGCGGAAGAGGCAAAATGGAAAATTTCATCAAAGAAGGCAAAAGCGGTTTTGACTTTGCATCCGTAAGCAGTTCCTCTAAACTGGTAAATGCGAACCGTCTTCTTCTTCATGCATTAGCCTATAATTTATTCAATTGGTTTAGGCGACTGGCTCTTGCTGTCAGCATGAGAAAACAGCGTATAGATACCATTCGTTTAAAATTGCTGAAAATTGCCGCAAGAGTGGCAAAATCAGCACGATATAAATATTTCAAACTGTGTAGCAGTTGTCCCTACAAGAGAGAATTCTACGAGACACTGGAAAATATCCGCAATCTGCAACCACAGTTGGAATAACAACGGTTAGGGAACCTTGACAACCACAATCAACCTTTAAACGCAACACAGGAGAAGTCTGCCCTTTTTTAGGCTATCTTCTGGAAAGGTGAGGTATTGGGAGTGGTTGTAATGGCAACTACGGTAGATTTTGTGCACGCTTATACTGCCGTGAATAATTCAGGTTAAATATAAGAATGTGTTTCCGATAGATCTCTTAAAAACCGCATCCTGAAACATTCTTGTGTAATTGTAGGCAAATGGATTAGCCCACTGCATATTTGCACTTGAACCGGTTTTAAATGATGTAATAACAGCCTGGATTATAGGCCAGAAGCTCATTATGAAAATGAGTATTGTTGCCGGAGCCAGATACATCCAGCTGGCTGCCCTTTGTTTACCGGTTATGCTCATTCCTTTTTTCTTATTTTTCACTGTAAAGGCCTCCTAACTATAAGTCTTTGAGAAAAAACAGGGAGCCATTTAATGGCTCCCTGTACATTTGCCATCAAGCTAACAGATTAAAGTCCCATTGTGAATTTAAGGTCATCCTCTGCTGTCTTTATCTCTGAATCGATATCTGCACCATTCTGAGTAATATTGATAAGTGCTGTAGCAAGCTTCTTACGTGCATCGTAGTGGAAATCGCTCTGCTCGATTGTCTTAACATTTGCACCCATCTCAACGATCTTAGCGTAAATTGGCTGGTTGTTGAAATACTCAACACCCTCGTTGTAAACCTCTGACTTGCCTGCAGGTGTATATGTAGTGATAACACCACCATTCTTAAGAGCATTGTCATATGTCTCAGATACACCCTTGTCTGTATAAGATCCGCCACCGAATGTATATGCTAAGAATTTCTTAGCAAGGTCTGTCTGCTTGCAGTTGCTTGTGATGTAAAGTGAAGAACCACCGTTTGATGCATAGCCTTCACCACCCTCAAGTGTTGGAAGAGATGTAATCTCCCACTTTCCACTGTTGTCTGTAACCTTCTCGATTGTAGGAATGATCCAGTTTCCGTTCATAACGCCTGCAACCATGTCTCCCTGAATAACCTGATCTGTGTAATCTGACCAGTTATTTGCAAGGTAAAGAACATTGTTGTCGATCATATCCTTAAGTACCTGCATGATTTCTTTCAATTTAGCATTGTCTACAAATTTTGGCTTGCCATCCTTGAACTGTGACTCACCCTCTGCCTGAAGCATCATGTAGAATAAATCGTTTCCGTCTCCATCCATGCAAAGTAAGTATTTTCCTGTCTTCTCGTATACTTTCTTACCTACCTCGATGAAATCCTTCCAAGAGATACCTGTCATATCATCGATTGTGTATCCTGCCTGCTCAAGAAGATCTGTTCTGTAAGCAAAGATTACTGTTCCGTTATCAACAGGGAATCCAAAGTGTTCTCCGTCGATTGTAGAGAATGATAACTTCTCCTGACTGAAATCATCCCACTTAACATCTGCATCATTTGCTGATACCCATGCATCAGGATAATTTGTATGGTACTGCTGGAAGTAGTGATCCTGGAATAATACGATGTCAGGAAGTGTACTGTAATCCCCAGCTGAGCCTGCTGTTGTAATTGCTGTCTCAATGTCAGATGACCCTGACTGCTCCTCGATATTGAGTACAAAATCAGGATCTACATTTTTCTTGTAATCCTCTGCTGCTGCTTTGAGTGCCGGGATATTGAAGCTTGTATCCCAAGCCCAGGCTGTAAGTGTGTGACCGTCATCTACGGTCTATACCTTCTTACCTGTCTTTTCTGTGCCATCTCCTGATGAAGATGAGTCTCCACATCCGGCTGCAAGTGAGGCAACCATTGTTGTTGCGAGTAATAATGAAACTACTTTCTTTTTCATTTTTCTTCCTCCCTAATAAAAATGATGTTTCTGCAATACTCCGTTCATAATTCATTCATAATCATATTATTTAAATTGGGCATTTTGACTACGAATGTTTGTCCGTTTCTTGATTACATAGTCATTATAACCATATATAGTACTTTTGTGTTAACATATTCCACACAATTATATGCATATTCAATCATAAATGTACAAAATTATACGAAAGCATGTATTTTCTACCATCCCTTTAGTGCAGATATCCTAAAATTCAGCAGTTTATGCTCATAATTTTCAGGATTTATCTTCCACTGATATGGCGAAGTGTTCAAAAATTTGCGGAAATTACGGTTAAAAGTTGACTGAGTTGTAAATCCACATTTTTGTGCAATAAGCTCCATCGGCTCATTTGTCTTTTTCATAAGCTCGCACGCCTTCTGCACTCTTATCAGATTCAGATACTCCATAGGCGGCATATTGATATATGATTCAAACAGTCTCCTGAAATGAGTCTCACTCATATTGCACAGTGACGAAAGCTCCCCTGCCTTTATTGTTTCACTGTAATGCTTATTCATATAGTCAAGCGCCGTGGCTATCTGTGACATATTAGTGCCCTTTACGACATCATTATCTTCCTCCGGCAGCTCATCATACTTGCGCAGCAATTCAATTACAATTCCCTGCACAAGAAGCTTTATTGTTCTCTGGGAATATTCCTTGTGCTCATTAGTTTCCCTAATGATGGAATTTATATATCCGGCCACAACCGGGCTTTGGTATACATTGGTCATAAATGCTTTTTTTGAGATGGTCGAAACTGCATCATTCTGGAATACCGCATTGTTTGGAAACATTTCTTCTATCACAGAGCGCAGGTCAATGAAAATATACTCCCAGAAATTTACCACCTCACCATAGCTGACTGTAACATGCGGAAAATTCTCAGGTATAAATGTGATATCGCCGTCATGATACTGGTAAATATCCTCATCCAGATACATATTTCCATCTCCCTCGCGGCAGATGCCGATTTCAAGCAGATTATGGAAATGCAGGTGTAATTCATCATGACCATACACTCTCTTCCATGATTCTCCACACAGCACAAGTGCAGATTCTCCCTGTGGCAGCTCATAAAATCTGAATTCCATCGTGTCTTTTTTTCTTTTCGCCATATATACTCTCCTTTGTAGCGAAATGCAAAATACGCTGCTGCTATTATAGCAGCAGCGTACCAATCACTACTTTAATCAAAATCGAACTTGTCGAATCTCTTGTACATAGCCTTGTACTTCTTGCGGACATCCTCGTTGCCCTGAAGCACCTCTTCCTCTGTACCTCTGAACTGACAGCGGATGCAGCTATAAATACCTGTTTCCTTATTATAGAACATATCAATATCAAGATCCCTCATAAAACATAAAGGACATCTGTAATTTAATTTGCCTTTTCCAAGTTGAGCCATGTTGCAAATACCTCCTTGTCTTTAATCTGTTTCTTGTAACCAAGCTTGAACATTGGAGAGAATGCATATCCTTCCTCAATGTATCCCTCTGCCTTTGCAGATGGTGTGAGTGAAACCTTTGTCTGAATTGCAGGAATTACTGCGCTTACTGCAGTTGCTCCGTCAAGCTTTGCATCACGACACTTGTACTCATAATTGATGCTCTGTGGGTTTTCTCCCTCACATGTAAGTGTGATGCCTGTCATATCCTCAGGATACTCTGTTGTTCCGTAGCATGCTGTGATGTACTCATCGAGATAAACCTCTGCATTTGGATCACTCATGCTAAGGATATTACGCTCAATCTTGATGTTTGATGAGCCCTCCTCAAAATATTCCTTTGTCTGAAGAGTAAGCTTAACATCATAAAACTCAATATCTACAGGATCAAGTGTAAGGATTCTTGTCTTCTTGCCATCAATAACTTCCTCTGAAAAATGGCTGTGTGTAGGACAGAGACACAGGTCAACCTCCTCACCATTGTGTGAAAGCTTGGCACTTCTTACTGTTCCTGCTCCTGCATAGTGTGTAAAGTATCCTGCTCTGTATTTCTCCTGAATAAGGAATGGATAAGATGCATCCTGTACATGCTTTGTTCCGATTCCTACCGGCCACTCAAGCTTTGCAACGTATGGACGAAGATCTACGATTGCTCCACCCTGATCCATGTTTACGCATGCTCTCATGTATGGGTCACAGTACCAGAAGAGCTGCTTGTCTGAGCCGTAAAGGATATCTCTCCATGGTGCACACTCAGGCTCATTGTAGTTACCTGCGTTGACACCCTTCTTCTCTCTGAAGTAATCAGCGAACTCTGACATTGTCATGTCAATGAGCTTACCCTCTTTCTTTAACTTGCCATAGTAATTACAGCCGTCTGTGTATGACTTTAAGAGAAGCTCATATGGCTGCTCCCAGCGTCCCATCTTGTTCATCCAGCCAGGTCCTACGAACATCATGTTGTATGAATATCCGTTATTGTATTTTGCAAGGTCTCTGTACTGGTCGATGAGGTTGTAAAGATATGGATACTCCCATGTCTTTGTATCATAAATCATTCCACGAAGCACGTTCTGTGGATGTGTTCCGAAGTTTGAGCCGTTTCCGTCATAGCATGCAATAAGGTCACGTGAGAGATGTGGAATTGCTACGATTCCGCTATCCTCTTCCTTATTTGCTGCTGGCGCATGTGTGTTCTGCTTTGATGGAATCCATGGTGCCCATGGGCCTCCGTCGAAGAGTGTGTACCATGAGTTGTTACATGTGTGGTATGCCTTAGGGCCCTCCTCCCAGCATGTTGCAACTGCACATTTTACCATTGGGTATTTTTCTTTGATGTAGTTTGTAAGGTCTGCATCCATATAGTATGAGCCTGTTGACTCAGGATAGAAACCGAATCTGTCATGGAATTTCTCGAAAACATCATTTACGATAGCTTTCTTGTCCTCCATTGAGAACATCCAGATACAGAAATCCTTTGTCTTATACTTCTCTCTAAACTCTTCACATGGAAGTCCAAGGAGTGAAAGTGCTATCTCATCACCGTATTTCTCGTGATCCTGCTTTGCAAGCTCTACTGCCTCATCATTAAAAAGTGAAGCATATGTCATCTGGATTGTAGTTTTGAGCCCCGCCTCATGTGCAAGTCTCTGCTGTGTCTTGAAGATGTCGAGTGACTCTGTGATAAGCTTCTTATCTCCAATATCCTCTTCTTTTCCCTGTCCTGTCACTGTTGCTGAGTACTCAGGCACCATCTCAGGGCGGTGAATGATGTTAACAATAAATTTGTCCATCCGTTGTTTCCTCCATTTGCTTGTAATTTAATTTATTTCTTAGGTGCGTTTTTCGCGCAACCGTTTGTTCTAAACTTAGTATATTACAGTATTATGACTATGTCAATGTGCAATTTCGATATTTTTTAACTTTTGTTTTCAAGCATTTTTCACAAAAAGGGGATTAGGTGCGCGTTTTTACGCGCAACTTTTGCGCATCGGTTGCAGGTCGGTACATAATCCGGGGACTGTGGGGAGACACGCACTTTCGCCCTCGCTACGCTTCGTGACTAAGATTCTGCACGAAATTATACTCTTAGCTCTTCAATGCCCGACGAAACCGTCGAAACTTATACAAATGTATATGCTAGATGGTTTGCTATAATCTCACAGTTTATAGTTACTGCTTCATAGTGTACGCTTTGGCGGCTACAAATGACACGCTACTCACAAGTTCTAGTACACTCCACAGTAGTTAATTCTCGACTAAGCCATCAATACATGTCTATAAGCCTCATTTTTTTAAGCTGTTTTGGGATTTATAGTGATTTCAGCTACTTTTTGCCGGGTCTTTGCTGGCTTTTTTCTGGCTTCTGGGCTGAGTTTGGGTGCTGTTTTGGTGATTTCTGCAGTTTCAGCTACTTTTTCTCGGCCTTTCTCCGGCTTTATGGCTGGGGTTAGGGTGCTGTTTTTGGGTTTTTTGCAGTTTCAGCTACTTTTTCTCGGCTTTTCTCCGGCTTTATGGCTGGGGTTAGGGTGCTGTTTTTGGGTTTTTGCAGTTTCAGCTACTTTTTTCTGGCTTTTCTCCGGCTTTTGAGCTGGGTTTGGGGTGCTGTTTTGGTGATTTCTGCAGTTTCAGCTACTTTTTGCGAGGCTTCTGGCATAATGGTGGAAGTCCAACACCATAAATTAACAACAACATATTGAAAAAACCACTTGTGTCCTTTAATGTATTAACTGCGAAGAAAAACACAAAAGGAGTATTCAAAAGTGTCCTTAATGTCAAGAACACAGTTATAAAAAATTGTAATCTTTACTCTGATAAGAATGGAGTTAAACATATTCGTATCAAAACAAGTCCTAATAAACGGCCAGAGAACGACTGCCCATTCTGCCATAAATCATGCCCTGTTTATGATAAACATTCCAGCAGATCAACTATCTGGAGAGGTCTGGACTGGGGTGGCATTCTGGTTGAAGTTGAATACCAGACACATCGTATCATCTGCCCTGAACATGGGGTATCTGTTGCCGAAGTTCCATGGGCATATCCGGGTAGTAGATTTACCAAAGATTTCGGCCTTACCGTTGCATGGTTTGCATCCTATCTTCCAAGAAGCACCACATCATACTTCATGAGAGTGGACTGGGAAACCGTAGGCCGCTGTGTCAATCGTACTCTTCATAATTTAGAACCAGAGCGTTCAAGAATACTTGATGGCCTGGTTAATATCGGCATTGATGAAACCAGTTATAAAAAGGGTCACAAGTACATCACAGTAATCGTTAATCACGATACTAACACAGTTGTATGGGCATCGGAAGATCATGGTAAATCTGTCCTTGAAAAGTTTTATAAACAGCTGACTCCGGAGCAACTATCCAGTTTCAAGGTTGTTACTGGCGATGGTGCCAGATGGATCACAGATTGTGTAAATGAATACACTCCTAACTGCGCACGCTGCGTTGATTCCTTTCATGTGGTCGAGTGGGCTATGGCAGCTCTCGATGAAGTCAGAAAAGATATCTGGCATGATGCTTACAGTGAATATAAGCAAGTCAAAAAAGATAATCCACATGGCAAGGGGCGTCCTAAAAAGGATGATCCTGAATTTGCTATTGTAAAAGCAGCTAAAGCTAAGGCGGATGAGATAAAAGGCTCTGCTTACGCATTGGGAACAGCTCCGGTTATTACTAAAGCTTACAAACGTAGATGAAGCTGAGGATGCACTCCTGCTAAAGCTCATGTGTCCCCTCAGTCCCCGGCTTACGTACCTTACATTGTGGCAGAAATTTAAATAAATGTTTTTAATCTTGCGCTTATTATGTTATGATTAAAGTAAATGAAATATTATTGAAATTCAGTAAAACAGGCAGGTGAATTATGATTAAAATAGCATTCTTTGATGTGGATGGCACCCTGCTTCGGCTGAGACATAAAGAATTATCTGCAAACACTGCTGCTGCAGTGCTTAGGCATTATGGTTTCTCAAAAGATGAAGCCATCGCTTTCGGTGACGGACATAACGATATTGAAATGCTTGAGAACGTAGGCATGGGTATTGCCATGGGCAATGCAAAGGACGAAGTCAAGGCTAAGGCTGATTTTGTATGCAAATCGGTTGAGGATGATGGAATATATCATTACTGTATTGAAAACAAACTGATTTTTTAGAGAGATATACTTATGAACATAGACAACAATTTACGACAACTACTCGAAAACGAAACAAAAATACATCTCGCGGAAATCCGCTTTCTCTACCAGAAGCTCGACAGACAGCTTGGGCTTAACGGTGCAAGGGTTCCTATCACCTTTGGCTTTGATACTGACAGGCTCGGTGCATACACTCCGGGCTTTGGGCAGGATGAAGAAGAATTTCATTTTTCGCTGCTTTTCATCGGCTACTGTGTGGCAAAGCCCTTGTCAAAGGATGACAGGATGGATTTATATAAGCATGAATATGCCCACTATATGCAGTACAATATGGACATCCCGGACAAATACAACTGGCAGCCCGGCATCCACGGAAGTGCGTGGAAATACTGCTGCTCACTTATCGGAGCAGCTCCCACTCCTTACTACAAAGCCGGTGAAGGACTTATTAAGCACGATTATGATAAGGTTCTCAAAAAGAAAATTAATGACAAGAGTATTCCTATCCGCGACACATATTCACGCGAGCAGGAATACCGCAAAAAGAAAAACAGTACTGTAAAATTTAATATCAATGACGATGTCAATCATCCAAAGTTCGGCAAGGGCACCATTGAACATATCGAGCAGCTCGAAGGCTCAGTTCGGCTGCATGTCAGATTCGGTGAAGATCTTAAGAAAATTGATCAGAAATGGCTGCTTCAGGCCGGCCTTAAGAAGGCCGGCCCCCGATTCTAACTATATCTTATATTTTTGTTTGTAACTATTTAAGTCACATTGAGAACAAGAAAATCTACAGCTCAATTGCAATCGTATATGACTTCTCAAATTTCTCACCCTGTGCCAGCGAATTACCATACTCCCTGTCCTTTAATTCTCCGGCAAAGCCTGCTCTGTCGCATCGGCCATACCACGGCTCAATACAGATAAACGGTGCTCCCATTCCTGCCGGTGACCACAGACCAAATAAAGGCGCATCAAAGGACACCGTAAGGTATGGCTTCTTATCCGGTGTACACAGGCTCACCCTTGAAGCCTGTCTGTTTTCTATTATGAGCGCATCCTTATCAAACATATGCTCATCTATCTGACAGTATCCATCCGCATCCACATTAAGCAGATTGTCATCCTTGTCTAAAAGTCCTCCGTCACAGATGAGTCCGTAGGTGATTGCTTTGTCGGTGTCAAGCTTCAGATAATAGTCTGACTGCTTTCCCTGCTCTGCGATCGGACACATAAATGCCGGATGACCACCTATTGAGAAAAGTAAATCCTTTTTCGCAGGATTTGTCACCCTCCAGGTCACTTTTATCTCACTGCCAGAGAGCTTATAGCCGATTTCGAGCACAAACTCAAACGGATATTTTGCTAGAGTCTCATCATTTGATTTAAGTGAAAACCATGCCTCATCCTTTGTCTGTGACACAAGCTCAAACTCCATATCCCTTGCAAAGCCGTGCTGTCCCATCGGATAATCTGTCCCGTCAACGGTAAACTTCTTGTCCTTTAAGCTGCCGACAAACGGGAAAAGCACCGGTGCGCTTCTCTTCCAGTATTTCTCATCGGCATCCCACAGATACTGTGTACCCGTTTCCTTGCCGGTGATGCTTTTAAGCTCTGCTCCGAAGCTGTTTATCGTGAGCTCAAGTGATTCATTTTCCAGTTTAATCTCCATCAAATATCTCCTTTTATATTTTTTGTAGTCAGTTTTTTTACATCACGAGCAGTCCAATTACCCTGACAATAAATGCTGCCACCCATGCAATCGCACACTGCAAAAGCACCACGCTGACTGCCCACTTTGCACCCAGCTCTCTCTTTATGGATGCTATAGCTGCCACGCAAGGGCTGTAGAGCAGCGAGAACACCAGAAGAGATGCAGCTGAAAGTGTTGTGAGTGCTGTCGTAACCGTTCCGCCAAACAGTATCTCAAGTGTTGATACCACACTCTCCTTTGCCATGAGTCCGCTGATAAGTGACGTGCATATACGCCAGTCTCCGAGGCCCAGAGGCTTAAAGACAGGCACGATAATACTTGAAATAGCGGCAAGCATGCTGTCCTTTGAGTCTGTTACCATGTTAAAGTGTATGTCAAAGCTCTGTAAGAACCATATCAGCATTGTTGCAATAAGTATTACTGTAAATGCCTTCTGCAAAAAGTCCTTTGCCTTCTCCCAGAGGAGCTGACACACATTCTTGGCGCCCGGCATCCTGTAGTTTGGCAGCTCCATGACAAACGGCACTGCGTCACCCCTGAACAGAGTTTTTCTGTAGATAAATGCGAAAAGTATTCCGACAATTATGCCAAGGAAGTACAGACCTCCCATGACAAGTCCGCCATGCTTCGGGAAAAATGCACTAACAAAGAATGCATAAATTGGCAATTTTGCCGAACAGCTCATAAACGGTGTGAGGAGTATAGTCATTCGACGGTCTCTCTCACTTGGCAGTGTACGTGTCGCCATGACTGCTGGCACCGTACAGCCGAAGCCTATGAGCATTGGTACTATGCTTCGTCCGGAAAGTCCTATCTTACGAAGGAGCTTGTCCATGAAGAATGCAACCCTCGCTATGTATCCGCTGTCCTCCATGAGGGATAAGAAAAAGAACAGTGTCACGATAATCGGCAAAAAGCTTAATACGCTTCCGACACCCTGAAAGATGCCGTCTATTACCAGTCCGTGTAGCACCTCATTCACGCCTGCCGCTGTGAGTGCCTTATCCGTCAGTGCGGTCAGTGCTCCTATGCCCTGCTCCAAAAGCCACTGAAGGCCAGCTCCGATTACGTTGAAGGTCAGATAAAATACAGCAAGCATTATCACTATAAAACACGGTATTGCCGTGTATTTGCCTGTAAGAACACGGTCGATACGCTCACTTCTGATACGCTCCCTGCTCTCCTTCGGTTTTACCACGGTGCTCTCGCATATTTTCTCAATAAAAGTAAAGCGCATATCCGCAATTGCAGCGCTTCTGTCAAGGCCTCGCTCCTTCTCCATCTGGACAATCAGATGCTCTATTGCCTCTTTCTCATTCTCATCAAGATGAAGCTGCTCTAATATAAGTGCATCTCCCTCGATAATTTTGGTAGCAGCAAAGCGAATCGGAACTCCGGCGAGCTTTGCATGATCCTCAATCAGGTGACTGACCGCGTGTATACATCTGTGCACGGCACCGCCAAAATCATTCTCATCACAGAAATCATGTCTGCCCGGGCGCTCCTGATACTTTGCAATGTGTATTGCATGGCGCACCAGCTCATCAACACCCTGATTCTTTGCGGCAGAAATCGGTACAACAGGCACTCCTAACAGTCCCTCGATTTTATTTACATCGATTGAGCCTGAGTTTGCCGTCACCTCATCCATCATATTGAGTGCGATAACCATTGGTATATCCATCTCAAGAAGCTGCATTGTCAGATACAGGTTTCTCTCGATATTTGTCGCATCTACGATATTTATTATGGCCTTTGGCTTGTTATCGAGCACAAAGTTTCTCGACACAATCTCCTCATTCGTATATGGGCTCATTGAGTAAATGCCCGGTAAATCTGTGATTGATGTATCCGGATGTTCTTTAATAGAGCCATCCTTTCTGTCCACCGTCACTCCCGGGAAATTGCCCACATGCTGGTTTGAACCTGTAAGCTGGTTGAAAAGTGTTGTCTTGCCGCAGTTTTGGTTTCCCACAAGTGCGTATGTGAGTTTCTCACCATCCGGAAGGGGATTGCCACTGCCCTTCACATGGTATTTGCCCTCCTCGCCAAGTCCGGGATGGGCTGTGTTGCTTATCTTTTTAGGGCCCTCATGCTTTCTTGAACGGCTGTCAATTAATTCTACCTCAATCTGTGCCGCATCATCAAGCCTCAAGGTGAGCTCATAACCGTGCACCTGAAGCTCCATCGGGTCTCCCATCGGTGCAAATTTGATTACTGTTACTTCGGCCTTTGGGATTACTCCCATATCCAGGAAATGCTGGCGCAGTGCGCCCTCACCGCCTACTGTAAGTATTCTGGCACTCTGTCCTATGCCAAGTTCTTTTAGTGTCATTTTATCGCTTCCTAGTGTATTTATTGATAATTTTTCTCCACTTATCACAGATATCTTACCACAAAGCGTGTGCCACTGCATTCATTTTTTTCATTTAATACATCTTTTTTACAATCCTCCACAAGGATATATCCATTGTCATGACGCACAATTGCTTCCGCCAGCGAAAGTCCTATGCCGATGCTGTCTGCCGGCTGTCCGCTGCCGCTGTAAAAACGCGTAAAAATATGCTTTTTGTCCTCATCACTTATTGTCTCCCCATCGTTTTGCACTGTTATCTCTGCATACATCTCATACCTGTAAAAGCCTATCTTTACCTCACTCTCTGCGTGCTCCACTGCATTTTTTACTATGTTTGTAATGGCCTCACACTGCCAGTATGCATCAGCATGTATACAGGCATCCTTATCAGAGCCTTCATCTATGGACAGCCTTATGTCTCTCAAATCGCAAAGTGCCATAACATTGTCAGCTGCCTCAGACACAATTTCAGACAGCAGCGTATCCTTCTCATCAAACTCCACAACATCCGCTTCAAGCCTTGAAAGCTTTAAGATAGACTGCACCATATGCGATATATTGTCCACATCGCGCTTTGCCCTGCGCATTATCCTGTTTCTGTTTTCAGATGCCATATCAGGATTTCCTTCCAGATTTTCCAGATTTATCGAAAGTGATGTGAGCGGTGTCTTAAGCTGGTGCGATATGTCAGAAAGCGCATCCTTTAGCAAAAGCTTGTCTGCCTTTGCATTTTCCGCAGACTCCCTCAAATAGATTGCTGTCTTGTAAAGCTCTCCCTTTAGTATAGAAATCTCTCCCTCTGTGCTATCTGCCATAACAAGTCTGTAGTCTCCCTGATTTATGCGGCGCAGATAATCCGCAGCCTGTCTGACCTGTCTTTTAAAGCTAAATCTTATAAGCACAATGTAAAGGCAAAAGCCCCCAGCAAAAAGCACAACAAGAAATATGTCTAGCCAAAGTGCTCCTTTAAGCACTTTTTCATTTGACAAAACCGCAGAATCCTTTTCCATATCAATGCCGTATTTTTTAAAGAGCGTCTCTGCGCTTTTTAAATTTGTATAATCGCTGCCTAAGCTGCTGTCATTTAGAATCCCGGCTATGCTGCCATCTGATACATCGGGATATTTTTCATGAATAAGCGCACATAGCTTAGCCACTGTGATGTTATAGTTTTTCGTATATGCCCTGTACTGGAAAAAAACGGTAAAAGCCATAACCGTCACACATATACATGTATAAATTATCGCAAAATACACAAAATGTTTTCTGTTCTCTAAATTATATTTCTTCTTCCTCATGCTTTCCCCCGGGAACTGTCTCTGTCAGCCGATACTGTTTAAAGAGCTTCATCTGAATCAACACGATACCCAATTCCCTTCACAGTCTTTATCACATCCTCACCAAGCTTTGCCCTGATGCGCTTCATATAGACAGTCACGGTATGGTCGTACACATCGTTGCCTGTTGCCTCCCAGATGCAGTCAAGCACGGCATTTCTGGACACAGCCTTGTCGTGATTGGTAAAAAGCAGATCAAGTATGCGGTTTTCAAGACTTGAAAGAGCAATCACCTGTCCATCCCTTCTCGCTTCCTTTTTGTCCATGTCATAGCTTATGCTTCCTGCATGTATGACAGATGAGCTGTCATCACTTTTCCTTCGTAAAAATACGCGTTTTACCCTCGCCACAAGCTCTCTTACAGAAAAAGGCTTTGTGATGTAATCCTCCGCTCCAAGCTCAAGTCCCTTTACTATATCATTTTCCTCATCCCTTGCGGTAAGAAAAATCACCGGTGGTTTTTCTTTTTCCAGCCTTTCGCTGTAAAAATCAAAGCCGTTCCCATCCGGAAGCGACACATCAAGCAGCACAAGGCCAGGGTGCTCACTCAAAAGTGCCCCAGCCTCCTTTAAATTACCTGCTGTCAAAAGCTCATATTCAGGTTCTGTAAAGGTATCACACAGTCCCTCTGTTATTCCTTTGTTGTCCTCTATGAGAAGTATTTTTTTCATATCAGCTCCCGCATTTCCTACAGATTTTCATTTTTGATTGTCTCAATAATGTTATTGTGTCTAAGCTTCGTCATTGATAGTTTCATGATAGCATAAATCAGCATTATTACAACCACTATACACAATATAATTGCTTTATACGGCGGCTCATAAATGATTGCGCCATCCATCCTGTTCATAATAACACATAAGAGATAGCTGATTAAAATACCAAGCGGTACACCTATTACAAGTGCCTTTACAGATATAAACACACTCTCGAGCCTGACCATTCCAGCAAACTGCTTATCTGTCATTCCAATGCTTCTTAGTGTTGCAAACTCGCGGCTTCTAAGCTCCATTCCGGTGCTTAAGGTATTGATGATATTTGTGATTCCTATTAAGGCAATGACCACAATAAGTCCGTATGCAAATACTCCAAGCAGTGTAAAGAGTGACTTTTCATCGCGCATCTGCTTATCCAGATTGCTGACAGAAAAACTAATCTGCGAATACTCAGGATTTCCTTCCGTCTCCTTTTCGAATGTATCCTGATATTCATCTGCATTTTCTGCAACCACATATGCCGAATATGACACATATCTCTGTTTGAGCTCATTACTCTTGCCGTCAGCCCATAGGCTTTCAAAGCCCTTTTGGTTCATAAATAAAAGTGTTGCATAGCTATAGCCCTTATAACCGATCGGTACCTTGTCTGTGACACCTGCAATAGTTACATCCACAGTCTTTCTGACTCCGTTATTTATTGTTTCCTCGTCAACGTATCCGCTGTTATCCTCTGTGCCGCTTTCAGTATCACCTTCCACTGCATTATTATCATCTGTGCTGCTTTCAGTATCGCCTTCTGCTGCATTGTCATCAGAAGAAGCATCATCATACACATTGTAGCCGCACTCGATTGTATCTCCTGCTTTATATTTGTACAGCTCCATCTCTTTTTTGACGTATTTCAAGCTGTTCTCATTATACACATCAAATGTGCCTTTATTCACAAGAATTGCTCCTGCAGCTGCATTTTTTATGCCTGCGTCGGACGCATACTTATCATACGATTTGTCATCCAAAACCGTGATTAAAAACATTTGTGAGACATCCTCACTGTTGTCATAAACCTGCCTGCAATACTCTCCATATTCCTTTGTATACTTAGGCTTCCTGACATCGAAATCATAGCCGGCTCCAACCAGATAATCATCAACTCCTTCAATACCGCTCACAAGCTTAGAGAGCTTTTCGATATCAATATGAATGTCTTTTTTATATGACATATTTATTCCGATATTGTAATCTGTTGAAGCATATGACATTCCAACCATGCTAAAGGCCATAGACATAAAGTATGATATCACAATAAAGGTTATTGAGCAGATGACAATAGATGTCACTGTGGTTCTGTACTTTTTATTGTTCCTCTTTATATTCTTATATGAGATAACGCCTCCAATACCCCAGATTCTGCCTATAATCGCCGGTGTCTTAAGCTTTGATGACTTTATTTTAATCTCCTTTGTGTTTCTTATTGCTTCAAGTGGTGTGACCTTTGCAGCCTTTCTTGCACTGCCTGTTGCAGAGAAATAAATGGTTGCTATACTCAGTATCACAGCAAGAATAAGTGCAGGCAGTGATGTGTGAAAGCTCAAAGCAAAGTTAAGCCAGCCTGCTGACAGCGTATTCACCACCTTAACAAGTACAAGCGATGCTAAAATACCACTCATGGTACCCACCGGAATACCAACCACTCCAAGCATTGCTGCCTCTGTCTTAACACTGCTTTTTATCTGGCGTCTCGTAGCACCCACGCTTGCAAGCATGCCATACTGCCTGATTTTTTCAGTGATTGATATGTTGAAGCTGTTTTTGATACAATACACTGATGTCAGTATAATTATCAAAGCCACAACAGTGGCCACTGTAAACAGTGCTTTAAATGTGCCGTCAATCGGGAAAACACACTCATAGCTTATAAGGAAGCCATTTATATATATATCATATTTTGCATTTTCCATCTCTTTAAGAAACCTGTCACTCTCCTCAGCAGTCATTTCAACAGATGAATTATTCGCTTTCGCAAACAGCTTTTCATCCACGCCAATTATATCTGCTGTCACAGCATCCTTGTTTCTTAATGCCTTTTGAGTGTATCTGCTGTACACTGTGAGTGTAGTGTCAGCCTCGCTTGCCTCGCTCTTTGTGCCGTTATCAATTGCTGCCAGCTCATCAGAGTATGTGACAAATGTATATCCGGCGGCACTATAGTCCTCCATTCCATAGCCCGGTCTTTCCATGATGCCTACCACCTTGTAGTGCTTTGTCACAGTATCGGTAAGTGTCTCTGCCTCATGCTCATATGCGCAGTTTTCCGATATGACACTTTCGGTGTTTGAATCATATCGCTTTCCGACATCCAGTGTTATCTCATCTCCCACCTTTATGTCGATTCGTCCGTTTGTCTTTAAGTGCCTTGGAATGACTATCTCATCCTCATTTTTTGCCATGCGCCCCTCTATCAGTTTAAAGCAGCCTCTCTCAAAGCCAGCCTCATCTGTTGCCATGACATATGCATACGGCTTATCCTCATTCTTGCAACCATCTAGCTTTGCAAAGCCCATTCCCATCGTCTCAAATGTGCTTTCAATATTTCTGTTGTTTTTAAACTCCGAAAGCTCAGACATTTTCACATTCGAAAATTTCATATGAAAGTCGCCGTCCTTTTGCTTCTGGTATTCAATCATACTGTACCGAAAGCTTGACACAAGTGTGACAAGCGCCGACAAAAGCGCTGTTGCAAGAATTATTCCGACTATCGTGACAATAGTTCTTTTCCTGTTGAGCTTTAAGTTTTTTAATGTGAGTGTCTTCATCAAATTCATCTGATTTTACCATCCTCTATCATTATTGTGCGGTCGGCCGCCTTTGCAAGTTCCATATTGTGTGTAATCATAATAATTGTCTGGTTGAGCTCGCGGTTTGAGGTCTTTAATAGATGCATAATCTCGTTGCTGGCCTTGGTATCCAGGTTTCCGGTCGGCTCATCCGCTAGCACTATAGACGGTCTCGTAATCAGGGCTCTTCCTATAGATGTACGCTGCTGCTGTCCTCCTGATAGCTCATTTGGCAGATGAGTGCGTCTCTCTGTAAGTCCAAGGCGCAAAAGCATGTCATCCATCTGTGCCTTTTCCACCTTTCTTCCGTCAAGCTCCATCGGGATTGCCATGTTTTCCTCCACATTTAATATAGGTATCAGATTATAAAACTGATAAATGATCCCCACCTGTCTTCTTCTGAATATGGCAAGCTCATCATCATTCATTGCAAAAATATCAGTGCCGTTTATATACACCTTTCCGCTTGTTGGCCTGTCAACACCTCCGAGCAGATGAAGCAGTGTGGATTTTCCGGAGCCGCTCGCCCCGACAATTGCCACAAACTCTCCCTTTTCCACGCTCAATGACACATCGTCCAAAGCCTTGACCTGATTTTCTCCGGCTCCGTATATTTTTGATAAGTGTTCTACTCTAAGCAGTTCCATTTAATTCTCCTTTTCTTCTCTATGCGTTTTTGAGTGCTGTGCGGTCTGTCCTTTAAAGTGCAGCCGCCCCGCGATACAAGTGTATAATACATTATGTAAAGTTACAGGTAGGTTACTTTTAAAGTAACTATTCGAGCCACCTTGAGAACAAGAAAATCTGCTGCTTACATGCAAGCATGACACATCAGCTTTTTTGTTCTCAGTGGTTCTGAATAGTTACCTTTTAAAAAATAATACAGCATAATATAAAAACTCCGGTCAGAACCAAAAGTTTTCTGTGCCGGAGCTTATATGTTATATGTTTTATATCATATGTTTTATAATTATCGATGCCAATAATTATTTCTGCTTATATGAAGCCAAAAAGTCTGCAAGCTTGCCTGTGGCATCCTTTAATATCTCTGTTCGAGGCAGATATACCACTCTGAAGTGATCCGGCTTATCCCAGTTGAAGCCGCCGCCGTGGATGATGAGTATCTTCTTCTCACGAAGCAGATCGAGTGCAAACTGCTCATCGTTTGTGATGTTGAACCTTGCAGTATCAATCTTTGGGAATATGTAAAATGCTGCCTTTGGCTTTACTGCCGAAATTCCCGGTATATCGTTTAATGCCTTGTAGACGTACTCTCTCTGCTCATAGATTCGTCCGCCCGGCACAATATACTCGCCTACACTCTGATATCCGCCTAAAGCCGTCTGCACTATCGACTGCGCCGGAACATTCGAGCAAAGACGCATGTTTGAGAGCATGTTGAGACCCTCGATATAGTCCTTTCCGAGCGCCTTGTTGCCGCTTAAAACCATCCATCCGATACGATAGCCTGCTATCATATGTGACTTAGAAAGACCGCTGAAGGTCACACAGAAGAGGTCCGGTGCAAGCGACGCAATAGACACATGCTCATAGTCATCCATCACCAGCCTGTCATATATCTCATCCGAAAAAATCATGAGCTCGTGCTCTCTTGCCACATCAACTATCTGCTGCAGCACCTCCCTTGGATAGAGCGCTCCTGTCGGATTGTTTGGGTTGATTATTACGATTGCCTTTGTCTTGTCTGTAATCTTCTTTTTGATATCCTCTATGTCCGGATACCACTCTGACTGCTCATCACAGATATAGTGCACTGCCGTGCCTCCCGCAAGTGTAACGCAGGCTGTCCAAAGCGGATAGTCCGGTGCCGGCACCAGCACCTCATCACCATTGTCAAGAAGCGCTGACATGCTTAAGTTTATAAGCTCGCTGACTCCGTTTCCGGTGTAGATATCCTCAACCGTCACATTAGGAAGCTTTTTGAGCTGTGCATATTGCATGATTGCTTTTCTTGCAGAAAAAAGTCCCTTGGAGTTGGAATACCCCTCACAGTCCGTAAGCTGGCGAGACATATCATATATCACCTCATCAGGTGTCCTGAAGCCAAACGGCGCCGGATTTCCTATATTGAGCTTCAACACATTTGTGCCGTTTTCCTCCATGCGGGCCGCCTCATCCACCACCGGTCCTCTAACATCATAAAGCACATTATCTAATTTTCTGGATTTTCCAAATTCTCTCATCCTGACAATCTCCTTTTATTTTCGTAACAATTCCTGTATCCGTAATCATATCCTGCTAGCCTAAAAGCTCAAAAACAGCCTCAGCGTCAAATACCACCTGCTTTACCTTATCAACCTCTATCTGATAAAGTGCATTTGCTGCCAGATGCTCTGCAGCCTGCTCGAGATCTCTTATGCCCGATGTATTCTCGTGAAGCTTAATCACTGCATCAAGTCCGTCCTCTGTGAGAACACACTCCTCCTCCTTCATTCCCATTCGCTCAAATACCTTGCGCAGGGCAAATCTCTGGAAGATGACCTTCTTCTCTTCATCGGTATAGTCCGGAATATCAATCACTGCAAAACGTGACATAAGCGGTGCAGAAATCTGGGATTTATCATTGGCTGTTGCAATCGGATATACTCCGACGGTCGGCACCATACACTCCATATAGTTGTCTGTAAAGCCCAGATTGTCAAGCAGTGTCAAAAGCACATCTGCCGGATTTCCGTTGCCGTTTTTGCTTGAGGCCTTGTCGAGCTCATTGATGATAAATACAAGATTTGACTCTCCCGCCTGTGAAAATGCCTCCATAATGATTCCCGGCTTTGCGTTTGAATAGATTCTTGAGCTTCCTGTGAGCTGCTCTGCATCATTTATGGAGCTCATATCGAGTGTGGTCCATGGAAGCTTGAGAATACGTGCAACAGCATATGCAATCTGTGACTTTCCGGTTCCTGCCGGTCCGCAGAGCAACAGTCCGTAGGCAGGGAGTGTATGAGTCCTGTTTATCTGGATAATGGTCTCAATGATTCTCTGCTTCACGCTCTCCATACCATAGAGCTCCTCATCGAGTATGCGCCTTGCCTCCACAGGGTCAATTGCCTCAAAGTAATTTCCCTTCCACTGGATATTCATCATGATGGAAAGTGCTCTCTGCGCATGGCGTCTCTCCTCAGGTGATACCTCGCTTGAACGCGCAACTGCCAGATTTCTTCTGGCCCACAGCAGTATATTGTCAGGCAGTGTACGGCCTGCACAGGTCATGAAATCTGTGATGCTCTGTATACTGGTGAGCTTCATGCTGTCGCCCTCTTCCTCGTAATCATCGAGGTCAGGTTCATCCTCAGGCATGGTGCTGGCAAAGAGCCTTTCCATCATATACTGCAGGAATCCGTCCTCTGCAGACAGCTTTGTGCCTCTGCCAAGAGACACCTCCCTCACCCTGTATACTGCGTATCCGTCAGGTGTATTGGCTCCTGAAAGCTGTACCTTTATGTGATTTTCGCCAAGCCACTTAAAAAGGCTAACAAAGCGGGAATCAATGCGCAGGATATCTGCACTAATCACCCCATCACCATCCTCAAATTCAAAGGATGTACGCTTTATCGGATTTGTAAACATACCGAGCGCATGATGCGCCCATTCCTTTTGCTTATTGTCTATCACAACAATCGGTTTATCGGCCGATGCCTTGGTCTCTGTCGAATGAAATGTCTCATATGTACACTCCGGATGCTCATTTGCTACCGGTGTATCGCTAAAATCAAATACTGGCATTTTTATTCCTCTCTTTTCATAATTGTATTCTTCATCATACCCTGTCAAAGGCTATGTCCTGTACCACCTCGCCCGCGATGATAAGTCCTGCCACTGATGGTACAAATGCAAGGCTTCCGGGAATATCCCTGCGCTCTGTGCACTTGTGTTCGGCACCCGGCGGGCAGATGCAGTTGGTTCTGCAGCTTATAGACATATCCTCTATCGGTCTTGTAGGCTTCTCCTCAGAGTATACCACCTTGAGCTTTTTCACGCCACGTTTTTTAAGCTCACGGCGCATGACCTTTGCAAGAGGACACATGCTGGTCTTATATATATCAGCCACCTTAAATGCACTTGCATCCAGCTTATTTCCCGCTCCCATACTGCTTATGATAGGGACATTTTTCTCCTGTGCCTTCATGACAAGCGCAATCTTTGCTGTGACTGTATCAACCGCGTCAACTATATAATCATACTCTTCAAACGGAAATTCATCAGCATTTTCCGGCAAAAAGAAGCACCTGTGCGTCACGACACTGACATCAGGATTAATATCATGAATCCTCTCCTCCATCACATCTGTCTTGTATTTTCCTACGGTCTTTCGGGTTGCGATTATCTGCCTGTTTAGGTTTGTAAGACACACCTTGTCATCATCGATAAGGTCAATCGCTCCTACGCCGCTTCTGACTAGTGCCTCGCAGACATATCCGCCCACTCCTCCTATTCCAAATACTGCGACTCTTGCGCCCTTTAGCCTATCCATCGCCTCTTTTCCAAGCAAAAGCTGCGTTCTTGAAAACTGATTTAACATTTATTTCTCCTTTTCATCCCTGACCACGCCGACACCGGCAGAAATCAGGAGTCTTACTGTATCCTTAAGCATACTCCAGTCAGCCTTTGACAGCTCATCAGCAGCCTTTATCATCTCAATGAGCTGCTTAAATGACATCTGGTCAAGGTTCTCAAAATTGGAGTCCGATGCAATTGAAAAAAGCACATTTACAAACTGCTTTCGCTGCGCCTCATCCATGCTGCCTATCCAGTTTCTGAGTGTCTTGTCAAGGCGCACACTGTTTTTGTCCAGCCCATCCGCCTTTATGATATGGGAGCCCATTATCTCCCATGAAAAAGCATCATGCTGCAGCAGCCCCGAATTACGGCTTCTTACCACCTCATAATCGTCCACATGCTCAAGCAATAAGCCAACAATAGACGACTGCGGCAGAAATGTCTCTATTCTGTCAAAAATTCTTTTGTAGCCTGCCGTATATATCATCTTGTGATTGAAGCCCGGCCCGTCAAAATTAAACACCTTAATAATGACATCCTGCACCTCTTTATCCACATGCATGGCGGCAAACACTGCCAGATTTCCACCCTTTGAGTGTCCGCCTATCCACAGCTTTCTTGTATTGAAGCTTTTATTGTTGATATTTTCATCATCTAAAGCTTTATCATCTATGGCTTTTTCGTTTATGTTCCTATCATCATTGCATATATATGCTGCCACCTGCTTTAAATATTTTTTCGCCTTGTTCTGTCCGGGTGTCTCATCGAGATAGCTTAGATTAAAGTTTTCCTTCCAGCCGACCACGGAATGGTCTGTACCACTGTAGGAAATGAAATATGTGCCGTCAGGCAGCTCTATCGTAACCGCAGAAAACTGCGACTCCTCTTTTTCACTAATATCGTATATATAATATCTCAAAATGCAGTCAGCATAGCGCCTTGAGTGCGCCAGCTTTTGCAGCAGCCTCGCGGAGTGGCGGAAAAGATTAGGCATCTTCTCAATCTCATCATCACTGTGGTCCGCGCAGTAAAGGCTTGAAAGCTGTTTTATCGTAAGATATGACTTCTTTGCATCCGGCATATATGGCTTCATCTGCACATAAATAAGCTGTGAAAAAATCAGTCCGTCCACCTCATTTACATGCACCTCATCAAAGCCTATATCTCCACGCCAGTCAATATAATCCATGATATCTGCCATACAATGCCCTCCTGAAATATATCTGTCTTATTCATCATAGTGCTCTAGGAAGCTGTGCTTTATGCCATCCTTTTTATATGCTACAACCGTAGCCAGATTTACATTCTCCACGCTCTTAAATATATTTGCCTCGACAAAAGGATTCACCTTTTTAAGATTAGCGATGAGCTGCTTTATCTCAACACGCTTTGAGCGGTTTTCCTCATTATTGCAGGTGGTACAGGTATCTGTAAACTTGCAGGCACACTGTATGAAATGCAGACCGTTGTAATCACGCCATGCCTTGATATCGTCCTCCCTGACCAAGTAAAGAGGCCTGATAAGTTCCATGCCCTCAAAGTTTGTGCTGTGAAGCTTAGGCATCATGGTCTGTACCTGTGCACCGTAGAGCATGCCCATGAGTATCGTCTCGATAACGTCATCATAGTGATGTCCGAGCGCAATTTTGTTGCAGCCCAGCTCCTTTGCAAATGCATACAGATGCCCTCTTCTCATCCTCGCACATAAATAGCATGGCGATTTTTCAATATCATATACAGCATCAAATATATCTGACTCAAAAATAGTGGCAGGGATGCCAAGGTTCCTGCAGTTTTCCTCTATGACATGCCTGTTTGCCTCATTATATCCCGGGTCCATGACGAGAAACTTCACATCAAAATCAAACTTGTTGTGATGCTTAAGCTCCTGAAACAGCTTTGCCATAAGCATGGAATCCTTACCTCCCGAGATACACACTGCAATCTTATCCCCCGGTTTTACAAGCTCATAGGTGTTTATCGCCTTTGTAAACTTGCGCCAGATAGATTTCTTAAATTTCTTTCTGATGCTTTGCTCCACATCTGCCTTTATATCGCGCTCTGCCACCTCATCCTCTTTCATGGCATCAAGCAGCCAGCTTATATAGCCTCCCTTTAAGCTTGCCGCATCAAAACCTTTTTCTGTGAGATACTCTGCCACGTCCACACTCGTCTTTCCACGGCTGCAGACTATGACAAGCTTCTTATCATGCGGCACCCTCTCATCTGACTCTATTTCCTCTGCCTGAATATTGAGTGCTCCCTTTATGGCACCGTGCGCCACCTCTTCCTCACTTCTTATATCTATTATCTGATAGCTGTTACTATCCAGCTTTTTAACTTCTTCTATGCTAAGCTGCATTTTATTTCTCCTATATTATTTCCGCAATGACTTTATTTCCTGAAATATCCTGTACTCATAATATGCCGTCACCACAAGGATGAGCCCTATCATAATGAGGCTGTATACATCGCGGATTGCTATTCCAAACGCATCACACACGCATGGCACCAAAAGCCCCGCAGTAAAAACAAGCTTTACAAACGTCAAAAGCCTGAGTGAATACTTTCTGATATTGCCCACACACAGCTCCGCTGCTATGTGATTGAGCTTTTCCGGATAATGCTGCAGCCATGTGATTGCAATGTATACAAGCAAAAGCACAAGTATATTGGCCACAAACTTAAATACCTGTATGTGATAGCACACTCCATAATAAATCTGTAAGCCTATATACGCAAGAGCTAAAAGCGCATCTATTGCCTCAAGCACCGCCGAAGCAAAGGTCATATCTCTTTTTCTCATATAAATCTACTACCTTTCATTAACACCTTAAACACGTAAAAATAAGGTAAAACGATATTGTTTCTCTCTAAACTATCTAATTTTATCATATTATGGACTATCTTTCTAGAAAAATTGTGATATAATAATCAGGTTAAAGGAATTTTATTTAAAAATTAATAATACAACGAGGTTTAATCGAAAATGAGCAAATTAACAATACCAAAGAACTATTCTTCGGCACTGAATCTTCACGATACACAGCTTGCCATCAAGACTGTTAAGGATTTCTTCCAGGGCATGCTCGCACAGCGTCTTTCCCTGACACGTGTTTCAGCACCGCTTTTCGTTGATCCTACCACAGGCTTAAACGATAACTTAAACGGATATGAAAGACCTGTTACCTTCGGCATCCTTGAGCAGGGTGACAAGGAGGCTGAGGTCGTTCACTCTCTTGCCAAGTGGAAGAGATATGCATTAAAGAAATACGGCTTTTCTCTCGGCGAGGGCATCTACACAGATATGAATGCCATAAGACGTGATGAGGAGACTGACAATATCCACTCTATATTTGTTGACCAGTGGGATTGGGAAAAGGTCATCCGCAAGGAGGACAGAAACTTAGACTTCCTTAAGGAAACAGTAAAGACAGTATACAAATGCCTGCGCAAAACCGAGCAGTACATGGCTATACAGTACGACTACATAGATTTGATTCTGCCAAAGGATATCACCTTTATCACCACATCAGAGCTTGAGGAAATGTTCCCGGACAATACTCCAAAGGAGCGCGAGTATTATTTTGCAAAGGCAAAGGGTGCAATCTGTGTAATGCAGATTGGTGACAAGCTTGCAAACGGAGAGCCTCACGACGGACGTGCCCCTGACTATGACGACTGGGCTTTAAACGCTGATATCATCGTATACTATCCTGTTCTTGATATCGCACTTGAGCTTTCATCAATGGGTATCCGTGTAGATGAAAAAGCTCTAAAGGAGCAGCTTGACAAGGCCGGATGTCCTGAGCGTGCCAAGCTTCCATTCCAGAAGGCTATCCTCAACAAGGAGCTTCCGTACACTATCGGAGGCGGAATCGGACAGTCACGAATCTGTATGTTCTTCCTCAGAAAGGCTCATATCGGTGAGGTACAGAGCTCACTGTGGCCTGAGGAGACAATTAAGGAATGTGAGGAGCATGGTATTCAATTGCTATAATCTGCATACCATACTTTACTGTTTGTTATTAGTCTGTATAAATTTAGTACACTATACTAATGATATGAGGGGTCAAAAGATATTTTGCCCCTCATTTATGATTATTTATGAATTTAATAAAAAACCTGCTGTGTCAGACAAGCATGACACAGCAGGTTTTATTATTTCTTATTTTTTAGTTTTTACATATGCATCACCAACATCAGCATAAATGCATGTGTTTCTGCTATTATCTACACAAACATCCTCCATGCAGCCCTGATCTGTGAACTCAGCCTCTCAAACTGCCAATGGGTATTGCTCTTTATGATACTGTTTGGATCATTTATAGTAAAGCCCTCATCATCATAGCCTGTGATCACCATAAAATGTCCATTGTCTGTGAAATCTCCCGGACCGACATTTACGACTATCAGATTGCCCTCATCAAGCCTTTCTTTAAATGTATCCTCATCCACCTTTATAGTCTTTGCATTTACATCGTAGTGCCTGCAGCCCTTGCTCATAAGATCCCATGCACTTCCGGAGCCATCCACACTGTAGCCGGCCTCCTTTGCATACTCTGCCACCGCAAGAGGTGATGCCTGTGCATCATGTGTCAGATATAATACAACCATCGAAAGTGCAGTCGGACCGCAGCCACTCGCCGCAAAATAATTGCCACTGTACTTTTCATAGCCCCATCTCTTATCCCACTGCTGCAAAAGAGGTACTGTATCCTGCGAGGCCTCTGCAGTCAGATCAATATCATGCTCTTTCGAATGCTCCTTAGGATACTCATATATGAAGTCAATTGCCTCATCATTTTTCTTTGCAAGCTCCTTTAGCTGCCCCGGATACTTTGCACTGTGAAGTATCTCATCAAGCTTCGTTTCCTTGTCAGGCTCGCTGTCTTGCTCCGCAGCGTTTACATCAGCCTCTGAGCTGTTTTGCTTTTTTCCTGAATCCATTTTAGATGCGGTAAGTAAATTATTATTCTTCTGCACATCAACATTCCCTGAGCGTGTCTTATTGTCAGCACTTACCGCTGCTTCTGTAACAGGAACCAAAAGCTGCATGCCACACGCCAGAAATGTTGTTATGATTATCGCTGCACAAAGAACTATTGCGCCTATTTTCATTCGCCTGTCGCGGTGCCTTGCACGTTTTATGCTTCCCTGCTTTCTATGAGTTTTCTTATGTGTCTTTCCCATTGTTTTCCTCTTACTATTACAGCTTATCAACCTCATCCATCCAGATACGTCCACACGCATCAGAAGGCATCCTTAGGTCTCCTCTCGGTGAGACCGCCACTGTTCCTACCTTTGGTCCATCCGGCAGACATGAGCGCTTGAACTGCTGTGCGAAAAATCTGCGATAGAAGTTCTTAAGCCATTTGAGAATAAACTCATCATCATATTTTCCTTCAAATGCTATCCTTGCAAGGCGGTAAACCTTGGCAGGAGCATAGCCGCAGCGCAGCATATTGTAAAGGAAGAAGTCATGCAGCTCATAAGGGCCCACAAGATCCTCTGTCTTCTGTGAAATCTTACCGTTTTCAGGTGGTAAAAGCTCAGGAGAAACAGGTGTATCAAGCACATCAAGAAGTGTACTTTCCAGCAAATCGCTGCCGCAGGTATCTGCATAGTATTTAACCAGATGACGCACCAGCGTCTTTGGAACCGATGCATTTACAGCATACATGGACATATGGTCTCCGTTGTAGGTAGCCCAGCCAAGTGCCAGCTCTGACAAATCTCCTGTACCTATAACCATTCCGTTTTCCTTGTTTGCGATATCCATAAGTATCTGTGTGCGCTCGCGTGCCTGTCCATTCTCGTAAGTGACATCATGCACAGACGGATTCTGTCCGATATCCCTGAAATGTATATTTACGGCATCCTTTATATCCACCTCGATAAATGTAGCTCCAAGGCATTTAATGAGATTTACCGCATTGTCATATGTGCGGTCTGTTGTTCCAAAGCCCGGCATAGTAACTGCCGCTATATCCTTGTGATCCTTTCCCAAAAGGTCAAATGCTCTTACCGTGACAAGCAGTGCCAGTGTGGAGTCGAGTCCTCCTGAAATACCGATAACCGCGGTCTTGCAGTTGGTATGCTCTAATCTCTTTTTAAGCCCCATAGCCTGAATCATAAGAATCTCATCACAGCGTCTGTCCCTGTCTGTCTTGTCTGCTGGAACAAAAGGAGCCGGATTTACATAGCGGCTAAGAATGGTATCCTTTACCTCAAGATCAAACTCAGCCCATCTGTGACCATCCTCGACAACAAATGTTGTCATCCTGCGCCTCTCAGTCTCTATTCTTTCCACATCAAACTCGCTGTATATAGTCTCATTTGTAAAGCGCTTTGACTCGGCAAGCACATTTCCGTTTTCACAGATGAGATTGTGTCCTGAATAGACCACATCCTGTGTGGACTCACCGTCTCCCGCTGACGCATAAATATATCCACAGATTAATCTGGCAGACTGTCCGCTCACAAGCGCTCTCCTGTATATTGCCTTGCCTGTCACCTCATCTGATGCTGATAGATTGACAATCACAGTAGCACCCGACATCGCGTGTCTGATGCTCGGCGGGTTCGGAGTCCAAAGATCCTCACAAAGCTCCACCGCTATCTTAAGCTTTGGCAGCTGCTTGCAGCTAAAAATAAAATCAGTATCTACAGACACCTGCTGTCCATTTTTCAGTGTGACATATGTGCTAAGGTTTTCTCCCGATGCAAAATGCCTTGCCTCATAAAACTCATTATAGTTTGGCAGAAATGTCTTTGGCACCATGGCAAGCACCTCTCCGCGCGATACAACTGCCGCCATATTATAGAGCATGCCGTTTATCTCATATGGAAGCCCTATGAAAAATATGCCGTCAAGGCTCCTGCTGTAATCAGCTATTCCTATAAGCTCATCCTCTGCTGCAGCAATGAGCTTATCCTGCCAGAAAAGATCCTGGCAGGTGTATCCGGTAATGCAAAGCTCCGGGAAAACAACCACCTTTGCCCCGTTATCAGTGCACTCCTTCATAAGAGCTTTAATAAGCTGTCCGTTGTATACAGTATCAGCCACCTTTACCTTTGGTGTCGCTGCAGCGACCTTTATATATCCGTCCTTCAATTAGCGCATCTCCTTCAACTCATCCACCGTAAACTCATATGCCTTATTACAGAACTGGCACTTTACCTCAATGCTCTCACCATCTGCGATAATGGAATCAAGATCCTTTTTGCTAAGTGTGGAAAGTGCTCTGCTCACACGCTCCTTTGAACAGTCACAGTGGAAGCGTGTCTCAGTCGTATCTGTGATTTCAAGCCCGAAATCCCCTAAAATTTCCTCAAGTATCTGCTCCGGAGTCAGCCCCCTGTCAAGCATCTGTGTCACAGAATCAATCTCTGTGATTTTCTTTTCAAGCCTGTCCACAACATCCTCCGGTGTAAACGGCATAAGCTGGATGATAAATCCACCGGCCTGCTTTACGCTCTGGTCCTTATCCACCAGCACACCAAGACCAACCGCCGATGGAATCTGTTCAGATGTGGCAAAATAATAAGTCAGATCCTCAGCTATCTCACCTGTTTTAAGCTCACACTGACCTGAATACGGCTCCTTTAAGCCCATATCCTTTATGACTGTGAGTATACCAAGATCAAGCGCTCCACCAACATCAAGCTTGCCTGCCGCATTGAGTGGCAGCTCAACCTGTGGATTCATGGCAAAGCCCTTTACATTGCCGTGCGAATCTGCTGTGACGGTAAGCCCCTTTGCAGGTCCGCTGCACTGTATCTGAAGAGTTATGATATCCTTATCGCCTTTCATCATAGCTCCCATCATGGCTCCCGCAGAAAGAAGTCTGCCAAGTGCCGCCGTCATGACAGGTGTTGTCATGTGATCCTCTCTGGCGGTCTCCACCATCTCCCTTGATGTTACAGCAAATGCTCTGATATTGGCATCCGCCGCTGTTGCTCTTACTATATAATCTGACATAATTTACCTCTCATTATCTAATTCTATCCTTTATGTGCAATTACAGTGACCTTCTCACTGTCACACTTCACCTGATCGTCTGTGTACGCATCATACACCGCATCAAACACAAGTCCCGACTGCTCAAGAAGCTCCTTAAGCTCTGAAATCTCATAGCATCTCTGGAAATGAGTTTCCTCAAACTTCTTGTAGATGTCATCCTCATCCTCTGACTGCTCCTTTATAAAAAGTGTCAGGTCATACTCGTTTATTTTCTCATCGGCATCATAATAATTGTCCCATATAAAGCTGCCCTCATCACGGTTTTCAGCTATGGTATTATCAGCCATGAGCACCTCATATTTATATGGAGTATTGATATCAAATATAAAAATGCCACCCTCTTTAAGACTTTCGCTCACGCAGAAAAAAACTGCCTGAAGATCCTCAGGCTCAAGAATATAATTGATGCTGTCACATGCGCTTACGACGGCACTCACCTTTTCTCCCGGTTCAAACTCTCTCATATCCTGCATCAGATAAAGGATTCTGTCATCCTCTCTCTCAAGCGCCATATCAAGCATGTCAATAGAATTGTCAATGCCTATCATATCATAGCCTGCATCTGCAAGAAGCGTGGTAAGCTTTCCCGTACCACAGCCTAAGTCCACTACATATCCACTGTCTATGCCATTTGCACGCAGTTTTTCGACAATATATCTGCCCCACACCTCATATGGCACATTGTCCATGAACATGTCATACACCCGGGCAAAACTCGTGTATGCTTCCATAATTACCTCATTTCATATTACAGAACCCCTGCTGCTTACATGCGAGCATGACGCATCAGCTTTTTTGTTCTCAGTGGTTCTAAGGATTACCGTAACTATTTAGAACCATCCCACGCACATTCGCAAAACCGCACGATGCTCGTGCTTTCCCGCTGCTTTGCAGCTAATTTTGCTCATATGTGTGGGGGTGGCTCTATTCGAGCCACCTTGAGAACAAGAAAACCTGCTGCTTACATGCGAGCATGACGCATCAGCTTTTTTGTTCTCAGTGGTTCTGAATAGTTACTATTGATTATATAATAACAATTAAATGTCTCAAAATCAAGGTTGATATAAGGCACAAAAACCATTATACTAAGCATATGATTGATAATTACGAACACTACATTACAAAAAACATCAAAGCATTTTACAAACGGCGTCTTTTCTCACCGATTGTATACATCATTCTACTTACCGTGCTATGGTTTGCATTTTCACTCGGAGATATTTTATCGCCCATACATATTGACGATTCTGTCAGCTTTGAAGCTGCATACAAGGATTCGGACAGATATGTAAAAACCACACTTAAAAAGCTTTACTTTACCGGCTACACCATGAAGGACGGCAACGATATCAAGGGCTATTACTACTACTGCATGCGCGATGAGCACTGCTCTATTGTACTGCTTGCACCATCCACCTGTGAGGAGGGTCTGCCCTCTATCGATAAGCTCACGGTGGTCGGTAAAATCGTAAAGGGCAAGGGCACCTACACACAGTTTGTAAATAAACTGTCGAAGGATCTGAGTTGGGATTCCAAGGGACTCTCCGATACCATAACAGGCTGCTATCTTAATGAGCCTGAGTACCATTTGAAAACTACTATTTTTATGTTTGTTTTTTATTTTGGCACTCTTATCTATGCTGTTATAAGCCTGATATTCTACATCCTGTGCATCAGGTTCCCTGTTTTGGCACCGGTATGTCAGAATCTTGTCGTATTCGGCAATCCACATAAGCTGCTTGCCGAGGCTGAGGAGGAGCTTGCCACACTGCCACAGCTTGCCACCGAGGATATGTTTATCACAGAGCACTATTTTATCATGACCTCGCCTTATGGCAATGCCATCGTGCCTATCAAAGAGATTTTATGGATTTACAAATACTCTACCCTGCACAAGATTCTGTGGTATCATTTCAGCATCTCATATACACTGCATATTTCCGCAAATAAGCATCTGTATATTCATTGTCCGAAGAACACGAAGTCTGATATCGATGGTATTATCGATTATCTGGCTGAGGCTAATCATGATATTCTGGTTGGTTTCAGTGAGGAGAATAGATTGAAGGTGCAGGCTATTCAGGGAAAACCGCTGCATGTTGAGAGACTGCTTGCGTGGAAGAAAAAGAAATAGAGTGTTTCAGGTTATTGGCTAAAACGACGGAGCCTCGCAGGAGCATATGATACAAAATCCGCTAATACTACGCAGCCAAGAGGCTGTAAGAATTATGCTTTAAGGTTTTCTATGCTTGACGCAACCGGCTTTTACGCGCCGTCCATGGCGCGGTAACGCCTTGCCCCGACGTCCTGTCGGGGCATTGCTGTATTTTGACATAATTCTAACAGCCTCTAAGCCGCTTCGTACAGCGGATTTTGCATCATATGCTCCTGCGAGGCTCCTGTTTATTGCAGTTTCCTTGACTAAATCCTCGACTAAACTCTTGACTATCCTCGACTAAAAAATATATTGTTTTAGTCCTTAGTCAAGAGATACCATTCTGAATTTATTGCAATCCCACGCACATCAATAATTCCATTTTTCTTCATTTTTTGCAGAAGATTTGATAATTTTCTTGATTTTTGCTGATCAGTCAATACATCCGGTAAAACATCTTTAAGTACCGCCAACAGGTCTGATTTCTTGGCTGGTCCGAGTTTTAGTGTAGACAATATAAAATGCATACACACTTCCTCATCTAGTCCTTTTTGTCTGACATAATTTGCCTTGTCTCCAACAACCTTTGCTACTTTATATGAAACAAAAATATTTGGATACCTTCCCTCGACTAAATTCCTTGACTTAAGTTGACTAAAATCTTCTTTAGAAATAGTCTTCTTTTTCTGTACCTGATCTAAAAGAAATACAGTTCTCAAATCCAAATCGTCGTTTGCATGCAACAATCTTGTATAATTAGGATCTAATACTTTTCCATACACCGTTACAACAACTCTGTTAGGAGTATCTAAATCAAATGTTGGCAATGGAAAACATTTATCTTTCTGTATCTCATATATCATCGGAATTCCCATTGAATTTGTGTCTATCATATACATATTCACCATAGCATTACACAAAAATGCATTTCTATAATATGGAGGTTTATATCCTGGCTCCAATGCCTGTTCTACTGTCTCAGGAATAAATGCCCCTTCATTAATGAAAACAAGATGATCCTCATACTCTTCAATATTTATTTTCCCACGCAATCTGTAATCAGAATGAGCTATACAATTGTTGATAATTTCCTTTACTAAATTAGGATTATATTGATCCACTTCTTCTGGAAACAATGTTGTCTGGTCTGCAATATATCTATATTTTTCATTTCTGATCTTGCCATATACTTTATCAACCGCCAGCAGTAAAGGCATATCAAAATGTTCATATGCTTTTACTGATTTATCAGCATTATATAATGTCCATGTAATTCTCGGAACAAAACCATCAAAGTAAAAGCTTGATTCTTTTTTACCAAGTAACATTAATGCTGTTCTTGTAATCTGTCCTTTAAATGTAAGTCCAGCTTTATTGAGTACTTCTATATCAGATAACCTCTCAATTATATCTGATGCGCCTGTTCTGTTTTCTTCTCGTCTTATGAACATCTTCCTAGCATATGCAATTGCCTCAGAATCCAAATCATCAATAGTTGCTTCTGGCACTATTTCCTTAGACCAGTCCCTTCCAACCTGACTTCGTATCAAATCAATCTTATTCATAGGTAGTGGAACTAAAGACTCATCTTCTCTTGCATAAGGTGCTCCATGCCATGTAGTAACTATACCCGGAATTGCCGGTGGAATCTGAAATGCAATAACTCTCTTCCCTTCCATTTCAATGCAATATATATCATAAAAAGTGAGTTTTTCATTCGTTCCGTTGGTTATTTCTTTTTTCAGGGATTGAAGATTTCCATCTTTTCTATAATTAGTCCCCTTAATCTGTTTATCATTTGTTATTCCAAAAATCAACCAAGCTTCGTTAAGACCCCTTATATTTGCCTCATTCCCCAAAGCAGAAAAATATCTTCCAATATCATTAAATGAATAATTGCTCGTTGCCTCCTTAAACTCTACAACTTCACTTTCAAACTCTTCAATCATTTTATATATTTTCTTTTTCAATTCACTTTCTGTATATATCAATACCCATACCTCCTATTTTAACCCTAAGTTTTAATTTAATCATCCAATCCGTCATATAAAGATTTAACTTTTAACACATAATCATTATTATTTTCTGCTATTACGGGCTCGATTTCTTTTAATTCAATATATCTACTTTTCTCTTCATCAAACCAGACTATATAGCTTCTATCTGTATCATGAGTAATGTCATTTCCATAAAGCTCATAAGCCTTACTAGATGGACTACGATATACCCTAAACACCCAAAACATCCTGTAATCATTTTCTTTTAAAAAAGATTCCAGTATATGCGAATTGATTTGCAGACATTCCTGTTGATTATTCTCTCCTTTACTTACATCTGAATATTTGCATACCACTTCATTATTATCATTTATATACTCATATCCATCACCATATGTTATACCCGTTAATATTCTGGCAATTCTGCTTGGTAAATAAAATGTTTTTTCTATATTTTCAATATGTTCAGATAAACATGTAGAAACCAACTTATAAACCTGTATTACATTTTCTTCATTCCCTATATTGATACTCTCATTTGCTTCTTTAACAGATTGAACCGCACAAACTTCTTGCGGTGTATAAAAGCCACAAGTTTCAACATATGAATGAAATTCTGCCACATTCAATAACTCTGAACGTTCTTCTGAATATACATTCACTTCTGCAACCAATTTTTCAAAGTCATTATTTTTTACAATCCCTGAAGAAATCCATATAGCCTCTTCTATGCCCAATACCTCATTAACAATATTCGTATATGCATACAATATTCTGGCATCTGTTTTTTCACCCAACCATACTGTAAAATTAGGAGTATCTTTCTTTTTCATCCATTTTTCAATATTCTCAGCAGAAAACTCTTTATACGGAGTTTTAACCATCTGATCTGTATGAATCCATTTATCCTCTATCTTAGTATATCTACTATTAACATAATCTTGATATGTGTTGGTAAAGTCATCAATTTCATAATAATCACTTATATACCTGATACCTTGTCCATAATCGTTATACTGCAGTTGGCTTGCAAATGCAGCTTCCATACGATGCTTCACGCACCAAACGTATTTTTCAGCCACCGTCATTACTCGAGACATTGCACCATGCGTAGATGGCAAATGCGTATGACGTATACATATATCAATACCCAAATTATTCTTATCTTCACATTCCCAAAAAGTCTTTTTATCCCAGCCTTGATTCAATAAATACTGATATGCAATTGAGATAATTAACCCTTCCGGCTCAAGCGTATCAACATCATATTCCTTCTTGTATTGCTCGATAAAGTCTGCTGTTTCCTTCAAGTATTCGCGAGTTTTATAGTCACTACAAAAGAACCTGTCCAAATGATCACATAGTACATATCGCGCCAAATCATAATCTATTGGACCATATCCCGAAAGTCTTTTTGAATCAAAAGAGTCTTTATAAGCAGGCATAAATGAACTTTTTCTGATATATTTCTCTGATATTCTCTTTTCACATTCTGCGTCACATAGTCCTTTTGATATTGCAATCTTAACAATGCCTTTGCAATAATACCTAATTGCAGAATTTTCATACTTAAAAAGACCTTCTTCTGAATAAACATTCTCAACTATCCAAGATGATAATTTTTCAAGATATTCTTTCTGAACAAACTTCCCAAGCGCAATTCCATATGCTATTGCAAATATATCTTCTACAATCTGTTCATCATTGATATCTGCACAATATAACAATAAGTCCAAATACTCATATGGATTGTTGATTCCCCACTCTGTTAACTTAAGTCTGCAATCACGCCTAACATCATTATCTACCGACGACAACCTCCATACCAAAATTAATGGCTTGCCCATATAATTGTCTTTATCTGATAGTGCAATCATCGACAAATCCAGCTCTGAAAATGTTCGCCAACTAGCATTATAATTATTTCGTAAGTATGTTGGAATTGACCACCATATATCTCTTTGAGCTGGTTTATCAAAGCCTCTTAAAAATTCATCAAGCAGCTTTCCTCCCAAAGGATGGTTATTAATTTCACTTACAGGAATAATAACTCTATTAACTATTTCTCTAAACTCAGCCTCTGAATAATGCATTAATTTTTTTACATAATCACGATATTTAGACGCAATTTCAACAGATGTATTCGCTAATGTATAGCATATCAAATCAAATAAAACAGATTCTTCTAATTTAATATTTGAATATTCTGAAATTAGTTTTCCATCTTCCTCTATAACTATAAGTGAAAGCATCTGATAAATACCATTAGTATACTCAATTTGAATATTTTTTCCGTTCCTAATGGCATCATATAATTTTCTTCCTATCAGGTAATCGAATGCGGGCTGCATTCCCCATGAATATACAATCACTGGCTCGCTAAACTCATCTTCACAAATCTGACGCGAATATATGAACCCCTCTTTTTCAATAAAAAATAATAAATCCTCCAAATGACTTTTTATTGGTTCCTTACTCTCATTAAAAATATCCTCAAATGTCAATTCATTCTTATTGGTTAACAATGTAGCTATATTAACCAATATTGTTTTTATCATACTTTGTTGGTTTGTTTCTTTTTCTTGTTTTCTGTATGACTCTTCAACAGAATTAATTTTTTTCTGAAACAACTTAGTAATTACAAGCGAATTTTTATCTAAATTTCCTACACTACTATTGCCATATAAATCACAAAATAATTTGAGTGCCATAGGTGTACTCAATATTTCTTTTATCCAATAATTACCACATAAATCAATCTTATAAAATGCTATATAATCATCAAATAATTCATTTACAGGCACATCCCCACTACTTGGTAATATATAAAAACATTCTCGGTAACCTAAATCATAATGTCTAGGAAATACATATGGTCTTGATAAAAAAACAAACTTTACATTTTGAAAAATATTTTCATAAGCTTGCGTTTCCTCTATTCGTTCCCTCCAAAAACTCCATGAAGAAGCTTCATCTATTCCGTCTACACATATCAAGCATTTAGGTTGAACTACAATATCACGACTTTCATTCAAATATCTATTTCTCAGCAAGGATGCATTCTCTAAAGCTTGAAATAACTCCAATTCACTCCATGTCGTTGATAGACCTATGGTTCTTATCAAAATAGATAACCAACTATCACCTTTCCTATAATCCTTGGCTTGCACTAATATTGGAAGAAATGATTTATCCTGGAGCATCAAATCAATTTCACTAACAATTCCTGCCGTCTTTCCAGTTCCCTGATTACCGAGAAAAATAATCTTATTATGACTATCAGAAATCATACAACGCTTAAACTGCTCAAAATCATCTTCAATATTATCCAAAATACTTTCTACTTCATGAAAATGATTATAATAGCTAAAATGCAACGAACTATCTTTTAACTCCGAAGAATCACAATTAAGTTCAAATTTTTTTTCAAAATTGTCCCTTTCTATGTCAGAACCACTAGCAACTAATGAACCTATTTCTCTAATAATACATAACCACTCTCCGAGAACGGAAATATCTAATTGTACCTTTTCAAAAAGTGCCTTTTCGTTTTCTGGAAATTGCAATCTCAATATATCTTCATATGCTCTTTTCAGCTTCTGAACTATAGCATATATATTTTGAGTCATATCATATTTTTTCTTTGTAGCTTCAAAACTACCGGTAAAAGATGAAAGTTTGTCATGAATATAACCTGTCGAATACAAATCAGGTATGTACTTTGTTTTTGCCCAACTATTTATTGCCCTTTGATATGATGTCAAAATCTCTGTTTCAAACACATCTGAGCATTCAAACCAATACCTATAACATCCCTGTGTTTCTGGCAGACATAATTTTTCTTGTATACTTGTCTCATCCCATAATTCAATTACGACATCCGGATATTCTTTATTAATGTTCTCACATAGATTTATCCACTTTGATTCTTCTGTATCCTTAGCGACTTGATTATTTTTCACCATTCTCTTTGATGTAAAATCTCTAGGGATACAAACAATATATCTTTTTAATTCAGGACGAACTTTAATTGCCGTATAAAATGAATTTTCAATTTGTTTAAATTGAGATGCTTCCATTTTCTGCGGAAACCACTTTGATTGAACACCAATAATATCACCTGATTTTAAAAGTCCATATGCTTCTACACCACCATCTCCACCACTTCCATTTACAAACGCAAAGTGAGAAATATTATCTTTATATTCCTTTTTCAACCAACATTTAAACAGAATATTGCACATTACTTCAAATGCATGATTAGGGGATTCTCCATGATTATTAAATTTTGTCCAATCCATATTTCATCCTCCTACCCTTTATTTTGATTATAATATTCTGCCATAAATTGCATCCCATTTCCTTCATTATTCTGAATATACTGTAATAGTTTCTTATCAAACCTGTCATTCATATATTCAACAATTATTGGACATACCCAATATTGACTTCCCTCCTGGGGCTTCATTTCCATTTCTAAAGCATCAAGATAATCTGATGAATGAAATTTAATACTATCTATAACTGACAACAAACTCAAAAATATATCCGTAATATTTTGAAGTGTCTCTATAAGTTCTTTATGTTTATCTTCCTTTTTGTTCTGATATACATAATTATCCATTACAAATCTAATGCCATTCGCATGGACATAATTATTTAACTTTCTGTCCTCTCTCAACCACTTATCTACAAGAAAATTTTCAAAAATATATTTGACTTTTTCATTATTACTTACCAAATATGATTTGTATTTTGATGTATCAAAAAAATTTTTTCTATCTTCTTTGTTTTCTGAGCTTTCCAATACATTATAAATCCATTTTTCCATAGCTAGTTCTGCGTCTGTTTTTCTTTCACCTGAAACCAATATAGACACATCTAACTCTATCATTTTCATCATAGATTCCGAGTTTATGGTGAATTTTTCTGCTTCTTCATCCGTTAAACCATGTTTGTTCTGTATAACATTCAATACAAATAAATACTGCATTAAATCATCCCTACACTTCCGTAATAAAGTATACGCATCCGAGTAGGCATCTCTATAACAACAAAAATCAATAGTCTCTAGGGTTTTACATATTGACATCATTGTCTCTCCTGATAACATATATGGTCCTTTTTTTCCATAAGATACATCTACAGACGAAAATGTTGAATCTGCTAAACAAAAGAATATATACCATATATTTTCAATATCTTGAGAATTAAACTTATAATTAGTGTCTTCTATATCATCCATATGTTCTCCTTTAATCAAGCTACTCTGTTAACCCCAGTTTTTTCTCTATTAGATTCATTTTTTGAATATCAATATATCTCTTAGATTTAATTCTATCTGTACGTTTATTGACAAGTTCATCTATCCAATCGTGCATAATATACATATATTCCTGTATCATACCCTCATTTAGTTCTAAATTCAGCATCTCTTCCAAAACAAACAATCTTTCCGCAAAAAAAATCAAATCAATATAATATACCATATCTTTTCCTGATATCAATCTATTTTTCTTTTTACCAAGTAAATGAGAAAAATCATTTCTAGTATCTGAAATAGTTTTATAAAATTCCTTTTTAGTAGTTCCTAATTCTTCAAGTATCTGACAGTTATATTTTCGATGATAATAAAAAAATAATCTAAACACACGTTCAACATTTTCATAATATGTCGTATCACTACTTTTAGAATTTTGTAGTCTTTTCATATCAAGTAACTCTTGATAATAAATAGAATGCATAAATATACCGTCTATCGTGTGTGTAATCAATTCAATTCTATGATTGGTAACAACATGTTCATAATATTCTGATACAATATATGAAATTGAGGCAATTGATTGTTTATGTATATTGTCAATATTCATCAAACTTTTAGAATTGATATTTTCCACTGTAATGTCACAAAAAGCTGCTTCCTGTTCAATAAAGTGATTTGCTGTTGTATATCGTATTACCCACTTACTAGTATCTATCTCTTTTTCATTATAACTTAAACTGAGTCTAATTGGATATGCTCCTAGCATCAAAAAAAGTAAATCATACAATTTTAAAAACACTTTCAACAATCCATTTTCCTTTTTTTTCCCTATCAACTCAATCATCAAACATTCTTCTTTTTTATATACTCTTATAGTCGTGTTATTGTATTCAAAAGAAAATGGTTGTATAGATTGTATAATAAATGCGTTATGACTCAACTTTGCTTTTATAACATTCATACTTTTTTACCTATTTTGCTATAACTCCTTAACAATCCTCATAAACTCTTCATATGAATAAGCACCATTATATCCAGGATTCTTTGTTTCAAACACCATATAATACTTGTACATTCTTCCAGCCATTTCAGCCCATTTTGCCCCAGTTTCTGCTTTTTCTTTGGACTCTGAATTTTCAAGTTGGTCTCCTTTTGTTTCAATCAGAAGCAGCTTGCCACTTTCTGTTTTTACCATTAAATCTGGATATGCGTTTATTGCACCATTGATTGAAAATCCTTTTCTTGCTATATTTCTATGCCACCATCTTACATTGTTCAAAGAAGATAATTCCATAACAACTTTTCGTTCATATTCTGTATCAAAGTTTTCTTCTTCGCTATACAAAGATTTTGGAATCGATGCAATAGTATTTGTCGGTGATATCTCTCTCGGTAATTTATATGATGGCAGACAAGAGATTTTATCTTGTTCAACCCACTCATAAAACATTTTCTTTGCATATTCATTTAAAAGAGAATTAACTTTTTTATTAATTTTCAAAACATAGATGCCTGGGGTCTGTTCCATATCTGTTAATTGATCCTCAGTCAGGTTCTGAATAATTCTGTCTACATATATACCCAAATCTCTATCATTTACCGCATTATTCTTTGATAATTTCTTTATTATCATATCCTTGCACAAACGTATTTTTCTGTCTGATGGCTGTTCATCAAACCACTTTTTCACATTTTGATTGTCGAATCCCTGCAATTTCCATGCTTTAGGCATTGCATCAGAATCATCAATATCTATACGGGCTATTTCAGAATCCACACTATCAAAATCTATAGCTGTATCTTTATCCAATAAAGAAAATCCTGCATATAAATTTTCCTTGGATAGAGGCTGTTGCACATGTTCAGAAAACAGAGAACGTCCTGTCTCAATCATAAATTGTGGTATTTCCATACTGCTAGCTTCATCTGCAAATAATTGGTTCAATTTATAATGCTTAATTTTATCCCCTACTTCCGGTGGTACAGGTACATAATTTCCTTCTGTCTCCTGAAATTCCTGCCGATACAACTCATTCTGTGATTTTGCATGTTCAAGCATATCGTTAATCGCTTTAGATGATACTGAACTATCTTCTGTTCCTGTTTCAGCAGATTCATTCTCCAATGTTTCCAACTGTATCTTCATTAATTCTACATTTAATCCATCAAGTTCGTCTGTATCCTTATCATCATTACCAACTTGAATATTGTTAAGTGGCAGCTCTGTCTGACCATTAGCTTCTTGTTTTGTCTGCCGTTCATCAACTACATCTTCACAGTCATCTACTCTATAATCTTTACTGGTAAATCCTGCTGCATTAAGTCCAACTACTACCTTATCAAGAGTTGTATAAAATGCATTTGATGATGTAATTACATATGAAAGATTTAAGACTTCGCTTTCATTCTTTTTGGTATTAGGTAATCTTAAAATTCTACCAAATATCTGCTCCACATCTATACTCGATGTTCTATTTGCAACTGTAGCTAGTATATATGCAAAAGGACAATCCCACCCCTCTTTCAATGCATTAATTGTTATAATATATCTAATATTGCAATCCGAACTACTCAAATCTATATTCTTTAGTTCATCCTTATCTGCTGTTTTTATTGCAATTTCAGACTCTGGTATTCCCATCTCCATTAAAGTATGCTTAATCTTCTCATATGTTGTACTGTCAGCATTGTTTTTAGGCTGTGCCTGAAACAATACAATAGGACGAATATATTTACCGCCGTTTTTTTGTCCCTGAACCGCCTCCAATTCCAGCTTTCTTCTTAATGATACAGCAGATATAAAAACATCTTCCTGTGATTTTCTGTTGTATACAATTACAGGTAACTTTACCATGTTTTCCGCTTTTAACTGTCTGGCATCTACAAATGAAATTATATTACTTCCCTTCTTCGGTGTTGCCGTTAGATCAAGTACAAATGACGGATTAAAATTCTGTAACATTTCCTTACTAAGTTTGCTTGTTGCATGGTGGCTCTCGTCAACAATAACAACAGGATTCAGTTTGCGAATAACCTGAATTAAAGCAGTTTCATCTATATCTTCTAATAAAGTACTGCTATCTTGTTTAAACCTTACAAATGGTAATAAACTACCATTTTCCTGATATGCTTTTCTTCCGTCTTTTTTACTTGTCCTAAATGAATCGTAACTTAATACAAAAATAGACAAATTGTCACTTACTGATGTTGGATTAAAATTCTGTCCATTTAACAATTGCTGCTTAGAATAAATCTCGACCTTATTACCAAAATCAACATCTATTTTCTTCCTATAATCATGATTCTTATCTGTTAATGTCTTATATGTCTGTGACAAGATAGCATCTGAAGGTACAAGCCATACTACTGCCTTAGGATGTATATGTGGCATAGAAGCAAATATCGGTTTGAGTGAATTTGCTGCCAGAAAAGTCTTTCCTCCTCCCGTTGGAACTTTAAAGCAAACCTGAGGAACACCTGCTAGTTCAGGATTATATGGTGGCATGCCGTCTATTCCAACATTAATTCCTTTTTCATTCCACAAAGCATTATAGGCTTTACTTATATTCTGCTTTTCTATCAGCAATTCTAAAAATCTGTCTAAATCCTTTATTACCTGTAACTGATATTTTTTTAATTCCATATCTCATTCCTTTCTAGATATGTTCAATATCTCTTGGTATTTTCTTAAATGTGATATTCCATTTTTGTAAATCACTATCTGACAATGCACAGGAATCCGCATATATAACATATGCCTGTTCTTTCTTATGTACACTTGTCAAAAATTCATAATCAAGTATTGTTACCCTATCTTTTTCATAATAAAAATAATAGGCTGTATCATTATATGAACCAAGAAAATACTTTTCCTGTATATCTTCTTTATACTCAATGCCATTTGTCTCTGTATACCAGACATACTTTCTGACTTCAGTTATATCTACCTCATCATTTATCGTTCCATCTTGCATAAATAATGGATTTCCTAATTCATAGTATGAAAAGTTTCCACCTGTTCCTTCTACTGCGTTCTTTCCTGTCATGCGTCGAATTATTGTTCCCACCTACGGCAACTTTACCGCAGATTAAATTCAGCTTTTCCTATATATTGTCTATCTTAGCGTGCTGTTTTTTA
>ONHG01000003.1 GCA_900317585.1 uncultured Lachnospiraceae bacterium | reverse complement strand
AACTGTTTTTTGTAATATTTTTAAAGTTTTTAGGCATAAAAAACAGTGGCTCTCTATGACAGAAACCCACTGAAGTGATGCCTAACTAAATGACATTGAATAAAAATTTAATTTGCATATTTGTATTATTGCTAGTAAAATAGGACTTAGTGAAAAGAAAAGGAGTGAATTACAATGACAAAAATTGACATTATTTCAGGTTTCCTTGGAGCTGGAAAGACTACATTTATCAAGAAAATGATAGATGAGGCTTTTAAGGGTGAGCAGATAGTTCTCATAGAGAATGAGTTCGGTGAGGTTGGTATAGACGGTGGCTTTTTAAAGGATGCCGGCATCCAGATTACTGAGATGAACTCAGGCTGCATCTGCTGTTCACTGGTAGGTGATTTTGGTAAGAACTTAAATGAGGTTATTACTAAGTATCATCCGGACCGTATCTTAATCGAGCCTTCCGGCGTAGGCAAATTATCAGATGTCATGAAATCAGTTATAGATATCGAAAAAGAGCAGCCGGTCAAGCTCAATGCACTTGTTACAGTTGTAAATGCGCTTAAGGCAAGCAAGCAGATGAAGGCCTTTGGTGAGTTCTTCAACAATCAGATAGAGTATGCCACAACAGTTATCTTAAGCCGTAGCCAGAATGCTACCCCTGAGCAGCTTGAGTTTTGCGTAAAGCAGATTCAGGCTTTAAATCCAAAGGCTTCGGTTATCACTACTGACTGGGATGCTATTAAAGGAGAGCAGATATTAAAGACTATGGAGGGTCAGGACAATCTTGAGATGAAGGTGCTTGCAGAGGCACGTCATGCACAGGATGAGGCAGAGCATCATCACCATCATCATGACCACGATGAGCATGAGCATCACCACGACCATGATGAGCATGACCACGACCATGATGAACATGAGCATCATCACGACCACGATGAACACGAACATCACCACGACCATGACGAGCACGAGCATCATCATGAGCACGGCGAGGGCTGCACCTGTGGCTGTCATGACCATGATCATGAGCACGGACATCATCATGCTGATGATGTATTTACAAGCTGGGGCAAGGAGACTCCTCACAAGTTTGAGCGCGCTAAGCTCGAGGAAATCCTTAAGCAGTTTGTAGAGGATGACAATATTCTACGTTCAAAGGGCATGGTAGAGGGCACAGACGGCAAGTGGATTTACTTTGATATGGTTCCGGGCGAGTATGAGATTCGTGACGGCGAGCCTGACTATACAGGACGTATTGTTGTTATCGGAACAGATATCCACGAGCATGAGTTGGAAGAGCTCTTCGGACTTGCTTAAGTATATTTTAAATAGTTACACATTAACACAATAATCAGAAAGGAACTAACAAAATGGCTGAAGAGATTCCAGTATATTTATTTACCGGATTCATGGACAGTGGCAAGACTTCACTAATCAAGGATACCATTTTTGAGAATGATTTCGCTAATGGCTCAAAGGGGCTTATCATTATGTGCGAGGATGGCGATGTGGAGTATGATATGGACAAGCTTAAGGCTGCCAATTTCCAGGTTGCAGAGATTGACTCTGAGGATGAGTTTACAGCAGCTAAGCTGAATGAGCTCAACATGCAGTATCTGCCTGAGCAGGTATTTATCGAGTACAATGGCACATGGGGCATTGATAAGATTATAGAGGCCGAGCTGCCAAAGGGCTGGGTTATCGTGCAGTCGCTCGCCACAGTTGATTCCACCACATTTGACCTTTATATGAACAATATGCGCGCAATGATGCAGGAACAGGTATTTGCGAGTGATGTTGTCATATTTAACAGGACAGATGATGATACAGACAGAGGCCACTTAAGGCGTACCATCAAGAATATCAACCGAAAGGCTCAGATTGTCTATGAGCGCAAGGACGGTACTATTGATGAGCGTCCGGAGGAGCTGCCGTTTGACATAAATCAGGATGTGATTGAGCTTTCTGATGCAGACTATGCCATCTGGTATATGGATGCCATGGAGAATTATAAAAAGTACGACGGCAAGGTTGTTAAATTTCTTGCTCTTGTATACAATCCTGATAAGCTTAGAAAGGGCGTTATGGTACCGGGCAGGTTTGCGATGACCTGCTGTATAGAGGATGTGACCTTTATAGGCTTTAAGTGCAAGTATGAGGATGAGAGCAGCATCCCTCACAAATCGTGGATTACCATCACCGCAAGGGTGCATGTGGAGTTTGCAAGAGAGTACAAGGGAAAGGGACCGGTGCTTTATCCGGTTTCCATCGAGCCTGCCGAGAAGCCGCAGGATGAGCTTGTATACTTCTCATAAAAGTTGATAAATACAGGAACCGGTTCATTTTTTGCATGAATTGGTTCCTGTTTTTGATATAAAGTACCGGACGAATATCAGAAGATAACACAATTTCATAAGCATATAACATTTTTTTATGGAATATCTAAAGAAATATATTGAAAAATTATATCATTTCATTTAAAATTAAAAAAGTATGAAATAATTGAGTATCAGATTACATATGTAATGGGATAAGATTTAACTAGGAGGAAGACTATGTATCCAATAGTTCGAAAAGAAAAATTGGCTGACAATATTATCCTTATGGATATAAAGGCACCACGAGTTGCAAAAGAGTGTCTGCCTGGTCAGTTTATCATCGCAAAGACAGATGAGGTAGGAGAGAGAATCCCACTTACCATCTGTGATTATGACAGGGAAAAAGAGACTGTTACTATCGTAGTACAGACTATCGGTGCAGGAACAGAGAGAATGATGGCTCTTAATGAGGGAGATTCATTAGAGGATTTCGTCGGACCACTCGGCTGTCCATCAGAGCTTTGTCAGGAGGATAACCTCGAGGAGACAAAGAAAAAGCACATCGTATTTATCGCAGGAGGTCTTGGTACAGCTCCTGTATATCCACAGGTTAAGTGGCTTAAAGAGCATGGTGTGGATGCTGATGTCATCATGGGCTTTAGAAATAAGGATATCCTTTTCTTTGAGGATGAGATGAAAGCTGTTGCAAAGAATCTCTATGTTTGTACAGATGATGGCTCATACGGCTTCCACGGTAACGGCAGCCAGCAGCTTCAGGCACTTGTTGATGCCGGCAATACATATGACTGCTGTGTAGCTATCGGACCTATGATTATGATGAAATTTACATGTCTGCTCACAAAGAAGCTTGAGATTCCTACAATTGTTTCAATGAACCCAATCATGGTTGATGGAACAGGTATGTGTGGTGCATGCCGTCTGATCGTGGATGGAAAGGTTAAGTTCGCATGTGTTGACGGACCTGAGTTCGACGGACATCTTGTTGATTTCGATCAGGCTATGAAGAGACAGCAGCAATATAAGACAGAGGAAGGCAGAGCTAAGCTTGCCTATGAAGAGGGCGCAACACATCACGGTGGCTGCGGAAACTGCGGAGGTGACAAATAATGGAAGTCGATGTATTAAAGAGAGTACCTGTCAGAGAGCAGGATCCAAAGGTTCGTGCCACAAACTTTGAAGAGGTTTGCTACGGCTACAATAAAGAAGAGGCAATGGCAGAGGCAAGCAGATGCTTAAACTGTAAAAATGCACATTGTATGAAGGGCTGTCCTGTTTCTATCAATATTCCTGCATTTGTTGAGCAGGTTAAAAATGGTGATTTCACAAAGGCTTATGAGATTATCTCAGAGTCATCAGCACTTCCTGCTGTATGTGGACGTGTTTGCCCACAGGAGAGCCAGTGTGAGGGCAAGTGTATCAGAGGCTTCAAGGGCGATCCTGTCTCAATCGGAAAGCTCGAGAGATTTGTTGCTGATACAGCAAGAGAGAATGGCATCAAGCCAAAGACAGCCGCAGAGAAGAACGGCAAAAAGGTTGCTGTTATCGGTTCAGGTCCTGCAGGACTTACATGTGCCGGAGACCTTGCAAAGCTTGGCTATGATGTAACTATTTTTGAGGCACTTCACGCTGCCGGCGGAGTATTAAGCTACGGAATACCGGAGTTTCGTCTTCCAAAGGACAAGGTTGTTGCGGCAGAAGTAGAGAATGTCAAGGCACTTGGTGTTAAAATCGAGACAAATGTAGTTATCGGAAAGTCAGTTAAGATTGACGAACTTATGGAGGAAGAAGGCTTTGAGGCTGTATTTATCGGTTCGGGAGCAGGACTTCCAAGATTTATGGGAATCCCTGGAGAGCAGGCCAACGGTGTATTTTCTGCTAATGAGTTCCTTACAAGAAATAACCTCATGAAAGCTTTTAAAGAGGGTTATGAGACTCCTATCTCAAAGGGCAAAAAGGTTGTAGTTGTAGGTGGTGGAAACGTAGCCATGGACGCAGCCAGAACAGCTCTTCGTCTCGGTGCAGAGACACATATTGTATACAGACGTAGTGAGGCAGAGCTTCCTGCACGTAAAGAGGAAGTACATCATGCTAAGGAAGAGGGAGTTATCTTTGATCTCCTTGAGAACCCTACAGAGATTCTTGTTGATGAGAATGGCTGGGTTAAGGGTGTTAAGCTTATCAAGATGGAGCTTGGAGAGCCTGATGCATCAGGACGTAGAAGCCCTGTTGAGATTGCCGGATCTGAGTATGAGATGGAGTGTGATACAGTGATCATGTCACTTGGTACATCTCCAAATCCACTTATTTCTTCTACAACAGTCGGTCTTGATACAAACAAGAGAAAATGTATCGTAGCTACTGAGGATACAGGTGCAACCTCAAAAGAGGGTGTATTCGCAGGTGGAGATGCCGTAACAGGTGCTGCAACGGTTATTCTTGCCATGGGTGCAGGAAAAGCAGCAGCAAAGGGTATTGACGAGTTCTTATCTGCAAAATAATATATAGCTTAAAGCATATTCTATGTTTTACTTTATAAAAAAAGCTTCCGGTTGGATTAAATCCTTTCGGAAGCTTTTTGGTTATAGGTTTAGAGGATACTTTAGCCACCTGTTTATAAAATTTATATACTAAGTTATATGTTATGTTTATATAAAGGCATTTAGCATCATTGTGTAAGACAATTAATAAGCCTTGTATTATCCTCTGGCTTCATTATACAAAATCGTATGAACCGCTCCTTGAGTCCGGGAAATGTAGAGCAGTCCCTTATCATCATGCCCTGCCTTATGGCACGCTCAAAGAGCATATGTGCATCCACACCTTCATCAAGTATCTTAAGCAGATAGAAATTGCTATAGGATGGATAAAGCTTGAATTTATGTGATTCCTCTATCAGCTGTTTGCACCTGTTTTTCTCTGAAAGTATCATGCTTCTTGTTTTGTCTATATATTCCTCATCCAAAAACATGGTTTCACCTGCGACAACGGCGAGTGAGTTAATCATCCACGGATTTTTGTTTGTGTTTATGTCTGTAAGAATTTGTGAATTTGATGTGATGGCATAGCCCAGGCGAAGCCCCGGAGTGGCAAAAAACTTGGATGTGCCGCGCAGTATAATCACATTGTCAAACAAGGCCGTCAGAGGGATTGCTGAAAGCTCATCCACATCCGGCACAAACTCTATATATGTCTCGTCTATCATCACGTAAGTATTTGTCTCTTTACAGTGGGTTAAAATCGTTTTGAGCTTATCCGGTGTGATAAGGCTGCCGGTCGGATTGTTTGGATTACAGATGATGACAAGGTCGGTATCAGCTGTGATTGCAGAGATGAATTCATCCGGATTAATCTTAAAATCATCCTTTTCCTTAAGAAAATAGTATGAGATATCACTGCCGTTTATCCTTAAATCTCGCTCGTACTCAGAGTAAGTCGGACCAAGCAGAAGTGTCTTTTTAGGGGCTGTAATCTGAATGAAAAGTGAGATGAGCTCCGTGCATCCATTTCCGACTGTTATGTGATTGTAATCGCACTTGCAGTAGCTGCCGATAGCCTTTCTGAGAGAAGTATACTCCCTGTCAGGGTATTTTGTGATTGCATCAATGCGCTCAGACAGCGCCGTCTTTAGTTTACCGGATTCACCGAGTGGGTTGACATTTGCTGCAAAGCTCACAATATTTTCTTTCTTTATACCGTATATTTTTTCTATTTTTTCAAGGTCACTGCCGTGAAAATGCTCCTTTTGTTCTATCATTAGCTGTAATTTCCTTTCTGTTTTGCATTGCAACAGCATAGCAAATCGTATATAATTTACAGATTAAAGGGTCAAAAGGTATCATCGATGCATGCTTGCATGCAATTCGATGTATACCTTAGTGACCCGCACTACACCGAGAAAGTAGCAATTTGCTGCGTGGACGCAGGAAATTAGCGGATTTCGAGGTGTAGTCAGATTACGGGAATGCGTAGCATGTAGTAATCTGATTAATCATAAATGAGGGGCAAAATACCTTTTGACCCTCATATCATTATATAATAAGTGTATAAAAAATCAACATTTAACGTAAACGGGGTAACAATTGTGCGAGCACGTATAGGGCAGATAGCTGCCGGCAGATTTAATGGCACGAAACCGATTTTGGCGTTTTCAGAGGAGACAATAGACCTTTCGGTCATTGAGGGAAGAAGCGAAGCGGGAAGCTTTGTAATAGAAAGTACGAATCAGATAAAAATCCGTGGTATAGTTTATTCGACTAATCCGAGGATGGAATGTCTGAATCCGCATTTCGAGGGCGAGAAAGTCAGGATTCGTTATCAATTTAACAGTAAGGGTCTCGTAGAGGGCGATGCCTGCGAGGGCAGCTTTGTGATTGTATGTAATCAGATTGAGTACAGTCTTTCTTTTTGCGCAAGAATCACAAAACTTTATGCAGAAACCTCTGTGGGAGTAATTAAAAATCTTGATGATTTTACAAAGCTTGCCCAAAATAACTGGACAGAGGCATATCATCTTTTCTATAACAGAAATTTTCTTAATATTATATCGGAAGATATGGTTGTTGAGAACATGATTTATCGTGGGATTATGGCTGCTAAGCCGTCTTCACGTAATATGGAAGAGTTTTTGGTCGGCGTTCATAAGAAAAAGCCGGTCTCAATAAAGGTTGACAAAACAAAGGAGGAGTTTGCGGCTTCAGCTGAAAATCAAAGTGGCAGCTTTGAGATTACGCGCATGAACTGGGGATATGCGGAGATTCATGTCCGTACTGACTGTGAGTTTATTAAGCTGTCTAGACAGGCATTGACCTTTGATGATTTTATTGGAAAAACCTATGTCTATAGTTATATAATTGATAATGAGCGTATGCACGCAGGCAATAATTTTGGACGTATTTTTATTGAGTGTGTACATCAGACATTTACAATTGAGGTTGCAGCGCATGCAAATGAAAATAAAAGCAAAAATAAAAGCATAAGAAATGATATTAAAAAGAGCGTGGTTGGCATTACACAACTGTACCAAAGCTACAGATTAAAGAGAATTGTCACCGGCTTGTGGGCAAATGAGACAATAGGTGAGCTTAAGCATCTTCATGCGCTTTGTCCAAAGGAACCTCTTTATGAATTGATGAAGGCACAGGCGTATATTATAAACCGTCAGCGCCAGGAGGCAGAATGGATTCTTAATGATTTTAAGAGAGAATTTAGTGATAAAAAAGCTCCTGTATGGGGATATTATCTGTACTTAAAGACTCTGCTGGAGCGGGAACCGTCATATGTTGACAGGATGACGCATGAGATTGAGCTTATTTTCTATGAAAATCCTGATAGCAGTCTTCTTTTCTGGGTTCTTCTGTTTTTGAGAGAGCAGTATTTTGATAATGATGCAGGTAAGCTAAAGGACATAAGATATTGGATACTGAATGGGTGCTCATCACCGTTTATGTATGTAGAGGCATATTATCTGATGTGGAAGGATCCGTATCTGTTAAAGGAGCTTGGCACATTTGAGCTTCGGATTTTAGGATGGGCAGTAAAGAACAAGGCATTAAGTAAAGAACTTGCAGAGCAGATATTCGAGGTGGTGGAGCTCTCATCGGGTTTTGAAAAAAAAGTGTTTGATTTACTGACAGCAGCCTATGAAGTCTGTCCGTCTGATGAATACGTTGGTATTATATGCAGTTATTTAATTAAGGGACAGCAGAATGATGTCAGATATCATGAATGGTTTGAAAAGGCAATAGAGCTTAAGCTGAGAATAACAGGGTTATATGAGTCATTTCTTATCACAATGGAGGATAGACAGATTTCCTCGGTTCCTGATATTGTGCAGATGTATTTTCAGTACGATAATAATCTGCCATACCGTAAGCTTGCAGTGCTTTATAATAATATAATTGCAGCCAAAACAAAAAAACCGGAAATATATCATAAATATCGCAGTACAATGACACGCTTTGCAATGGAACAGGCAAAACAGTCACATATGGATGATAATCTTGCAGTGCTTTATGACGATATGCTTGAGCTTGGCTTTATCAATGATGAGTTAGCTGTTTCTTTATCAGATATTATATTTTCATATAAGCTGATAGTGTTTGACAGACATATTGTAAGAGCTGTTATTTACCAGAGTCAGATGGAGAATCCGCAGATAGTGCCGGTTATAGACCAGACAGCATATTTTCAGTTGTTTTCAGACCGATATGTGATCTTGTTTGAGGATGAAAAGGGGTACCGGTATGTGGACAGCATCTCATATCGTATGCAAAGACTTATGAATCCGGAAAAGTATCTAAATAAGTGTCTTGAGCATGCACCAAACGAGCTTCCATATATAGCATTTCACCTCAGAAATGTTACGGATTATTCAGGACTTAAGGAAAGTGACAGTATATATTTTAAACAGTTAATTTGCAATAAAGAATTTTCTGACGCCTACAGGGATAAAATGATTGCTGCGATTCTTAAATATTATCGTATTCATGATAAAGAGAAAGATATAAAGCAGCTTCTGCAGAGCATTGATTGCGAGCTTTTGTCTGCTGCAACGAGAAGATATATGATTGAAATGCTTGTTGAAAACCATATGTTTGAAAAAGCATATGATATTGTGCAGGATTATGGAATCGACCAGATGTCTGCAGTCTCAAAGGTTACGCTTTGCGAGAATGCGCTTGCTGCAAGCCAGGAGGAAGACGAGTTTATGCTCAGTCTTTCGGCATCGGCATTTATGACAGGAAAATATAATGATACGATGCTTAAATATCTTTGCGATAACTATTCCGGTCCTACGGATATGATGATAGATTTGTGGAATGCGGCAAAACGGTTTTCTGTATCATCAGTCAGGCTTGATGAAAGGATTATTGAGCAGGCTGTATATACAGACAGGGATTTGACCGGAATATCCGAAATATTTATGTCGTATTATGACAAGGGTGGAAATGATATGCTTGTGCTGGCGTATATTTCAGTGCTGGCAAATAACTATATGATTTCAAATATTTCAGATTGTGATTTTATTTTTGATATTATTGAAAACAGATATGAATGCAGACGCACTCTTAATGATGCGTGTAAGCTCGCACTTTTAAAGCATATGTCAGTAAAAAGTCAAATATCCTCCGTAGAATATGAGATAGAGGATGCTTTGCTTGACAACTATATTTGCCACAATATGTATTTTGATTTTTTTGCAAGGCTTGACTACAGATTGGTGCAGAAATATTATCTGTATGACAAAGTTTTTCTTCAATATATGGCTACTGAGGAGAATTGCCGTGTGGTACTGCATTACAGTCGCGATGAGGATGGGGATGATTTTACAGAGGAGGAGCTGCAGCCTGTTTATGGTGGAATTTATGTCAAAACCTTTGTCATGTTCTTTGGCGAGATGATCAGGTATTATATTACACAGGAGAGTGACGGAAGGGTATTGATTAAAGAGAGCAGCAGACTCATCTGCAACAACATATATGGTGGAGCTGACCACAGCAGATATAATCTTACAAATGAGATAATAATATCAAATACACTGCTTGATGATGAAACATTTTGCAATAATGTCAGTGAATACCGTAAAAAAGACAGCCTGACAAAGCAGATATTTACACTGATGTAAAGAGGAAAGGATACAGATGGAGAGAAAAAGCAATTCTTACTATATAGGCATTGATATCAATGATAAATATGCTATGGTAAGCTTTCTTCAATTTAATATGAAAGAGCCGGAGACGGCCAGCACAATTGCGGGTTCAATGGTGTATCAGATTCCTTTGGTGCTTGCCAGAAGAAAGAACATGGGAATATGGTATTATGGTGATGAAGCCCGCAAAATGTCAAAAAATGCTGAGCTGGTATGCATTGATAATCTGCTAAAGAGAGCTATGTCTAAGGAAAAAATCGTTATTGAAGATGAAGTCTTTATGGCGGAGGACCTGCTTGCTTTATTTATTAAAAAGCTTATTGCTTTACCTTCCAAGATGGGTAATCCCTCAGTGTGTGACAGACTGGCCATATGTCTTAAGCAACTTACCAAAGAAAACGTGAAGCTGTTTGTCGGTCTGCTGCCAAAGCTGGGGCTTAATTCTAAGCAGCTTATGATTATAGACCATAAGGAGAGCTTTTATTATTATACCCTGAATCAGGAAAAATCTCTGTGGCTTCATGATGTTTTTCTTTTTGAAAAGGATAGGGATAATCTGAGCTGTATGGGTTTGAAGCGTGATACAAGGACAACACCGCAGGTGATTTCAATTGACGAGAGAGTGTATGATACAATTAAAGAGAACGACTGGGACAGCTATTTTACGGGAATTATAAAAGATACATTAAAAAACCATACTGTCTCAACGGTGTATCTGGTTGGAGATGGATTTTCACAGTCATGGATGAAGCAGTCGTTAACTATATTGTGCAGCGGACGCCGTGTTTTTATGGGAAACAACCTTTTTTCTAAGGGGGCCTGTTATGCTGCGCGTACAAGAGATAATGAAGACAGTTGGCCTTTTGTCTATATGGGTGAGAATGAGATGAAATTCAATTTGAGCCTTAAGGTAAAGGATAGAGGAAATCTTTCTTTTTACAATTTAATCAGTGCAGGGACAAACTGGTTTGAGGCTAAAGGAGAGTGTGAGGTTATTATTGGAGACTCATATGAGGTGGATTTCTGGAAGCAGCTTCCAAAAAGCAGGGAGGCAAAGATAGAGACGCTTGAGCTGACAGATATGCCTGTGAGACCTGACAGGGCTACGCGAATAAGAATTACAGCGACACCTGTGTCGGATGATAAGATTGATATTGAGATTAAAGACCTGGGCTTTGGAGAAATCTTCAGAAGCTCCGGTAAAGTGTGGCATTATGAAATGACTATGTAGGAGGGCATATGGGAGAGCTATTACTTTGCAATGGACCAATTGCAGCCATGCCCTTTTATCTGGAGGGTGTGTCGATAAATATATATTCGATAGAAGAGCTTGATTATTATATTATAAATAACGTATATCTGCTGGATAAAAGCTTCATGAATCAGGAGCTTTGTGCGTGGATAGAAGATCAGGCAAACCTTAAAAAGCTTGCGGAGCATCTTAAAATGATTATATCAACCAATGGCCGTTTGTCAGCATTTGTCACTGAAATACTTGAATATTCAGGCTATTGCAGTGCCACGCAGATATCATCGGTTCACGATATATTAAGAGAGCTTGAGGGGAAAAGTTCATTTGAATGCGCTAAGCTTAGGGCAGACAGTCTTATGGAAGCGGGAAAGTATCAAAATTCCATTATTGAATATAGGAAGCTTTTGTCATCGGAGGAAGCCAAAACTGCTGATACAGCACTTTACGGCAACGTATATAACAACATGGCCTGTGCATATGCAAGATTATTTCTGTTCGAAACAGCAGCGGTTTTTTTCAGAAAAGCTTATCAGTACAACAAAAACAGAAAATCGTTGTGGTCATGTCTTATTTCATACAAATGTATGGGTAATGATGATAAATTTAATGCGGTTGTAGAGGATTACCAGGTAGATGAATCGGAGCTTGTTAAATTAGAGGATGTGATAAAGGGATTTTATTCGGGCAGTGAGAGCTCATTGATAGATGCCAAAGCTGCAGAGATTAAAAATATGTCAGCTAGAGAAAAGGCAGACATTATTTTAAAATATAAAGAGGAATATCGTTCACATGTTATTTAAACATCGAAAAAAAACAAATCAGCAAGAGGAAAATACGCAAAAAATAATAAAACAGGAATCAGCAGAGTTTCAGGTGGTTGATGCCTGTGAACAGATGATAGATGCGGCAAGAGAATTCGAGGCCGCCAGGGAAGAGTATGCGCAGGTTACAAATTATCTTACGGATATAGAGCGTATGGAAAATATGAAGGATCCGGACAAAAAGCTCATGTGCGATGCCGCCGCAAGCATAGCACAGCTTGAAAGAAAAAGGTCGGAATTTCTAAAAACCGAAAACAAAATATCAGACAGTCAGTATGTGCAGATGCAGGAGCTTGAGGCTGAGATACCCAGGGCAATAAAAAGACTTGAAAAAAACGAGAGAAATCTTGATGCCATAAACAGGGATTTGAGATTCCTTGAGAGTCAAAAGATGGAGCTTGACATTGAAAAGGATGAGGCTGTGGCAGCGCAAAAGAAGGTTAGAATTTATGCCGTTTTTGTTATTGCGTTTTTTGTGACAGTTGTTGTACTTTGTATGACTCTTCGATTTCAGCTTGATGTTGATACAACAGTTTTTACATTTGTCGGCGCAATTATAGCTGCTTTTGCCGGAACATTCGTGTTTTATTCGTATCAGGAACAGCAGAGACAGATACGAAGCTGTAATGTAAACAAGAACAGGGCTATTGTACTCGAAAACAGGGTCAAGATTAAATATGTGAATGTGAAAAATACGATAGATTACACTTATGAGAAATATCACATAAAAAACTCAAAGGAACTGATATATATATATGAGCAGTATCTGCTTGCAGTAAAGGAAAAAGCGCGTTTCAGACAGACAAATGAGGATTTGGAATATAACAGTAAAAAGCTGCTTCGGGTGCTTCAGACCAATGATTTTTATGATGCAAGAGTATGGCTTAATTATACAAATGCTATTGTAGATCACCGCGAGATGGTAGAGCTGAAGCATGAGCTTATAGGCAGAAGACAAAAGCTCAGAGGCCGCATGAAGTATAATATTGAAGCTGTTACCGGGCTTAGAAGGGAAATATTGTCACACAGAGAACAGGTTGGAGACAAGATTAATGAAATCAACCGGATTTTAAATAAAATTGCCGAGCTTAATATGGAACTTGAATATGAGGATTGATTAAATGTCCATATTGTTATATAATTTCAAGTTGAAAAATGATTAAAACAGTAACTGTAAGATGATTTTATAAGAGGATTATTAATGGTTACAAAAAATATTAATATAGAGGAGCACATTTCAATGAGTAAGATTAGAACACGATTTGCACCAAGCCCTACAGGAAGAATGCATGTAGGAAATCTGAGAACTGCACTTTATGCATATCTGATTGCAAAGCATGAGGGAGGAGATTTCATTCTCCGTATAGAGGATACAGACCAGGTACGTCAGGTGGAGGGTGCTGTTGATATTATAAACAGGACACTCGAAGAGACTGGTCTTGTCCATGATGAGGGACCTGACAAGGATGGAGGATGTGGTCCATATGTGCAGAGTGAGCGTGTGGCACAGGGGATCTACATGAAGTATGCAAAGGAGCTTATTGACAAGGGAGAGGCATATTACTGCTTCTGCGACAAGGAGCGTCTTGACAGTCTTAAAACAACTGTTGCAGGCAAGGAAATCTCTATCTATGACAAGCACTGCTTACACCTGTCAAAGGAGGAGATTGAAGCAAATCTTGCGGCCGGCAAGCCATATGTTATCAGACAGAACAATCCTACAGAGGGCACAACCACATTTGAGGATGAGATTTACGGAGATATCACAGTGGATAATGCAGAGCTTGATGATATGATTCTTATCAAATCTGACGGATATCCTACATACAATTTTGCAAACGTAGTCGATGATCACCTGATGGGCATCACACATGTAGTCAGAGGAAACGAATATCTTTCATCATCACCTAAGTACAACAGACTTTATGAGGCATTTGGATGGGATGTGCCTGTATATGTACACTGTCCGCTTATTACAGATGAGGAGCATCATAAGCTTTCAAAGAGATGCGGTCACTCATCCTTTGAGGATTTACTGGATCAGGGCTTCCTTACAGAGGCCATTGTAAACTTTGTGGCGCTTCTTGGATGGAGCCCGGCAGACAATCAGGAGATTATGTCACTTCCTGAGCTTGTTGAGAAGTTTGACTATCATCATATGAGCAAATCACCTGCTGTATTTGACTTCACAAAGCTTAAATGGATGAATGGCGAGTACATAAAGAAGCTTGATTTTGACAAATTCTACGATATGGCACTGCCATACATTAAGGAGGTTGTCACAAAGGATTATGACCTTAAGAAGATAGCAAGGATGGTTCAGACACGTATTGAGATATTCCCTGATATCAAGGAGCATATCGACTTCTTTGAAAAGCTGCCGGACTATGATATTGCCATGTATACTCACAAGAAGATGAAGACGAACCCAGAGACATCACTTGAGGTATTAAACGATGTGGTTCCTATTCTTGAAAGCTGTGATGATTTCTCAAATGATTCGCTTTTTGAGACTCTTAAGGCATATGCCACAGAAAAGGGGTATAAGATAGGCTATGTTATGTGGCCAATCCGTACAGCTGTTTCAGGCAAACAGATGACACCGGGCGGAGCTACAGAGCTTATGGAGGTGTTTGGCAAAGAGGAGTCTATAGCCAGAATAAAGAATGGTATAGAAAAGCTTTCTAATAAATAGATAAAGGTATCATATGGATTTTAATAAAGCCCAGCTTGGCGCCATCGAACATACTGATGGCGCTATGCTTGTTTTGGCGGGTCCGGGGTCTGGGAAAACCGCTGTTATCACACACAGAACAAAAAACTTAATAAAGAAACATCATGTAAATCCTTCGGAAATTCTTGTTATTACATTCACAAAGGCAGCCGCCGGCGAGATGAAGGAGCGTTTTAATGCGCTAATGGGTGATGAGAGGGTGAATGTGTCGTTTGGAACCTTTCATGCTGTCTTTTTTACCATACTCAAATATGCCTACAGGTTTACAAGTGCAAATATAGCTGATGAGATGACAAGATATAAATTTATCAGGGAAATAATGTCATATTATCGTTTGGAATACAAGGATGAAAATGAATTTATCGGCAATCTTTTAGCTGAAATAAGTATTATAAAAAACAGCCGTATAGATATTGAGAATTTCTATTCAAGCGTATGCGGAGAGGAGATATTCAGGGATATTTATAAAAAATATGAGAACAGATTAAGGGAAAGCAGGCTTATCGATTTTGACGATATGCTCTCATACACATATGAGCTGTTTACAAAGAGAAAAGACATCCTTGCGCTGTGGCAGAACAAATATAAGTACATACTCATAGATGAGTTTCAGGATATAAACCGTCTGCAGTATGAGATTATAAGGATGCTAGCGCTTCCACAGAATAATTTGTTTATAGTTGGCGATGATGACCAGTCCATATACAGGTTCAGGGGCTCAAAGCCGGAGATTATGCTTGGATTTGAGAAGGATTATCCGGACGCAAAGCGGATTCTTCTCGATACAAACTACAGATGTGGTAAATACATAGTTGATACATCCTTAAATCTGATTTCTCACAACAAGGAAAGATTTGAAAAGAAAATAATCGCAGCCAGCAAGTCGGATGTGCCTGTAGCCTTCGTGAATTTTGAGAACAGGAAAGATGAAAATCTGTTTTTGATACGTGATATAGATAAAAAAATGAAGGATGGAGCTGTTTTTAGTGATTTTGCGGTGCTTTTCAGGACAAATACGCAGCCCAGAGCACTTATAGAACAGCTTATGGGCTATAATATTCCGTTTAAAACAAGGGACAATATACCAAACATATATGAGCACTGGATTGCGCGCGATATATTTACATATCAGAGGATATCAAAGGGAAGCAGAAAACGCAGTGATTTCCTGCAGATTATGAACAGACCAAAGCGCTATCTTTCCAGAGACAGTCTGTGTGAACCGGATGTGGCCTTTGATGAGTGGATTAAGCTGTTTGATGAAAAGCCATGGATAGCCGAACGTATTGAAAAACTCGAATATGATATGCAGCTCATGAGCCATATGAACCCATATGCCAGTATAAATTATATCAGAAAGGGCATAGGCTATGATGACTTTTTGACAGAATATGCACAGTATCGCAATATAAACAGGGATGATTTGTTTGATGTGATTGATGAAATTCAGGCCGGAGCGAAGGGATATGCAACCTTTGAGGAATGGTATGAGCATATAAAGGAATATTCAGCAAGGTTAAAAATACTGGCGCAGAATAAGAGTACAAATCCTGATGCCGTGACACTTGCGACTCTTCACAGCTCTAAGGGACTTGAGTTTGAGAATGTGTATATTATTGATGCAAATGAGGGGATAATGCCATATAAGAAAGCAGTGCTTGAAAAGGATATCGAGGAGGAGCGCAGGCTGTTTTATGTGGGAATGACAAGAGCAAAGACAAATCTGTCAATATACTCTGTAAAGTCAGTCAATGATAAAACAGCCATGGCTTCCCGATTCATTGGTGAGTGTAAAGAAAAGAACTAGAGCTCGTCAAACAGCTCGTCATCCAAAAGCTCATCGAATCTGTCGGCTGCTGCATCGTATTCGTCATCGGATTCGATATTTTCAATTCTAGGGAGTCCCTCTTCATCCTCAAAATAGCGGTACAGATAAACATCGCCGTCCTCGTTGTCGCTGCCGTCCTCGTTTAATGGTAAAAGTGCTATGTAGTCCTGTTTATCAGCTTCAAAAATAGTGATAACCTTGCACTCTACGCTGCCGTTGTCCAGATCGAGTGTTACGCGGATATCGTCAGCCTCTTCAGGTGTTACAGGTGTTGCTTTTTCTGCCATATGATACCTCTTTCTTTTAAATGTATTATCAGTATTGTGCATGGGCATAGAAACTATGACCCAATAAATATATTATAACAAATAATTCTATACAAAAAAAGTCAAAACTAGTATAATTAGACATATAAAAAATTGATTGGATGGTGCTGCATGAGATTCAGACTAACAGAGGGAAACTTTATAAGAATAGGTGCATACAAGGAAGGAAATACAGCAGTGTTTACCTTCGCTGCACAAAAAGAGGATGAGTGCAACATTGTCCTTACAGACATAGCTCAAAAGAAAAAATACAATATAGAGGTGCCGGCACAATATTCGCTCGGGTCGCTTCGGTCGGTGAGGATTCATAACTTCGATTGTGAGAAATTTTCATATTATTATCTGCTAAATGGTGTAAGACACATTGACCCATATGCAACCATAATATATGGAAGGGAAAAATGGAATGACTGTGACAGAGCCGAAAAGGATTATGAGATAGAGTGCGGCATCGACAAGCCTGCCATTGACTGGAAAAAGGATATCCAGCCGGAGATAGGCCGTGACAGGATGAAGCTGTATAAGCTTCATGTGAGAGGCTTTTCGATGGATACAGTCCAAAAGAACAAGCATGCCGGAACGTTTGAGGCGGTTTCAGACCGTATAATGTACATCAAAAAAATGGGATTTACGTCATTGCTTCTTATGCCGGTCTATGAATTTGAGGAAATGACGGTTCCCATTAAGCACGTTGTACCTGATTATGTAAAGCCAAAATATTCTCAGATGCGGACAGAAACAAAGCCGGGGCATTTGGTCAAAGCAGATGAAAAGGTCAATTTCTGGGGATACACAAGGGGAAATTATTTTGCAGTAAAGGCATCTTATGCAAATGAGCCGTCTGATGCCGCAAACGAGTTTGCAAGGCTCGTACAAAGGCTTCATAAAAACAACATGGAGTGTATCATGGAAATGTATTTTCCAGATAATACAGACCATAATCTTATACTAAGTGCGCTGCATTACTGGGTACAGCGATTTCATGTTGACGGCTTCAGGCTGCTCGGAGACAAGCTGCCTCTTACAGCTATTATCCAGGATGCAATGCTTAGCCGTACAAAAATACTTTACGACAGCTTTGACATGTCTGTGGTTCCGAAGGACAGAAGATATGAGAATCTCTATATTGACAGGGCAGAGTACCAGTTTCCGGCCAGAATGATGTTAAATCATATAAACTGTAATATGAATGAGCTTTTAAACCAGCAGCGCAAGCAGGGGGAAAATATTGGCTTTATCAATTATATAGCCGACAATAATGGCTTTACGCTTACTGATCTGTTTATGTATAATGACCGGCATAATGAGACCAATGGCGAGAACAATACAGATGGACCGTCGTGGAATTTCAGCAATAATTATGGCTTTGAAGGTCCATCTAAGAAGAAATACGTAAGAGATATCAGAGGCATAAAGTGGAAGGATGCCATGCTTATGCTTTTTCTGGCGCAGGGGGTTCCCATGATTATGGCAGGGGATGAGATTTGCAATTCCCAGAGCGGAAACAATAACGCTTACTGTCAGGATAACTCTATAGGCTGGGTAAACTGGGCAAACGAAAGCAGCAGGAGAGAGAATGTGCGGTTTTTGACGAGACTTATCCGTTTCAGGAATGAGCATCCTGTGATTTCGTCGGCAAAGCCATACAAATTTTGCGATTATAAGGCGGTGGGATATCCTGACATCTCTTATCACGGTAAGAATGCATGGATAGGCGAGTGCGACCCGACAAAGCTGTGTGTGGGGGTTATGTATTGCGGTGATTATAGCGATGAGGACAGAGATTATATTTATGTTGCATATAATTTTTATTCATCAAGAGAGAAGCTCGCGCTTCCTAAGCTTAAGAAAGGAATGAAATGGTATGCGGTGTGCGACAGCAGCCTTAAGACTCCGTTTTATGAGAATGAGACTGTGTGTGAAAATCAGCAGTATGCGGATGTGAGTCCGCAGTCAATATGCATACTTTTGGGAAAATAATATGAATGCAATCAGGCATTTTATGACAATTACACATCATAAGCTTCTGGTTATGGCAGGCTGTTTTCGGATTGGCCTTTATAAGCAGGGACTGCTACATGACCTGTCGAAATACACTCCGACAGAGTTTCTGGTGGGCTGCAGATATTATAAGGGCTATATGAGTCCCAATAATGCGGAAAGAGCTGATAAGGGGTATTCGGCGGCCTGGCTGCATCATAAAGGGCGCAATAAGCATCATCTGGAGTATTGGATTGATTATGCGGTTCCAAAGCCTGGGGAGGACATCCATACACCAATGGAGGGGATGAAAATGCCCATAAAGTACGTCTGTGAGATGTTTATAGACAGAGTAAGTGCCTCCAAAAACTATCAGAAAGAAAAATATACTGACAGCAGTGCACTTATATATTATCAGAAAAGTGTAGCACACTATATGATTCATGAGGATACGAAAGCACTTCTTGAGTATCTGTTAGTTATGCTCTCGGTTAAGGGCGAAGACTATACATATTCATATATTAAAAATGAAGTGCTTAAGGGAAAGGTCCCCTACGAAAAGAAATCCCTAAACAAGCTTGAAGAGAGACTTCATGTCTGATGGAATATCGGATATGAGGTCTATTTTTTTGCCTGTGACAGGATGTATAAATTCAAGCCGTCCGGAATGCAGAGCCTGTCTGTCCATGTACGTATAATCAGGGTTATATAAAAAATCACCTATAAGCGGAAAACCGATGTATTTCATATGTACACGTATCTGATGAGTTCGCCCGGTCAAAAGCTTAAGCTTCACGAGGGAGAGATTTTTATCAGGATTGTACTTAAGCCTTGTATAGTCAGTGATGGCATATTCACCCTTGTCAAAGTCTACACACCGCTCTATGGCTGAGTCTGATTTCCTTGCGATTGGAGCATCAATGCGTCCACAGTCAGGGGTACAGCCGCTGCAGACGGCATAATAGGTTCTGTGGATATCACGCCTTGCGACAGCTTTGCCCAAAATCCCGCTTGCGAGGGCGTGCTTTGCAACTATAGTCAGTCCTGTCGTGTCGCGGTCGAGCCGGTTTATACACCTGAACACAAATGATGCCCCCTGACTGTTAAAATAATACATAAGGGCATTGGCAAGAGAATTGTCATGATTGCCCATTGAGGGGTGCACCGGCATGCCGGCAGGCTTATTTATCACGATGAAATCGTCGTCCTCATAGGCTATGTCGAGCGGGATTTTTATTGGCAGGATATTGTCTGAATTGCAGTTTTCGACAATATGAACACTTATTTTGTCGCCGGCAGATATTTTTTCGTTTGTGTAAGCCCAGATACCGTTTCTTGTGATACCGTTATTTGTTTTTTTTAGATTTACAAGCACCTGATGTGTGAAACCATGTTCCTTAAGGAAGGCTTCTACCGTTTTTTCGTTGTCGTTACGGGTCGTTTTAAAGTCAATTATTCTTTCCATGGCAAAGATTATATCACAAATTAATTATTTTTACATATGATATTATAAGCAAAAAATGTCAAGGTGCCTTTGTGAATACATTTTTATCACCGCTAAGTAAAGAACAGGAGAAAATATGTCTTGATAAACTTGCGCAAAATGATAAAGAGGCAAGGGATGAACTGATATTACACAATATGCGCCTCGTGGCACATGTTACTAAAAAATATGCAGCAGGAGAGGAGGATACACAGGAGCTTATTTCAATAGGCACTATAGGGCTTATCAAGGCAGTTTCATCGTTTAAACCCGATTATGGGAACCGATTTGCAACATTTGCCATCCGGTGTATAGAAAACGAGATTCTGATGTATTTCAGAAACAAGAGAAAATCAAGGGGCGATGTGTCGATATTCGAGCCTATAGGCACAGACAAGGAGGGAAACCAGATACATCTTGTTGATGTAATAGAAAATGATCAAAATGATGTGCTCGAGGATATTTCACGGGCGAATGAACTTAAAAAGCTAAAAAATGGCATGAAACAGATGCTATCCAAACGTGAATACTATATTCTTGTAAAAAGATTTGGGTTAGACGGCAATGATGAGCTGACCCAGAGGCAGATTGCGAAGGAGCTTGGAATATCCAGATCATATGTTTCAAGAATAGAAAAAGCTGCCTTGAAAAAATTAAAAAAAATGCTTGAATAAGTGTTTACAAAATCATAAAGTATGGTATTATATAGCCATGTCTTTTATGCATTTGTCTATGCATTTTATCCCAATTGGAATAGGAGAATATATGTACAGTACAGTCAGAACGGCTGTTTTAGACGGAATTAATGCCATTCCGGTGCAGGTTGAGGTGGATATTTCTACAGGAATGCCTGTATTTGATATGGTTGGAAACCTGACACCGGAAGCAAGGGAAGCAAAGGAACGGGTGAAAACAGCACTTCACAATTGCGGGATTGCTCTTCCGGCAAAGAGAATTACAGTCAATCTCTCACCGGCAAATATAAGAAAAGCCGGTACAGGTTTTGATCTGCCCATTGCCGTGGCAATTATGATGGCAATGGGTATTATTGATGAGCAAAAGCTAAAGGGGTGTACTCTTTGCGGTGAACTCAATTTAAATGGTGAAATACTGCCTGTCAGCGGTGTTCTTCCGATAGTTTTTGATGAATACGGAAGGGGAATTGAACATTTTATTATTCCGCATAAAAATGAGAACGAGGGGAAACTTGTATGTGGTGCAAAGATATATGGTATAAACCATTTGAAGGATATAATCGAGAACCTTGAAAGCAGTGATGCCATTTTTAAATCAGGCATAACTGACTCAAGGGACTGTGGTGGAAAATATGCTGATTTTGCAGATGTAAACGGTCAGAAATTCATAAAAAGAGCATGTGAGGTGGCAGCAGGCGGTATGCATAATATACTGCTTGTGGGGCCTCCGGGAGCAGGCAAAACGATGATAGCAGAACGTATGCCGTCTATTTTACCGCCGCTTACAGAAAATGAGAAGCTTGAGCTGTCAAAGATATACAGCGTATGCGGACTACTGGACAACGACAATACGTTAAAGGTTGACAGACCGTTTCGAAACCCGCATTATTCTGTGACACAGGCAGCTCTTATAGGCGGTGGCACCAAAATTTCCCCGGGTGAAATTTCCCTGGCACATAACGGTGTGCTGTTTTTGGATGAACTGGCAGAGTTCAAGGGAGGCATGCTTGATTTGTTGAGAGCACCTCTTGAGGAACACTGCATAAGGCTTTCGAGGGCGGGGAGAAATGTGACTTATCCTGCAAATTTTCTGCTGTTTGGTGCGATGAACCCCTGCAGCTGCGGTTATTATCCCGATATGCAAAGATGCAGGTGCTCAGAGCCGACACTCAGGAGATATTTTGACAAGGTATCGCAGCCTATAATTGACAGAATAGACATATGTGTGGAAGCGACACCACTTAGCTTTGATGAGATAAGCAGTGCATCGGCAAATGAAACCTCAGAGGATATCAGAAAGCGTGTGATAAGCTGTCATGAAATACAAAAAAAGCGGTATGTAGGTGAGACGTTTTTATATAATTCCAAAATAACAACGGATAAGCTGGAAAAATACTGCCATCTCAACAAACGCGAACAGAGCTATATGGAGAATATGTATGAAAAGCTTGGGCTTACCGCGCGTACTTATCATAAAATATTAAAGGTTGCAAGGACAATCGCTGATCTGGAGAGTTGTGAAGACATAAAGACAAAGCATCTCAACGAGGCAATATGCTACAGAAGCATCAATGAAAAATTTTGGGGAGGTGCGTGCGGATGAAATTTAAGCTTTGGCTTTCAGGACTTATGGAGATAAGCAATGCAAAGAAAAAGCTGCTGTATGATTGTGGTATTACGGCAGAAAAGCTGTTTTTTATGTCACAAAATGAGCTTAAGGATATACGCTTTTTCACGGACGAGGACAGAAAGCTTGTCAAAAAATCAGCAGAAAGCTTTGATATAGACAGAGAATGGTCTATGTTTTTGCAGAAGGATATAAATCTTGTTACAATAGAGGATAAGGAGTATCCGGACAAGCTGAGAAATATAAATAATCCTCCGTACAGTCTGTTCTATATAGGAAAACTGCCGGATAAGAACCGCAAATGTGTATCGATAGTTGGTGCAAGAGGCAGAAGTGCATATGGCTGTGAGGTTACAAGAGCTCTTTCAAGAGCCCTTTCGAAGCAGGGAATACAGATAATAAGCGGGATGGCAAGAGGAATTGACAGAGATGCCCATTTAGGCTGTATTGAGGCAGAGGGTAGTACATATGCAGTCCTTGGTTCGGGAGCTGATGTGTGTTATCCCAGGGAAAATAGATTTTTGTACGATAAAATCAGGCTGTCAGGTGGCATAATAAGTGAGCTTGTGCCGGGCACAGGACCGCAGAAAATGTTTTTTCCGATGAGAAACAGAGTGATTTCCGGACTTTCCGACATAGTAGTTATAGTAGAGGCAAAAAACAGGAGCGGCTCATTGATTACGGCTGATTTTGCAATGGAACAGGGAAAGGATGTATATGTGGTTCCGGGGAGGATTACAGATCCGCTCAGCTATGGCTGTAACAGGCTTATAAAGCAGGGGGCAGACATAATTTATAATATTGATGAATTTGTCTCAGATATAACAATGACAAGGCTTACGGAATGTACACAGATGGATTTCAGAAAAAATTTACTTGATAAAAAGGAGGCATTGGTGTATAGTTTACTCGATTTTTGTCCTATCGGTATTGGGACATTATCACAAAAAGTACCGTATGAATTGGCGGAGCTCTTTGAAATTTTGAACAGTCTCATAAATAAGGGATTTGTTAAGGAATCAATTTCAAATTACTATATAAGGAGTTTATAATGGCAAAGTATCTGGTTATCGTAGAGTCGCCTGCAAAAGTAAAGACTATAAAGAAATTTTTGGGCAAAAACTATGAAGTAATGGCTTCAAACGGACATGTGAGGGATCTGCCAAAGAGCAGTCTCGGAATTGATGTGGACGGAGATTTTGAACCAAAGTATATTACAATCCGTGGAAAAGGAGAAATACTTGCAAAGCTTCGTAAGGAGTCTAAGAAGGCTGAAAAAATATATCTCGCAACCGATCCCGACCGTGAAGGAGAAGCTATTTCATGGCATCTGCTTCACGCATTAAAGCTGGAGGGAAAGGATGTCAGCCGTATCAGCTTCAACGAAATCACAAAGAATGCTGTAAAAGAATCGTTAAAGCATCCGAGAAAGATAGACATGGATCTTGTTGACGCACAGCAGGCCAGACGAGTTTTGGACCGTATTGTCGGTTACAAAATCAGTCCTCTTCTCTGGGCAAAGGTCAAAAGAGGCCTTAGTGCAGGAAGAGTGCAGTCTGTTGCGCTTCGCATCATATGCGACAGGGAAGATGAAATTAACGCATTCATCCCGGAGGAGTATTGGAGTCTTGATGCTACGGTTGATGTAGAGGGCGAAAAGAAGCCTATTACAGCAAAGCTTTATGGAAAAGGCGACAATAAGATAGCTATTTCATCCAAGGAAGAGATGGATAAGATACTTGATGAGATAAAGGGCAAAGAATGCAAGGTACTTAGCATCAAAAAGGGACAGCGCACCAATAAGGCACCGCTTCCGTTTACAACAAGTACCTTGCAGCAGGAGGCTTCAAAGGCCTTGAATTTTCCTATATCAAAGACCATGCGTATAGCACAGCAGTTATATGAGGGAGTTGATATAAAGGGACAGGGAACTGTCGGTGTAATCACATACCTGCGTACGGATTCTGTCCGTGTGTCAGATGAAGCTGAGGCTATGGCAAAGGATTTTATTTCAAATAGCTATGGTGACAAATATCTTTCAAGCGGAGACGGAGTGAGAAAGAGCAGCAAAAATATTCAGGATGCGCATGAGGCAATCAGACCGACTGATATCAACAGAGTACCTTCTGAGATTAAGGATTCGCTTTCAAGAGACCAGTTTAGGCTTTATCAGCTCATATGGAAGCGTTTTACCGCAAGCCGTATGGCGAAATCCGAGTATGAGACGACAACCGTAAAGATTTCAGTGGGAGATTATGTTTTTAACTTCTCAACCTCAAGGCTTGTTTTTGACGGATTTGAGCTTGCATACACTGCAGCTGATGATGCAAAAAAGGAAAAGCAGCCAGTTCTTAAAAATCCTTTGACAGAGGATTCGAAGCTTACTGTTGAAGAATTTGAGCCTAAGCAGCATTTTACCCAGCCGCCTGCACATTATACAGAAGCGTCTCTTGTTAAGACACTCGAGGAGCTTGGCATAGGACGACCTAGTACCTATTCACCTACCATTTCAACAATACTCGCCAGAAGATATATCACAAAGGAAAATAAAAACCTTTATGTGACAGAGATAGGAGAGGTTGTTAATTCTATCATGAAGGATTCATTTCCAACCATAGTGGATGAGAATTTTACTGCAAATATGGAGTCTCTTTTAGATGCTGTGGCTGATGGCAATGTAAACTGGAAAACGGTTGTTGAGAATTTTTATCCTGATTTGAAGGAAGCGATAGACAAGGCGGAGAAGGAGCTTGAAAAGGTAACAATACAGGATGAGGTGACCGATGAGATATGTCCTGAGTGTGGACGCAATCTCGTGATAAAATATGGCCCACATGGCAAATTTCTGGCATGTCCGGGATTTCCGGATTGCAGATTTACAATGCCTTATCTTGAAAAAATTGGTGTGCCATGTCCTAAATGTGGTAAGGATATTGTGCTTAAAAAGACGAGAAAAGGTAGAAAATACTATGGCTGTATAGATAATCCGGAGTGTGATTTCATGAGCTGGGGAAGGCCTGTGAAGGAAAAATGTCCTAGATGTGGAGGATATATGATAGTCAAAGGCAACAAAATAGCCTGCGCTGATGAGCAGTGCGGTTACGTGACTGATAAAATGCCGGAAAGAGAGGAATAACAATTAATGGGAGTACAATTATTAGATAAAACACGAAAAATCAACAAGCTGCTGCACAATAACAGCTCTTCTAAGGTTGTTTTCAACGATATCTGTCAGGTGCTTACGGGTGTACTTGATTCTGATATTCTTGTTATAAGTAAAAAAGGAAAGGTACTTGGCTCAAGCGTTTGCAAAAATGTTGATGAGCTGCATGAGCTTATTGTTGACGAAGTTGGCGGCTATATTGATTCTGACTTAAATGAGAGGCTTCTTGGAATACTTTCCACAAAAGAAAATGTAAACCTGGAGACATTGGGATTTGGTGATGATACAAGAATGTACAAGGCTATCATTACACCGATAGATATTGCGGGAGAGAGGCTTGGAACGCTGTTTGAGTACAGAAGTGAGAGAGAGTATGACATAGACGATATCATTCTGACAGAGTACGGAACTACTGTGGTGGGACTTGAGATGATGCGCTCAGTCAACGAGGAGAATGAGGAAGAAAAGAGAAAGGTGGCTATTGTCCGTTCGGCAATCAGCACACTTTCTTATTCGGAGCTCGAAGCGATAATTCATATATTTGATGAGCTGGACGGTAATGAAGGTATTCTTGTTGCAAGCAGGATTGCAGACAGGGTAGGTATTACGAGGTCTGTTATTGTTAATGCACTCCGCAAGTTTGAAAGTGCAGGCGTAATAGAGTCACGTTCGTCAGGTATGAAAGGAACATACATTAAGGTTGTAAATGATGTGGTATTTGATGAGCTTAATAAAATCCGCAATAAAAATTCCTGAATTAGTAAAGAAATATAGTAAAAAGACCTGTGACTTATATGTCATGGGTTTTTTTTTGAATAATCAGGCATTAAATAGAGTATATATAGTACGTAATTCGACAAAATTATACAATATAGTGTAAAAAACAACAAAAATGTCTTGTGTTTTGTAAATTTTACTTTATAATAAATATGATAGAGTACTTATGGAATATATAAATTAATCTGGAAGGTATGGAGGCTTATTAATGATAAATTCTACAGCGTTTGATTACGTCAATGTCCTGACAAAGGCAGCAGATGCCAGTTGGAAAAGAGAATCAATAATAACAAATAATATTTCAAATGTAGATACACCGGGGTATAAGCGCAAGGATCTTAATTTTGAGAGTGTGCTTTCCGAGGAGCTTGGAAGGTGCAAGCACAAGTCACTTGACAGTAAGCTTGGAGAGCTGGATTTGTCAAAGCTGACTCCGAATGTATATACAGATCACTCAAATTATTCGTACAGGCTGGATGGAAACAATGTAGATATAGATACGGAGAATGTTGAGCTTGCCTCAGAGCAGATTAAGTACGAGGGGCTTACAAGCAGCATAAATTCACAGTTCGACCGCATGAGGAAAGCAATCGGATGATTTTAGGATGATTAGGAGGTTTACCGGATGGGATTATTTCAATCTTTTAATATAAGTGCATCGGGAATGACAGCGGAAAGGTTCCGTACTGACATTATTGCCCAGAATATTGCAAATGTTAACACAACATCTACGGCATCAGGAGGTCCGTACCGCAGAAAGATAGTTACTTTTTCAGAGAAAAATGTTACACCGTTCAGCCAGGTTTATTCAGCTTCAAAGAATGCGGCAGTTGGAAACGGAGTAAAGGTCAGCAGTGTCAAGTCAGATTATTCGACGGATTTTATTAAGGAATATGATCCTTCAAATCCGGACGCTGATGCTGATGGTTATGTTTCGTACCCGAATGTCAATACTGTGACGGAAATGACTAATCTGATTGATGCAACGCGTGCATATGAAGCAAATGCAACAGCGTTTGAATCAAGCAAGGCTATGGCTGAAAAGGGCTTACAGATTGGTAAGTAAAGACTATATGATTTTTAAGGAGTGATTTGATGGATATATCAAGTATTAACGGAATTTCAACAAATCAGATTGGCTCGATTCTGGATAATTCTTCTTTGAAAAAGACAGAAGAAAGCAATTCGTTTTCGGATGTGCTGTCGGCAGTGATGGGAAGCATTGAGGAGACAAATGATCTGCAAAACAGCGCTGAACAGGAGGAGATCAGATTTGCCCTCGGAGAATCAGACAATACACATGATCTGCTTGTTGCAGAAACAAAGGCATCTGTTGCATTACAGTATACAGTTGCGGTAAGAGATAAAATTATTGACGCATATAAACAGCTTATGCAGATGTCAATATAAGGAGTAATGAATAATGCCTGAACGTATACAAGCTATACTTAATAAAGTGGTAGCATGGTGGAAAAAATTTAATACTAAGCAGCGCACGCTTATGATAAGTGCGGTCGCGGTGGTTATAGTGGCACTTGTCATACTTGCAGTTGTGCTTTCAAGACCGACAAAGGTTGAGCTTGTGGAGGCAGAAAGTGCATCTGATGCCTCGAGTATCAAGAATGTGCTTGAGGATAACAATATTACATATGATGTGGACAGTAATCTGGTATTTTATGTTAATAAATCAGATGAGGTTAATGCGATTATGGCTTTGGGAGACAATGGTATACCTGCTCAGGCGTATTCGATAGATAATGTCACTGATGGCAGTTTCTCCACTACTGAAGCTGACAAACAGAAAAAATATCAGGTCTATCTGGAGGATAAGCTTAAGGATCATCTGGAAAAACAAAAATATATTGAGGAAGCAAGTGTGGATATCACCATGCCTGATAAGGATGGCACGATTCTGAAGTCTGATGAGGAGGCTACAGCAGCCGTTACATTGGGACTTAAGGACTCAATATCTGATGATCAGGCTTACGCTATAGCAAGACTTGTTGCCACAGCTTTGGGGAACGATACTACAAAGGGCATTACGATTATTGATAAAAAGGCAAATGTTCTGTATTCCGGTGGAGATACCGAATCGTCGGCAGGAATTGCGTCATCTCAGTTGTCATACAAACAGAAGCTTGAGGAACAGGTTAAGTCCGAGGTCAAGAAAACCCTTGAAAAATCAAATGTTTTTTCCGGCATTGAGGTTGGAATGAATCTGGACATTGATTTCAGCAAGACTGAGATTGCACAGAAAAACTACACATTGCCTGAGGGACAGACGGATACGGGACTGCTTGATAGCCAATCGGATTATCAGTCTGATGCTACAAACGGACAGGCAGCAACCCCGGGAACTGATTCAAACAGCGATGATACAACCTACACTACACCGGATGGAACACCATCCGAGTCATCCATCACTGATTCCGATAAGAAATATCTCAATGATGAGAAAATAACAACAAGTAAGAATGATGGAGGAACCATCAAATATGATTCTTCATCAATCACAGTGGTTGCAACAAGATACAAGGTGTATGATGAAAGTACATTGGAAAAAGACGGTAAGCTTAAGGATACAACATGGGAGGAGTACAAATCAAAACATGCTGACCCTGTAAAGGTTACTGATGTAGACCAGGATCTTATCACATCAGTACAAAATGCTACAGGAATTTCGCAGGTTTCTTTTCTTGTGTATGAACAGCCTGAGTTTATAGATAAGACATCAAATGCACGTTCGCTTAGTGATATCTTACAGATTGTTATAACAGTTCTTATATTTGCTTTACTTGGATTTGTCGTGTTTAAGAGCACACGCTCAACACAAGAGGAACCACAGGAGGAAGAAATTTCTGTTGATTCACTCCTGGAACAGACCACAGAGACAAACGAACCGCTTGAGGATATCGGTTATAGCGAGAAGTCAGAGACACGCTTGCTTATTGAGAAATTTGTCGATGAGAATCCGGAAGCAGCCGCGTTACTTTTACGTAACTGGCTCAATGAAGATTGGGAGTAATATTTTATGAGTGATAATTACAGTGGCATACAAAAAGCTGCTATTTTGTTGATTACATTAGGACCTGAGAAGGCTTCATCCATTTTTCAGCATCTTAAAGAGGATGAGATTGAGAGCCTGACTTTGGAGATTGCAAATACAAGAAGTGTATCTCCGTCCGATAAAGATGAGGTTTTGGAGGAATTTTATCAGGTATGTCTTGCCCAGCAGTACATTGCTGAGGGCGGTATTGGCTATGCAAAGGAGCTTTTGGAAAAAGCCCTTGGAGAGGAAAAAGCACAGGGTGTTATTTCAAAGCTTACTGCATCGCTACAGGTTCGTCCGTTTGAATTTGTCAGAAAGACAGAGCCAAGCCAGTTGCTTAACTTTATACAGGATGAGCATCCACAGACAATTGCCATGATTCTGTCATATCTTTCATCTGGTCAGGCAGCTATGATTCTCGGTGCGTTACCGCCTGAGAAGCAGGCTGATGTTGCAAGACGTATTGCGCAGATGGATAGAACTTCACCTGATGTTATCAAGGAGGTTGAGAGAGTGCTCGAAAGAAAGCTTTCATCACTTGTCAACCAGGATTACACAATTGTTGGTGGTATCGATTCAATTGTTAATATATTAAACAGCGTAGACCGCTCTACAGAGAAGCGTATTATGGAGTCTCTCGAGATTGAAGAGCCTGAGCTTGCAGATGAAATCAGAAAGAAGATGTTTGTATTCGAGGATATTCTGCTGCTTGATGACAGATCTATCCAGAGAGTATTGCGAGATGTTGAGAACGCTGATCTTGAGCTTGCACTTAAGAGCTCCACAGAGGAAGTACAAAATGTTATTTTCAGGAACCTTTCAAAACGTCTTGCGGCCATGATCAAAGAGGATATGGATTTTATGGGTCCGGTGCGTATGAAGGATGTTGAGGAGGCACAGCAGAAGATAGTTGCTGTTATCCGCAGACTTGAGGATTCGGGAGATATCGTTATTTCCAGAGGTGGAGGTGATGATATAGTTGTCTAATATATTAAAGCAGTATTATGTGACTGATGAGCAGAAAAAGGTCAGAATAATAAATAATAATTCAGCACTCAGAAAGCTGATACTTGAGTCTGTTAAGTCTGATGTTGGTACCAGAATGGATGCCGGTGCGGCAGAAACGGAAGCAGAAAATAAGACAGCTGATCCGATGACTGACGTAGGGCAGACTAATGAAGAGTTTAGTGAAGGCTTAAATGCAGATGTGGTCATCGAACAGAAAGCTGATATTGAAAAAGAAAAGCTGCTTGAAAACGCGAGGCTTGAGGCTGACAAAATTATAAATGACGCAAAGGCTGAGGCAGACAGGCTTATGGCTGAGGCGAAACAGCGTGCTCAGATATTATATGCCGACAATAAGTCAAAAGGCTATGCCGATGGACTTGAAGAGCAGCAAAACGAATTTGAGAAAAAAAAAGCTGATATTGAAAGAGAGCTTGCTGAGAAAAAGGCATCCCTGGAGGATGAATATACAAAATATTCAGACGAGCTTGAGTCAGACCTTGTTGAGGCAATTATCAGAGTATTTGACAAGGTGTTCCATATCCAGTTTGGAAAGAGCAAGGAGATACTGCTTCATCTGGTCAAAAATACAATATCAAAGGTCGAAGTGGGCAGGGAATTCAGAATTCATGTAGCCCACACGAATTATAAGTTTATGCTTTCGCACCTTGATGAGATAAAAGAGCGTATAGGAAATGATATTGATATTGAGGTGGTTAATGATGCAAATCTTGAGGCGAGTGATTGCCAGATAGAGACAAGCTTTGGAGTTTTTGACTGTGGCATAGACATGGAGCTTAATAATCTGGTGAATGATATTAAAGCCCTGTGCAGCTAGGAAAAGGAAGGGACTACATAATTGTTAAAAACAGCAGAAAAATATTTACAGCTTATAAATGGCGAGTATTACAAATGTTTTGGTAAGGTTGCCAAGGTTGTAGGTCTGACAATTGAATCTGTGGGTCCTGAGGCAAGATTAAATGATCTTTGCAAGATTTTTCTTGATAATGACAGAAGTGATTTTGTGACAGCTGAGGTTGTGGGATTCCGTGATTCACATCTTATTCTGATGCCCTTTGATAATGTGGATGGAGTCGGTGCCGGGTGCATCGTTGAAAATACAGGACATCCGCTCTCAGTGTGTGTTGGTGATGAGCTGCTTGGACATACAGTTGACGGCATAGGCAGAATTACGGATGCGGATTGTGATGATATAAAGCTTCCGGAGGCTTATCCTATTGAGGCTCCGCCGCCGGATCCTATGTCTAGGGAAATAATAAGTGAAGTGTTGCCGCTTGGTGTAAAGGCTGTTGACGGACTTATTACTGTTGGCAAGGGTCAGCGTATAGGTATTTTTGCAGGCTCCGGAGTAGGAAAGAGTACCCTGCTTGGTATGTTTGCAAGAAATACGAGAGCTGATATCAATGTGATAGCTCTTATCGGAGAGCGAGGCAGAGAGGTAAGAGAGTTCATAGAAAGAGATTTGGGACCTGAGGGAATGGCAAGGTCGGTAGTAGTTGTTGCTACATCTGATAAGCCTGCACTCATTAGAAATAAGGCTGCAAAAACTGCTACAAGTATTGCGGAATATTTCAGGGACAGGGGTAAGGATGTGCTTTTGATGATGGATTCACTGACCCGTTTTTCGATGGCTCAGCGAGAGATGGGGCTTGCATCCGGAGAACCACCGGTTACGCGAGGTTATCCGCCAAGTGTATATTCTGAGATGCCGAAGCTTCTGGAAAGAGCCGGAAGGGCTGACAGAGGCTCTATCACAGGTTTATACACAGTGCTTGTAGATGGAGATGATTTTAATGAACCTATTACAGACACGGCGCGTTCGATTTTAGACGGTCACATAATGCTCGACCGTAAGCTTGGGCACAAGAATCATTATCCAGCCATTGATGTACTTCAGAGTATTTCCCGTGTTATGAGCTCGATAGCCACTAAAGAGCATAAGGCCCTGGCAGGCAAATTAAAAAATGTGCTTGCCACATACAATGAGGCTGAGGATCTCATCAATATCGGTGCCTATAAAAAAGGCTCAAATCCCGATATTGATTACGCGATTCAAAAAATTGCTGCAGTTAATAATTTTCTATGTCAGGGAACAGATGAAAAATTCAGTTTTGATGAAGAACTTGAGCTTTTAGAAAAGGTATTTGAATAATGGCAAAGTTTAAGTACAGCATGCAGAACATACTGGAAATAAAAATGAAACTCGAAACACAGGCAAAAAACGAGTTTTCTATAGCAAACCGTAAATATCAGACTGAAAAAGACAGACTTGATGAGCTTGTACTTAAGCGTGTGGGATATGAAACGAGGCTTAAGGAATCGCTCTGCGGGGAGCTTAACATTAGAGATATAAACAATCTGAAAAAGGATATAAATTCTATCAAATCAGCAATCAGAACCCAGCTTTCCAATGTAAAAAAGGCCGAGGATGAGCTTGAAATCAAGAGATATGCACTCAATGAGCTTATGAAGGAGCGTAAGACCTATGAAAAGCTGCGCGAAAAGAAATTTGATGAGTTTCAAAAGGAAGAAAGAGACAATGAGTCAAAGGAAATTGACCAGCTTGTCAGCTTTACATATAACAATTAATATTTGGAGGAATTATGGCTGAGATAAATGAAGTAGAGGACTCGAAAGAAGATATTAAATCCAAGCCTGACAAAAAAGAAGAAAAAAAGAGAAAAAAGGCTGAAAAGAAAGAAGCTAAACGTCAAAAAAAGCTCGAAAAAAATGGCGGTGAAGATATAGATTCTGATGATAATGATTCAGCCTCAGGTAAAATAGTGCTTGTGCTTGCCACAATATTGATTATTGTTATCTGGCTCGGTATTTTTGCAATACTGATAAAGGCTGATGTTGGAGGTTTCGGCTCCACATTCCTGACTCCTGCTTTGAAGGATGTTCCTGTAATAAACAAAATTTTACCGGATACAGGTGATGATTATGCCACAACTGAGTCTTCTTCCGAAAATTCAGGATATAAAAATGTCGATGAGGCTGTTGCGAGGATAAAGGAGCTGGAAAAAGAGCTTGATGAGGCTAACACAAAATCACAGTCTGACGCACAGACCATAAATGATCTGAATGCCCAGATACAGGACCTTAGCAAGTATAAGGATGAGCAGGATAAATTTGAAGAGGAAAAGGAAAAATATGACGAAGAGGTTGTTTTTTCTGACAAAGCACCCGATATAAAAGAATATAAGGACTACTACGAGAGCATAGATCCGGCTAACGCAGAGGTCTTATATAAGCAGGTGTGTGAACAGTTGCAGGAGGATGATCAAATCAAGGATTACGCACAGACATATTCGAAGATGAAGCCAAAGGAAGCTGCAGCTATATTTGACAGCATGACAGATAATTTTGAGCTTGTCGCCAAGATTCTTAATGCAATGGATACACAGTCCAGAGGTAATATACTTGGTAAAATGGATTCGAATAACGCAGCAAAGGTCACAAAGATTATGAATCCTACAAATACTGACAGCATCACAAAATAATCAAAAGGAAAGGAGGAGAAGAATGGCAGATACAAATTTATCTGCGGTAGCAGCATTAAACCTTGTCACAACGGCATCAAAAGCAGGTAAGACGGTGCAACAGGTCATGTCAGCAAAATCCACAGGCTTTGATTTTAAGAATATACTTGGAAAGCAGACATACAATGGCACAAATGACAAGAGCAGTGTCGACAGGGCTGATGTGAGATGTAAGGATAGCAGCAATGTATTTACGCGGACGTTTGATATTCAAAAGGCGGATGACAGCGGACTGTCAACGGCTGATGCCGATGAAATTACTAAAAGAGTGTCATCGCAGATAGTTGAAAAGGTGACAGAGGATTTGGACATAACGGAGGATAAGCTTTGTGAAATAATGCAGATGCTTGGCATTACATCAATGGAGCTGCTTCAGCCGGAAAATCTTACAGCGCTGTTTGCAAATGCTACAGGGATAGAAAACAATCCTCAGGAGCTGGTGTTAAATAGTGATTTTACCGGGTTGTATGCTGATGTGATGGATATTGCCTCGCAAAATCAGGCATTGCTGGAAGCAGTTTCAAATATGGAAGTGCTGGAAAACCCACAGGTGCTTGAGATTTTTACGGAGCCTGACAATCCGGGTGAGATAAATACAGCTTCGGCGGAGGAAGACATTGCAAAGGTACAGATTTCTGATGTAACAGATGAGACTGAAGAACCGGTATTCCAACAGCCACAGGTAAAGTCGGAGGCCATAGGTACATCAGAGACCATAAGCGCATCCGAAGACAACACTGTATCAGGGTCGCAAGGTATGTTAGAAACCGCAGAGGTTGAAGCTTCAAACATATCAGAAACAGCAGTGTCATCAGAAAGTATAGATTCATCTGAAACCGAAATGCAGCCGACAGACAGCAAAAGGGATAGGACGGATTTGGCAGAGGATACATTATCACAGCAGGTAAGTGATGAAAGCGTTAGCTTAAAATCTGAAAAGCAGGTCATGAAGACTGACTTAAACAGCGACAGCTCATCAGATGAGCGCAACTTTGACGATAAGAGTGAAAACAGAGTACTGCATACCATGATAAATGAACAGATGCAGCCTGAGGGCGTTTTTGAAGCCTTTGATGTGCAGCCTAAATACACATCGGTTAATACAACTGATATTATCAGGCAGATTGTGGATCAGATAAGCATAGCCAAAACAACAGGTGAATCAGTGATAGAAATGCAGCTTAATCCTGAAAATCTTGGAAAGCTGTATATAAATGTGACTGAAAGAAACAGCGAGATAACAGCAAGGATTGCAGTGTCAAATGAAACTGTTAAAAATGCTCTTGAGTCACAGATGGCAGCTTTAAGGGAAAATCTGCAGGACGCCAACATCAGAGTAAATGATGTGGAGATAACCATTGCAACACATGAATTTGAGCGAAATCTGGAACAGAATGCAGGTAATGAAAACGGCAGGCAGGATGGACAGCAATTTACTCATCAAAGCAGCAGTAATGGCGGAAACAGAACTGGCCATAATGAAGCAGCTTCCGATGAGGCAGGGCTTGCGGCACAGATTATGAGAGATAACGGAAATTCCGTTGATTTCATGGCATAATTAATTTTTGAAAGGAGAAAAATATGGCGGTTACAGCGAATGTGACAAACGGTAAGCTTGACACAACCTCTACAACACCAACCCAGAACAGAAAGACTGACAGCACTAAGACAAGCGGTACAAATCTAGGATATGATGATTTCTTAAAGCTTTTAAGTGCTGAGATGCAGTATCAGGATCCACTTGAGCCTACCAGCAATACGGATTATGTGGCACAGATGGCTACTTTCTCACAGCTTGAGGCTTCGCTTTCAATGAAGGATTCCTTGTCAGCATCATCAGAGCAGACTCAGAAGAATGCAGCAATGTCACTGGTTGGAAAAGAAGTTGTTGTGACGGACGAGGACAGCGATTCGGGCTATTATAGTGGTAAGGTTGATTATATTTCATTCAAGGATGGCAAAATCCAGTTATCCATAAATGAAAAAATGTACGATTATTCAAGTATTTATTCGGTATCAACAGATGAGTACTATGATGCAATCGTAAATTCAAGTACTTTTTCAAATCTTATCACAAAGCTTCCTAAGCTTGAAAACCTTACAACCTCATCAAAAGCAGATGTTGAGGCAATCAGAAAGCTGTATGATGGGCTTACGGATTATGAGAAGCAGTTTATCAATGCTTCTGATTACAGCAAGCTTCAAAGCTACGAGGAGAAAATGAAAGAGCTTGCAGCAAAAGAAAAAGATACAACAGGAAAAGATGAAAACGACAAAAATGATACTCAGAAATAATGATGTTCATAAATATGAGGTGAATTATGAAAAATATAATTAATCAATATTCATCCATTGAACAGATGACTAATCAGTATCTGAACAGAACAAAGACGCAAAAGAATGCGGGTTCAGAGGTATCCTTTGAGGATGTGCTCAGACAGAAGCAAAAGCCACTTAAATTTTCAAAGCATGCCACTCAAAGACTTAGCCAGAGAAATATCAATCTGTCAGACGAACAGAACGTACGCCTTACAAATGGCGTTACAGAGGCGGAAAAGAAGGGCGTTAATGAATCACTTGTTCTGGTTGACAATCTTGCATTTATTGTCAATGTGCCAAATAAAACGGTGGTCACTGCAATGGATCAGGAAGAAACAAACGCAAACGTATTTACAAACATTGATGGAGCGGTAATTATGTAGCCGGACCTTTTAAGGAGGCAAGGGGCTTTTGAATGACAGATAAAGCCAAACCGTCCATCTGTAGTATAGGAGGACAAACAACTATGATGAGATCACTTTACTCTGCTGTGTCAGGACTTAAGACACATCAGACAAGAATGGATGTTATCGGTAATAACATCGCAAATGTTAACACAGAGGCTTTTAAGTCTTCATCTGTGCGTTTTAGTGAGATAATGTACCAGACAACAGAGGGAGCAACCTTTGGAAATGCGGCTTCCGGCACCGGTGGAAAGAACGCAAAGCAGATAGGACTTGGAGTGGTTTCGGGAGCAACTGCTGTTAATATTACAGGAGCAGGCTCTGCCGAGACAACAGGTAATCCATTTGATCTTAGACTAAATGATAAAAATTCTACAAACTTTTTTATAGTAAGTGATGGAGCAAACAGGTTCTTTACCCGTGCCGGAGACTTCTATGTTGATGGTAACGGTTATCTGTGTATGAGCTCCACAGGATATACCCTGCAGGGCTGGCAGGTTGATGCCAATGGAAATGTGATGCAGGACCAGGTGTCTGCACTGAGAGTTATGTCGTCTGCGACAAAGACATCAGCACCGGAGGCTACAACAAAGGCATATGTATCCGGTGTCCTTGATAAAAATGACACCCAGGCAGCGGATTCGGGCCGTGTTATAACAATTCCGTTCTTTGATGATCTGGGATACAACTATTCAGCAAAGTTCAACATTAAGAAGACAAACACTGATGGTACATATGATGTAAAACTTACAGATATTGTTGATTCAAAGGGAAAATCATTGTTTGATCTGGATAAGGATGGTAATTTTATTACTACAACAGGTCAGAATGGAAAAACATATTATTCCTACAATGGAAATCCTATCGATGTACAGTCTATATTTACAGATGCATCGCTTAAATTTGACCAGAGTGAAGGTACATTTACATCCATTTCCAGTGCGACCTCGGCTGCAGCAGATTCTATTAAGCTTAATCTGTCAGTGCTTAATACACAGAGTGCTTCCAAAAACGGAAGTAAATTCAGCGATATAGATGTGGATTTCAGTAAATCAATGAACTATAACAATAACGGAACATCTACAATCGGAGGCATGAACGGAGACATAAAGGATGGTTCCGGAAAAGGAAAAGCTCTTGGAGCTTTAACAGGCATTTCGGTAAATGATGACGGAAAAATCTATGGTTCATATGATAACGGCAATACAGTTTTACTTTGCCAGATTTCAGTAGCACAGTTTGCGAACGCATCAGGTCTTGAAAAAGTGGGAGATAACTGTTATCAGACAACTCTCAACTCCGGCGATTTTGATGGAATCGGTGTGGAAATCTCAGGAGACGGAAGCTCAATTGCTTCAGGACAGCTTGAGATGTCAAACGTGGATTTGTCGTCACAGTTTACAGATATGATAGTAACACAGCGTGGTTTCCAGGCAAACTCAAGAGTTATCACAACATCAGATACACTGCTTGAGGAGCTTATTAATCTTAAGAGATAGTAATTTTTGACAGGACTTGGGGGACGATATACGTCGTTCCCCAATATTTTGTGTTTTTTATAGAAAATGTCAAATTATACATAGACATTTCTCTCAAAATTTAGTAAAATCAATTAGAAGGTCTTTTTGACCAATAATTTAAAACAGGGAAGGTGTATATAAGTGGATATAGCATCTCTTTTAGGAGTAATACTTGGTATTGGAATGGTATTATTTGGTATCATTCAAAATGGTGGAGTCGGAGCGTTAATAAATTTCCTTGATGCACCGTCTGCAATCATTACAATCGGTGGTTCGTTAAGTGCGGTTATGTGCTCGAACAAGCTGCCCGGTTTTATTGCGGGACTCAAATCTATCGCACTTCCGTTCAAGGAGAAGACAGTGGATCCGGGTGAGACCATCAATAAAATAATTGAATTATCCAATGTCAGTCGTAAAGAGGGACTTTTAGCGCTGGAGGAAGCAGCAAACAGTATAGAGGATGAGTTCCTTAAAAAGGGAATCATGCTTGTTGTTGATGGTACGGATGCAGAGCTTGTCCGTGGAATACTTGAGACAGACATGATAAGCATGGAGGACAGACATAAGAAAACCATTACATTCTGGGAGTTCTGGGGCGAGCAGGGGCCTGCCTGGGGTATGATTGGTACTCTTATAGGACTTATTAACATGTTAAAGAACCTTGAGGATTCTTCAACCATCGGTCCTAACATGGCGGTCGCGCTTGTTACCACGTTTTATGGTTCTCTTATTGCCAACTGGCTTTGCGCACCTTTTGCAAATAAATTAAAAGCAAATAATGAGATTGAGGTTGCCATCAAGACAATTGTTATAGAGGGATTACTTTCTATACAGGCTGGTGAGAACCCACGTGTGATTGAGGAAAAGCTTAAATCATTCCTGTCACCTGATAAGAGAGAGGATCTTTCAACTGATGGTGGAGGTGAGGAATAGTGGCTAAGAAAAGACCAGAGGATCCACCGAAGGGTGCACCGGCGTGGCAATCCACGTTTTCTGATCTGATGAACCTGTTACTCTGCTTTTTCGTGCTTCTGTTTTCTATGTCAACTGTAGATGCGGAAAAGTTCCAGCTCGTCATAGCGTCATTATCCAGCAGTATAAGTATTATGCCGGCAGGCGGCACATCTATAGGGGATGGAAAGCTTGTTGGTGCCGGAGTCAGTCAGCTTGAATTCTTGGACAAGTATTACAATGACCTGGCCAATTCGAAGTCTCATACAGAGAGTACCACTGAGGGCGAGGAAAAAAATGTCGAGGAACAGTATGAACAGATGGAACTTTCAGAATCGGAAAAGATGTCTGAGGAGATTGAGAAGCAGCTCGAAAACACCAGTCTTGAGGATGCGGTGGATGTGGATTTTAATGCTGAATATGTGCAGCTTAGTCTTAACGGAGCATTGCTTTTTGAATCCGGAAAAGCTGAGATTATGCAGGAAGCATATCCTGTTGTAAATAAAATCTCAACAATTTTGGCTTCATATCAGAATAATCTGATTGAGGTTGAGGGACATACGGATAATGTACCTGTTTCTTCAAGGTCGAGGTTTGAGAGTAATGATGTGCTTTCGATGTATCGTGCGCTCAGTGTGGCTGATTACATCAGAACCAACACAAATCTGGATCCGTCTCATATTAAGTCGTCAGGCAGAGGTGACTATGATCCGGTAGCGGATAATACAACAGCTGACGGACGCGCAAGAAACAGGCGTGTAGAGATAAAAGTATATAATTCGTACAATTCGGATTTGAATAATTAATTTAGTTTTGGGAAGGAAAAGATATGAAAAAAAATTTGATTTCAGTTCTTATTCTTGCACTTGTATTTGCAAATCTTGTGCTTACAGCATTGCTTATTTTCACAATATTACCTGAGACGAAAAAAGCAAATAATCTTATAGATCAGGTATGTCAGGCTATTTCACTCGATTTAAAGAGCGGAGCGGCAACATCAGCGTCACAGATTCCACAGGAGCAGATTGCAGATTATGCCTTAAATGCGGATGGGGAGAATCTCACATTCAGTTTTGCACCTTCTGATGATAACAGCGTGCATATACTGGTTTGCGGCATATCACTTTCTTTAAACAAGGAAAGCGATGGCTATAAGCAGTACAAAGAGGATCTTTCAACTAAAAAGAATGTTATCCTTAAGGAAGTTACAGATGTTATCGGTGAATACAGCATGGAACAGTATAATGCTGATAAGAGTGCAGTTCATGATAAAATTCTGAAAAAACTTCAAAAGGATTTTGGAGCAGATTATATTGTTGATGTCAATATTGTATCTTCACTTACACAATAAATTGGCAGATTATGTATAAATATGGCTGTTCAAATTTCAGCAGCCATATCATTATTATAAGCACAGGTGGTGATTAACAGATGGGTGATGTCTTATCCCAGAGCGAAATAGACAACCTGCTCAATGCTTTAAGCAGCGGTGAGCTGGATGTAGATGAAATAAAAGAAAATAATGAACAGCAGGTTAAAGACTATGATTTCGCCCGCCCATCCAAATTTTCCAAGGAACATTTAAGGACACTGGAAATAATATTCGAGCATTATGGAAGACTGCTTACTACTAATCTTCCAGTTTATTTGAGAAAATCTGTACAGGTAGAAGTGATGAATTCAGAGGCAGTTACATATTCGGAGTTTTCTAATGCACTGTCAAATCCGGTATTGCTTGGAATTGTCAATTTTGCCCCATTAACGGGTAATATCATCGTTGAGATGGCGGCAGGTCTTGGATATGCCATTGTTGACAGAATGCTTGGCGGAAGAGGAGACAGTCTGGAAAAAACCAGGGACTTCTCAGAAATAGAGCTTTTGATCATAGAGAGGATTCTTGTTATATGTATTAACCTGCTCATTGAGCCTTGGGAGAATGTGGTTGATATAAAGCCTCATCTGGAACGAATTGAGACCAATTCGCAGTATGCTCAGATTATTTCGCCGAGTGAGATGATTGCAATTGTTACAATGAATATTAAGATTGGCGATGTTGAGGGACTTATGAATGTCTGTCTCCCATACATTACGCTTGAGCCTGTTATTGAAAAGTTAAATACCAGATATTGGTATTCAAACATACAGAATCAGGATGATTCCAACTATAGACATGCGATAGAGAGCCTTATCCATAAAGCGCAGATTCCGGTAAGGACTGTGCTCGGTAAGAGTGTTATATCAGTTAGGGATTTCTCGTCTCTTGTTGCGGGAGATATTATAAGACTGGACAGAAATGTAGATGATGAGTTGGATATCTATGTTGGTAATATCAAAAAATTCACTGCACTACCGGGAACAACCGGAGACAAATATGCAGTAAGGATAACATCGGTAGTCAGAGAGGAGTAATAAATCATGGATGGAGTTTTATCGCAGGAAGAAATTAATGCATTATTAAATAACGACGGTACTTCCGGTTCTGGCGATGAATTATTGACAGATGCTGAAAAGGATGCCATAGGCGAGATTGCCAATATCAGCATGGGAACAGCAGCAACAACATTGTTTTCCCTTGTAAACAGAAGAGTTGAGATTTCTACACCTGTAGTTTCATTTTCAAGCTGGGATGATATTGTAAATGATTACGAAAGACCATGTGTATTTATTAAAATCGGATATACACAGGGACTTAACGGAAGTAATATTCTTGTCCTTAAAGAAAAGGATGTAAAAGTTATCACGGATCTTATGATGGGAGGAGACGGTACCAACATAAGTGGAGAGATAGGAGAGCTTCATCTGAGCGCAATCAGTGAGGCTATGAACCAGATGATGGGATCTTCCGCCACCTCATTATCTTCAATGCTTAATCGTACAATAGACATCAGTCCGCCTATTGCAGAGGTTGTTGATCTGAAAAATACATTGGATGAGGGCGAGATCGATAGCTTCCTCGCAAATGAATTTGTCAAAATTTCGTTTAGAATGGAAATTGGCGACCTTGTGGACAGTGAAATAATGCAGTTGTACCCACCTGATTTTGTAAAGGATATGTGTAAGGGTGTTACTGAAAATATGGAGCTTGATTCACAGAATGTCAAAGAGGAGGCTGCGGCCACAAATACTGCAGCCGCAGCACCACAGCAGCCTGTTGATAATAATATGAACAACCAAAATGCAATGAATCAGAATATGATGAATCAAAACATGGCTAATCCTAACATGGTGAACCCTAATATGATGAATTCAAACATGATGGGACAAAATAATATGGGACAGTCTGTAAATGTGCAGCCGGCACAGTTCACACCGTTTGGTGCGATGCCTAATCAGGCATATCAGCCTGAGAACATTGATCTGATTATGGATGTACCGCTTGAGGTAACAGTAGAGCTTGGACGTACTAAAAAGTCTATTTCTGAAATCCTTGATTTCGGACCGGGAAAGATTATCGAGCTCAACAAGCTTGCAGGCGAGCCTGTTGATGTACTGGTCAATGGCAAGTTTGTCGCAAAGGGTGAGGTCGTTGTTATTGAAGAAAGCTTTGGCGTGAGAATTACAGAGATAATCAATGCCACAAAAGCGATTAATTAATTTGCGTAATTAGTATAGGAAGTTAAAAAATGATATTGATTTTATCATCTTTAGACAGTTTTGTTCAGCTTATAACTGTTTTGGTTATTTTTATCTTTGTCCTTATAATTACATATTTTACCACAAGATGGATGGCCGGTATTCAGAAAGGACGGAGCTTTAACAAAAATCTCCGTATTATCGAGACTATAAGCGCTGGGAATAATAAAATGATCAGCATAGTTCAGGCCGGTGAAAAATACCTTGTTGTATCTATAGGAAAGGATGAGGTTCATTATCTGACTGAGCTTAAACAGGAAGAACTGAAGGATTTATCTTTTATGAATCCTGACAATCAAAATGATAAGCAGGATCCTTTTGCCGAAATATATGGCAGATTGAAGCAAAAATACGATAACAGGAGCAAACATGAATAGATTCATGAAGAAATTTAAGACAGTATATTGTAAGGCTTCATTTGTTTTTGCAGTTGCTGTTCTCATAGTTACATTTTCATTATGTATATTTAATCCGACGAGTGTTGCGGCGAGTCAGACTACATCCGGAAGTGACATATCCACTGATGATGTTACAAAAGATTTGGAGGATGTTACAAGCATGGATGCAGGGGACAAGGATCTTGCCAATGCCACATCAGATAAGACGGATGGACTTAATATATACTACAATAATGAGTCTGGTTCGTTATCTACACCTATCCGCATGTTTTTGGTGCTTACCGTACTTTCTCTTGCACCTTCCATTCTCATAATGCTTACATCGTTTACAAGGATTATAATTGTCCTGCATTTTGTCAGAACAGCCATTGGAACGCAGACAGCACCGCCCAATCAGGTGCTTGTCGGTCTGGCATTGTTTTTGACACTTTTTATTATGTGGCCGACTTTTTCTACTATCAATGAAAAGGCAATTAAGCCTTTAGATGAGGGAAAGATTACCCAGCAGGAGGCTTTTAAAGAAGCAGAGGGTCCTTTTAGGGAGTTTATGTACGGACAGACACAGATAAAGGATATTAAGCTGTTTGTAGATATATCCGGTAAGGAATATGATGATTACAAGGATGTTCCGTTTACTACACTTGTTCCGGCTTTTATATTAAGTGAGCTTAGAACAGCATTTATATTAGGCTTTTTAATATATATTCCATTTATTGTTATTGATATGGTGGTTTCATCTGTGCTCATGTCGATGGGTATGATGATGCTTCCGCCAACGACCATCTCGATGCCGTTTAAGATACTTCTTTTTATTCTGGCAGATGGATGGGATTTAATTATCGGTAATCTTGTCAAGACGTTTTACTAGGAGGTGGACTTATGATTACCCAGGAGGCAGTTTTGGATATAGCAAAGGAAGCTATATATAATATTATTATCACATCAGCTCCGCTTTTGCTTGTTTCATTAATTGTTGGTTTGATAGTCAGTATTTTTCAGACAGTTACGTCAATTCAGGAACAGACGCTTACATTTGTTCCCAAAATGCTTGCAATCTTTATTGCGTTGATGCTTTGCGGAGCATGGATGCTTGATAATATGTCAGGTTTCATGACTGATTTATGGTCAAAATTCAGTTATTATCTGAGCATGGGATAAAGAGATATGGTTAGTTATTCATTTTCGGTTGCTAATTTTGAATATTTTTTACTTATTTTGGTGCGTATAGCTTCTTTTGTATATATAGCCCCTTTTTTCGGGGATAATGCTGTACTCAGCCGGCTAAAGGTTGGATTATCGGCAATTACGGCAGTGTTTATGTACAATATCATAGAAAGACCAGAGCTTTCCTATGTCAGTGCGGTAGGTTACGCGGTGCTGGTTGTAAAAGAAGGAATTACAGGTCTGCTGATTGGTTTTGCAGCAAATATTTGTAATTCCATTGTTATTTTTGCCGGAAATATTATTGATATGGATATCGGCTTGTCTATGGCTACAGAGTTTAACCCTTCAATGAATTCAGAGACAACCGTTACCGGCAATTTCTATTATTACGTCATTCTTGCACTGCTTCTGGTGTCTGATATGCATGATTACCTGCTTAGGGCAGTGTGTGACTCATTTTCGGTTGTACCGCTTGGAGGAGCACAGTTTAATTTTGAGCATCTGATGTCTTCCATGACAAAATATGTGGGCGATTTATTTATTATTGGATTTAGAATTTTTTTACCTTTTTTTGCATGTATAATGATTTTTAACTGTATACTTGGTATAATGGCTAAGGTTGCGCCACAGATGAATATGTTTTCTGTTGGTATACAGATAAAGATTCTTGTCGGATTTGTTGTTTTGTTTCTGACAATATATCTCGTTCCAAGTATTGCCAATTTTATAATTACCGAGATAAAAACAATGGTGGTATCAATAATTGAGGGAATGTACTGAAAAAGCACAAAGCTATACGGATAATGAATTAAATATTGTCCTGCATTATAATCTTCAGTGGTTTGCTGCGGATGGTGAGGGCGGTGAGAAAACCGAACCTGCTACCGATAAGAAATTAAGAGATGCAAGAGATGAGGGTAAGGTTGCAAAAAGTAAGGAGCTTACGGCTGCATTTGACCTTATTGTACTTTTTCTCGTACTGAAGGTGTTTATGTCATTTGTAGGTGAAAAGCTATTGGGATTTTTTTCTTACATATATAACAGGATGCCTGATTTTTTGAATGAGACTCAAAAAGATATGTCTTCAGTTACTGTCAGGAATTTTATGAATGACATTATTTTGCAGTTTTTACTTACATGCCTTCCGTTTTTTATATTTGGAGTTGTTGTTACTATACTTGTGAGTATTGTCCAGGTCGGCTGGAAGGTAACCACGAAACCCATGGCTCCGAAGCTTGATAAGTTTAATCCAATAAACGGTTTTAAGCGTATTTTCTCAAAGGATGCCATTTTTGAGCTGATTAAGTCTGTGCTCAAGATAGGTGTGATTTTATACATGGCATACTCATCAATCAAATCTCATCAGAATGATATTTTTATTTTGTATGAGCTCCCCCTCAAAAGAGCGGTGGCACTGGTTGGTGATATAATAATAAACACTGGGCTTAAAATAAGCATAGTATATCTGATTGTTGGAATTGTGGATTATATTTACAATAAACACAAGTTCAACGAGGATATGAAGATGACAAAGCAGGAGGTCAAGGATGAGTTCAAAAATACTGAAGGGGACCCTGCAATAAAGGGTCAGCAGCGTAAGAGAATGCAGGAGGCTTCACAGCGCAGAATGATGCAGGATGTACCGAAGGCTGATGTTGTAATTACAAACCCGACTCATTTTGCTGTTGCCATAAAGTATGATGCAGATACCAATCAGGCACCGGTCGTGACGGCGAAGGGACAGGATTATGTTGCAATGAAGATTAAAGAGATTGCAAGGGATAATAATATCCGTATAGTTGAAAATAAACCTCTTGCAAGAATGCTGTTTCATAACGTGGAGCTTGGAGCGGAGATACCACCGGAACTTTATCAGTCGGTGGCTGAGATACTTGCTATGATTTACAAAGAAAATCATTAGAAATTTGAAATAACAAATAAGAGAAAGGAGGAATAGAATATGTTAAAAAAATCCGATCTTGGTGTTGGAATTTATCTGCTCTGTGCAGTCATTTTCTTTATTGTGCCTATTCCTTCCGGTTTACTTGATGTAATGCTGGCGTTTAATCTTTCGGTGGCTCTTATTATTCTATTCAGTGTTTTATTTGTAAAAGAAGTGCTCGATATGTCATATTTTCCGACACTTTTGTTATTTACTACTATTTTCAGGATTTCTTTGAATGTGTCATCTACACGTCTTATTCTTTCAACCGGAAATCCCGGAGTTGTTGTAAATGTGTTTGGACAGTTTGTCGGTGGAGGAAATCTGGTTATTGGAGCAATTGTATTTATAGTGCTCATTATTATCCAGTTTGTTGTCATAAACAAAGGTTCAGAGCGAGTTGCCGAGGTTACTGCGCGATTTACGCTCGATGCCATGCCGGGTAAACAGATGGCTATAGATGCGGATCTTAATACAGGTGCGATTACTGACAAGGAGGCAAAGGAGAGGCGTGAGAAGATTCAAAAGGAGTCAAGCTTCTTTGGAGCCATGGATGGTGCTACAAAGTATGTAAAAGGAGATGCTACTGCAGGTCTTATTATCACTATGATAAATCTTGTAGGCGGAACTGTCATGGGAGTGATGTTTCAGGGACTTGCTGCAGGTGAGGCCATACAGAAGTTTGGACTTTTAACCATAGGTGACGGACTTGTTTCGCAGATTCCATCACTTTTGATATCACTTTCAACAGGTATCCTTGTTACTAAGGGCTCAAATGAAAGGGATTTCAGCACAGAACTGCTGGGACAGCTTTTTGGAACGGCAAAGGTGCTTTATATAGTTGGTGCGGTGCTTATTTTCCTGGGAGTTGTCACACCTCTTCGCAATGAGTGGTGGCTTTTCATAGGTCTTGCAGTGGCATTTTTTGTAACTGCCAAAAGGATTGAAAAGAATGCCGGAATAGAAAGTATCGAGGAGGAAACAGCACAGGCGGAAAATGATGCTGAGGAGATACGAAAGCCCGAAAATGTTGTGTCATTGCTGCAGGTGGATCCTATTGAGCTTGAGTTTGGTTACGGAATTATTCCACTTGCTGATGTCAATCAGGGCGGAGATCTTCTTGATCGTGTCGTGATGATCAGGCGCCAGATAGCATTGGAGCTTGGAACTGTGGTACCTATCATTCGTCTGAGGGACAATATCCAGCTTAATCCAAACCAGTATATTATAAAGATAAAGGGTATACAGGTGACGGAGGGAGAGATACTTTTTGATCACTATATGGCCATGAATCCGGGGTATGTGGAGGAAGAGATTACCGGAATTCCTACATTTGAACCGTCATTTCATCTGCCGGCCATCTGGATTACAGAAAGCCAGAGAGAGCGTGCGGAAAGTCTTGGATATACTGTTGTGGATCCTCCTTCGATTATTGCAACACATCTTACAGAGGTTATCCGTTCACATATTGCAGAGCTTCTCACCAGACAGGATGTGCAGAATCTTGTTAACAATCTTAAGGAGTCTAACCCGGTTATTGTTGATGAGCTTATCCCTAAGCTGCTCGGACTTGGAGAGGTTCAGAAAGTATTGCAGAATCTTCTTACTGAGGGTATTTCTATAAGGGATCTGCTGACAATATTTGAGACTCTCGCAGACCATGCGCAGACCTCAAGAGATACTGATGTGCTTACAGAGTATGTAAGACAGGGCTTAAAGAGAGCCATCTCAAGTAAATATTTTCCGGCAAATGAGACCACGAGTGTTATTACCCTTGATCCGACTGTGGAACAGGAAATTATGTCTTCTGTAAAACAGACAGAGCAGGGCTCTTATCTGGCTTTGGATCCGGATAAGACAAAGGCAATCATGAAATCTGTAGAAACTGAGATTGGGAAGTTGGAAAGTTTGGGAAAGAGTGCTATTATTATTACATCTCCTATTGTGAGAATGTACTTTAAAAAATTGACTGAAGATTATTTTAAGGATCTTATTGTTATTTCATATAATGAGGTTGAATCCAATGTTGAGCTTCAGTCGGTAGGAATGGTGACTGCATAAATGACTATTAATAAATTTACAGGTAATTCAAAAGAAGAGGCCATAAAAAAGGCAAAAGAGGCATTTGGATCCAGTGCCGTTATTATGAATGTTAAGGAAATAAAGCCGAAGGGATTTTTCGGAATGTTTAAAAGTTCCACATATGAGGTGACAGCTGCAATGGATGAAAAACAGCAGGCAAGGCCGACAGGAATTATTGATATCAGGGCTGATGAGAAAATACCTCTGCCACCGCTTAAACCAGTTAATCAGGCTTCATTTGAGGCTGCCTTTGACAAGAAAATGGATCTGAACGAAGAAAAAAGCAAAAAGCCTGAGACAAGTGAAAAGTCGTCATATGAGGCTAAAAACACAAAGGTGTTCAGCGAAAAGGAGAGATTGGATTCGTTGGCAGCTATGGTCGAAGGGTTCGAAAAGCCGGTTTTAAAATCTCAAAATGGTGACGAGCTTAAATTTGTAAGGATATTATACAGAACACTTCTTGATAACGATGTAAATGAAAAATACATAAATCAGATTCTTGAAGAAATAGAAAGATTTCTGCGTCCCGGCAACAGCATGGATGTTATATTGTCAAATGTATATCAGAAGCTTATTTTGCGTTTTGGACAGCCGGATACAATAAAGCTTACACCGGGAAAAACAAAGGTTGTATTTTTTGTAGGACCGACAGGTGTCGGAAAAACTACTACAATAGCAAAGATTGCATCTAAATTTAAGGTAGAGCATGATAAAAAAATTGCATTTATTACAGCCGATACTTATCGTATTGCGGCTACAGAACAGCTTCGCACATATGCAAATATACTGGATGCCCCTATGTCTGTAATATATTCAAAGGAAGAGTTGAATGATGCAATAGAAAAACATGAACAGGCTGATGTTATATTTGTGGATACTGCGGGCTTTTCCCACAAAAACGAAGAGCAGAAGAGTGATATTAAAAATCTTATAGCCGGAATTGAGCCGGATTATGACAAGAGTGTTTATCTGGTGGTCAGCGCGACAACCAAGTATAATGATCTTAAAGCTATAGTGGATGCTTACGGTAAAATTGCCGAGTATAAGCTTATTTTTACAAAGCTTGATGAGACTTCATCATATGGAAATCTTCTGAATATAAAGCTGTATTCAGGCGCGAATATATCATATGCTACCGACGGACAAAATGTACCTGACGATATTGAGATATTTGATACCCAGAAAATTGTAAAACAATTATTAGGAGGCAGAATTTGATGGATCAGGCCGAACAGCTTAGAAATGTTATAAAGCTTAGAAATCAGAATTTCGTTGATATTGCCAGGGTTATTACCGTCACAAGCGGCAAGGGCGGGGTTGGTAAGTCGAATGTTTCCGTCAATCTTGCCGCAAAACTCAGTCAGGCCGGAAAAAGGGTTATTATATTTGATGCTGATTTTGGACTGGCAAATGTTGAAGTCATGTTTGGAGTTGTTCCTGAATATACACTTGCGGATATGATGTATGATGGACACACGATTAAAGATATCATAACAAGAGGACCGCGTGACATTGATTTTATATCAGCAGGATCAAGTGTTGACGGGCTGAATAATCTGACACCGGAACAGATACATTTTCTTGTACATAAAATTGATGAGCTCAACAGTATGTATGATTTTATTATTATTGATACAGGGGCAGGAATATCAGATCAGGTAATGGAGTTTGTGGCATCAAGTTCTGAGATTATTCTTGTTACGACGCCGGAGCCGACGTCTATTACTGATTCGTATTCACTGCTTAAAGCATTATATAAAAGAAAGAATTTTGTGCCGGATAATACCAGAATTAAAGTAATAGCAAATAAAGTTACATCCAGGGATGATGCTAATATAGTATACAATAAAATCAATTCTGTGGTAATACAGTTTTTGAAGGGAAGACTTGAGTATCTGGGATATATTCCATCGGATGTGTCGGTTGAAAAGGCCGTCAGACAGCAACAGATTGTTTCTATATGTGAACCCTTTTCCAAGGCTTCCAGGGCTTATGATGATATTGCCGAAAAGCTGCTAGGAAATGAACCGGCACAGAATACAGTTAAAAAATCAATCGCGCATATCTTTTCGAGCTTTTTAAAGAAACAATAAAAGAGGGTTGATATGGATTTTACAAAGAAAATTTTGCCAGGAGATAAACTTGATATTTCTCTTACCAATGCGGAAAATGATGCAGTGTATAAAAGCATGTTTTCGGATCTGATTTCAGAGAAAATGTGGGAGATTACTATGCCGGTTTCTGCCGGCAGGATAGTTCTTCTCCAGGTGGGAGAGCCGTTTAGCTTTATACTATATACGTCGGATAAAGTTCTTTTAGAAGGCAGTGCAATAGTCAGAAAGCGTTATAAAAAAGAAAATCTTTATTTTCTTGTCGTAGAGCTGGTAAATGAGTTAAAGCGAATACAAAGGCGGGATTTTTTCAGAATGCCGTGTATGATTAATATGCGCTACAGCATGTTGGAATATGATGAAAATATCTATAACAGTGAAGCGGCTTTTTGTGATATGATATATAAGGGTACTGCATGGATAGAAAAATCCCCGTGGTATGATTCGGTTATACTTGATATAAGCGGTGGAGGTATCCGTTGCTCCGACAATAAACCGATTGAGCTGGGGAGCTTTCTGATGGTCCGCTTTATGCTGAATGTAAATGATACAGATGAGGTCTTTGACATACTCGGCTGTGTTGTGAATTGTGAAAAGAGCCTCGATGAGACTAGATATTTTATAAGGATAAGGTTTATTTTTGAGAAGATTGCTGATCGAGAGAAAATAGTGCGTTATGTATTTGAGGAAGAGAGAAGAATACGGCGCAGAGAAATGGAGTAGTCTTATGAGTTTAGAAATTTTAGTGGTTGATGATTCTGCACTCCTGAGAAGGGTAGAGTGTGATATAATCAATTCAGACAATAAATTTAAGGTAACAGACACATGCAAGGATGGTCTTGAAGCATTGGAAAAGCTCCGCACCAAAAAGTATGACGGAGTGGTTTTGGACATCAACATGCCAAGGATGGATGGTCTTGAATTATTGCAGCAGCTTCAAAAGGAAAAGATAAAGGTCAATATTGTTATGGCGAGCACACTTACTGTTGAGGGTGCGAATGAAGCTATAAAATCATTGGAGCTTGGAGCTATAGATTTTGTTACAAAGCCAAGTAACATAATCGAAGCAAAAGGCGACGCTTTTAAAAAAGCATTGCTTGATGTACTGTATGCTGCAACAAAAGCAAGAGTTCATTTAAAAAAGCCATCTCTGGTAGTGGCTGCTGATAAAACAGCGGCGGCTTCAGTAAACAGACTTAAGAAGCCTGGACAAAACAAGATTATCGCGATTGCTTCGTCTACAGGAGGACCAAAAGCACTCCAGAGTGTTATACCAAAGATCCCGGCTGATATTGATGCACCGGTCGTACTTGTGCAGCATATGCCGGCCGGCTTTACAAGGAGCATGGCTGCAAGACTTAATGAGCTCAGTAAAGTTCAGGTTAAAGAAGCAGAAGACGGCGAACTTTTGAAAAAGGGTGTTGTCTATATCGCACCCGGAGGAAAACACATTGTGGTAAAAAGAAAAGGTGCTGCACATGTGATTGGATATAGCGACATGCCACCTATCGGAGGACTCAAGCCGTGTGCGAATATTATGTTTGATTCGCTGGGCCAGACGGGCTTTGATGAGGCAGTGTGCGTTGTGCTCACTGGTATGGGTGCTGATGGAACAAACGGTATATTATCACTTGGCAAGAAAAAATCCGTACATGTAATTGCACAGGATGAGAATTCATGCATTGTATATGGGATGCCAAGAGCTATTTATGAGGCCGGCGTTGTGGATGAGGTTGTTGCATTGTCTAAGGTTGCCGAAACAATCACAAAAAACGTGGGGGTAAAATAAAATGGATGTAAGCCAGTATCTCGAAATATTTATTGATGAAAGTTCAGAACATATCCAGACATTGTCAGATTGCATTATGACTCTCGAGCAGGAGCCGGAGAATAAGGATACCATAAATGAGATTTTCCGTGCAGCCCACTCATTAAAGGGTATGGCAGGTACCATGGGATTCAAAAGAATGCAGCATCTCACACATGATATGGAAAATGTGTTTCAGGAGGTTCGAAGCGACAAGATTAAGGTTGACAGCTCTATGATTGACCTTTTATTTAAATGCCTTGATGCTATCGACAGTTATGTAGAGAATATTAAAGAAACCTCGGATGAGGGAACAGAGGATAATGAGGTTATTATTAAGGAACTGAACGATTTTATTGCAAAGGCAAATGGTGAGGTTCCTGCAGACAATACTCCAAAGGAGGAGCCGGCTGCACAGGCACAGCCGGATTCGGCACAAAGTGAAAATCAGTCAGACGCTCTCGGAGAAATTGAGCTCACTGACAACGAAAAGAAACTTGTGGATGAGGCTATTGCACAGGGACAGAAAATATATGGTGTTACAGTTACAGTTGCATCTGACTGCCTACTTAAGGCTGCAAGAGCATTTCTTGTATTCAGAGCAGTTGAAGAAATGGGACAGATTGTGGTTTACAGACCAAGCTCACAGGATATAGAGGATGAAAAGTTTGAGCTGTCATTCAGCTTTTTTGTGGCAACAGAAGAGTCGTTTGAGAAAATACAAAAGGCTGCAGCAGATGTGTCAGAGATAGAAAAGGTTGTAGGCCGCGAGCTGACAACGTTCCATGTCGAGGGAGAGGAGCCTCCTAAACAGGAGGAGACAACTGCGCCTAAAGCAGATGTTCCTGCAGAGACCCCTAAGACCGCTAAAGCCCAGAATGAAAAAGCTCCTGCAAAAGAAGCACAAAAACAGGCTGTTCACCATAAAAAAGCTGCCACCAGCAGAACTGTCAGAGTTGACATCGAAAAGCTTGATATGCTTATGAATCAGGTTTCAGAGCTTATTATTGCGAAAAACAGTCTGGTTGCCATTAGCGGTTCGGACGGATCTAACGGAAATAACCAGTCATTCCATGAGCAGATAGAATATCTTGAGAGAATTACCACAAATCTTCATGAGTCAGTAATGAAGGTTCGAATGGTTCCTATTGAGAGCGTGACTCAGAAGTATCCTAGAATGATCAGGGATTTATCGCGTACACTTAATAAAAAGATGGAGCTTGTAATTACAGGTGAGGATACAGAGCTGGATCGTACCGTAGTAGATCAGATTGGAGATCCACTGCAGCATCTGCTTAGAAATTCAGCGGATCATGGACTTGAGAGTAATGAGGTCAGACTCGAAAGAGGAAAGCCTGAGGTTGGTACAATTTTCCTGAATGCATATCAGGAGGGAAACAATGTTGTTATCAAGGTGGGTGATGACGGTAACGGTATTGATACGGAGGCTGTCAAGAGTAAGGCTATACAAAGAGGTCTTGTGACTGCAGACCAGGCTGAGAATTTATCTCAGAAGGATATCATCAATTTCCTGTTTATGCCAAGCTTCTCAATGGCTAAAAAGATTACAGATATTTCCGGCCGAGGTGTAGGTCTTGATGTTGTGAAGTCGGGAATTGAGCAATTGGGCGGTGATGTATCTGTATCTACAGAGCTCGGAAAGGGAACCACGTTTACAGTAAGGCTTCCTCTTACACTTGCAATTATCCAGGCTCTTATGGTTGAAATAAGGGATGAGATATATGCTATTGCACTCGGTTCCATATCTAACATTGAGGATATACCTGTTGAGGATATAAAGTATGTCCAGGCCCAAGAGGTTATTCATCTCCGTGGCAGTGTTATTCCTATTATCAGACTTGATAAGATGCTCGATATTGAACCGCAGGAGAAAGAGCCTGATCACCTTACTGTTGTTATTGTACAAAAGGGTGACCAGCAGGCGGGACTTGTTGTGGACAACCTGGTAGGACAGCAGGAGATAGTAATCAAATCTCTTGGCAAGTATATTAATGGAAACAAGCTCATCAGCGGTGCAACTATTCTCGGAGACGGTGATGTGGCTTTAATACTTGATGTCAATACACTTATGTAATTGGAGGACGGATACATGGCAGATAATGAATTTGATGTACAGGAAAAAGAAATCAGGCAATATATTTCCGTCAAAGTCGGAGAAGAAAAATTTGGTATAGATATAGGATATGTTGACAATATTGTCAGAATGCAGAAAATTACACGTGTTCCAAAGGCTCAGGTGTATTTTAAGGGTATTATTAACCTAAGAGGTGATATAGTTCCTGTAATGAGTACCAGAATCAAAATGGGACTTGATGATGATGTATATACATCTCAGACAAGGATTATTATATTGAAGCTTGAGGAAAAGGGTGAGATTGGTCTTATTGTTGACGAGGTATGCGAGGTTGTTACGCTTGTGGTCGATGAAATCGATAAACCGAATATTGATGCTTCATCTACAGGAGAAGAACTCTTTATAAATGGAATTGGTAAAAATGGTGATGAACTGATTTCACTTTTGGAGATTGGTGCTATCGTAGGAGAAAAAGAAAATAATTAAATGAACCATGTATAGTGAGGCAGTAGCTGCCTCACTATATGAGTTTTACAGTATAAGGATAAATATTTTATGAGCAGATTTTCTTTAGACAATGTTAATGAAATGTATATGGATGTGCTTAAAGAGCTTGGAAATATCGGGGCTGGAAATGCAACGACAGCAATAGCTGGCATGCTTGGCACATCTATGTCTATGAAGGTACCGAAGGTGCTGCTTGTGGACGCAACAAAGATTGGCGATGCAATCTGTCCCGAGGAAGAAACCATAGTAGGTATTTTTCTTGAAGTGGAGCAGGATATATCAGGCAGCATGATGTTTCTTATGAAAATTCCAGCAGCTCATTTTCTGGTGAATAAGCTTATGGGAAGAGCTCCTGAATATAATGAGCCGTTCGATGAGATGGATCTTTCGGCAATGAAGGAAATAGGCAATATTATTGCCGGATCATATCTGTCTGCACTTTCAACACTTACAAATCTTAGAATCAAACCGTCAGTTCCGTATATTGCAGTTGATATGGCAGCCTCAATACTCAGTGTTCCGGCTGTACAGTTTGGACAGTATGGAGACAATGCATTATTTATTGAAACGGAATTTGGCAACGAGGTTATGATGAATGGTTATTTTATATTGATGCCTGACCCTGATTCGTATGACAATATCTTATCGGCTTTGGGAATCAGTATGTAGGAGAAGCTTATATTATGGCAAAAACAATAAAAGTAGCGATGGCTGATTTACAGATAGCTAAAGCACCGGATTGCCTGACTACACTTGGACTTGGTTCATGCATTGGATTGACTTTATATGACCCTGTTATCAAGGTTGGGGGGCTTGTGCATTATATGCTGCCTGACAGTACAAAGCTGCGCAATAATACAAACATTGCAAAATTTGGAGACACCGGTATCAAAGAGCTTTACAATCAGATTGTTAAGGCTGGGGCAAATCCAAGGAGACTTGTTGCCAAAATTGCCGGTGGAGCGAAAATGTTCGAAATGGCAAGCACCACAGCAATTGGATGTGTTGGCGATAGAAATACCGAGATGGCAAAACAGATGCTTTCTTCATTAAAAATTCCATTAAAAGCAGAAGATACTGGACTAAACTATGGAAGAACTGTTATACTTGACTGTGAGACGGGAAATTATATAATTAAAGCTGTCGGTAAATCAGAAAAGGTGATTTGATATGAAAAGTAAATTTTTGCCTCCGCTTGTGATGCTTTTGGCGGGCTTTGTATGCAGCATACTTTCTTTGCAGCAGAGAGTTGATTTGATGACATTTACCACAAGACTTCTTTCGGTTCTGGTTATATTTTATGTAATAGGTGGTGCTATGAAGCTTGTGCTTGATAAAGCATTAAATGTAATGGCTGACAAGGATACGAATGAAAATGAATCCGAAAAGGCAGATGGCACAGCTGGTGACCATATAGATGGCACATCAGCCGGTTCAGATGACGGAAATTCTGATGAATAAATCATTGGATTTTATTATATTATACCGGTCTGCCGAACTCAGGGGGAACAATGAAAATAGTAGATAAAGAGAAGCTGTGGGATGATTATCGCAAGAATCCCACACCAGCATTACGGGAACAGCTCATAATTGAATATGCACAACTGGTGAAGCTGGTTGCGGGACGTCTTAGCATGTATCTGGGACACAATGTTGAATACGAAGATCTTGTGAGCTATGGAATTTTTGGCCTTATTGATGCAATTGACAAATTTAACATGGAGAAAAATGTCAAATTTGAGACATACGCAAGCCTGAGAATCAGAGGAGCAATACTTGATCAGATAAGAAAAATGGATTGGATTCCAAGAACTGTGAGGCAGCGACAGCGCAAAATTGACGAGGCTATCAAGCAGGTTGAGCTTCGAACCGGCAAAACTGCAAGTGATGAGGAGCTTGCCATGGAGCTTGACATATCAGGAGAAGAGCTGTGCAACTGGCAGTCACAGCTTAAGGTTACGAATGTCGTTTCACTTGATGAGTTTACGGAGGCAGGACCTGAGCCGGTGATGGATGCCACACACAATTCACATTTCACACAGCCTGAAGAGCTTGTCGCAAAGGAAGAGCTTAAGACAATGCTGGTGAAATCTCTTGATAATCTCACTGAAAAAGAGCGAAAGGTTATTGAGCTGTATTATTATGAGGATTTGACGCTGAAGGAGATAAGCAATATACTTGATGTGTCGGAATCGAGAGTTTCACAGCTTCATACCAAGGGTCTGATAAAAATGCGCAAGGTTATGGGACCGTATATGGATATTCTGACAACAGATTAATACATGATGAAGGGGATAATATGACTACTTTGGAAATAACACTCATATTGGTAGGAATAGTTTTTTTGATAGGCAGCTTTATGGTAAAGGATAAGCTGTCTAAAAACGATTTGGATAAAATTGCGGATATGAGCGCTGAAGAATTAAAGGTTATAACAGAAAAAGAGATCAAAAATGCTGAGTTGGCGATAGACGGAATGTTAGACGAGCATATTGCCTCGAAAACGGATGAGACTAAAAGAAATCTGGAAAAAGAAACAAATTCGAAGATTATGGCTATAAATGAGTATTCTGATACGGTTTTGGATTCGATTAATAAATCTCACAATGAGATAATGTTTTTATACAGTATGCTCAACGATAAACATGAAGAGCTCACACGTCTGTCCGGTAATATTGAAAAAATTACTGCTCAGGCAAAAAAAACATTTGAACCGGTTGAAGCATCCAAAATCAATAATCTGTCAAACAAAACAGTGTTAAATGCAAAGCCGGTGGTTAATGCTGCACCTGTATCAAATCGTCAGGCGGTAACTGAGAGCAGAGGCATTGCTTCTTCAGATATTGTTACAGGAACAAAAAACACAGCAAGCGTAAAAACCCAGAATGTATCGGCACAAAATATGATGTCACAGCATGCAGCAGCACAAAATATAATGTCACAAAATACGGTGGTTCGGAATACTGCAGTTCCAAATACAGTGGTTCCAAATATGGCAGCTCAAAATGCAGTGGTTCAGAATGTGGCGGTTTCAAATATGACAGCACAGAATATGACAGCTTCAAATACAACAATGCAATCCCGGAATCTGTCAGACACAGATGTGCAGAGCGGCAGGGTTTATGATATTTCAGAAATTAACCATAATCCGCAGATACTGAGACTTTACAAATCAGGAAAAAATATCGTGGAAATAGCAAAAGAACTTGGGCTTGGCAAGGGTGAGGTTAAGCTAGTGATTGATTTATATAACGAGGGAAAATAAAGTGAGACTAAAATATTATCTTCGTGGACTTGGACTTGGGATTATATTTGCCGTTTTTATAATGATGGTGGGATATCGCAATCATGGTTCATCAATGTCAGATTCGGAAATAATTGAAAAGGCAAAGGCTCTCGGAATGGTTGAAACAGAAGACTCATCCGGGATGAAGAACGATAAAAAGACCGATAATAAAACTGATAAAAAATCAGATAAAAAAACAGACACATCAGAGCCGGATACAACAATAGCAGACACGTCAGCGGCTGAGGATACACAGACCGGCATCGACAATACCGATGCAGACAATATCGCCGGTACAGCGGATGCTGATACAACAGCTCCTTCGGATGTTGCTGCAACGGACAGTGCTGCATCAGATGCTGCACAGCCACAGCAGAATACCACCTTCACAGTTACAGTTGGCAGTGGAGATACCTGCAGGATGATTGCTGAAAGATTACAGGCGGCAGGTATTATTGATGATGCAGAGAAATTCAGGGCTTATATGGGACAAAAGGGTGTGGATCAGTTTATAGCTGATGGCAGCCATGAGATACCTTATGGAGCTTCATATGACGATATAATTAATATACTTACACAAAAATAATAAAATATTGCTTGCACATAAGCCTTTGGTATGTTATAATTCCAAAGGCTTAAATACTATAAAGCACGTGTGCGGATGATCGCCGGTGCCGGATAACGCTTACCGGTGGCTGATCTATTTGGAAACACACGGAAGATTAATAACCAAACGGAGGTAAATAAAATGAGCGTAATTTCAATGAAACAGTTACTCGAGGCAGGTGTTCATTTCGGACATCAGACAAGAAGATGGAACCCTAAAATGGCTCCTTACATCTACACAGAGCGTAATGGTATCTACATCATAGACTTACAGAAGTCTGTAGGAAAGGTTGATGAGGCATATGATGCAGTATCTGATATCGCTGCTCAGGGTGGTACAATCCTTTTCGTAGGTACAAAGAAGCAGGCTCAGGATGCTGTCAAGACTGAGGCAGAGCGTTGCGGTATGTACTATGTAAACGAGAGATGGTTAGGTGGAATGCTTACAAACTTCCGCACAATCGAGAGCCGTATTGCAAGACTTAAAGCTATCGAGACAATGGCAGAGGATGGCACATTCGATGTTCTTCCTAAGAAGGAAGTTATCGCACTCAAGAAGGAGTGGGAGAAGCTTGAGAAGAACCTTGGTGGAATCAAGGATATGAAGAGAATTCCTGATGCAATCTTCGTAGTAGATCCTAAGAAGGAGCGTATCTGTATCAAAGAGGCTCAGGCACTTGGAATCACTCTTATCGGTATTGCTGATACAAACTGTGATCCGGACGAGTTAGATTATGTTATCCCAGGAAACGATGATGCTATCAGAGCCGTTAAATTAATTGTATCTAAGATGGCAGACGCTGTTATCGAGGCAAAGCAGGGAGCTGAGGAAGAGGTTACTGCTGAGGAAGCTTCTGAAGAGACAGTTGAGGAATAAAACAGATTAATATCGGAGGATAATCAAATGGCTATTACAGCAGGTATGGTAAAAGAGCTGCGTGAAATGACAGGCGCAGGTATGATGGACTGCAAAAAGGCTTTAACAGAGACAAACGGTGATATGGATGCCGCTGTTGAGGTATTAAGAAAAAGTGGTGCAGCTAAGATGGAAAAGAAGCAGAGCAGAATTGCCGCTGAAGGAATTGCACGTGTTGCCGTAAACGGAAACGTTGCAGTTGTAGCAGAGGTTAACTCTGAGACCGATTTCGTTGCAAAGAACGAGACATTCCAGGAGTTCGTTCAGACTGTAGCTGACACAGCACTTGCTTCTGATTTAAATGGTGGTGTAAACGGAGAGGATATCGACGCTCTTCTTGCAACAAACGGACTTAGCGAGCTTCTTGTAGAGAAGACAGCTACAATCGGAGAGAAGTTATCTGTTCGTAGATTTGCAAAGGTTACAGGTGATGTTGTTACTTCTTACATCCATGGTGGTGGAAGAATCGGTGTTATCATCGCAGCAAATGGTGCAGCAGATGATACAGCTAAAGAAGCAATAACAAATATCGCTATGCAGGTTGCAGCTATGAACCCACAGTACATCAGCAAAAATGATATTTCTGATGATGAGCTTGCAAAGCTTAGAGAGATCACTGTTGACAGTGCATTAAATGATGCTACAACTCTTCCAAAGCCTATTCTCAATAAGTTAATTGACAAGGCTATTAATGAGAAACTTTGGAGCGATGATGATATCAACAACTTCAACGAGCATAAGAACAACATGAACTATGTATGGAATTTCTTATCAGATGCTGCAAAGGCAAAACTTGGTGAGCTTGCTATGGCAGATAAGGATTCAATCACAGCAGAGAAGATGTTCAATGGCTTAGTAGAGGGTCGTGTCTCTAAGCAGTTAAAGGAAATTTGCCTTCTTGACCAGACATATGTTAAGGCTGAAGATGGAAAACAGTCAGTTGGCAAGTATCTTGAGTCAGTTTCAAAGGATCTTACTATTGCAAAGATGGTTCGTTTTGAAGTTGGTGAGGGTATGGAAAAGAAACAGGAGGATTTCGCGGCTGAGGTAGCAGCTCAGATGGCAGGAGTCTAAAAGATTTTTTGCATACGCAGATTAAACGAATGCTGTTCCGCAAAAGTTTAAGCTAATTTAAACTTTTGCGGATTTTTTATATCTTTACAAGTTGCGAAAATATGATAAAATAATATAAGAATCATGTGACTATCAATTTACAGATAGTTGCAAAATCACTCATAACACGGGGGAAGCATATGGATTCAAAAGACAAAGAAATTGCTGAGCAGCAACAGCAGCGCCGTAAAAGAGTGAGCCGGATTAAGACAAGTATTATAATGACAATTGCAATATGGATGGCAATATCACTACTTGCAATTGTAGTACTTGGAATTATGGTTGTTAAGCTCAATTCCAGAATTTACAAATTAGAGTTGCAGCTTAATAATGCAGTATCGTCAACCGTAAATACCACAGAACCGGTTGATGAGGGCTCCGAGGTTGAGAAAGCTGATGCTTCGAAGCAGACTGTTGTGAAACAGCTTGATTCAAAGGACAACGTGTATCATGAAGGGGATGCAAGAAAGGTATACCTTACCTTTGAGTGTATCCCCGGGGATAACACGGGAGTGATTTTAGATACTCTTGCAAAATACAATGTCAAGGCAACTTTTTTTGTCACGGCCGATACTTCCGGCAAATATGAAGAGGTTTACAGACGAATAGTGAATGAGGGGCACACAATTGCCATGGATTCATATAGTAATTCATACAGTAAAATATATGAATCAACACAGTCATTTACTGAGGATCTGACAGAGATTTCCGGATATATCTCAAATTTAACAGGTGTTACACCACAGATATATCGTTTTCCGGGCGGTAGCATGAACCAAATCAGCAATGTCGATATGGTTGACTTGGTTAAGATACTTAATTCCAAAAATATTACATATTATGACTGGAATGTAAACTCAGGCGATACGGCGGATGGCTGTACAACTGACAATATTGTGTCTAATGTAACTTCCGGAATTACCAAATATAATAATTCGGTTGTGTTATTACATGATGATTCAAACAGTTCAACCACGGCAGAGGCTATAGGACCATTAATTGATGCACTTAACAATATGGGCGCAGAGATTTTGCCGATTGATGATAGTACATATAAAGTTCAATACATCAAAGCAGATAGTGTTGGACAATGAAAATAAACGGAGGAAATATTAATGGGATTATTCAAAGAATTTAAGGATGATTTTTCACAGGCAGTTAATGAGCTCGTTCCGGGTGAAACGCCTGAGAGAGAGGCAGAGCCGAATGCCAGTGCGGCGAATACATCAAGACCTACCGCAGAGAATCTTGTAGTAGATACCATTGGCGAGAACGTTGATGTTGAATCAGAGCTTGCAAAGCTTAACGGTTTACTTGAGCATGTTGATGAGACACCAAAGAGTCAACCGGTAGTTAAGCCTACACCAAGCGAAAATTTTGCAGAACAGACAATTAAAAATTTACAAGAAGAGGAGCAAGTTGCACAAATGAATGAGATACCAGCAGTTAACAATATTCCTGAGGTTAACAACACAATTATTTCAGGAGAGGTTCAGGACGAGACATCTGTTATAACAGCTAGCACTGTACTGACAGGTGATATGCAGTCATCAGGTTCTTTTGATATTCAGGGAACAATCAACGGAAATGTAATGTGTAATGGCAAGATTGTTGTTACAGGAACAATCAATGGTAACACAAATTCATCAGAGTTTTTCGCTGATGTAGCAAAGGTTGAGGGTGAAATTGCTTCAACAGGAACTGTCAAGATAGGTGCAGGATCTGTTATCATCGGCAATATTTCAGCATCTTCAGCAGTTATTGCAGGAGCTGTAAAGGGTGATATTGATGTTCAGGGACCGGTTGTGGTAGATACTTCAGCGGTTATCATGGGTAATATCAAGTCACGTTCAGTACAGATCAACAACGGTGCTGTTATTGAGGGCTTCTGTTCTCAGACATACGCTGATATTGATGTTCAGGGGCTTTTCGAGGGTAAATAAATATGAGTAGAATATTATTAAAATTAAGTGGTGAGGCACTTGCAGGTGATAAGCACCACGGCTTTGACGAGGCAACCGTCATTGAGGTTGCAAAACAGGTTAAACAGATTGTTGATAATGGTACACAGGTAGGTATTGTTATCGGTGGTGGAAACTTCTGGAGAGGCAGAACCAGTGAGACCATCGACCGCACAAAGGCTGACCAGATTGGTATGCTTGCTACAGTTATGAACTGCATTTATGTATCTGAGATTTTCAGATATGTCGGAATGAAGACAGCTGTTCTTACTCCGTTTGAGTGCGGCAACATGACAAAGCTTTTCTCTAAGGACAGAGCAAACAAGTATTTCGCACATGATATGGTTGTTTTCTTTGCAGGTGGTACAGGTCATCCTTATTTCTCAACAGATACAGCCACAGTGCTTCGTGCAATTGAGATTGAGGCAGATGGTATTTACCTTGCCAAGGCTATTGACGGAGTATATGACAGTGATCCAAAGACCAATCCTGCTGCAAAGAAGTATGATGAGCTTTCAATCGAAGAGGTTGTTGAGAAGAAGCTAGCAGTAGTTGACCTCACAGCGTCTATCATGTGCCTTGAGAACAAGATGCCTATGTATGTATTCGGACTCAATGAGGAAAACAGCATTGTAAATGCTCTTACAGGCAAATTTAACGGTACAAAGGTTACTGTATAGTAAATTGCATATAATGCATATCAGGAGGATAATATGGATTCAAGATTAAACCCTTTCCAGGATAAAATGGAAAAAACATTAAATAATCTCGAGGAAGAGTATGCAGGCATCCGTGCAGGAAGAGCCAATCCACATATTCTTGACAAGCTTCGTGTAGATTATTACGGCACACCTTCACCAATTCAGAGTGTTGCCAATGTAAGTGTTCCGGAGCCTAGAATGATTCAGATTCAGCCATGGGAGGCTTCTATGGTTAAGGAGATTGAGAAAGCAATCAACTGCTCTGACATCGGTATTAATCCTACAAATGATGGAAAGCTTATCAGACTTGTTTTCCCTGAGCTCACAGAAGAAAGACGTAAGGAGCTTGCAAAGGACATCAAGAAAAAAGGTGAGGAAGCTAAGGTTGCTGTCCGCAATATCAGAAGGGATGCAATCGACAGCATCAAGAAAACCGGCAAAGAGGAAGGCATTTCAGAGGACGAGATTAAAGGCCTCGAGGATGATGCTCAAAAGCTTACCGATCAGTTTGTCGCAAAGGTTGACGCTGCGGTTGATGCAAAATGTAAAGAGATACTTACTGTATAGTATTTATATCACGTATACAAACAAGGGACATGTTATTCGTGTCCCTTATTTGCTTATTCATGGTTTTACTGTTCACACTTAACTGTGTGACCAGCAAATAAATGATGCGTCATGCTTGTAAACATATAATATACATAAACGAAAGGAAATTAAATATGAGTACTCCGGAACATATAGCAATCATTCTGGACGGAAACGGCCGCTGGGCAAAAAGCAAGGGTATGCCAAGAAACTACGGTCACACGGTAGGAGCCAAAAATGTTGAGAATATATGTAAGGCTGCAAATGACCTCGGTGTTAAATATCTGACACTTTATGCTTTTTCCACCGAGAACTGGAATCGTCCTGAGTCTGAGGTTGCTGCACTAATGAGGCTTCTTGAAAGCTATCTTAAAAACTGTATAAAGACTGCCAATAAAAACAATATGCGTGTGCGCGTAATTGGTGAGATAAGCAGGCTTTCAGAGAATTTTCAGGAGAAAATAAGAAACCTTGAAGAAGTTTCATCAGTAAATACAGGTCTTAACCTGACAATTGCAATTAATTACGGAAGCAGAGATGAGATGATACGTGCTGTAAAGCATATGATAGCTGACCATGATGCCGGAAAGCTTTCGGCAGATGATATAGATGCAGATACATTCTCATCATATCTTGACACAAGAGAGCTTCCGGATCCTGATTTACTCATCCGCACAAGCGGGGAGCAGCGTCTGTCAAACTACCTGCTCTGGCAGCTTGCATACGCTGAGTTTTATTTTACAGACGTTCCGTGGCCGGCATTTGATAAAAATGAGCTTAAAAAAGCTATAGATGCATATAATAAAAGAGACCGTCGCTTTGGTGGATTAAAAGAAACAAATGACACGGAGGATAAATAATGTTCAAGACAAGACTGCTTAGTGGTATAGTTCTTGTAATTGCCGCTATATTTCTTATAGTAACAGGAAACGAGGTGCTTCTTTTTTCAACACTTCTGATTTCGTGTATAGGTATGTTTGAGCTTTTCAGGGTGTTTAAATTTGAAAAATCGCTCTTATCGGTTGTTCCGTATATTGCTTTGATTTTGTTTTACATCAACTTAAGGTGGAGCTTCATACCTGATGTAATGATGCTTTTCATGGGCTTTCTTATCGTACTGATGTTCGTGTATGTGCTTTCATACCCGAAATATGATGCAAAGCAGCTCATGGCAGCCTTTTTTGGTATGTTCTATGTAGGAACAATGCTTTCATATGTCTACCAGATACGTACACTCAACAACGGACTTTACCTTGCCTTCTTGGTATTTTTATGCTCTTGGGGCTGTGATACATGTGCCTACTGCGTCGGAGTGCTGATTGGAAAGCACAAAATGGCACCAAAGCTTTCACCAAAGAAGTCTATAGAGGGTGCAGTAGGTGGTGTGCTCGGCAGTGCGCTTCTTACAGCCTTATACTGCTTTATATTCAGAAATCATATGAATATAGACGGCACAGAGATTGCTATACTTGCTGTTATAGCTGCTGTTGCAGGCCTTATTTCAATGGTTGGAGATTTGTGTGCATCAGCCATAAAGCGTAATTATGATATCAAGGATTACGGACATCTGATACCCGGACATGGTGGTATTTTAGACCGCTTTGACAGCATGATTATTACAGCACCAATCATTTATTATCTGGCTAGCTTCTTTTTAAGTTAAAAAGTAACATTTAAGAACCATTGAAAACAAAAAGCTAAGGTAACTATTCAGAACCACTGAGAAAAATATAAATCGAGGAATTATCATGAAAAAAATATCAATACTTGGTTCAACCGGCTCTATCGGAACACAGACACTTGATGTCGTAAGAGAGCACGGCGATATGCAGGTTGTGGCACTTTCCTGTGGCAGAAATCTCTCCCTTATAGAGAAACAGGCAAGGGAATTCAAGCCACAGTTTGTCAGTGTAAGTGATGAAAACGATGCCAAAAAGCTTCGCACAAGCCTTGCGGATACTGATATCGAAGTAGGCTATGGCATGGACGGTCTCATTAGATGTGCCACCATTGAGCATTGCGATATAGTTGTAACCGCAATTGTCGGTATGCTTGGCATCCGTCCTACAATCGCCGCCATCAAGGCAAAAAAGACCATTGCACTCGCAAATAAGGAGACCCTCGTTACAGCGGGTCATATCATTATTCCGCTTGCGAAGGAGTATGGTGTGTCCATTCTTCCGGTTGACAGTGAGCACAGTGCCATCTTCCAGTCACTGCAGGGAAATTCTATGAATCAGATTAAAAAGATTCTTCTGACAGCATCCGGAGGTCCGTTTAGGGGCAGAAAGCTCTCTGAGCTTGAAGGTATAAGGGTGGAGGACGCACTAAAGCATCCTAACTGGTCGATGGGTCAAAAAATCACTATTGATTCATCAACCATGGTCAATAAAGGGCTTGAGGTGATTGAAGCAAAATGGCTTTTTGACGTCGATTTGTCGCAGATTCAGGTTGTAGTGCATCCTCAGAGTGTCATTCACTCGGCTGTTGAGTATGCGGATGGAGCAGTTATAGCACAGCTTGGTACTCCTGATATGCGTATACCTATACAGTATGCACTGTATTATCCAAGCAGACCTGCGCTTTCCGGTGACAGGCTTGATCTCTTTAAGCTTAAGGATCTGACCTTTGAGGCACCGGATCTTGATACCTTTAAAGGGCTTGCTCTCGCCATGAAGGCTGCAAGGGCAGGAGGCAATATTCCTACGGCCTTCAATGCTGCAAACGAGAGAGCAGTGGCACTGTTTTTGAATAAAAAGATTAAATATCTGGAAATAATCGATATAATCGAGGCATGTATGGAAAATGCATCATTTATTGAAAATCCTTCAGTGGATGAGATACTTGATACAGAGCAGTGCGCATATGACTATATCAGTAAAAGGTGGTAATTTTGAACATTATTAGTATTATTATTGCAATCATATTATTCAGCATCATAGTAATTTTTCATGAGCTCGGACATTTCTGGCTTGCTAAAGCAAATGGCATAAAGGTCAATGAATTTTGTCTGGGACTTGGACCGACTCTTTTTGGAGTACAGCGTGGAGAGACAAAATACTCCATAAAGCTGCTTCCGTTTGGCGGAGCCTGTATCATGGAGGGGGAGGATGAAAGCTCAGGTGATGACAGAGCCTTCAACAACAAATCCGTGTGGGCGCGCATAAGCGTTGTTTTCGCGGGACCGTTTTTTAATTTTATCATGGCATTTATTTTTGCTCTCATTATCATCTGCTCTGTAGGCTATGACAGTCCAAAGCTTGCAGGTGTTATTGAGGGTTATGCGGCTGAGGAGGCAGGTATCAAGGCCGGTGATGAGATTGTAAAGCTGAACAATACGAATATACACTTTTATCGCGAGATAAGCCTCTACTCGATGCTTCACGAAGGTGAAACAGTTGATGTGACCTACCTTAGGGATGGCAAAAAGCACACCACCACACTGAAGCCTAAATATGACGAGACAACAAAGAGGTATCTGTACGGCTTTAACGTGTCGGGAGAGCGTACAAAGCCCGGCTTTGGAAAGGCACTGCTTTATAGCTGCTACGAGGTGAAATACAACATCTATACAACAATAGAGGGGCTTAAAATGCTCTGTACCGGGGCTGCCTCTGTAAATAACTTAAGCGGACCTGTCGGCATTGTAAAAAACATGGGAGATACCTATGAGCAGGCAGTTTCTATGTCCGGAGTATGGCTTGGCATACTAAATATGCTCAACTGGGGCGTGCTGATTTCTGCAAACCTCGGTGTGATGAATCTGCTGCCACTGCCGGCACTTGATGGTGGCAGACTTGTATTTTTGATAGTTGAAGCCATAAGAAGAAAGAGAGTAGACCCTGAGAAGGAGGGCTATGTGCATCTCGTTGGCATAGTGCTTTTACTTCTTCTGATGGTTGTTGTCATGTTCAATGATATCAGAAAGCTAATAGTCTGATTTTATAACAGATTGGAGATATACACATGGAGACAAAAATAGTAAAAATCGGAAATAAAGTAATCGGTGGAGGAAATCCGATTCTCATACAGTCAATGACAAATACAAAGACTGAGAATGTAGCTGACACAGTTGCACAGATAAACGCGCTGACAGACTTAGGCTGTGATATAATCCGGTGTGCTGTGCCTACGATAGAGGCTGCAAGGGCACTAAAGGAGATTAAGAAACAAATCAGCATACCGCTTGTTGCGGATATACACTTTGATTACAAGCTTGCAATAGCTGCGATTGAAAACGGAGCCGACAAAATCCGAATCAATCCCGGCAATATAGGAAGCGCTGACAGAGTAAGGGCTGTGGTAGATGCAGCAAAGGAGAGAAATATCCCTATCCGTGTCGGTGTAAACAGTGGCTCTCTTGAAAAAGACCTGGTAGAGAAATATCATGGTGTGACAGCAGAGGGACTTGTGGAGAGCGCTCTGGACAAGGTAAAGCTCATAGAGGATATGGGCTATGACAATCTGGTCATTAGTATCAAATCATCAGATGTCATGATGTGTGTTAAAGCACATGAGCTTATTTCAGATAAGACTACTCATCCGCTCCATGTGGGTATCACAGAGGCAGGTACAATAATAAGCGGCAATATAAAGTCAGCTATCGGACTTGGACTGATACTAAATCAGGGCATCGGTGATACAATACGTGTGTCTCTCACAGGAAGTCCTCTCGAGGAAATCAAGTCTGCCAAGCTCATTTTAAGAACTCTTGGTCTTAGAAAGGGTGGCATAGAGGTTGTTTCATGTCCTACCTGCGGCCGCACACAGATAGATCTTATCGGGCTTGCAAATCAGGTGGAGACAATGGTTTCAGGATATGACCTTGACATAAAGGTTGCTGTCATGGGCTGTGTGGTAAACGGACCGGGTGAAGCAAAGGAAGCAGATCTTGGCGTAGCCGGAGGAATCGGCGAGGGTCTTATCATAAAACACGGTGAGGTATTTAAAAAGGTGCCTGAGAGCGAGCTTTTGGGTGCATTGAAATATGAGCTTGACCATTGGGGTGAATAATTTTGACAAAGACATTTAAGGAAGTTTTCCCTACACTTAAGTTGGACAAGGATATGGAAAATCTGCTGGAAACTGCAGATGTCACCAGAATTTCCGTAAACCATGCAAGAGATTTTTACAAAATATATGTAAAAGCAAAACGCCTTATTTTCAAAAAAAATATCTGGAAGCTTGAGGAAAGCATTAAAAAACAGATATTTAAAAGTAAAGATATTACAGTAAAAATTATAGAGTCTTACGAGTTGTCTTCGCAGTACACACCGAAGACTCTTTTTGATGTCTATTTTGACAGTATTCTTGACGAAATAAACAGTCACAGTGTGCTTTTGTACAATCTGCTGCGCACCTCAAAGTGGAGCTTTACCGACGATACACATGTCACAGTCACACTTGAGGAGACAATAATCGCAAAGACCAGAGGCAATTCGATCATAGAATTTCTTGAGAAGGTGTTCTGCGAGCGCTGTGGGATGGATTTTATCGTTAAGCTGCAGTACGAAAAACCAAAAATCAGCAAATACCGTCAGAATGCTGACAAGCAGATTGAGCAGGAGGTGCAAAATATTGTCGCCCGCACTAAATTTGCCATGGCAAAGGATGACGGTGATGAAGATGCTAAAGTGGCTGTCGATGACGGTGCAATGTTTGTAGGAGGCAGTGAGAATGCATCTGGTACAATAAATGATAGTAAAACTGAGACAACTAAAGTTTCAAACAGGAAAATAGAGGCAAAAACAAACTCTGACAGCAATTCAAGGAGTAATTCGGCCGGCACTGATAAAAAGCCTGAGAAGAAATTTGAAAAGAAATTTGAAAAGAAATTTGAGAAGAAGTTCGAGCGCAAGGGAGATTTCAGGCGTAAATATGACAATGACCCGGATATCGTATACGGAAGAAGCTTTGATGATGAGGAGATGTCCATTGAAAAGATTGACGGTCCTATCGGTGAGGTTACAATAAAGGGAAAGATTCTTACGGTTGAATCCCGCGAAATCAGAAACGAAAAGACTATCATCATGTTTGCGGTCACTGATTTTACAGACACCATCATGCTCAAGCTCTTTGCCAGAAATGATGACGTAGCAGATATTCTTGCATATATTGCCCCGGGCAACTTTGTTAAGGCAAAGGGAGTTGTGACTGTAGATAAATATGACAGTGATTTGTCAATAAGCTCAATAGTCGGGCTTAAAAAAATACCTGACTTTACATCAAAGAGAGAGGATACTGCTGCCGAAAAACGTGTTGAGCTTCACTGTCACACCAAGATGAGTGACATGGATGGCGTGTCTGACGTAAAGGATATTGTGAAGTGTGCCATGCGCTGGGGGCACAAGGCTATTGCTATTACGGACCACGGTGATGTGCAGGCATTCCCTGATGCTAACCATACTGTGGATGATAGATTTAAGGTCATTTACGGTGTGGAAGCATATCTGGTCGATGATACAAAGGATATTGTGGAGAATGCCGCCGGTCAATCGCTGGATGATAAGTACGTGGTATTTGATATAGAGACAACAGGCTTTTCTCCGGAAAAGAATAAAATCATAGAAATAGGTGCGGTGAAGGTCATCGGTGGAGAGATTGTAGACCGCTATTCCACATTTATAAACCCTGAGGTACCTATTCCGTTCAGGATTGAGGAGCTCACCTCGATAAGGGATGACATGGTTATCACATCTCCAACAGTGGATGTCATACTGCCACAGTTTATGGAGTTTTGCAAGGACTGCACCATGGTCGCCCACAATGCTGACTTTGATATGAGCTTTATAAAGCGAAACTGCGCACTGCTTGGCATGGAGTGTAATCCTACAATTGTGGACACGGTGGCTCTTGCGAGAGTGCTTCTGCCACAGCTAAACAGATTTAAGCTGGATACAGTGGCCAAGGCTCTAAACATCTCGCTTGACCATCATCACAGAGCGGTGGATGATGCCGCATGTACCGCAGAGATATTTGTCAAATTCATAGAAAAGCTAAAGGACAGGGGCATATCAAGCTTAGATGAGGTAAATGCCCTGGCAAAATCATCTGTTGAGATGATAAGGAAGATGCCTACATACCATGCCATCATTCTTGCAACCTGTGACCAGGGGCGTACCAATCTCTACAGGCTTATCTCGTTGTCACACATCAAGTATTATAATAAGAGACCGAGAATACCAAAATCAGAGTTTAACAAGTATCGTGATGGGCTTTTAATAGGCTCAGCCTGTGAAGCAGGAGAGCTTTACAGGGCTATTTTAAACGGAAGACCACAGGAGGAAATCACAAGACTTGTGAATTTCTATGATTACCTGGAGATACAGCCTCTTGGCAACAACGCATTTATGATACGTGACGAGGATTCCGATATTGCTTCAAACGATGACCTTATCGATATAAATAAGCGAATCGTAAAGCTTGGAGAAGAATTTGGAAAGCTGGTTGTTGCAACCTGTGACGTACATTTCTTAAATCCCGAGGACGAGGTATACCGTCGTATTATCATGGCCGGTAAGGGCTTTAAGGATGCAGATGAGCAGGCTCCGCTTTACTTAAGAACCACAGAGGAGATGCTAAAGGAGTTTGAATATCTCGGAAGCAAAAAGGCTGAAGAGGTAGTCATCACCAATACCAATAAGATAGCAGATATGTGTGAGCGTATCTCACCGGTCAGACCTGATAAATGTCCGCCGGTTATCGAAAACTCTGACGGCATGCTTCGTGAAATCTGCTATAACAAGGCAAACAGGATGTACGGAGATCCGCTGCCGCCGATAGTTAAGGAACGTCTTGACAGAGAGCTTAACTCTATTATTTCAAACGGCTATGCCGTAATGTACATCATCGCACAGAAGCTTGTGTGGAAATCAAATGAGGATGGTTATCTGGTTGGCTCGCGAGGCTCCGTAGGAAGCTCGTTTGTTGCAACCATGTCAGGTATTACAGAGGTTAATCCGCTGCATGCTCACTATTTGTGTACACACTGCAAATACAGTGATTTTGATTCACCAGAGGTACAGGCATTTTCAGGCCGTGGTGGCTGTGATATGCCGGATAAGCTCTGTCCAAAGTGCGGCAGACCGTTAAGCAAGGAGGGCTTTGATATTCCGTTTGAGACCTTCCTCGGTTTTAAGGGAAACAAGGAGCCGGATATCGATCTGAACTTCTCCGGTGAGTACCAGTCAAAGGCACACAAATATACCGAGGTTATTTTCGGAGAGGGCCAGACTTTTAAAGCCGGAACCATAGGTACACTTGCTGACAAGACCGCATTTGGATACATTAAAAACTATTATGAGGAGCGCGGTGTCAGAAAGCGAAACTGCGAGATAGACAGGATAGTGCAGGGCTGCGTCGGTGTTCGACGTACTACGGGACAGCATCCTGGTGGTATAGTCGTGCTGCCGATGGGTGAGGAGATTAATACCTTTACTCCTGTACAGCATCCTGCGAATGATATGACCGTTGACATCACGACAACGCATTTTGACTACCATTCAATCGACCACAACCTGTTAAAGCTCGATATACTTGGACACGATGATCCTACCATGATTCGTATGTTGCAGGATCTGACAGGTGTTGACCCAACAAAGATTCCGCTTGACGACAAGGCTGTCATGTCACTGTTTCAGAACACCTCCGCTTTGGGCATAGAGCCTGAGGATATCGATGGATGTCCGCTTGGAGCTTTAGGTATACCGGAGTTTGGTACCGATTTTGCCATGGGCATGCTCCTTGATACAAAGCCAAAGGAGTTTTCTGACCTCATTCGTATCGCCGGATTATCACACGGTACCGACGTATGGCTTGGCAATGCACAGACTCTTATCGAGGAAGGCACAGCTACCATTTCAACCTGTATCTGCACCAGAGATGATATTATGACATATCTGATTTCCATGGGACTTGAATCTGAGGAAGCCTTCAACATCATGGAAAAAGTGCGAAAGGGCATTATTGCCAAGGGCAAATGCCCTCAGTGGCCACAGTGGAAGGAGGATATGAAGGCACACGGTGTACCTGACTGGTATATCTGGTCATGCGAGAAAATCAAGTACATGTTCCCTAAGGCTCATGCTGCGGCATACGTTATGATGGCATGGAGAATCGCCTACTGTAAGGTTTTCTATCCGCTTGCATACTACGCAGCATACTTTTCAATCCGTGCTACAGGCTTTTCATATGAGCTTATGTGTCAGGGAAAGGACCGACTCGAAAACTACATGAAGGACTATAAGAAAAGAAAAGACACGCTGTCAAACAAGGAGCAGGATATATTTAAGGACATGCGTATCGTACAGGAGATGTATGCAAGAGGCTTTGATTTCATGCCTCTTGATATATACAGGGCTCACCCTAACCGTTTCCAGATAATTGACGGTAAGCTCATGCCAGCCATAAACAGTATTGACGGACTAGGCGACAATGCCGCTATTTATATTTCGGAAGCGGCAAAGGACGGACCATTCCTCTCAAAGGACGATTTCAGGGAGAGAACTCATGTATCGCGAACAGCCGTAGACCTCATGTCAGATTTGGGACTGCTTGGTTCACTGCCGGAGTCAAACCAGCTTTCACTTTTTGATTTCGGAGCATAATCTGGCAGTTTAGCATAAAACATATACTTTAACAATAATAAAAATCCACTACTCATTGACAGACTTATAAATCTGTAAATAGGGTAGTGGATTTTGCGTATAATATGTATTGATTTTAAATATTAAATCTTATTTTAATTTTCTTCAATAAAATCTATCTGATACTCATCCATGTACTTGATACGTGCAAGTGAGTAAACCTCATAGCCCTGCTCGTTGATCTTTTTTCTGCCAGGCTGGAATGACTTCTCAATAAGGATTCCTATACCGGCAACTGTAGCGTGAGCCATGCGAAGAAGTCTGATGGCACCTGTAGCAGCCTCTCCGTCAGCCATGAAATCATCAATCAAAAGAATATTGTCATCCTCTGAGATAACATCGCGTGAGAGTGTAAGCTCATAGCTCTTCTCTGTTGTATATGAAGTAACCTGTGTCTGATATAAATCATTATGTAATGTCTTTGAAGGCTGCTTCTTTAAAATAACGAGCGGTACATTCATCTTGGCTGCTGCCATAAGTGCAGGAGCAATTCCTGAGCTTTCTATTGTGACAACCTTAGTGATTCCCTTATCGGCAAAGTGATTTGCGAAATCCTCACCGATGTGCTCCATAAGCACCGGATCTACCTGATGGTTGATAAATTTGTTGACCTTTAAGATATTTGTGCCAATAACCTGGCCATCCTTGAGAATTCGATCTTGCAGTTCTTTCATTTTGTTCACCTCATAAAAATAAATTGTTATTATTATAGCACTATTCTTCGACAATATCACTATAAATTTTAGAATAAATTTCTTCAACCATATGATCGAGGAAGCTTTCCTCAAGCAGGCTGTATTTTTCAGTAATGACTGATGTGATAAGCTCAGCTCTTTTGTAGTACAAATCACCTGAGCAGGCATCTTCTTTTTCACTCGATGACGCTAAAGTCATAAGCTCGTCCCTATGAGTGACGGTCACGTATTCCATGATTTCCTCTTCGAGGGAATTATTCCGGTCAATTTTTTTTGAAATGTCCTTAAGCTCCATAAATGACTTCATTCCTATGATAAAAAATATCAAGAAAACAAGCCCCATTACGATAGAAATCATGAGCTTGTTTACCGAGTCTAAAGCGGCAAGCTTTATAACTCCTGTATCAAGCAGCACAATAGCAATAAGCCCTATCGCACCGACTGCGGTGAAGCACTGTCCGGTTGCTTTTGTATCATCGTATCGTTTTTGTTCATCAACGTATATTTTCATACGTCCTCCATATTGTTTAATTATAGTTATATGTTATAATGAAACGATGAAAATTACAATATTATGTGTAGGAAAAGTTAAAGAAAAATTTTACAGAGATGCGATTGCTGAGTATTCAAAGCGCCTAAGCCGTTACTGTAAGCTTGAAATCACTGAGGTTTCCGATGAAAAGACAAGCGAACAGGCCACACAGACAGAGATAGACATCGTAAAAAATAAAGAAGGTGAGAGGCTTCTTAAAAATATAAAAGACGATGCATATGTATTTTGTCTGGCGATAGATGGAAAACAGCTTGATTCGGTTGAGCTGTCACAGAAAATAGATAAGCTTATGACAGGAGGCAAAAGCCATCTTGTTTTTGTAATAGGAGGCTCTCTGGGGCTGTCCGATGATGTATTGAAGCGCGCTGACTATAAGCTTTCATTTTCTAAAATGACATTCCCCCATCAGCTCATGCGCGTAATTTTACTGGAGCAGATTTACAGGTCGTTTCGCATCAGCAATAATGAGCCGTACCACAAATAACCGGCATAATTCAGCCTAAATAAACATATGTTAATATATGAAGATGCAAAAAGTAACTGATTCGTTCGAGCTTCCAAAGGACATAGTGCTAGGGCTTCCAATTGTAACAGCATATGGTTATAATGAGTTGACTATAGAAAACCACAAGGGTATTCTGTCATTTTCGGACAAGGCCGTAACTGTAAGGGCAGCAGACAGTACCATAAAAATATCCGGCAGCCGCCTTGAAATCAAGGAATTTACAAAGGATTTAATAATAATAGCCGGTCATTTAAAGGGTGTTATATATGAGTATTAAAGCTTATGCAACAGTAAGGCTGACAGGCTGCAATATCAGGCGCTTCATAAATCTGTGCACCGCAAACCATATAAAAATATGGAACCTTAAATATGTAAGTCAAAAGGAATATGAGGCCTGCTGCAGTACAGAAGATATTTTTCTAATGAAGCCGCACCTGAAAAAGACGCATACAAGGCTTCTCGTGGTAAAAAGACAGGGATACTTTGCGATAAGAGCATTTCTATATAAAATACGTATTATTACGGCTGCAATTACCGGCGTTTTTTGTATACATGCACTCATCTGCACAAGAATCTGGCACATTGTGCCTGAAGGAAACCGTTTCACGTATGATAAGTCGGTCATCTCCTTTATGGAGAGTGAAAATGTAACAATAGGCAGCCACAAGAGAGCAGATTACAGCCTCCTTGAAAAGAAGCTTGAGGAAAAATATCCCGATATAACGTGGTGCAGTATATACATAGAAAAAAATACCATGAAAATTGATATATCAGAGGGAATAAATTATAGGTAAATTATGACAAATTTTATTTTTATGTTATAATGGAAAATATTTTGATTGAAAGGCACATGAGCTAATGAGTTTAAATGAAGTATCTATAAAAATACCGGGCGAATATATACCAAACGTCTTTGGGCAGTTTGATGCATTTGCCAAGAAAATAGAGCGCACACTGCACGTAACGCTTGTCTTAAGAGATGATTCCTTAAAGATTATCGGAGCGCAGGGAAATATTGATGGGGCAAAAGAGGTGTTCGAGCAGCTCATTGCGCTGGCTGAGAGAGGCAACGTCATTACAGAGCAGAACGTAAACTATGCACTTGCACTTTTAGAGGAGCATAGAGGCAGTGAGATTGTTGAGATTGACAAGGATATCATTTGTCACACAATAAATGGCAAGCCTGTAAAGCCAAAAACCATAGGCCAGAAGGAATATGTCGATGCAATCAGGAAAAAGATGATTGTGTTTGGCATGGGGCCTGCCGGAACAGGAAAGACCTATCTTGCCATGGCAATGGCTATAACAGCTTTTAAAAATGAGCAGGTGGGCCGTATTATTCTGACACGTCCTGCGATTGAAGCAGGCGAGAAGCTTGGCTTTCTGCCGGGAGATCTGCAGAGCAAGATTGACCCATATTTGAGACCATTGTACGATGCTCTTTATCAGATAATGGGAGCTGAGAGCTTCCAGCGCAACATGGAAAAGGGCCTTATTGAGGTGGCTCCTCTTGCGTACATGAGAGGCCGTACACTTGACAATGCATTTATCATACTTGATGAGGCACAGAATACAACTCCTGCACAGATGAAGATGTTTCTTACACGAATCGGCTTTGGCTCAAAGGTTGTCGTGACAGGTGATGCGACACAAAAGGATCTTGCACCGGGAGCAAAATCAGGGCTTGATGTGGCACTTAGGGTGCTTAAAAACATAGATGATATAGGCATATGCAATCTGACAAGCAAGGATGTCGTGCGTCATCCGCTTGTACAAAAAATCGTTCAGGCATATGATGATTATGAAAATAAGCAGACTGCAAAGACTGTAAGAAAGCAGAGGAAGAGCAATTGAGAAGGGTTGTATCGGTTGTTGCGATATTTTTATCCACTATTGCCCTGTCATTTGTGCTTAGCCTATTAGGCGATTTGTATCCGGACGAATGGATTTGTATTGCTTTTATAGATATTATTTTTTTTATGCTTATATTATTTGAACTAGAGTATGAGAGAGCAAAACTTTTGTTTTCCAATAACAGAAGGACGGATTATGTCAGGTTTGCGTTAGTCTTTTTGTTTTGCTGTATGTTATGCGCGGGCTTTGGAATACTGCCGCTGTACAGCAGACCGGTAATCGTTTTAGCCATTTTGCTCTGTCTTGCAGGAAATGAGATTCTTTCATTGGTATGCGGCTCATATTTTTGTATTCTTCTTGCGGTTACTGTATCAGGAGATTATTATGAGCTTATATGCGAGCTTTTTTTGGTTCTTGCAGGTGTTATGCTTGCCAGAATGCTCAGGGAGGACAAGCTTCAGATATGTATATATATTATTATTATATGTCTAAGCATTGTGACTCCCGGCATATTCTATTATATGTCGACAAAGGAATTTTCTGAAAAAGCTTTTGTTGCCGGTGGCGCCGGCGGCATTTTATCTGCTTTTGTGGGTTTTGTGTGTGCGAGAATATTCAGGCCGAAAACCTCTGACGAGGTTAACGACAAGCTTATAGCTATTATATCGGATGATTTTTCGGCGGTTAAGGAGCTTAAGGAGCATTCGTTTTCAGAATATAATCATAGCAATTTCGTATCCACGGTTGCAGTCAAGGCGGCAAAGGCGGCAGGCTTAAACACAGCACTTTGTGCGGCCGGAGGCTTTTATTACCGCATAGGGCAGTGGCAGAAAAAAAAGAGCATACTCTACGGAGTTGAGCGTGCTGAAGCAATGTATTTTCCGGAACAGCTCACCAATATTTTGTATGAGTATTATGGAAAGCTTCGGAAGCCGCAGACACCGGAATCCGCTCTTGTGCATATGGTAGATGCGCTTATTGTGAAGCTTGATCACATAAAAGCTGATGTTGCAGACAGTGAATGGAATCATGATATTCTTATTATTCAGCTCTTAAACGAGCTCTCGGCGTCCGGAATATACGATGAATCCGGACTGAGCATGAATCATTTTCTAAAAATAAGGGATTATCTTAAAAAGGAGGAATTACTAAAATGAGTTTTTTTCTCGAAAAGGAAACAGAGGTTGATTTTGACTTTGATTATGAGACTCTGGCAAAAGAGGTTGTTGAGTTTTCGCTTGAACATGAGCTCTTTCCTTATGAGGCGGAGGTTAATCTGACACTGACAGATAACGCCGGAATACAGGCCATCAATAAGGAATACAGGCAGATAGACAGACCTACAGATGTACTGTCTTTTCCGATGCTTTCATATGAAACACCCGGGGACTTTTCTTTCCTTTCAGATGAGAATGAGGATGATTTCAATCCAGATACAGGTGAAGTCATGCTCGGTGACATAATCATATCCGTTGACAAGGTAAAGGAACAGGCCTTAGAATACGGACACAGCGAAAAAAGAGAGTTTGCCTTTCTGATTACACACAGCATGCTTCATCTGTTCGGATATGACCACATGGAGGCTGATGAGGCTGCCGTAATGGAAGAGCACCAGAGAAAAATACTTGACGCTTTAGGTATAACACGCTAATATTTAAGCTGGTTATCAATTGAAACAGAGGATTTATAAATGTCTAAAAATAATAATGGGGCAAGCAATGCCTTAGTACAGGGCTCTATACTTGCCGTAGCATCTATCATAAGCAGAATAATAGGACTCATATATCGTATACCTATGCAGCGTATATTGGGTGACATTGGAATCGGCTATTATTCCACAGCTTTTGAAATATATAATGTCATGCTTATTATATCATCATACAGCTTACCGCTTGCTGTATCAAAGATGGTTTCAGCCAAGATGGCAAAAAAGAGGCGGACTGCGACGTATCAGATACTGAAGTGCGCTCTGCTTTTTGCAACCATCAGTGGCACAACAGTGGCTCTCATACTGTTTTTTGGTGGCAATTTTTTTGCGACAACGCTTCTTAACACACCATACAGTATTTTTGCCTTAAGAGTACTGGCTCCGGGGCTTTTGGTAGTTGCAGTGCTGGGCGTAATCAGAGGCTTTTTCCAGGGACTGGGTACTATGATGCCGAGTGCCGTCTCACAAATAATAGAGCAGATAGTAAATGCCATAGTCAGTGTATGGGCTGCATATGTGCTATACCGTACAGGTACAAGGATTGGCGCAGTGCTTGGTGACAAGGAGCACTATGCCGCTGCCTACGGTGCAGCAGGCGGTACACTTGGAACAGTGCTTGGCTCTGTAGCAGCACTTTTATTTGTAGTATTTATCTTTGCCATCTATATGAAGGTGTTCAAGAGACAGATGAAAAGAGAACGAAATGTCAGGGTGAGCTCATTTGGCTACACAATGAAGATTCTTGTAATTACGGTTATTCCGGTGCTTTTAAGTACTACTATATACAATATCAGTGGCATCATAGACCAGGGTATATTCAAGCAGGTTGCACTGCTTCAGGGATACACTCAGAATGATATAGACGTATGGTGGGGTGTATACACCGGAAAGTACAAGCTTTTAATCAATGTGCCTATATCCATAGCATCAGCCATGGCAGCATCCTTTGTTCCGGTGCTTACAGGTGCATATCACAGGGACGATATGGAGGCAGTGAGAGGACAGATTAATCTTTCCACACGCTTTATTATGGTTGTCGCATTCCCATGTGCAGTAGGACTTGCCGTGTTTGGACTGCCGATATTTAATATACTGTTTTCAAGCACCCGTGCAACAAATGCTGAGGCATCACTTATGATGTATGTCGGTGCGGTTGCGGTAGTATTTTACTCACTTTCCACACTGTCAAACGGACTGCTGCAGGGCATTGACAGGCTCAAAGTTCCGGTAATCAACGCTGCGATATCAATTGTAGCGCATGTCATAGTGCTCATACTGCTTATGCTCATATTCAGGCTCAATATACATGCAGTTGTGCTTGCCAATACGTTTTTTGCACTGCTCATGTGCTTTATGAACAGCATGGCTTTAAAAAAGTACAGCGGCTTTAATCAGGAAATAAAAAGAACCTTTATCATACCTGCCATCAGCTCGCTCATAATGGGAGTTATTTCGTATATAGTATACTTTATACTTTACAAGGCCTGTCATATTGAGATTATCGCCTTCATTCTTGCTGCAATCATTGCGGTTATCTCATATGCAGTGGCGTTGCTTTTACTCAAGGGACTGACTGAGGATGAGCTTAGACATTTTCCAAAGGGCACACTTATCATAAAAGTGGCAAAAAAATGTCATTTATTATAAAATTGAATAAATAACAAAAATTTACAGATACTGATTTTGAGGTGATAATATGAAAAGCAAAATCAGTATCTGTTTTTTAACTATTGTTGTAATTCTCCTTGCACTTGTTATGATAGAAAAAATCAATACGCAAAAAGCTGCAGACAAGGCTGCGATAATTGCACAAAGTAATGAAAATGATAAAGAAGAGAAAAATAAAAAAGAAAGTCTTCTGACATCAAATGAGGCTAAGAATGCAAAATACTGCATCAAAAATGACTCCGGAATGCTGTCTGTATACAACGGCTCAGCAAGTGAAAAATACTTTGACACAGGCGTATATTTTGAAGAGCTGCCCGAAGAGGTAAAAAATAAAGTGACAAACGGACTCTACTTTTTTAACGAAACTGATTTGTACGATTTTCTTGAAAGCTATTCAAGTTAATGTTAAAATAAATCAGTTAGGGGAAAGAATATGTACGATGTAATTATAATAGGTGCCGGTGCATCCGGGCTGATGGCGGCAGCAGTTGCTGCATCGAAGGGAGCACGTGTGGCACTTTTAGAGCACAAGGATGATATAGGAAAGAAAATACTTGCAACAGGAAACGGCAGATGTAATTTCACAAACACTGATATGTCCGTAAACAAATTCCACGGCAGTAAATCGCTGATTAAAAACGGGTTGTCGCAATTTAATTATGCAGACACAATACGTTTTTTTAAAGAACTTGGAATACCTGCATATGACAATGGTGGCTACATTTATCCAAATTCAAGGCAGGCAGCATCTGTTGTGGCAGCCTTTCGAATGGAGCTTATGAGGCTTCATGTGGATGTGAAAACAGGCATTAGTATTACAAAAATAAAGGCTGCAAGGATTACGGCTGATGACACAAATTCTGTTGCAAATCTGGCATCTAATAAGAAAGCATATGACCTGACCGGTTACAGCATCCAAACAGACAAGGGCAGCTTTAAGTCCAAAAGGCTTATCATAGCGTGTGGCCTTATGGCTTCCCCAAAGCTTGGAAGTGACGGAAGCCTGTTTCGACAGATAGAAGCTCTCGGACATCATATCCAAAAGCCATTACCCGCGCTTTGCGGCTTTAGCTGTGATGGCCTTAATTTCAAAAAAATCACAGGTGTCAGGTGCGATGCTACCGTCGCTTCCGTGATAGACGGTCAAATGACAGAGCAAAATACAGGGGAGCTGCAGTTAGCTGACTATGGCATCTCAGGCATCCCGGTTTTTCAGATTTCAAGTCTTATGTCAAGAGCCCTCGATAAAGGTCAAAGGGTCAAGGTTATAATTGACTTTTTGCCGGCTTTTAGTGATGATGAGCTTAATGGGTACATAAAGGACAGAAGCATTACAACGACAGACAACCGCTCGCTAAATGAGATGCTTAACGGACTTTTAAACAATAAGCTTCTTCTTGAGCTGATACACAAATCAGGTGTATCTCCTGACAAAAAGGGAAGGCTGTTGACAGATGATGATTGTAAAAGTCTCACCCACTCTATAAAGCATACAGCCGTTTCGGTAAAAAAGCCAAGAGGAGCCGAATTTGCACAGGTGTGTGCAGGCGGCATATGTACAAAGGAAATAGATGTACGTACATTGGAGTCCAAAATCCATCCGGGGCTTTACTTTTGCGGAGAGCTGCTTGATGTGGACGGCATATGCGGTGGCTACAATCTGCAGTGGGCATGGACAAGTGGATATATAGCAGGAGAAATGCAGTAAATGATTAAAATTAACCAGATAAAGCTCCCCGTCACGCACAGTGATGAGGCATTAAAAAAGAAAATAATAAAAACGCTTAAGCTCAATGCCAAGACTGGCTTTACATACCGCATATTAAAGAAATCACTTGACGCGCGTAAAAAGCCTGAGCTGTTCTATACATATTCAGTTGCTGTAGAGATAGAGGATACAAAAAATAGCGAAGAAGCAATTGTAAAAAGAGCAGCCAGCTCATCTGTGCTCATATACAAAGAAAAAGAGTACCGGATACCTGCGCACGGAAATATACCGCTTGACAGGCGACCTGTTATTGCAGGGGCAGGTCCTGCAGGGCTGTTTTGTGCATATATATTGGCAGAGGCAGGTTTTCGCCCGATAGTTATCGAGCGTGGCAGCCGGGTTGAGAAAAGAACCTGTGATGTACAAAAATTCTGGGAGAGCGGCATACTTAATCCCAAAAGCAATGTACAGTTTGGTGAGGGCGGTGCCGGAACCTTTTCAGACGGCAAGCTGAATACATCCGTAAAGGATCCTTCGGGCAGAAATCGTCTTGTGCTTGAGACATTTGTGCGCTTTGGAGCAGATCCGTCCATACTTTATGACAACAAGCCACATATTGGTACTGATGTACTTTCAGAAGTGATTGTCAACATGCGCGAGTTTTTGGTTGACAAAGGGACTACGTTTGTATTTGACACCTGTGTAAACAATCTTGACATAGTTTCCCAAAAGCTATTAAGTGTTTACACGGATTCTGACTGTAACAGTAATAGTGAAATAAAGACAGATGTATGCGTTCTGGCACTCGGACACAGCGCCAGAGATACATTTGATATGCTTTACAACAAAGGCTTTGATATGGAGTGCAAGAGCTTTGCCGTCGGCTTTCGCGTGGAGCATCCGCAGCGCATGATAGATGAATCACAGTATGGTATTCAAAAGAAAATCATACTTCCTCCAAGCCCATACAAGGTTACCTCCAATTTTCCGAATGGCAGAGGAGTCTATTCATTCTGCATGTGTCCGGGAGGATATGTGGTCAACTCATCGTCAACCAAAAATCACACGGTGGTTAACGGTATGAGCTATCACGACAGAAACAGCAAAAATGCGAACAGTGCCATCATAGTATCTGTTTCGCCGAAGGATTTCGGTGCAGATGATGCCCTCGCCGGAGTGAGATATCAGGAAAGGCTCGAAACAGAAAATTATAATCGAGGCAATGGTTTAATACCACAGCAGCTTTTTGGTGATTTCTGTGATGACAGATTAACAACAGCATACGGTGATTTTTGCTCCTGTACAAAGGGAAACACCGTCTTTGCAAAGCTGAATGGACTGATGAACGCTGACATGGAGCAGTCGTTCAAGCTTGGAATGGAACATTTTGGTCATCTGATACATGGCTTTGACAGAAAAGATGCAATTTTGTCCGGTATGGAGACACGCACATCTTCTCCGCTTCGCATAAAAAGAGATGAATCCTTTGAGAGCAACATCTCGGGTGTATACCCTTGCGGAGAGGGCGCAGGCTATGCGGGAGGCATTACATCTGCGGCAATCGACGGCATAAAGGTCGCAGAAGCAATTATTAAAAAATATAGGCCGGATTTCGAATAATATATACACATGAATAATATTTATACACATAAAGAGAGGAAATATTCGTGGCAGAAGTATCACCAATGATGCAGCATTATCTGCAGACAAAAGAACAATATAAGGATTGTATTTTATTTTATCGCTTAGGAGACTTCTATGAGATGTTTTTTGATGATGCGATAATGGTTTCAAAGGAGCTTGAGCTTACACTCACAGGCAAAAACTGTGGACTTGAAGAAAGAGCTCCTATGTGTGGAGTACCGTTTCATGCGGCAGACTCATATATCAACAGACTCGTATCAAACGGTCACAAGGTAGCTATCTGTGAACAGATGGAAGATCCAAAGCAGGCAAAGGGAATCGTAAAGCGAGAGGTAATCCGTGTTGTGACACCTGGCACTAACACTGATATGGCTTCTTTAGATGAGGCAAAAAACAATTACATAATGTCGATTGTATACACTGAGGACAAATACGGCATAGCAACCTGTGATGTCACAACAGGTGATTTTTTCACGACAGAGGTGGATGCGGAAAGAAAGCTGTTAGATGAGGTGAGCAGATTTAATCCATCGGAAATCATATGTAATGAAGCCTTCTACATGAGCGGAATAGATGTTGACGATATGAAAAACAGACTGTCAATTACTGTTTCAGCACTTGACTCATGGTATTTTTCTGATGGTCTTGCAAATGAGACACTGCTTTCACATTTTCATGTACAGACAATAAATGCTCTGGGGCTTGAGGATTATGAGAGTGGAGTCATAGCTGCCGGAGCACTGTTAAAGTACCTTTACGAGACGCAGATGAACTCACTCGACAATATACTTGAGCTTCATCCGTACTCAATAGGCAAATATATGATAATTGACAGCTCATCAAGACGTAATTTGGAGCTGGTTGAGACACTTCGAGAAAAGCAAAAGAGAGGCTCCCTGCTTTGGGTACTCGACAAGACACGCACTGCTATGGGTGCAAGACTGCTTCGCACCTATGTCGAGCAGCCCCTTATCGAAAAGGCAGAGATAATAAAGCGCCAGAAGCTTATCGAAGCACTTAATGCAAACGAAATCACAAGAGATGAAATCAGGGAATACCTTAATCCTATTTATGACCTTGAGCGTCTCATCACAAGAATCACATACCAGTCAGCCAATCCGCGCGACCTTATTGCATTCAGGGATTCTTTAAAAATGCTTCCACCAATAAAGCAGCAGCTTTCAGACATACCGTGTGAGCTTACCGATGAGATTAATGAAGAGTTCGACGAGCTTAAGGATATATATGAGCTTTTACTTTCATCCATTGAGGATGAGCCGCCTATCTCACAGCGCGATGGAGATATCATAAAAGCTGGCTACAACGAGGAGGTTGACCGTCTTCGAGACGCAAAAACCAAGGGAAAGACATGGCTTGCAGAGCTTGAAGCCGGTGAACGTGAAAAAACAGGCATCAAAAACTTAAGAATCAAGTATAACAAGGTCTTTGGATATTACCTTGAGGTCACAAACTCCTTCAAGGATATGGTTCCAGATTATTATGTGAGAAAACAGACACTCACCAATGCCGAGCGCTACATCACACCGGAGCTTAAAGAGCTTGAGGATACCATTCTTGGAGCTGAAGACAGGCTCACATCACTTGAGTATGAGCTGTTTCGTGATGTAAGAAAACAGATTTCCGACAATGTTTCAAGGATTCAGAAAACAGCCAGAGCTATAGCACAGATTGATGTTTTTGCTTCGCTTGCGCTTGTTGCCAGCCAGAATAATTACTGCAAGCCAAAGATAAATGAAAGCGGAATAATAGACATAAAAAACGGACGTCATCCTGTAGTTGAAAAAATGATTACAAATGACATGTTTATAGAAAACGATACATATCTGGATCAGCACAAAAACAGAATCTCAATCATCACTGGACCAAACATGGCCGGTAAATCCACCTACATGAGACAGACAGCACTTATTGTTCTCATGGCACAGATTGGAAGCTTTGTACCTGCACAAACTGCAAATATCGGTATTGTAGACCGTATCTTCACGCGAGTCGGTGCATCTGACGACCTTGCAAGTGGCCAGAGTACATTTATGGTTGAGATGAACGAGGTGGCAAATATACTAAGAAATGCAACAGCAAAATCCCTGCTCATTCTCGATGAGATTGGACGAGGCACGAGTACATTTGACGGACTAAGCATCGCCTGGGCAGTTGTAGAGCATATAAGTAATCCAAAGCTCCTCGGAGCAAAGACGCTTTTTGCAACCCATTATCACGAGCTCACCGAGCTTGAGGGCAAGCTTGACAGTGTAAATAACTATTGCATCGCTGTAAAGGAAAAGGGCGATGATATAGTTTTCTTAAGAAAAATCGTAAAGGGCGGAGCTGACAGAAGCTACGGCATACAGGTTGCAAAGCTTGCAGGTCTGCCGGATTCAGTCATAGAGCGTGCCAAGGAAATCGCAGAGCAGCTTCTTGCAAATGATATCACAGATACTGTAAAAAGCATATCCGTTGACACTGCCCACAAACATAAAAAGGAGCATCTTGACGAGGTTGATATGACACAGATTTCACTTTTCGACACAGTGAAGGATGATGATATAATTGACGAGCTTCGAAGCATAGACATAGGCAACATGACACCACTTGATGCGTTAAACAAGCTGTATCAGCTCCAGAACAAGGTTAAAAACCGCTGGTAGAAAGGATTAAAATGCCAAATATTGCCATATTAAATCAGGAAACAATAGATAAAATAGCTGCAGGAGAGGTTGTTGAGCGTCCGTGCTCCGTGGTAAAGGAGCTGGTGGAAAATGCCATAGATGCAGGCTCCACAGCCATCACTGTGGAGATAAAGGAAGGTGGAATCTCATTCATCCGTATCACTGACAACGGCTGCGGAATTGAAAGAGACCAGGTTGCGGTTGCATTTTACCGTCACAGCACGAGCAAAATCCGCTCGGCAGAGGATTTACTTACTGTAAAGTCTCTCGGCTTCAGAGGTGAGGCGCTGTCAAGCATCTCGGCCGTTGCCCGCGTTGAGCTTATCACAAAGACATACGATGAGCTCACCGGCACCAGATATGTGATTGAAGGCTCGAAGGAACTTTCCAACGAGGAAATCGGTGCTCCGGACGGTACTACCTTCATAGTAAAGGATTTGTTTTATAATGTTCCGGCAAGACGTAAGTTTTTAAAGACAGCACAGACAGAGGGCAGCTATATAAGCGATATGGTTGAAAAGCTTGCGCTTTCACATCCTGATATATCGTTTAAGTTCATAAACAATAACCAGACAAAGCTTCATACCTCCGGAAACGGCAACAGAAAGGATATCATATACCATATATTCGGACGCGAGATATCGTCATCACTGCTTGAGGTGAAGCATGAATGCGAATACTTTAAGGTGGAGGGCTTTATAGGAAAGCCTGTCATCACAAGGGGCAACAGAAATTATGAGAATTATTTCATAAACGGCAGGTATGTAAAGAGCAATATATTGTCACGTGCAATAGAGGAGGCCTACAAGAGCTTTCTAATGCAGCATCAGTATCCGTTTACAGTGCTTTACTTCACATTTTTCAGTGAGCTGGATGTTAACGTGCATCCGACCAAGATGGAGCTTCGGTTCGACAACAACAATGAGATATATGTCGAATTGTGTGACACAATATATGCAATTCTATCTCATAAGGAGATGATTCCCGAGGTGCCTGTAGACAGTACGCCGGCGCCTAAAAAGATAGTGCATGAGTATAAGGAGCCAATACCGGAGCCGTTTGAGAAGAGGCGTATCAATGAGGTGAGGGCAGCGGAATCAAGGAGTGTGTACGGACAGAGCGTGACGTCAGCATTAAAAGATTACTCAGCAATAGAACCTGCTGCAAAAGCGCCTGCTGTTAATGAGCAACTCACAGATAACACATCAAAGATGCAGACTGCTAAAGCATCTACATCTGCGCTTGTTGCTGGCACCGACAATTTAGTGGAACTAACGCCTGAGACTTCCACCGCGTATGAACCTGCACAGGTTGTCACCGGCACCCAGCAGACACTCGGCGATTACGACAAGGTTTTTCTAACAGAAAGCTCCAAGAAGCAGTTTTCCATCATAGGCCAGCTCTTTAAGACCTACTGGCTCATAGAGTTTGAGGACAAGCTTTATATCATAGACCAGCATGCAGCTCATGAGAAGGTGCTGTATGAAAAAACAATGGCAAGACTTGCCAATAAGGATTTCACATCACAGCGCATAAGCCCTCCGATTGTCATGACTCTTGATGCAAGGGAAAGCGAGATGCTTGAGAAATACAGGCCGCAGATAGAGCAGTTTGGCTATGAGGTGGAGCATTTTGGTGGCAAGGAATACATGATCAGTGCTATTCCAGATAATTTGTTTATCATAGATATGAAGGATCTGTTTATAGAGATGCTCGATGATTTTTCCAATGCGACAGGCAGGCAGACTCCTGATATCATCACGGAAAAGGTCGCATCCATGTCGTGCAAGGCAGCAGTCAAGGGCAATGACAAGCTTACTCTTCCTGAGATAAATGAGCTGATAGATGAGCTTTTGTCACTCGACAATCCTTACAACTGCCCACACGGCAGACCCACCATCATCTCTATGAGCAAATATGAGATAGAAAAGAAATTCAAACGTATCGTATGACAACATACGCATTTGAACAGAGGTGCAATATGACACAAAAACCGATGATTGTCCTGACAGGACCGACAGCAGTAGGAAAGACAGCTCTATCGATTGAGCTTGCAAAAAAAATAAATGGTGCTATAATATCCGCGGATTCCATGCAGGTATACAAATACATGGATATAGGCTCTGCGAAGGTTACAGTCGATGAGATGGACGGCATAAAGCACTATCTGATAGATGAGCTTGAGCCATCTGACGAGTTCAATGTATTTATCTTCAAGGATATGGCAAAAAAAGCACTTAATGAGATATACGAAGCAGGAAAGATACCGATAGTTGTCGGCGGCACCGGCTTTTATATCCAGGCGCTTTTGTATGACATTGATTTCACAAAGCAGGATGTGGATGAATCGTACAGAAAGAGCCTGTACGACTTTGCAAATGAGCACGGAAACCATGCACTGCATGAAAAGCTTAAGGATATCGACCCTGCATCCTACGAGAGCATCCATGAGAATAACGTAAAGCGCGTCATCAGGGCAATTGAATACTATCACACCTGCCATGAGCCAATTTCAAAGCACAATGAGACTGAAAGAGCCAAACAGTCACCATACAGCTTTGCCTATTTTGTACTGGATGATGTAAGACAAAGGCTTTATGAGCGGATAGATAAGAGAGTTGATATCATGGTTTCAAACGGACTTGTCGATGAGGTGAAAAAGCTAAAGGCAATGGGCTGCACGAGCGATATGGTATCCATGAAGGGCATAGGCTACAAGGAAATCCTTGCATATCTCGATGGAGAATATTCACTTGATGAGGCTGTGGACAAGGTAAAGCTTGAGTCAAGGCGTTTTGCAAAGAGACAGCTAACCTGGTTTAGGAGAGAAAAAGATACCATATGGATAGAAAAAAATGAATATTCATATGATGATAATAAAATATTAAATAAAATACAAGAAATTTTAGCAGAAAAGAGGATTATAATTTGTTAGATACCAATGAAGCCATTTACAGGCAGTATGAGACACTTGGAATATCAAAGGAGGTTTTGGATTTCGGAACCTCTGTAGAAAAGGAGCTTAAGGAGCGTTTTGAAAAAATAGACACAAATGCTGAGTATAATCAGCTTAAGGTCATAGCCGCCATGCAGAAAAACAAGGTGAGCGCAGAGTGCTTCCAGGCATCAAGCGGCTACGGCTACAATGACCTCGGAAGGGATACACTTGAGAGAGTGTACGCAGACTGTTTTGGCGCAGAAGATGCACTTGTAAGGCCTCAGATTACCTGCGGTACACATGCACTTGCACTTGCACTCATGTCAAACCTGCGCCCGGGCGATGAGCTTTTAAGTCCTGTCGGTAAGCCTTACGATACACTTGAAGAGGTAATAGGCATACGCCCTTCAAAGGGCTCACTTGCTGAGTACGGCATCACATATGCGCAGGTTGATTTACTGCCTGACGGTGAGTTTGACTATGATGGAATAAAGAAAGCCATCAATGAAAAAACAAAGCTTGTCACAATCCAGCGCTCTAAGGGCTATGCTACAAGACCTACACTTTCGGTCAAAAGAATAGGCGAGCTCATCGCCTTTGTAAAGAGCATAAAGCCTGATGTGATCTGTATGGTCGATAACTGTTACGGTGAGTTTGTTGAGGATACAGAGCCTATCCAGGTTGGAGCGGACATGATGGTTGGCTCACTGATCAAAAATCCGGGAGGCGGACTTGCACCGATCGGAGGCTATATTGTCGGCAAAAAGGAATGTGTTGAAAATGCCGCATACCGTCTCACATCTCCGGGGCTTGGCAAGGAGGTTGGAGCCTCACTCGGAGTCATCCAGTCATTTTATCAGGGCTTTTTCCTTGCACCGACTGTCGTTAGCGGAGCATTAAAGGGAGCAATCTTTGCCGCAAAAATCTATGAAAAGCTTGGTTTTAAGGTGGTTCCTGACGGTACTGAAAGCCGCCACGATATCATACAGGCTGTAGAGTTCAATAACCGCGATGCTATGATAGCTTTCTGCGAGGGCATACAGGCAGCAGCACCGGTGGACAGCTATGTGACACCTGAGCCATGGGCTATGCCGGGCTATGACAGCGATGTCATCATGGCAGCAGGCGCATTTGTGCAGGGCTCATCCATTGAGCTTTCTGCTGACGGTCCTGTGAAGCCTCCATATGCGGTTTATTTCCAGGGAGGACTCACATGGTACCATGCAAAGCTTGGAATTTTAATGTCTTTACAAAAACTTTATGAGAGAAATCTTGTTAAGCTTGATTAGGTGTGCTACAATTAACTGAAAACTTTGCTTAAATCCGTTGTCAATCGCCTGGGAGAAGCGAAAGGGATTAAATGCAGACAAACAAAACAATTAAAGAATTACCGGCATCCGAGCGTCCTTACGAAAAATTTTTATCTCTTGGGGCATCCGGACTGTCCGATGCAGATTTATTGGCCATCATTATCAAAACCGGCACAAAGGACAAAAGTGCTGTAGACATAGCACAGGAGATACTTTCCGGCCGGCATGGCAACCTCTTAAATCTTTATGAGATGTCATATGATGAGCTTATTCAGGTTTCGGGAATCGGACAGATTAAGGCAATACAGCTTAAGGCTGTAGCAGAGCTGTCGATGCGCATCTCAAAAGCAAAACGGGCACGCAGCATACGCATGAATACACCTGTCACAATAGCTGATTATTATATGGAGCAGATGAGACATCTGCAGCAGGAGGTTGTGATATGTGCCTATTTTGATGTAAAAAGCCGGTTTTTAGGTGACAAATTCATATCCAAGGGTTCACTCAGTTCGTCTGTTGTGGACATAAGTTCCGTCATGAGGACTGCTTTGGAGAAAAATGCGTCAAAGATAGTTCTTTTACACAATCACCCCAGTGGCGACTGTACTCCCAGCAAAGATGATATAGCTGTTACAGACAGGCTGGCGGAGGGTTCAAGGATTTTTTCAATAGAGCTTTGTGACCACATTATCATTGGAGATAACGAATATTACAGCTTCTATGAAAATAAAATTATATAAACAGAAGACGAGGTAGAATCATTATGAGTAATAACGTTTATGGAATTGATTTGGGAACCAACAATTTCAAGGTATATTCAAAGGCAACAGGCAAGACAATGCTTGAGAAAAATACTATTGCGGTAGTGAATAAAAATCAGATATATTCATATGGCAATTCAGCATATGCCATGTTTGAAAAAGCTCCTGAAAATATTCTGGTCAAATTCCCGGTGGTAGAGGGAGTTATCGCAGATTATAATCTTCTCCAGAAAATGATATTTGATTTTCTGGAGCACAGAATAAAGGCAAGAATAAAGAATGCTGAGTTTATAATAGCTGTTCCTACAGATATTACGCCTGTAGAAAAAAGAGCATTCTATGAGATTTTTTATAAGAGCAAGGCAAAGCCAAAGAAGGTGCTGCTTTGTGAGAAGCCTATAGCTGATGCTGTAGGGCTTGATATCGACGTAAATGAACCGACGGGAGTCATGATTGTTGACATGGGAGCTGATACTACAGAGACATCTGTAATATCACTTGGCGGACTGGTGCTCAGTGACCTGCTTCATTTTGGTGGCAACAGACTTGATGAGTCGATTATTTCCTACATCAGAAAAGAATACAACCTTGTAATAGGCCAGAAAACAGCCAAATCATTAAAAGAGACAATAGGCTCAGCCCTTCCGGGACGTGAGGACAGGATGGTGGTTGTGGGACGTGACGTATTAAGCGGACTTCCTATAGAGATGGAGATATCTTCTGAAGCCATATATGAGGCAATGAAGTCAAATCTTGAATCAATATGCACATCCATAAAAATGATACTTGAGAAAACTCCTCCGGAGCTTGCAAAGGACATTATTCATTCAGGAATATATATCACCGGTGGTGGTTCAAAGCTTCAGGGACTTGGTCAGCTCTTTGAGCAGATTACAGGAATAAAGGTAATTCCTTCAGAGTTTCCTGAGGAAAGTGCTGTAAGAGGTCTTGTTAAGATTGTTTCCGAATCAAAATACAAGACACTTCCGTTCAGCATAAAATAACAAAATCCTAATCAGAGGTTCAAATGAGTAGTAAATTTCGAAAAAGAAAAAGAAATCGTAATAATAAGCTGCCAGCAAGATTCACTCTTCTTATAATGACCGGAGTATGTTTTCTTACAATATTTTTAAGCCTTACTCTGAACATATCCGGAGGGCCGTTGCAGGATGCTGCCGGATATGTATTCGTACCTATGCAGAAGGGCATTAACAATCTGGGAAACAGCATTTCGGACAAGATAACAGAGTTTCGTACATTGGGAAAGATTAAATCTGAAAATAAAAAGCTGAAAAAACAGGTTGAGGAGCTTACCACACAGCTTACCACCAATAAGCTCGAGCAGTATGAGTTAAATAATTACAGAGAGCTTTTTGACCTTGATGCTAAATATCCGACCTATCAAAAGGTTGCTGCAAGTGTTATAGCAAAGGACAGTGGCAACTGGTTTTCAACCTTTACCATTGACAAGGGTAAAAAAGACGGCGTGGACGTCGGCATGAATGTGCTTGCCGGAAGCGGTCTGGTTGGTATTGTCACCGATGCCGGCAACAATTATGCCAAGATCAGATGTATTATTGATGATTCAAGCAAGGTGAGCTGCATGGTTTCAACCACAGAGGATAATCTCACTGTAAGCGGTAATATAAAGACAATGAACGAAAATAAGGTTATCACATTTACAGAGCTCAAGGATGATGATGGTAAAGTACAGGTCGGAGATCCTGTTGTGACATCATACGTTTCAGACAGATACCAGCAGGGAATTTTGGTGGGATATGTCACATCTGTTGAGAACAATTCCAATAACCTTACCAAGTCCGGCACCATCACACCTGTCGTTGATTTTGAACATATTGAAAATGTAATGGTAATTACACAGCTCAAGAACACAGGTTCAGATGATACTCAGGCTACAGAAAGTACTGAAAATTCGACACAGACCACAACAGAGTAGGATAGAGGAGCATAATGAGACGTAAAATAGTATTATTCATCATAATTACAATATGCTTTGTATTGCAGACTACCTTGTTTAAATCCTTTGCAATAGCCGGTATATCACCAAATCTGTTAATAATAGCAGTATCATCGTTTGGATTTATGCGTGGCAAAAAAGAGGGACTGTGGATAGGATTATTCAGTGGACTTCTTATTGACATTTTTTGCGGAAATTATTTAGGTGTATATGCTCTAATATATATGTATATCGGTTTTATCAATGGTTTTTTCCAAAAAAGATTTTATCCGGATGATATCAAGCTTCCGATGCTCCTTATTGGAGGCAGTGATCTGATATACAATCTGTTTGTATATTTTATAATGTTTCTGCTTCGAGGCAGATTTCAGTTCTGGTATTATCTTAAGTCAATAATTATTCCTGATTTTGTATACACAATGGTTGTCAGTATACTTTTGTATCTGTTATTTCTTAAGATAAATCAGAAGCTTGAAGAACACGAGAAAAGGAGAGCAAAGAAATTTGATTTATGATATAAAAGATTATCTGAAAAAATTTTTCAGCTCCAGGCTGTTTGTTTTGGCAGCAGTAATAATTCTTTTATTTGCAATACTGGCAGAAAGAATTTTCAGTCTTCAGATTGTTAATGGAGCTGAATATCAGAAAAACTTTATAATGCTTATTAAAAAGCCACTTTCAATAGATGCTTCGCGAGGCAATATATATGATTGTAATGGCAATCTTTTAGCGTTTAATCAGCTTGCCTACTCGGTTGTTATTTCTGATAACGGTAATTATTCTTCGACAAAAGAGCACAACAAGCTTCTAAACAAGGAGCTTAAGGAGCTTATTGCCGTCATAAAGAAAAACGGTGGAGAAATCTATAAGGATTTTCCTATTGACCTCAATGAAGACGGTACATACAGCTTTAATATTACATCTGAGACATCACGTAAAAGGTTTCTCTCGGATGTTTTCGGCAAGAAATATGAAAAGCTTGAATATAATAAAAAGCTTGGTTTTGATGAGGCTAATGCAACTGCCGAGAATGTCATAGATTTCCTTCGTTCTAATCAGAATGAGTGCTTTGATGTGAGTGATAAATATGATAAGCAGACAATATATGACATTGTTGTTGTAAGATATGCTATCAAACAGAACCGCTTTACTAAGTACAAGACTACTACCATTGCGAAGGATGTAAACGATACAATAGTTGCCTATGTGAATGAGCATTCAGATACTCTTACAGGTGTCTCAATTGAGGAGGACACTATAAGAAAATACAATTATGCCGAATATATTTCACCAATTGTGGGTTACACCGGTAAGATTTCGACTGATGAGTACAATGAACTGTCAGAGGATGACAGCTCATATACACAAAATGACATGGTTGGAAAGTCAGGGCTCGAACAATACTATGAAAGCTATCTCCGTGGTAAAAACGGTGAGAAACAGGTATATGTCAATAACGTTGGTAAGATTACCGATGTAATCAGCCAGAAAAATTCGGTTTCCGGAAATGATGTGTATCTGAGTATTGATATAAAACTGCAGGAGGCAACCTACAAGCTTCTTGAGCAGGAAATCGCAGGAATTGTCTACTCTAAAATTAAAAGTGGCGAGATTCCCATTACGGATGTATATTTTGCTTTATTGAATAACAACGTAATTGATTTGAACCATTTTAATGCGGCTGATGCCTCTGCTACAGAGCAGTCTATATACACCAGCTTCAGTGAGCAGCTTCAGGGGGCGCTTGGCACGATAGACAATGAGCTTCAAAACGGAAATACAGGAACATCCGGTATGTCAGAGCAGGTGCTTGATTATTTCACCTGTGTAATGTCTATGCTCAGTGATGACGGATTATTACTGTCTGATCAGATAGATTCATCTGATTCCACATACACAGCATGGAAGGCAGGCACTGTATCACCAAAGGATTATCTCAAATACTGCATATCAAAGCAGTGGATAGATATAACAAAGCTTGATGTGAATCAAAAGTATGCCGATTCATCCGAGGTGTATTCAGCACTTTGTTCATATATTGAAAACGGATTGTCAACAAATAAGGATTTTGCCAAGATAATCTATAAATATATGGTCAATTCAGGTGCCGTTACAGGTCAGCAGCTATGCCTTTTATTATTTGACCAGGGTGTTTTAGATTATGATGATGCGACAGTTAACAATATAGCCAACGGTTCTATCAGTCCTTATGCTTTTCTGATGGACAAGATTAATAACATAGAAATCACCCCGGCGCAGCTCGCCCTTGACCCATGTACAGGATCATGTGTCATAACAGACATAAACACCGGACAGATAAAGGCCATGGTCAGCTATCCCGGCTATGATAACAACAAGCTTGCAAATACTGTGGATGCCGATTACTATCAGGCATTAAGGGAGGATAAGTCGAATCCGTTATGGAATTATGCCACCCAGGAACAGACAGCACCGGGTTCTACCTTTAAGATGGTTTCAAGTACAGCTGGACTTGCTGAGGGAGTGATAGATACTTCATCAAAGATAAACTGTACTGGAATATTTACAGATATAAGCAATCAGCCAAAATGCTGGATTTATCCAGGAGCACATGGCATGGACAATGTGTCAGAGGCACTACGTGATTCATGTAACGTATTTTTTTATACAACAGGCTTTAGGCTGGCAAGTAAGGATACAGGCTCCTACGATGATGAAAATGGTATGAAATACATACAAAAATATGCATCTATTTACGGCCTTAATGAGAAATCCGGTCTTGAAATTGTAGAGAAAACACCATCCATAGCTACACAGTACCCTGTAATGGCAGCAATCGGACAAAGTAATAACAACTTTACGACGGTATCACTGTCAAGATATGTGACTGCTGTAGTATCAGGAAAACTGTATGATTATAAGCTGATGAATAAAATTATGGATGCTGATGGAAAAACTGTAGAACAGTACGATTCCAAATTTAAAGATATATCAGATACCTTAAACCAGAGTCAGTGGGATGCTATACACCAGGGAATGCGAATGGTTGTTGAGGATCTTCATGATGTATTTGGCGGTTTCACAGGTGTTGAGGTTGCCGGAAAAACCGGTACAGCCCAGCAGGTTGAAAATCGCCCGAACCATGCTCTTTTTGTGGGATATGCCCCTTACAGCAATCCTGAGATTTCGATTGCTACGCGTATCTCATACGGCTACAGCTCACATAATGCGGCTGCAGCATCAAGAAATATAATTTCATACTATTACAATCTGGAGTCACTTGATGACCTTCTTTCTGTAAAAGCAGAGGGCGTTAATTCATCAGGTTCAAGTGCCCGTACAGATTAATTTGGAGGAAACAATGGCTTTACCGGTAGTACTCAAAAGCGGTAAAAACTATGTGAGTGTTGTGCTTGACGATGAACTGCCGTTTGAAGAACTGCTAGTCAGCATCATAAACAAGTTTCGTGAATCAGAGTATTTTTTAGGTACAGAGCCCTTTGCCATCATGATAGAAGGCAGGGAGCTTACTGACCGCGAAAAAAATATAATACTGGATGCAATTTATGAATATACATCGGTAAATATATCACACCTTATTGAAAATGATGTGATAAAAGAAACAATTGCTGAAATGCAGGCATATGATGATATGCATTTATCCGGTAAAAAAGGTGACAATAACTGTCTCTTTATCAAAAGAGATGTTATTATGAAAGAAAAAGTATTTGCGCCCGGTAATATCGTGGTTTACGGAGATGTCAAAAAGGGCGCAATCGTCAAGGCGGGAGCCAATATTATTATACTTGGAGCCTTAAAAGGGCAGGCATTGGCAGGAAATGACCCAATGATAAAGGATCCTTTTATCATGGCAAATGATTTCAGGCCTGAAAATTTCAGGATAGGACCGCTTGTTGGAAATGCTCCGAGGACAAAAAAATCAGTTTTGAAAAGGCATCAGCCGCTGCCTCTCATTGCAGAGTTTACGGATGGTGAAATTCAAATATATTCAATTTAATATTATAATCATAACTAACGGAGGTTTAAATTTGTGGGTGAAGCAATAGTTTTCACTTCAGGAAAAGGCGGTGTTGGTAAAACAACAGTAATATCCAACATCGGAGTTGAACTTTCACGGTTAGATAAAAAAGTTATCATGCTCGATACTGACATGGGACTTAGAAATCTGGATTTGGTAATGGGAATTGAGGACAAGGTGAATTATAACCTGCTTGATGTACTGAGCAATAAATGCCGTATAAAACAGGCAATTGTCCGCAACAAAAAATATCCGAATCTGCATCTGATTCCGGCGGCCCTGCATATGGATGGGCTTTTGCAATACGAAGCCGGATTAAAAATTCTGGTGGAGGAGTTAAAAGCACATTTTGACTATTGTCTGATAGATGGTCCGGCCGGAATAGACAGCGGCTTCTTCTTTTCTATAGCTCCCGCTGATAGTGCAATAGTTGTGACCACGCCTCATATATCGGCAATACATGATGCCGGACGATGCATGGAAATACTTGATTCAAAGCATTTCAGGTCAGTGTCAGTTGTAGTTAATGCATACGATGAGCGTATGGTGAGAAAACATCAGATGATTTCTTCAGATGACATAGCAAATATTCTTTCAGCAAATATCATTGGTACGATACCACTTGACAAAAACATTATTGTATGTCAGAACAGGGGTGTGCCAATCTGTGAGATGCATACAAAGTCACGTCGTGTGTTTTCAATACTGTCACGGCAGATGCTTAACAATGTATCAGACAGATGCGAAGCGGAGGTAATCTGAATATGAAAAAATTTAAAAGAACCGCAGATTATGCCAAAAACCGCCTTGCACTCATCATTGCAGAGGATTCAAGTGCATGCGCTCATGCTGAAAGCATGACACAGATAAAAAAGGAAATCAAAAATGTTATACACAGACATTTGAATATAAGCGATGATGCTTATGATATTAAAATTATCCTACGCGATAAATAACATATATTAGTTTTACAGATAACAGATAGGAAGTAACAAAATGCTTAAACAGTACAGACTAAAGAATTATCATTTTCAATTGGTATTATATATGGTGGTTTTGACGATTATTGGCATTCTGCTGATAGGCAGTGCCAAGCACTCCGTACAAAGCAAGCAGATAATAGGCTTTGTAATGGGACTGACTATTATGATAGTGCTTTCCCTTATAGATTACACATTTCTGCTCAAATTCGTGTGGATATACTATGCCGGAATGATTGTGCTGTTGTTACTTGTTCTATTTGCAGGTGATGATGCAAAGGGTGCACAGCGCTGGTTTGAGATCGCAGGTATCAGATTTCAGCCTTCTGAGCTTGCAAAAATTATACTTATTTTGTTTTTTGCTTATTTCTTTTCCAGGTTTGAGGATAGTATAAATACAGTAAGAACTCTTGCATTATCTGCAATTTTTTCCGGTATACCTTTATTTCTTATCTTAAAACAGCCGGACAACTCAACAACAATTCTTACTGCATTAATTTTCGCTGCCCTCTTGTTTATTAGCGGATTAAGTTATAAAATAATAATGCCGGTACTTGGAGTTTCTGTACCGATAGTTTTGATAGTGATAAGCTATATATATACACATGCCGATGCACTCATCAAAAAAGGCTTTTACCCTGCTACACGTATAATGTCGTGGCTTGACCCGACAAATTACGCTGATACAGCAGCACAGCAGAGAAACTCCATCTGGGCAATAGGCTCAGGGCAGTTGTTTGGTAAGGGACTTAACAATTCGGTTGTCACCTCGATGAAGAACAGCAATTATATTATAGAGCCTCAGACAGACTTTATTTTTGCTGTAGCCGGTGAGGAGCTTGGCTTCGTTGGGACAATCAGTATAATAATTCTTTTGCTTCTTATCGTAATTGAGTGTATACTTATAGCCAGAAAGGCAAAGGATACAAGCGGAAAGCTGATATGCTGTGGCATGGGAGCTCTTATAGGCTTCCAGGCATTTATTAATATATGCGTGGCAACCGGACTTATGCCAAATACCGGTATGACACTTCCGTTTGTCAGTTATGGACTTACATCACTTGTTTCACTGTATATGGGAATGGGAGTTGTCTTGAATGTAGGGTTACAGCCGAAAAAATATTCATAAGGGAGGTTAGCAATGAACATAGGATTAGTTGCACATGATTCAAAGAAAAAACTTATGCAGAATTTCTGCATAGCATACAGAGGTATTTTAAGCAAGAATAATTTGTACGCAACAGGCACAACAGGACGTCTGATTGAGGAGGTGGCAAACCTTTCTGTACACAAGTACCTTGCAGGCCATTTAGGAGGCATTCAGCAGCTTGGAGCGCAGATTGAGCATAATGACATAGACCTTGTTATTTTCCTTCGCGACCCATTAAAGCCAAAGCCACACGAGCCGGAGGTAAACAGCATTTTCCGTATATGTGATGAGCATAATATACCTCTTGCCACAAATCTTGCAACTGCAGAGTTACTCATATTATCTTTAGACAGAGGAGATCTTGACTGGCGTGAGATGTACAAATAAATTTAACAAATTAAAAAGTGTATTTTGTCTGGTCTGTATTTTGACACTTTGTCTGACAGGCTGCGGTGACAAGATAGAGAACGCATATGATCCATATGCCAATGACTATATTAACGGTTACAACGGAATGGATTATTTCAGTTCGAAGCTTTGTGTGACAAATGACGTCAATTTTGGGCCGGATTCGGTTTCATCATCTTCTGTGGCTGAGGGAGCAGGTGCATTTAATGTGGACACACATCAGGTGCTTTACAGCCAGAATATATTTGAAAAGCTGTATCCGGCCAGCACAACAAAGATTATAACAGCATATATTATTTTAAAGAACTGCGATACAAATGCTACTGTCACTGTAAGCCATGATGCCGCAAATCCAGGAAATTCATCATCTGTCTGCGGCTTAAAAGAGGGTGATGTAATGACAGTAGGCGATTTATTATACGGTCTGCTGCTTGAAAGCGGTAATGACGCGGCAATTGCGCTTGCGGAATACTATTCCGGTTCAATAGAGGCCTTTGCGCAGGAGATGAATAATACAGCTAAAAGCTTTGGTGCTACCAACACAAATTTTGTAAACCCAAGCGGACTGCCTGATGAGAATCATTACACTACAGTGTATGATATGTATCTCATATTCCAAAATGCAATATCGCTTGAGAGCTTCGTAAATATCATAAGCTCACAGACGCACGATGTATCATACACTAATGCATCCGGAGCGGCTGTTACAAAAACATTTAAAAACACTTGCGGATATCTGACCGGAGCTTATAAAGCACCGGAAAATATTACTGTAATAGGAGGAAAAACCGGCACCACCGGTGAAGCAGGATATTGCCTGGTACTGCTTAGCCAGAATGCAAAAAATGAGCGTATTATAAGCATTGTATACAAGGCAGACGGCAGGAGAGATCTTTATACTCTTATGAATGATATATTGAGCGGATTTGCTAATTAATTATTGAGTTTTAGGATTATTTATACTATAATATTATTAAAACAAGGATAATTTTTATCTAAAATCACAATATTTATTTATAGGAGGAAAAAGCCATGATAGAAATAATTTGCGGGGAAAAGGGCAAAGGAAAGACAAAAGAGCTTTTAAACAAAGTGAATTCATCAGTAAAGGGCAAAGAGGGATCCATAGTTTATCTCGACAAGAGTCAGAAGCATATGTATGAGCTGAACAACCAGGTCAGATTAATTAATGTTATGGATTATCCTATAGATAATTGTGATGAGTTTTTAGGCTTTGTCTGCGGAATAGTTTCGCAGGATCATGATCTTGAGGAAATGTATCTCGACAGCTTCTTAACCATAGCATCGCTTGATGAAGAAGGAGCAATAACCAAGGCAATTGAGAAACTTGATATCATCAGTGAAAAGTTTAAGGTGAAATTTATCTTAAGCGTATCAAAGAACATCGAGCAGTTACCTGAATGTGCAAAGGCGAAGGTCATCATTTCTTTATAATGTAGACTATAACTATGGGGTGTGTATTACACACCCCTTTTTTAAGGAGTAAATTCGTGTCCCGTAAGAAGAAAAATAATGTAGTAAAATATCATAAAGGATTTGAGCTCAATATAGGTTTTATTGTATTTTTCGTTATAATAATCTATGTAATATTTCATATATTTACATATTTTACTTCAAAGCCTATATCAGAATATGAGGTGCAACAGGGCACTATTGCGACCAACAATATATATAAGGGGCTTATAATCAGAAGCGAGAGCGTAGTTTATGCTGAGGAGAGCGGACAATTAAATTATTATGTTGCCAATGGTTCAAAGGTCAGCTCAAAAGATGTGGTTTACTCTGTGGACACAGATGGTTCTGTTTCTTCAAAAATTACCGGCGAGCAAAATGACTCTTCAGCTATAACAGATAAGGCTGCAGATACTATTATTTCTGACATTAACAGCTTTTCGTCGGGGTATGACAAAAAGAGCTTTTCGAAGGTATATACATTTAAAAGCAGTCTGGCATCTACACTTACACAGGAGCTCAGCCAGAATGCACTGACCAATCTTAGTGATATGATAACAAACGCTGAGGCAAACAATACATTTTACACCTATAATCCTGCATCACCCGGTGTGGTGAGCTATGGAATTGACGGATACGAGGATGTTACAACAGATAATTTTACACTAGACCAGTTCAATAATTCCAATTATAACAATAATGATCTGTCGGAGAACACCACAATTAATCAGCTCGATCCGGTATATAAGCTGGTTACAAGTGAGAACTGGAATATTTTGGTTAATGTGTCCGATGATATGGCTAAGATGCTAAATGATAAATCAGTCATCCGAATACGCTTCTGCGAGGATGATTTTGTTACAACCGTATCATTTGATATTTTGAAAAAGGACAATGAATACTTTTTAAAGCTGAATCTCAAAAATTCATTAATCAGATACATTAATGAACGTTTTACAAATATTGAATTGGTGCTCAACTCAAATACAGGCCTCAAAATCCCTAATTCTGCTATTACACAGAAGGAGTTTTTTACAATTCCAAAAAGCCTGTTTACTGAAAGTGGAAGTTCATCAGATTTGTCTGTAATGGTTCAGGACAAATCATCAAATTCCGTTACCATAGTAAAGCCGACAATCTTCAGTGAAAATGATGATTTTTACTTTGTCGATGATGATGATTTAAAGGAGGGCGATATAATACAACAGCCGGATTCATCGTCAACCTATACGGTTGGTACAGATAAGGATAAGCTGACCGGTGTATACAACATTAACAAAGGCTATGCTGTTTTTAAGCAGATTAAGAAGCTGTCAGAAAATGATAATTACACAATAGTGGAATCCCAAACCTCGTTTGGTATTTCATTATATGACCATATAGCACTCGACGGCAGTGCAGTAAAGGAGAATCAGACTATCAGAAAATAAAAATTTCAAGTATTATATTCATATACAGAAGGGATGATTTACATGTTAAAGGAAAATTTAGAACAAGTACAGAAAAATATTAACGAAGCGTGTGAAAGAGCCGGCAGAAATACAGATGAAGTAACTCTTATTGCAGTCAGCAAAACAAAGCCTGTTGAAATGCTTCAGGAAATATATGATTGCGGAATACGCGAATTTGGTGAAAATAAAGTACAGGAAATGTGCAATAAGATGGAGACTATGCCATCAGATATCAGATGGAATATGATAGGTCATCTTCAGACAAACAAGGTTAAGTATATTGTTGGCAAAACATCGCTGATTCATTCCGTTGATTCATTACATTTGGCAAAAGAAATACAAAAACAGGCCGTAAAAAATAACGTTATATGTGACATACTTGTTGAGGTCAATATTGCCGGTGAGGAGAGCAAATTCGGCACATCAAAAGCCGATGCTATTGCTTTAGTTGAAGAAATTGCAAAGCTTGACCATATCAGGGTGAAAGGACTTATGACTATAGCACCATTTGTTGAAAATCCTGAAGATAATCGCCAATACTTTAGAGGGATTAAACAATTATCTGTTGACATAGCAGGTAAAAACATAGATAATGTCAGTATGAATATTTTGTCAATGGGCATGACAGGTGATTATACAGTTGCAATAGAGGAGGGTGCCACGATGGTACGTGTCGGAACAGGAATTTTTGGAGCACGTGATTATGGTACTGCATCATAATTATTCTGTAGGAATATCTGACAGATTTTTCATGAAAAAAAATAATAAGAAAAGGAATATATTTAACAATGGGTTTAATGGATAAAATTTTAGATAAAATGAGTCTGAATTCTGAGGATGACGAAGAATTTGATAACGAGGATTATATGGATGATTACGAAGAAGAGGAAGAGCTTCCAAGAAATCCTTTCAGAAGAAAGGAAAGGGTAAAAGAGGTTGAACCGCCGGCCCCAAAAGAAAAACCGGCAAAAAATTCATCAAAAATCACACCAATCTCAAAATCATCCAGAAAGCAGGTATCATCAGACATGGAAGTATGCGTAATAAAACCAAGTTCAATTGAAGACGAAATAGAAATTACAGACACTTTATTAAACGGACGCACTGTAATTATCAATATGGAAGGACTTAATGTAGATACAGCACAGCGTATCATAGATTTTACATCAGGCTCTGCATATGCACTTCATGGCAATTTACAGAAGGTTTCCAATTTTATATTTATTGCCACACCTCACGGCGTAGATATATCGGGAGACATCCAAAATCTTATGGATTCCTTTGATATTCCGGGAGCATCTTATTAATACCGGTCAATATTAAATAGTCGGTATTAAATATCAAATAACGGAGTATATATATGATGAAAAAAACAAAGAGCAGAAAACAGCTTTGCAGTGCTGCAATTATGGTATTTTTACTTGTTGCACTTGACCAGCTTACAAAATATCTTGCAGTTTTAAAGCTAAAGATGTCCGGCAAAGGTGTTTTTGAACTTATACCCGGCGTTTTTGAACTTAGATATCTGGAAAATCAAAGTGCTGCATTTGGTGTGGATTTGCTTTCAATTATTCAGAGGATATTTCATTTCTCATACTGGGATAACAATCCAATGGCATTTCTGCGTGCCAAAATGATATTTTTTTCTGTAATAACGATAGCCGTAGTAATTCTGCTTTGCCTGTGGTATTGTAAAATACCTCACTCGAAGAGATTTGGATTATTAAACGTGGTTGTGATTCTTTTTATCGCAGGCGCTATAGGTAATCTTTTAGACAGAATTATTAATAATTATGTTGTCGATTTCTTTTATTTTTGCCTGATTAATTTTCCAATATTTAATGTGGCAGACATTTATGTTACTGTAGCGGCATTTATGTTTATCATACTCGGGCTGTTTTACTACAAGGAGGATGATTTCTCTGTAATCTTTCCTGATAGAAAGCATGAAAATTAGTGCGGTATGCGCTTTTTAAAGTGTGCAATGTAGTTTTAAATAGTTACTAGTTAATAAAATAAAAAAGAGAAAGCTTCACTATGAATAGAGATACATTTGAAGTCCAGAGTGAACAGGAGGGAGAACGACTGGATAAATACCTAAGCAGCATTTATCCGGATATTTCTCGCTCCTTTTTTCAACGGATACTAAAAGAAAATCAAATATTGGTCAATGATACGCCCCAAAAGGCAAATTACAGGCTAAAGACTGATGACATAGTAGATGTCACAATTCCTGATGCCGTACAGACACCTATCCTGCCACAGGACATTCCTCTTGACATACTCTACGAGGATGATGACGTACTGGTAGTCAACAAGCCAAAGGGCATGGTTGTACACCCCTCAGCAGGGCATTACAGCGATACTCTTGTAAATGCCATAATGTACCACTGCAAGGACTCTTTAAGTGGCATAAACGGCGAAATACGGCCCGGTATAGTGCATCGCATAGACATGGACACCACCGGCTCCCTTATTGTCTGCAAGAACGATGAAAGCCATATAAAGATATCCGAACAGATAAAGGACCATAGCTGCAACCGTATATATGTAGGCATTGTCTGTGGCAATGTAAAAGATGATGAGGGCACAATAGAGGGCGCCATAGGCAGGAATCCCAATGATCGCAAGAAAATGGCCATCAATGAGAAGAATGGCAAGCCGGCTGTTACGCATTATAAGGTGATTGAACGCTTTGGTGACTACACCTATATGCAGTTTAAGCTTGAGACTGGCAGGACACACCAGATACGCGTGCATATGGCAAGCATTAACCATCCGTTGCTTGGAGATATGCTGTATTCCAGCTATTCCCCGACAAAAAACCGCTTCAAAGGCCTGGAAGGACAGTGCCTGCATGCTAAAACTATAGGATTTGTTCATCCAAAAACCGGCGAATACATGGAATTTGATGCACCTTTACCAAAATACTTTGCCAATTTGCTTGAAGTGTTATATAATATGAATAACAACTAAATTGAATTATCACATAGTGATATAGTTTTTATTATTTATATAAGGGGGTCTGAATTATGGGATCAAACGAAATTTACACAATAGGAAGAGAATTTGGAAGCCTCGGAAAACAGGTCGGACAAGATTTAGCTAAAAGACTTGGAATTAAATTTTATGATAAAGAGCTCTTACAGCAGGCAGCTAAGGAATCAGGACTTTGCGAGGAAATATTTGAGTCACACGACGAAAAGCCTACAAACAGCTTTTTGTATTCACTTGTCATGGACACATACACCGGTGGCTCTTATTCCACAGCACCGTTTCTTGATATGCCTTTGAATCACAAGGTATTTTTAGCACAGTTTGATGCTATCAAAAAGATTGCGGCAAATGAACCCTGTGTTATCGTAGGCCGCTGTGCAGATTATGCTTTAGCAGACGAGCCACATTGTCTCAATATCTTCATACGTTCCAACATGGACGACAGAATTAAAAGAATCAGTGAAAGACTCAATGTCCCGGAGAACAAGGCTAAGGACATAATTAAGAAAAAAGATAAAGAGCGTTCAAGCTATTACAATTACTACACCAGTAAAAAATGGGGAGACGCAAGAAGCTATGATTTGTGTCTGAACACAAGCCAGATATCAGTTGAGGACTCAATTGAGCTTATACTTAAATACAGGGAATGCATGAGAAGTCACAATAAATAATCACATAATAATTGTATTGTTGTATAGAAAGCTATGGATTTAAAGCCATCGGAACTGATGCAAATAGATGTTCCGGTGGCTTATATTTTTAATTATAGCATATAATTGGGAACGCTAGCTACTTGTTTTTAGACTGTATGCTAAATGGTTATGTGTAACGCTTTTGTAACGCTTTATTTGTTATACTATATAAAATTGTAGGTTTTAATTATTAGTATATTTATCTCAGTAGGGAAGACTCCGGCGGATTGCAGGAATGAGCAGAAGAAGATATCAGCAAAGCTGACACGTATTTTGCAGCAAGAACGTTGGAGCGTTCTTGAAAAATTTTACGAAATACGAGGAAAAGTGCTATGAAGAGAAAAATAAGAATCAAAATAAGACAGTTAGTTTGTTTCGTTCTTTGTGTTAGTATTTTTTGGAAAATTTATCCATTCCAAAATATGAGGTTAATGCAGAAGAATCAATAAATACTTTGAGTATTAATAATGCCATTACCAATGGAAGTTTTGAAACCCCGGTATTAAACAGTTCAGATAATTATAGTATGTACGATATGTCACAGGTACCAGGCTGGAGTACAACGGCAACGGACCAGAAAATAGAATGCTATAAGGAGAATAATATTTACCTAAAAAACAAGTCAGTATTAAAGCCTGATGAAGGAAATCAAGGTGCTGAGTTAAATGCAAATGAGGAAAGTACGCTATATCAGAATTTAAATACGCAGGAAGAGTCAATTTATGAGTGGGGGCTGTCACACAGAGGAAGGGATGGCCTTGATACAATGGCTCTTATTATAGGACCAAAACAGCAGTACAATGCATCAAAACCCTCTAAGACTGGTAGGGATCAGTTCATGCAGATGGTAGACTGGTTAAAGGCAAATTCTTCGTCATTAGGCGATGGTTATAAGGCAAATACGGAGGGGGTTGGTCAGAAAATTACGGTATATTCCAGACCTTTTGACCAAAGTGGAACCTTTCAGGGAGGAACATCAGATAATTTTAGTCTAAGACAAAGTGATATCTATTCACAGGAGTGGAATGTATGGATTATCGCATCGGATCCTGATTCCTGGCATAAATGTGGTTATAATTATTACAGCCACAACAATAATGAGTCAAAGACCTTTGGAAACAATGTGCTGGATTATATATACAGTGTACCGAAAAACCAGACACGGACAACAGTTGCATTTGTATCAGTAAGTCAGGCGGGAACATCTGCTTCAATTGGAAATCTGTTAGATAATATTCAGCTCAGGCTTTTTCAGCCGGTTACAGCAAGAGCTACAGTTGGTGGAACGGCTAAAGTAATTATTCCGCATGATAATTTGGAAACGACAGGAAAAACAGAATATCAGGTAAAACAGCAGACCCCTGTATCGACTAAATCAGTGAATAATATAGATATTAAATTGGAAGCCACACCAGATGAAGGTTATGAATTTTCTGGAGCATACATTAATAATGTATTTTATGAAAAGGATCTATTCCCTTATAATCACTGTGTTACCGGAGCTACTGCAATACGATTTGTTTTTACGAAAAAATCTATGGTGGTCTATGAGACCAATGGCGGAAGCTGGATAGGAGATGAGAATAAGAATGATGCATCTTTTGACACTAGTGACACCAACCGATTTAAGCCAATATCAGGGGAATATTCAAGGGACGAAAAGCTGCCGACTTATACTAATGCAGATTTTGAAGGATGGTGGCTCGTATCTTATACAGAGGAAAAAGTATTGATTCCCAAAAAACACATAATTAAATATACGAATCCGGTGGAGGGAAATACGGAAGGAAAGTTCACGGTTGAATACAATGATTCAGAGGGAAACACAAAGTCCATTGAAGTAAAGGATACGGCAGGACTTAAATTTATTGCACAGTGGAAATACAGACAAAATATTATTCCGGAATACAAAAGTCTGAATCAGGAAAGTTATGTGCAGGGTACAGAAGGTGGAATTGTAGAGTTTATTACACCAGAGCAGAATAGTACAGCAATATTGCAAATTAGTGGAAAAAACGGGGCATATTATTACAAGGCACAGAATAATGAAACCATAAGTGTGAATGCAAAACCTGCCGAGGGTTACTATTTTGCAGGCTGGTATGAAGGAAATCAGATATACAGTACATCACAGAAGATTTCTTATTCTGTGGGCATATCGGGAAAAGAACTTACAGCGCGTTTTGAGGAAAGTCCATACTATCAGATTATCCATTATAAGTTGAATTCATCGGGGGAGTTGTCTCGCAAGAAGGGCAGACGGTGTTGATACCAGGAGGAGTAGGAGATTCGGTTGCAGCGGTTGCTAATACTTATGAGGGATATACTTATAAAAATGGATATGATAATAATGGTAATAAAGAAGTTCGGAGTGGAATTCTGACAAAGGATTGTTCAAAGAGTAATCCATTGCAGTTGAAGCTTTATTATACGGTCAATCAGGACAGTCTGAAATACGATGCAAATTTTGCAGGTGCCAGTCAGTCAATGACTCCATCTGGCGGATATACTTTTGAAAAGGTAAAAGTTTCAGGTAATTCTTTTTCCAGAGATGGATATGATTTTATAGGATGGAACACTGCAAAGAACGGACGGGGAACCAGCTATTCGCCAGGCAGCGATTACCAGCTTACTATAAAAGAGGATGTGCTCTATGCACAGTGGACTGCGAAGAAATGCAAATTGATCTTTAAGGAAAATCTGACAGATGCAACTACCACCATCAAGGATTCTAATGGAAATCAGATGTCGGAGAAAAATGTTACATATGACACAAGATATGGTACACTGCCAACTGCGGAAAGTGATAAAGGATATACATTTGCAGGATGGTATACCTTGCCTGTAGGAGGAGACAAAGTAAATTCCGAGACAAAGTATACCTCACTGGAAGAGTCGGTGAAATTATATGCGCACTGGACCAGGACGATTAAAATTGGAGATCACATCAAAGTAATTCATTCTTATATTCCTGAGGGGCAGAATGTTTATCAGACACCGGAAAGCAGGCCGGAAAGTGTTACCGTACACTTGTACCGTAAGTTAAAGGGGGAGGCTGATAGCGAATATATCTGTATTAGTGAAAAAGAAGTTAATATTCAGGATATAAAAAAAGCTAAAGATGAGCAAGGCAGGGATATTGACATATCGGAGGCTGACTATGAATTTGTTGTTACAGACTCATCCAGTGACTATGAGTACCGTGTAGGAACGCGACTTGACAATTATGATCTGGTCAAGCCGAAAGGAACAGGATCAGACTATCCATATAAAGGAATCACAGAGTCGAAAAATGAGATTGATTTTGAATTGCAATTTAATCCGAACAATTTTCCAGCAGATTGGAAGGTGGAATATGTAACATCCGGCGAAGCTGCAGTACCAGAGGACAAGCGGATTATTGATGCAGCTAACGTCAAGATTTTATATGGACTTACCAGAACGGATGAATATAAGGATATTGTACAACACAACACCATGGCAGTAGCTACTGATATGGTAAGAAAGACATCTGGTACAGCAAGTTTCCCAGTCTGGAAATATCAGTCTGATGAAGAAAAAAGCACCTACTATTATAAGGCCAGGGTTTCATCCTATACAATTGGAGGGAAAGAGGTAAAAACAGAAGATTCTCTTTACAAGGCGGTGTTTGATGAGAATACAATCATGTATTATGATAAAACAAATGACCGTCCAAGTAATACCATGGTAATAAAAATTTATTATCGCGGTGTCAATGTGTCTTTTGATTTGAATAATGAAAATGCAGATGCATCCACTTGCCCGCAATCATATGATATGGTTCCAGACAGAACCATAATGAAACCAGCGGATCCTACTGCCCGGCACTATAGCTTTGCAGGATGGTACAAGGATAAGGAATGTACCAAGAACTGGAATTTCGAAACAGACAAAGTAACCGCGGATACAATTTTATACGCCAAGTGGAATAAGAAAGAATATACAGATACAGTACTCGTTCAGACAAAATCCAGTGCTTCTGCAAGTTACCAGCAGAATAATGCTGGTGGATATGTTGAAGTGACGCTGCCAGCCATAGCTGAGGATAGAAAACAAATTAAGTCATCTGGCTACAGCTATACTTGTGAAGCACAAAGCAGTATAACTTTGTCTGTGACAGTCAATCCGGGCTATACCTTTGAAGGTTGGTATGAAACCTCTGGTGAGGGTATTGAAAAAGTATCAGAAGAAGCAAGTTACACATATTCCATGACTGGCAATCATACTGTATATGCCCGTTTTAAGCCAAACACAGATACCGTGTATTTGATTCGGCATTACAAATTAAGTCCCGATGGAAGCACGGAAATATGTTACAAGGAAACGAGGCATACTGGTACAACAGGAACAAGAACCAAAGATGCAACCCGTATTGTGGTACCTGGTTACAATTATGTTTCAGGCTATAATAAAAATGGAAAAACAGAAGTATTAAATGGGATTATAGATGGTGGAGGACAGCTTGTTTTAAAGCTTTACTATGAACCAAATCAGGACGAACTGTTTTATCAGGCAAATGCAAGTGATGTTACTGGAATTACAGCCAATACAAAGGGTGTGACAGATCAAAAGGTTGTGGTCAGCGAAAGTGCATTTATCAGAAATGGCTATAGCTTTACCGGCTGGAACACGAAGAGTGATGGAAGTGGAACCGGCTACAGACCAGGGGATTATTATCCGCTTGCAGAGGGCATGGACATATTGTATGCTCAGTGGTCAGCTAAAAAATACAAGCTGAATTTCGATGATAATTTACAGGGCAAAAATGTGCTCATTGAGAATGAAAGTTCTGAGCTAATCAAATGTAAAGATATTATCTATATGAGTGCTTATGGAAATATGCCTGAGGCAAAGGTGCAGGGAGATGACAATTACAGATTTACCGGATGGTTTACACAGCAAGTCGGTGGCACGAAGGTGACAGCGGAGACATTGCATAAACAGATGAATGACGTAACTGTGTATGCCCATTGGGAATATGATCTTACCTTAAGTGGAACAATTAAAGTGGATCACAAGACACAGAATGATGATACGAGGGCAAAGAATGTTACGGTAGAAGTGTATAGAAGTCCTTCCCAAAAGGATGAGTATGTACACGTAGAGTCCTTGGATAAGAAAGTGGATTTTCCGGAACCGTCAGGGAATAGTACATCTTCGAACTATGAAATTAACCTTAAGGGAAGCTCTGATTATAAGTATATGGTGATATGTTATATTCCAAATTACAAAATGACTTCACCGAAAGAAGATGATGTAAAGAACAAGTATCGTAATCTGGATAAAACCACAGATAAGCTTGACTTTACGTTTGAGTATGATCCAAATGAGTTCCCCGTGAAGTGGAAGGTTACCTACAAGGATAAACCATCACAGAATAAGGCTGGAGAATTAGGAATTACCAGTGCAAATATTAAGATTTTGTACAATTCAGATGATTCAATCACAAAACCAGGAACGGGACTTGATGATGGTAAATTTAAGGAGATTATTCAAAACAGATATTCTCCAATTAAAACAGAGGTTTCTGGAATTAGCGAAAAAAACAGTTTTACAGTATGGAATAATTGGCCGAATACTAATCCATATTTTTATCGCTTCAAGGTTGAATCTCTTATGTCTGGGGACAAGACGATTATGATGAATGAGAATTCGCTGTGGAAGAGTGAATTTGTAAATGAAACCACAACCTACTATGACGGTACAAAAAGCTGTACAACAGGTGGAAGTGACAAGCCGATGACGATAGAGCTTTCTTATATTGGCATTCCTGTGCAATTCTATTGGAATCTTCCGGATAACCGCAAAGTAGGTAGTGAAAACATATATTCCGTTTATGATTCGCTTAAGGGAAAAGCGGTGATATGTCCTGAAAATCCAACAGATGACTATTATACATTTGATGGATGGTATAAGGATGAAGACTGCAAAGATAAATGGAATTTTGAAACTGATCAAACTGATGAGAATGGTGCTAGACTATATGCAAAGTGGATTCCAAAAAAATTTCTTCAGATAGCAGTAGCACAGGTAAAGACAACTGATTCGAATCAGGAGGTTACTGACCAGTATCAGGACAGCATACGGGGAGGTACAGTGTCAGTTTCTGTGTCAGACAATTATGTTCCCGCTGACTGCATTTTCGATTATTCAACAGGCAAGATGGTCAAATGGAATTACAACGGAACCGGGAAAGTAACCTTTAAGGCAAATGCAAATCAGGGATATCATTTTGCAGGATGGTATAAGAGTGTCGATGATCAGGGAAGTGTGGAGTTTGCTCAATCTGATGGCATTAATATTACCGTACCCAACAATGAAAACCGTAAGTTCATTGCAAGATTTGAACCGAATAAAGATACCAGTTATGCGGTATGGCATATTAAGGTTCAGGGTGGGGTGGCAGATGAAGAACATGCTGAAAAAGAATATCTTTCAGGTGTGACTGGACAAAAAGCTTCGTTCACTCCTAAAAATTCGGAGGGTGATTTTGCTGGATATACATATCAGCCCAATTATGTGGCACAGAGCAGGGGCGCAGATACAATACTTGCAGATGGTTCACTGATTATTAAGCTGTACTATGTTGCAGATACATATATGCTTGTATATGATAAAAATGCAGAGGATGCTAAAGGAAGTATGGAAGATGTGTCTACAGAGGCAGGAGCTACCTTGCAAACAGATGCAAACAAGTTTGAAAGACCAGGTTATGTGTTTACTGGCTGGAATACGTCAGCAGATGGTACAGGTATCAGTTATTCTGAAAATGCGAATTACGCAGTTGTAGTAAACCCGGAAAAAAAGAATGTCCTGTATGCACAGTGGAGACCTGATGATGATACAATGTACAGAGTCGAACATTATCTGATAACCACAGATAATACAGCTGCAATTTTAAGGGACACGGATATCCTGAATGGTACAACAGGAGATAGGGTTGATGTAAGCAATAAGGCAAAAGTGTATTCAGGATATGAATTTTCGCCTTCTTACGATAATGAAGGTATGAAAACGATTACGTCCGGAGTGGTTGCAGGTGATGGCAGTCTGGTACTTAAGCTGTATTATCAAAGAAA
>ONHG01000022.1 GCA_900317585.1 uncultured Lachnospiraceae bacterium | reverse complement strand
AAACTTTATGCATGGACTACAGGAGAATAAGGAACAGGTAACTTGTTTGTTTAAGCATAGCAAGCTGAAATATATTGAAATATATGGCTGTTAAATATTTTGATATTTAACAGCCAAAGTAATATAAATCACGGATTTGGATTAGCAATTGTTAAAGAAACGGTTCATTATTACAATGGTTCACTTAAATATGAACTCTCTGAATCACAAATAACTGCTAAAGTTCGGTTGTTTACTGTGGCATAAATCCCCATTATGAGTTATACTACTGTTTCATTACACTAAAACAGAAGAAATGAGGACAAACATGGACATTTTATCAGGCCATCCTATCCGGGAAAGCCTGATATGCTTCACATGAAAGCTTCACAGCTCATACTTGATGCTGCTGATATTATCATAGCTGAGGCAGAAGTATAGACCACAGCATAAAAGTGGAATAACTCCAACATACAACTAAAGGCGGCAAATTACCAACAACTTGTTGACGATTTGCCGTCTCTTATTTTCTTACCACTTTATAACACTGTGATACGATATTTTGCGATACTTTACGAGGTTTCTTCCGGGCAGATCTTTGTATTCTCTTTTTTCAGCAAAGCCGCTATTTCAAACCTGCGGCTATTTCGCCAGGTAATACCCCGTACTTAGTAGCAAGCCGCCACTAACCGGGCAATGGTTGCACCCTTGTAGCCCACATATAAACCAATAATCATACTCTTGATCCTTCAACTTGCTTCTTGGATACTCTGTATTTCTTATTTAATTCTGAAATTGCATCTGTAGCAGAAACTTTCTTGGTTAAGACATTTCTTACTCTTTGACGACATTCTGCATCAAATGGCATGCTTTCCATTTTGAAGCTGGATTCAATACTGCTTACTCTTCTATCAACTGTCATACGCGTATCCTTTCCCCTTTCCCTTTCACAGAAAGGTATTTGTTCTTCTATAGTATACCACAAAACGCTACATCTATACTACAAATTTCCGTATTATGAAAAGCGAACACATAACCTTCTCCGGTGTCATTGTCATTCCAATTTATCCCCATTACATTTCAGGTGCTTGCCACTCAGACTTACCATTTTTCTTACCACTTTATAACACTGTGATACGATATTTTGCGATACTTTACAAGGTTTGCAAGCTAATCACTAAATACTTCCCAGCCCTTGTAAATCAAGCATTTTCGCCACTTTCTGTCATCTACTTTTCCTCAACAACTTGGAAAATGAAAAACTTAAGATAATACGACTCCGGTACATTAGCTGAGTTGGCCCACAGTATCGGATGATCCGTTCCCTGTGTGCGGAACTCCACCTGGCGCAGCCTCTTGTGAGTGGCCTTTGCCGCTTCCTTGACCGTTTTTGCAAGCAGCTCCTGCGTCATGAAATGAGAGCATGAGCAGGTAGCCAGAAATCCACCATCCTTAACAAGCTTAAGCCCTTTCATGTTAATCTCGCGGTAGCCCTTTATCGCATTTTTGGTAGCCTCGCGCGATTTTGTAAATGCCGGAGGATCCAGAATGACTACATCATATTTTTCACCATCTGCAGCGAGCCGTGGCAGCTCATCCAGCACATTTGCAACGCGAAACTTCACTGTGTCTGAGAGATTATTTCTCTTCGCATTTTCTGTAGCCTGCTTAACCGCATACTCTGATATATCAAGTCCTGTGACCTCACTTGCCCCCGCAATTCCTGCATTGAGGGCAAATGTGCCCATGTGCGTGAAGCAGTCGAGCACTCTTTTCCCCTTGCAGATACGCTGCATAGCAAGCCTGTTATACTTCTGGTCTAAGAAGAAGCCTGTTTTCTGTCCATTTTCCACATCGACCATATAGTGAACTGCGTTTTCTACTATCTCCACATTTGTGTCAAACTCGGCTCCTATAAAGCCTTTTACCTTAGGAAGACCTTCTTTTTTGCGCTCATTTGCATCACTGCGCTCGTATACTCCACGAATATTTATTCCGTCCGCCGCCAGCACTTCCTTTAACAGTTCAACGATTTTCACCTTAAACTGCTCCATTCCAAGTGCAAGACACTCCACCACAAGCACATCTGCGTACTTGTCCACTGTGATACCCGGCAGGAAATCAGCCTCGCCAAATATCACACGACAGCAGTTTAAATCAGGCACATTGTCATTGCCTCCTGCCATCACCTGCTTGCGGTAATCCCAGGCATTTTGCACTCTCATCCTGAGAAAATTGTCATCAATCAGCTGGTCTGCTTTTCTTGTCATCATTCTGATACGGATTTTTGAATTCTGGTTTATGAAGCCGCGCCCCATCGGATATCCGTCAAAATCGTGTACCACAACAATATCTCCGTTTGTAAAGGTGCCTGTGATTGTGTCTATTTCATTGTCAAAAATCCATGCGCCACCTGCCTTTATAGTGCGTCCTTCGCCTTTTTTCAGTGTTACAATTGTATGATTTTCCATGTTTGTTCCTCTTCTAAATTACTTCATTATTCCTTGCTAAAATCTGATTATACAGTTTATCTGAAATTCTATAGCCTTTAGAAATAAGTTTATCTGTCGACATTTCATTTCAATTATATGAAATCCCGGCAATATTTACAATACACAAATATTTCTGCAAAACATGCCGATATATATTATGATTAAAGGGTCAAAAGGTATCATCGATGCATGCTTGCATGCAATTTTCGAGGTGTAGTCAGATTACGGGAATGCGAAGCATGTAGTAATCTGATTAATCATAAATGAGGGGCAAAATACCTTTTGACCCTCATATCATATAATCGTAACTATTATAACATCCGACCGGTAAATGGAGATAAATATGATTACAATTAGCTTATGCATGATAGTAAAAAATGAAGAAGAGGTGCTCGAACGATGCCTGAACAGTCTCAAAGGGCTGATGGATGAAATCATCATAGTGGACACCGGCTCGACGGACAGCACAAAGGAGATAGCTGCACGGTATACGGACAAAATCTATGATTTCTCATGGTGCGATGATTTTGCTGCGGCCAGGAATTTTTCGTTTTCCAAGGCTACGCAGGAATACATATATGCACCTGATGCCGACGAGGTGCTCGACGATACCAACCGCAGGCGTTTCATGATGCTTAAGGCTGCGCTGCTGCCGGAAATTGAGATTGTCCAGATGAAATACATTACTCCAAGCAAATTCAACACAGTGCAAAATTCATCCTCAGAGTACCGCCCGAAGCTGTTCAAGAGACTTCGCACGTTTACATGGATTAATCCGGTGCACGAAACGGTTCGCTTAGAGCCTGTAGTCTATGACAGCGATATCTGTATACAACATCTGCCGCAGGGCTCTCACGGCAAACGTGATTTTACCATATTCAAGCGCTCCTTTGAAAAAAACGGCACCCTGCCAAAAAGTATAGCGACTATGTATGCCAAGGAGCTTTTAAAATGCGGAAGTCCCGAGGATTTTACCAATGCCCTGCCATATTTTCAGGGTGAATACCGCAACAGCCCCGACATCGAATCCACCTGCGTGCTATCACGCTACTATCGCATGAATGGCGACTATGACAAATTTTTTTCTGTTGCCCTAAAAAATGTAGCAGTTGATGGCTGCAGCGAGGTGTGCTGTGAGCTCGGTGCGTACTATTTCGACAAGGCAGACTATGAGGAGGCAAGCCTGTGGTATTACAACGCTGCCTTCGAGACAAAGCCGGTACTCGATGTGGAGTGCGGCGGTGGCAAGGCGCTTCATGCCCTGTCTGAGTGCTACTCAAGATGGGCTGATGAGAAGCAGAAAAAGCTTGATTCGCTTCCTCCTAAATCAAGGAATGTATTTAAAGGCGATAAGGAGCTGATTGATTCACTGCGCAGCCAGGCGGCCGATTACCAAAAGCAGGCTGAGGAATGGATGCTTCCGGAGGGTGACTAGCATAGGCTGTCATATAAAAGTCTCTACCGGCATTTATCAACTTGTAAAATCCTCTCTAAAGTGATAATATAGAGATTATAGAGTTTGTTATTTTTTTAACGTAGCATTTTGCTACTATCATTTTAGGTATCTAAGGAGGATTTTATGAGCTTTTTAGAAGAGTACAAGCAGAAACTTGTCTCAGCAGATGAGGCAGTAAAGATTGTCAAATCAGGCGACTGGGTTGACTACGGCTGGTGCACAGGCACACCTGATGCACTCGACAAGGCACTTGCCAGAAGAACTGATGAACTTAAGGATGTCAATGTACGTGGTGGTATTTTACTTAAGCCACTTGCCATTTTCGAGCGTGAGGATGCCGGCGAGCATTTCACATGGAACTCATGGCACATGGGCGGTTATGAGAGAAAGCTTATCAATAGAGGCTGTTCTTTCTACTCACCAATCCGTTACTCAGAGCTTCCTCGTTATTATAGAGATTCAACAACACCTGACGATGTCGCTATGTTCCAGGTTGCACCGATGGATTCACACGGATACTTCAACTTTGGTCCTAACGCATCTCACCTCGGTGCTGTATGCGAGACTTCAAAGAAAATCATCGTTGAGGTCAATGAAAACATGCCTCGCTGTCACGGCGGTTCAGAGGCCAATGTACATATTTCACAGGTTTCTTACATTGTTGAGGGTGACAACCCTGCAATTGGAGAGCTTGGTGCCGGTGGTCCTGCAACAGATGTAGACAAGAAGGTTGCAGAGCTCATCGTTGACCAGATTCCAAACGGTGCCTGTCTCCAGCTCGGTATCGGTGGAATGCCAAATGCAGTAGGCTCACTCATCGCTGAGTCAGACCTCAAGGATCTCGGTGTCCACACAGAGATGTACGTTGACGCATTCGTTGACATCGCAAAGGCCGGAAAAATCACAGGTGCAAAGAAAAACATCGACCGTTATCGTCAGGCTTACGGCTTCGGTGCCGGAACCAAGAAGATGTACGATTACCTCGATGAGAATCCTGAGCTCATGAGTGCCCCGGTAAGCTACACAAATGATATCAAGAATATTGCCGCACTTGACAATTTCATCTCAATCAATAACTGTGTAGACCTTGACCTCTTCGGACAGATCAGCTCAGAGACCTCAGGCACAAAGCACATCAGCGGTGCCGGCGGACAGCTTGATTTCGTTCTCGGTGCTTATATGTCAAACGGTGGAAAGAGCTTTATCTGCTGCTCTTCAACCTTCACCGACAAGCAGGGCGTAGTTCACTCACGTATCCGTCCTACTCTTGTAGAGGGTTCTGTCGTTACTGACACAAGAGCCAATACTCACTATATTGTTACAGAGTATGGTATGGTAAATGTAAAGGGTCTTTCTACATGGCAGAAGGCTGAGGCAATCATCTCGGTTGCTCATCCTGATTTCCGTGATGAGCTCATCAAAGAGGCTGAAAAGATGCACATTTGGAGAAGATCTAACAAATAATTAACTTTGGATATAATTTTTACAATAAAAGCGGTTTCAAGACGAAATGTCTTGAAACCGCTTTTGTGCGTTCTATCTTATGTTAAAAAATATAAATCTAAAATTTAGCCGGAACTATGCCCCGGTCGGAATCTGATAACCAGCCTCGCTCATCAGATGTCGCAGCTCGTCAACTGTAATTTTGAGTCTTCCCGCAGCTATTTTCTGAAAACCTCTACTTGTACTGCTGTAACAGCGTTACATTAGCCTGCTCAACACTTGACATGTTATTATAAATACCATCCATGTCTATTGTTTTGTTTGGAATACTTGAATACCACTGCTTCTGATTAAAGTAGTTGGTAAGCTCAGCATCTGTAAACTGATAACCATGTCTTGCATACATTTCATTAATAATCATCTGTATAACATCTCTTCCGCCGGGAAATCCATATGAAGAGTAATCGCTATTTTTGAAGTTATTAATTTCATCTGTAGTGATTTCTCTTTCTGCACTATAGGCACAGATGTAATCCTCGCCGTTGGCTGCGGTAGTCGCATCAACTCCATCGATATTCCATTCAGTGTCATAACTTGTCTGACTGTCCTCTTTTCTGGAATTCATTAATTTATCAATACTCTCATAGCCTGTGTAATAATAATATGAGCCAAAAAATGAGTTCGGATTATCAACCTGTGTACTCACAGAGCTCCAGGTTGTTTCATAATCTTCATAATCAATTGTGCAGCTCTTATCATCATTAGCAACAATATTGTAATACCTTACATCATAGTAGTATGTAAACATTGTTGGATTACAGTTTTCCGGCTGAATCTGTACATCTATTTTGTAAACAATTCCAAAGACATTTTTATTTCCATAAATATCTTTCTTTTTCTTAGCCACTTCAAGATAATCACCTACATAAGTTGCAGCGCTAAGTGTCTCGTCTGAACCAAATGATGAACAACTGTCCTTAACAATCTTTTCTGCTTCTTTTTTTGCATTCTCCAACGTATCATCATCTACATCAGAAAGCTTTGTAGCGTATTTGCCCAGACCCTTAACCTTATAGGTTTTCTTCAACTCTTTAGGGATTTTTCCATACTGCTTTGCATAATTCTCCGGTTCGCCCTGTAATTTGACAACAACCTTATCTCCATTACTTAATCCGTTGCTATCCTCACAATAGAAGCAATCCTCATCAAGATCTTTTCCTTTGTATTTAAGCTCAGCCTTTCCATCCGGACCTACTCCGCTGAATTCAACCTTCAAATCCTTAAAAGCGTCAAACTTTTCAGCTTTCTTTAAACCTGACACTTCAACTGAACTGTCCTTATATTTGATTTTGTTTTTAAACACATTTTTTAATGATTCATCATCAATATTCCATTTATAGGAAATCTTATCTCCGTTGTTCAGGTAACCATACTTATCCAGTTCCGGTGTACCAACCATAACCGGCAGAAAAGATATCGGCTTATCACTAACGTCTCCCAGATAATTATTCATCTGCTTTTTAGCTTGCGAAGTAAGCTTAACCTTTGAACCGTATTTCTTTTCAATTGAATCCCAGTCAATAGATACTGAAGCTGTGCCATATCCATCATAACCGCTGTAAGCAACCTTTACATATTTATCTAAGTTGATTGTCGAGCTGACGTTAACGTAAACAACAATCAGTACTATAAGCAAAGCCAAAACACCGGTTGCAATTGCATATATTTTTTTAGGGATTTTCTTAAGTGGTTCAAGCGGTGACTGCTGATTTCCCATTGATGCTCCAATTGGACTAACCGGATTATTAATAGGATTATTTACCGGAATGTCTGTTGAATTGTTTACCGCATTATCTATCTGGGCAGCCGCATGTGTCTCTTGTTGTTCAACAATGAGCTTTGCTCCACACTCACAGCAGAAAACAGCATCATCTGCATTTTTTGCTCCGCAATTACGACAAAACATATTGCTTTATCCTCCCTTTAATTAATACTTCTTTTCTCTGATGTAACTCTCCATGCCCTTAAGACTTGCCTCAGCATCCGGTGCAAATCTAGAATCAAGTGAAGCCCCTTTTATAGTACCACATACATCAAATAAAACATATTTAACATAATAATACTGCTTTCTAAATATTCCGGCTCTAAACTTCTTTAATACATCTTCCTGTGTTACTCCATTTATATCCTTATAGAATATTTCTGAAACCAGCTCATCATAAATCATTCCGGTTGCAATATCTACATTTCCCGTGTACACCAATAACTGAGTATCTGTAAAAGCATATAATGTTGCCTGAACCAACAAATATCTGGAAACTCCATCTAATCCAATACGATTACCATAAACCGGATCTCTAGTGATTATTTTAGAGAATTTGCTAAAATGCTTATGTTTAATTTCTCCCATTGTAATTTTCTTTGTTCCATATTTAAAATCATCATCCGGCTCTGCTCCCATACCTGCAAAGAATATAGGTTTAACCTCTTTGATTTGGTCCTCATCAACATTAAATTTGCCCTGTGCTCTTGTTCTTAGCATCTCTATAGCTTTCTGTGTAGCCATATCGACATTATTTCTTCCTACACCGGTCACTCTCATATAGATGGTCAATCCAATTGCTCCAAGAAATACTATTACCGCAATAACCTGTACAACTGTGCAAAATGTTTCAAATGGACTTGGTCCATAAAATGCACTATATCCTTTAAATGGCATTTTCAATACTGTGAATATAATCCACACTATAACAGACAACCAAATCAAATCACTAAATCCAAAGAAATATCTTCGAATCATTGATTTAGAGCTTCCAAAACTAATTCCAGCCCCAAAATTTCCTGCACCAGCCGCGTAACTATTATTTATCGTTCCGGCTCCATTTCCTGCACCAGCCTGGTCTCCGGCTGTGCTGCTTTCAATCTTCGTTCCGCAAGCAATACAGAACTTATCTCCAGGATTTAACTCCTTACCACAATTTGGACAATTCATAATACTGTCTCTCCCTTCTTTTTTAGTGACACATAACATTTTTCCTTTTGTGCCGTGATTGTTTATTTAAAATCAGATAATCTCTGATTCAAATACTTTAACATCAGATAATTTAGTCTATTAATGTACTAACATATTAAATTATAGTAAATTAGTAACAAAATATCAATAATTAATTTTATGATTTTTTAATAATTTCAAGATATGACGAATACAGCGATTTCAAAACATCAATTGTCTTATCTGAAACCGTAGCTTCAGGCATTTTAATATCTTCAACAGTTTTAATTTCATACTCACCTGTAAATGACCAGGTAATTTTATCAGCATATATATTTGCAGAAATCCTGTGATCATTTTTATCCTTAGGTATTCCTACTACAAGCTTTGTATCATAATCTTTTAAGTCAATATCGAAGTAATACGCATCATCATCCAAAAGCTTATCCTTATCATCTATATCCTTATCTTTCAACAACGACAATGTGTACCCACCGTTCTTTCTATGAGACACATTTTCCATCAAATCACTTGATACGCCTTCATCTTTCAATGTTTTTATATCTTGATTTAATATATATTCAATCTGGTCATATGATATCTTCACATCGCTTGAGGCAGATTCGATGAGACTTTTACCGAAAGGTATGCTGTCAGCCACCGTGTCAATCGCCTGATCAATCAACGGACTGGCATCAAATATGATATCGCCTTTCATATCTGCATATATTTTTAGATAATCAGAATCCTTGTATGCGATATCCCCATAAACAACATTTTTTCCTTTTTGGCCTTTTATCGTTCCCTCGAATGAATCACCGAGGAGCTTAAGATCCATGCCCTCTACTTTACCATCCAGTGTATATTCATATTCCCTGTTTAATAAATTGTCTGTAGTCTGCTTCAATCTGATATACGGACGAAAATGCATATAAATAAGCACTCCGGTCACTGCCGCTATCGCTGCTACAGCACAAATAACGCTTATAGCTATTATTTTCTTTTTATTCATGACATCCACTCACCCTTTTACAGCATTGCATTCCTTTTCTTTACATTACTCAAAATATCCTGTACTATTCCCGGAACTTCCTGGTTCTGATTATTGTCCATTTTGCTTTCCAATGTATCAGTCAGACCTATTATCTTTATCTCATAATTCATTGCCATATCATTCGATTTAAGTGGGCAGCTTCTGACTGCATCGTATGCTTTTTCAATTTCTTTCTTCAATGCAGCATCATCTGTCATCTGTCTGCACATCTGAAGCTTCTTTGATACATCTCTGACGAACTGTCTTTCAGCATCGGTTCTCTCAAGATTTGTTTCTACCTCATAGTTTACCCTAAGACTGTAAAACAGTTGCTGCAGGTATAGTACAACAAAAATTAAATTTAAAATTAATGTCAGTGGAACACTTTTTATCTTTAATAAAATGACTATTGCATTAAATACAATTGTTACTGCTGAGTAAATCCATGAAAACGTGTAATTGGTCACAAGGTTTTCCGGTATTCTCTTGTAGTTTTTGCAATATAGCGGTGCTATGTACGAGATTAATATTGCAAGCCAGACAAAGCCATATGCTATCCAGCCTGCCGTTGAACTGTCCATTCCACCTTTCATGAAAAATATCAGATTGTATATTATGATGTAACCTATATACACAACTGTTCTCATTATCTGTTTTGAATTCATAAAGCAACCTCCATTTATTTAACATATTTTCCTGCGACAAATCTCTTTTTGGCATAAGGATTTCCCTTTGCTGCACTGCTTCGATAGTATTTTTCTGCCAGTTTATGGCTTTTCTTTACTCCGATTCCCTTCGCATATATATCACCAAGCTGGAATTCGGCAAGTGAAACTGTCCAACTGTCCTTACAGCACTCAACACATTTTGTAAACCAGAATAATGCGTCCTGCGGTCTTTTTGAAATACTTTGTTCGCTGTCAAATAACTTTGTAACGTCATGATACATCAATTCCCAGTCCTCTTTTTCAGCCAAAGTTGCATAGTACTTAAATGCCTGGTCATTGTTGCCATTTTCCAGCTCTGAAATGGCCATCTGTCTGATATTTTGAGATGCCTGCATATTAGAATTGGCTGTATCTGTCTGCGTGTTATCATTTGCTGCAAAGTCATTTTCCGCATAAGCATTCTGCCCGGTGCTTTCCACGGACACTGTAATATCTCCGGTGTCTATTGATGCTACCGGAGTTCCAAGTCCGTTGTCACTAATACTATTCTTGACACGTCTGTCGGATTCTGCTGAATATTTTGCAGAACCTGTTGTCGGAACGCAGCCTGCAGGTTTCTGAACGTTTGACGTACACTCTGTGGCATATACTCCTGTTTCCGACATGTTCATCGCACGCTCTGTCGCATAGCCGCCTGCTTCCGGTGTGTTCATCGCACGCTCTGTCGCATAGCCGCCTGCTTCCGGTGTATTCATTGCACGCTCTGTCACATAGTTTCCCACTTCCGGGGTGTTCATACATGCAGATTGAGTCGCATAATCATCAGCTCTGCCCCCTGCATCTGCCGGCTGCGTAGCATAGCTTATTACTTCTCCCCCCTGCAGTGCTCGGTCTGTTGAATAGTTTCTCATATCAGGCATCGCGTGTTCTGTCTCATTTTTGTTAATATTGCTACAGCCACCAATTTTTTTTATGTTTTTACGGTTCTTGAGCTTTTTGTATAGCGCCTTCAAATCTGACTTCATTTCTGAGGGCGTCTGATATCTTTTGTCTGCAGAATGCTCACATGCCTTCAGCATAATGCGGTTCAGCTCAGGTTCAATCCCATCAACAGGCGGTATTTCTGCTCCTGTCACCCTCATTTTCAAATACATATCTGAGCCCTTAAATTTATCCTTAAACGGCAGCTTCTGTCCATTAGCAAGATAATATAACGAAAGCCCCAGACTATATATATCAACCCTGCTGTCATAGCCTTCGACACTCATCATATTAGTAAACTGTTCAGGTGCAGCAAATTGCGGAGTTCCCTGGTTTGTATGCGCCAGATTTCCTCTTTCTATTATTCTTGATATACCAAAATCTCCAAGGCGGTATTGATCACCGTCAAAAAATATATTTTCCGGCTTAATATCCCTGTGTATGATTCCGTACTGTGCACAGGCTTCAAGTGCACAGCAAATATCAATCCCTATTTTAACAATATCCGCCTGAGAAATTTCTTTTGTCTGTATAATGGATTTTAGACTCTCATAAGTATGCATTCGGATAGCTAAAACAAAGGAGGTTGCATTTTCATCCAATATATCCAAAAATTTGAAATCCTGATATGTGACTATGTAGTTAGAGGTTTTAAGCTTATTCATCAGACTTACTTCTTCTTCCGCTTTTCCTCTTAGCTCAGTTTTCTGAGCCTCATAGTTTGCCCTGCTTACCTCATTCATACGTGAAAAACCAACGTTTTCTGCCAAAAGAGGAATAACCTTTAATACATCATTTTCCACAAAATTTAAATTTTTTCTTTCTATGGCATAAACTATTGTACTTCCTCCCGAACCGTGACCAACTTTTTCCCCGATTTTCCATTCATCAAATTTTTTCTCAAGTTCTGATATCATGCTGTCGACTTGCATATTTATCTCTCCCTAAGTATTATCTATATCTGCCAGTTGAAGCACCATGACGGTAATGTTATCTTTACCACCAAAATCCATTGCCTTTTCAAACAATGTATGACACGTCTGTTCAGCTGCTTCTCCTGCTGTCAGGCATTTTAATATCATTTGCGGGCTGCACATATCATATAGCCCATCGCTGCAAAGCAAAATCCTATCTTTTTCTTCCCATTTTATCCAGCCACTCTCATATGGCAGTGCATCGCCATCATAATCCATGCCGATAAACTCTGTGAGCTGATGATTTTCCCTCTCCGGTATTTCATCGCCCGAATGATATATTCCGATATCCATTTTCATCTGGGCAAGTGTATGATCCTTTGATACGACATACAACTCTCTATCCCTCATGACATACACTCGGCTGTCACCCCTGTGAAACACGCGAAACTCGTTGCCGTCTGTTACCAGAATCGTGCCGGTTGTACCGCAGGTACTCCTGTTTTTTCTTTCCTCCACGACCGCTCTATTAGCTAAACCAAAGGTTTTTTCTATTTTCTCACTCAGCTTATCCTTTGTAAGCTTTCCAAGCTGCATTGTATTTTCCTGAAACACTTGTGAAACTATGCGTGAAGCAATTTCACCACCGGCTTCTCCCCCCATACCATCAAACACACCTGCGCAGGTCCACTCACCTGCCTCACCGGTAAAGTGAGCCTCGCTTTCGTCCAGGCTTTCAGCATTCAGGCAGCGGCCAAGCAGGTAGTTGTCTTCATTATTTTCCCTGACCTTGCCCCTGTTACTAATAACATGTCCAATTATTTTTTTCATATTACTCCCTGGTATCCTTTGATACTCTGTGCAGAAGCATATTTCCGATGAATAAAAATGCCACGATAAATCCAAACATCACAGCCCATACCATAAGCAAATGTCCTGATGTTGCCTCGAATCGATTCTCAAAATCATGCGGAACATTCGGCACAGTCATCTGTATTTTAAGCTGAAGGTCATTCAAGTTTGCAATACTTCCAAGAGCCTCCATTCCCCATTTACTAATCATGATATATGAAATATAATCCGCTGCACCCTCCATATTAAAAAGGATTCCAGAGAAAATTAATTGTACAATTAATATATATGGAGCAAGTACATTTGCTGCCTCTTCCTTTTTCACGATACATGAAATCATGATTCCCATTGTGTCAGCCGCATACATTAGTAAAAGTATGCTAACGTAAAACTCGAGCATAGGATAATTTGTGATAAGTCCTTTTTCCGGCAAATCATTTCCATAAACCACTGCCACACCGACATAGCTCAAAGACAGAATAGCACTCTGAACCACGCATAGTAAAAACTGTACCATTGCTCTGGAGCCTGTGTAGCATCTGAGCCTTGAACCCGCTATATAGTATCTCTTGACATTTTTCCTATCTTTTACTATGGTCTGTATCGAGTTAAACAGCCCTCCCCAGATTGCGGCACTCACTATTACAAAGCTGCCTGATTTGGTTCCATCATAGTGTACAAACATGTTCTCTCCGGCAATCCATATCACAATAATTGCTGCGAGCACCGGAAACATCAGTGATATAAATAAGTCCTTTTTGCGGCCCAGAAGAATCTGTATGTACTCTGTTGTAAAAATTCTAAGCTCCTTAAATGCACCTATTCTCCTTGGTGTCTTTTCCATTTTTTCGTTCATTAATAATCTCCCTTAAATATATATTTTTCCGGATTCTGGGCCATGATAGTATAAACATCCTTAATCTCTGCCCCAAAATACTTTCTCGCCTCGTCAGGTGTCCCCGAAAATGCCAGTCTTCCGACATTGTCAACCTTGTTCATGATGATGATTTTGTCAAATAAATCAATATCAGACACATCATGAATAATAGTCAGAATGCTCTTGCCATCCTCATGCGCCAGCTTTCTCAGTGTCTCAAAAAGCTTTCTCTTGTTTCCCGGATCAAGCCCTGCATCCGGCTCATCCAGACATAGAAGCTGTCTGTCAGCCACAAGCTCAATTCCGATATTTACTCGTCTTCGCTCTCCTCCGCTGCACTTCGCAATGGGGTTGTTTCTGACATTTTCTATGCCAAGCTGTCTGAGTGTCTTGTCTACTCTCTCAGCAATCTCAGCTTTTTTTGTATCCCTTGGAAGCTTTATGCCTGCTGCATTTGTGAGCTCCTGCTCCACCGTTATCTCCTCGTGGAAGGCATCTCCCTGCTGCACACTGCCGATAAGATATTTCATACGTGAAAAATTCTTTATCAGATCTACACCCTTGTACTCAACGCTTCCCTCCATTCCGGATGTTTCATATCCGTTCATGCAGTTCATGACAGTTGATTTTCCTGCGCCGGCTCCTCCTATAAGTGCAACAAGTGTGCCCTCTTTTATCTCCACCTTTATATCCTTAATCAGCTCTTTTTTCTTAAATCCTGTTTTAACTTTTCTGCTTCTTATGTCTGCTCTAAGCACAACAGGTCTGTCTCTCAAATCCTCTTCATTTATATCCGCCACATCAACTGAAACATTTTCATTTCTGCGATTTGTGACCGGTACATTGTAAACAAGCCTGTTCCCTGTAAAAAGAAGAGTGCAGTCGCATATGGCAATTATGTCCTTTTCCTTGAGCTTCACTTCGCCGTGAATCTCTTCACCGTTTAGCCAGGTACCGGCCATTGAGTTGCAGTCCATAATAAAATATTCTTTATCCCGCTTCATAACAACCATGTGTTTACCTGATATGTATGGTAAAGGAATCACCACATCACATTCCTCATATCTTCCAAACGATGTCTCCTTCTTGCGCAGTGTTATTGATTTCCACTGGTTTCCTATTCCCTCTGTAGTGAAAAGGAAAAGAACTCCTCTCTCCTCCGGATTATCAAGACTGTCAGAGTCTATACGTAATATGTCTCCGCTTGAAAGCTTCACTGCATCAAACTCGTTATTTTCATTAGGCTTAATTTTTTCCCCATTGAAATAGGTTCCGTTTAAGCTGCCGCACTCAATATAGTACCAGATACCATCAACATTCTGTATACGTCCGTGCTTTCTGCTGACTATCTTTGATTCAAGCTCAATATCGCTCTCACTCTCCGGATTTTTACGTCCTATTGTCCAACTACTCTTTCCATCAAGCGGAAAGCTTCTCACTGCGCCATTTTCCAGCACGATGAGATTTGCTGCGCTGTTCACTGAGAGATATGGCATTGTCTCCATAATTCGCTCCTCCTGTTTACATTTTGCTTAATACTTCTGTCTTTTTGGCATTATAATCATCCGCTGTAATCAGCCCCGCATCCAAAAGCTGCTTTAATTTGCCAAGCACTGCCACTGGATCATCCTGCGTTGTTTGTTGTGCTGACGTTTGCTGCGCCTGCTGCACTCCAGGAGCATTCTGAAACACCTGATTTGCCATGTTTCCAACGGTTCCGCTGATTCCCATGGCCATACCCAGACCTGCCCCCATCGAGGTAAGGTTTCCTGCGCCCTCATTCTGAGCAAATGTATGCATGATTGAGGCACTCTGCATCTTATCCCAGTTGCCACCCATATTGTTCATGTATGCATTCTCCCCCTCACCCTGCATTGCTCTCTTTACACTCTTAATCCGTGCTTCGTCGATATCATCATACTTTGTGGTATCCACCTCCATCGCCATGACAGAAAAATTCACACATGACAAACCATACTGGACAAACATCTCATTTATCTGTGGCTCAATCTGTGTCGAGATGTCACTCAGATATGCCTCTATCCCAATAAACTCACCCTGATAGCCCAAAAGAAACTTATTAACACATGATTTAACTTTTGTAAGCATCTCATTTTTGAAATATTTATACAATTCCGTCTGGTCTGTGAACCTGATATTACTGCCCACAAGCTTTTCCAAGAATAAAACAGGATTTTCAATCCGCACCTTGTACGAGCCTCTTGCCTTCACAGAGGTTCTGATGCCGTACACCTTATCCCTCACCTGTATCGGGTCTGATGTGCCCCACTTAAGCTCCTCGCTGTCTGCTTTTCTGAAAAAATAAACCACACAGTTGAAGGTGCTTATTCCGCCTGTCAATGAATTTTTTAATCTGCTGATAAACGGATAGTTGTTGGTATTAAGCTCATATGTCCCCTCATCAAAGGTCTGTTCTATATTTCCACCTTTCACGAAAATAGCAGTTTCTCCCGGCATAACAATAAGCTTTGAATTTGTGTTGAAATCCTCCTCAGGCTGTCTCCAAATAAGGAAACTGTTATCACCTGAATTTTTGATTACATCTATAAAATGCTTTTTTCCTTCATAATAAGCAGCTTCATTTGGATTTTTTTTAAATAAAGACATTTGTTATTCTCCTTTACCTTAACCTCTCATGTATAATATCCACTTGTTGACATTAGATATACTTTGTTCACATAAAAAAAGGTGAAAATGCCCATTAACGCATAATCACCTCTAAAACATAATCAAATTGATAATTCCTGAGGCATAGTGACTGAAAGTATCTCGAACATCTGCTCTGCATCCATTCTTGTCAGATTACACTGCATTGCATTATTGATGCATTCCATATAATCAGGGCTTGTTCCAAAACCTTTTCTCTTATAATAATCATACTTTATGTATGCCAAAAGGTAATAGTAAACACCCTTATTCTCAATAGAAATCGCATCATTAATGTATGTCTCAATCTGATTGATAACTGTACGTGTTGTCAAAAATGCCTTTTTTCCTTCCAATAAACATACTGCAGCATAGAAATAATTTTCTGAGTCATCGAAATTGTCTTCCATGGCTTTCTGGAAATATTTTCCAGCCATCTTATACTGCTTCAGTTTTAAATAACACATTGCAATAGATTTGTTTATTGCATCATTTTCACCTATGCTATCAAGCTCTTTTTTGTATGAGCCAACATACTTATTGAGCTGTGGCATAGACATTGACGCTACACTGTTAAAGCTCTTTATGATAACCGGCTTTCCACAATACTCACAAACCTCGTCACTAGTCGACACACTTGCCCCACATCCGGGACATTTTATCTGTACAAATTCCGTTCCCATTTTTCCTCCTCTAAAACTTTTTTCCTATACAAAACAGTTTATCATATTATCAATTTGTGTCAATGATTATGTTGTAAATTGATTATATATAATAATTTCAAACCTTTTTTACCTTAAGTTGCACCTTAAGTCGCGCGTCCGGTCTAATAATCTTCCTCAGGCAGCTCCTCCATAAATGCCTCTGCACCTTCAATATTCAGCGAAAGTAGAATATTTTTCACATACAGACACAAATCATCTGTTCCGTCACAGTATATCATATCCTCAAGCTTTGCATTTTCAAGCGCATAAATAATCGCACTTTCAAACGGCGATTTGGCACACAGATGCTCCATCTGCGCCAGGTCAAGCATATGATTGATTTCGTCTGCATCCATGTTCAGATGGATGCCAAGCGATATGATTTTATTTCTCTGCGGATACCATTTTCTCTGCGAAATATTCGATACACACTGTCTGAGTGATGAGCTCCATTGCTGCGAATTGGCTAATTGAAATACATTGTCATCACCGTCTGGAAGCAGATTTTTCTGTATAAATTCTTCTATGTAGTCATACAGCTTTATATACTGCTGTCTGTATACCTCGCTGTTTTCTGCAACAAATACCAGCATTTCCTGCAATGATTTCATATTTGTGAAATTAAATTCAAGTGCGGATGTTGTGTATGAATCTGAATCATCATTATCATTATCTGACGACATCTCATCCTTAAGCATCTGTATAATCTGCTCACAGGACTTGTAGCTATGCTCGATACAATCTGATGACAGCACAAAAATATATACCGAATCCTCAAGACATTTCGGATACAGCTTATTGAAACCTCCATATCTCTGCAGGAAGTGATTCATCTGTTCTAAATCATAGCCTGCCGCGAAGCCTATCTTTATATATGTTTCACGTTTCTTCGGCACAGAGCCCTTAAGCCATTTCTGCACCGACTGCCTGCTCACACCGCATAGCTCTCCCATTTTCCTTGCAGATAAGCTGTTTTCGTCCATTATTTTGTTAACTATTCCGGCCCAGCTTTCTCTCTGATTTGCCAGACGCACTAAAAGAGCCTTGTATTCCTCAAGGCTCTCACTTCTCGCTACAAAATCATATAGTTTTCCTGTTGAATATTCATTTTCCATTTTTTCCATGACCTAAACTCCATTTATTTCAAAAAGTTAAAAAACCTCTTTTAGCACTTCCTCAATCTCGCTCTTTGCTGCCTTGACAGAGCCCTGCACCATAACCGGCTTACCGCCGCCTCTGGCACCCAGCTTATTCCTAAGTGCTGCGGCAACTGTATTGCAGTCTGCATTCTTGCTTCCGATAATAAAGCTATAGCCCGCCTCATCATTTCCTGTAAAAAATGCACTAAAGCCACTATATTTCTCCACAAGGCCATTGACGCAATTTCTTGCTGTATTCGTATCAACGCCGTCCTCAAACAATACTGCATTGTCCGTATCAGCAGGAAGCTCTGCTACCTTATAATCCAAAAGCGCTGACTTTGCAGTGCCAAGCTCTGACTTAAGTGACTGGTTTACTGCCTTAAGCTTTGTGACGTTATCCACAATAGCCTCCTGATTTGTGGTAAATATCCCCATGAGCTCTGAGATGATGTCGCACTTTTGTCTGAAAGCCTCCAGTGCCCTGAAACCACAAAGGATGCTGATTCTGACGCCTCCTTTATAATTCTGATAATTCATAACCTTAAGCATGCCAATCTCGCCGGTGCGCTTCACATGCGGCGCACAGCATGCACACACATCATACCCCGGCACTGTCACTATTCTGACTTGTCCTTCAATCTCGATTTTACTTCTGTACTCCAGCTGCGCAAGCTCATCCCTTGACGGATATGTCACCTCTATCGGAATATTTTTTGAAATGGCTACATTTACCTCATGCTCCACCTCTGCTATATCCTCCGGTGAAATCACTCCACTGAAATCCATTGTCACTACAGAATCACTCAGATGAAAGCCCACATTCTCAAAACCAAACCTGCGGTGGACGATTCCCGAAAAAATGTGTTCTCCACTGTGTTGCTGCATATTGTAAAAACGATGCTGCCAGTCTATTTTGCCATGTACGTGGACGCCTGCTGCAAGCTCCACTTTCTCCGGCTCAAATTCATTGCCGGTGATTTGCTTACCAGCTTCCTTTTCTGCCTCGCAGCAATCATCTGCGGAAATATCCACCGTATGAGTAATGACTCCATTCTTAATCTGCACATCAACGACCCTGTAGCCTCCAAGTATTCCCATGTCCGGGCTCTGTCCGCCCTCCTCCGGGAAAAATAAAGTCTGATTTAATATTATATCAAACTGCTTATCATCTGCCTTGTTCGGCTCGCAGGATATAATATCTGCCTCAAACTCTATGGCATATGCATCCCTGTCGTATAGTTTAATTGTTTCTGTCATACTCATACTGCTTGTTCCTCTCATTTCATTGTCATTATTATTATCGTAGCTATTCTATCTCAGATATTGTGCAAGATAATAAACCCTAGCCTGCGTCAGCTCTGCTGCCTCACTATTCTCCAAAAGCGGCTGTAATGAGCCTCCCTCTGCATCTGCTCCGGCCGCCTTAACTTTGGCTTCTTTATCTGCAATCCAATTTCTTTCGTCCTCAGTTAGCTTTGACATTGTATCATCATCGAGCTTATCCTTTAAACGTTCCCATATAGAGTTAAGCTCATCATCCCAGAGCTTATACATCTGAGCTGACAATTGGTTCATATCCCCCTGTGTGAGACTTGAATCATTTGTAAGCTTATCATCTATCTCATCTGACTGTGCTTTAATCCCGGCAAGCTCCGCATCTATCTCAGAATTACCGCTTTTATTGTCCAATTTGTCAGCCTCATCCGTACTCTGCTCCATATCATTTTTCTCTGAAGTCTCTGTTTCGTCATTTTTTTCTGTGTCATCTATTTTACTGAGTAAAGTCTGCACTGCACTGTCATTCGTGCCAGCCTTATCATTTGTCCTAGTACATCCCACCGCAAGCAGTGCTGTCGAAGCCATAAGCGCCGATAAAATAACTATTCTCTTCTTCATAATGGATTCTCCTCTTTCTCTTCTTTCTCCGAAATATACAGTTTCATAGCTATGTCATATTATAGCGCATTCATAATTCATATGAAACCCCTAAATCTGGTTTCCCACAATCCTGTAGTATGCTCTCGAAGTAATCTTGAAAACAATATAGTATATAGCCACAAACACCAAAAACGTAGCAGTCATGCAGATTACAATTAACTTAATATCCGTAAGATTGAACATGACAAGCAGTCTGCGAAGCAGAGGAAATGCTGCTGCAAGATGACACGCTGCAAGGATAATCGGCAGGAAAAATACCATACGTACCTGAGAAGTAATGGATTTCTTCACCTCGTCATTGCTCATGCCCACCTTCTCCATAATCTCATAGCGTGCTTTGTCATCATAGCCCTCTGAAATCTGCTTATAGAAAATAATCATCACAGTAACCATAAGAAACATAGTTCCAAGGAATATTCCGATAAAGAACAGTCCACCATACAATACATAAATCTGTTCTCTGTTTGCATCACGGCTTTCCTCATAGAAGCCTGACACATCTGATTTTACACTATTTTCCTCAAAATGCTTATCCAGAGCCTTTGCCACAGCAAGCTTATCCTCACTGCTGCCATACAGATTATAATCAATTTCATTGTTGAGCATAGTCGGCACACTATCCTCTCCCAGCGAGCTGTTCAGGTTAAATATCTCTGCAAGTGTTGCCTTACTGTCTACCACTACATAGTACACACCACTATACATAGAGGACATATAACTGTCTTTACTTACAGTAGTTTTTTCTGCTGCAGCCACTTTAAATTCTTTGCCCAACAGATTAATTATATCGCCATTAAACTTTTCTGTTCCATAAACAGCCACCGAACCGGTATCAAGCTGTGGGATTTTTTTATTCAGACTCTCTTTAAAGCCGGTCTCCATCTTATCAATTTCATCTCCTGTGACAAAATACAACAGGGAAATATTGTTATCGAAACTTAACACCGGCTTAAACTCTGTCCCCTCTCTAAACACTGTCCAGCTAAAATAAGTGTAGCTTTTGCTGTCTTTAACATTACAAGCAGAGTCAGCTATTATTTTATCCGAATCTGCAGCAGCTTCTTTAAGTGCATCATCCAGATTCACATCAGCCGGCACTTCCTTATACCAGCTATATACACTGATATCCGAAGGATATCTCTGCTTAAGTTCTCCCTCCATGCCCGCATACATGCTCACGGTTGTGGAAACAACAACCAGCACCATTGTGGAAAGTACGCATATACTCGCTAGTCCGCCCGCATTCTGCTTCATTCTGTAAATCATTCCTGAAACCGCCGCAAAATGCTTTTTATTATAGTAAAACTTCTTGTTTTTCCTGAGTGCTTTAAGTATCACAATGCTTCCTGAAATAAATAAAAGATACGTTCCGATGATGACAAGCAGCACTGCGACAAAGAACAGTGAAAGCACCTGGAGAGGGTTCTTTGTGGTAATCGCAATATAATATCCCCCGGCAAGACAGCCTAGTCCGATTATAGCGATAAGCCATTTGCTCTTTGGCTCTTTCTCACCGACATTGCCCCCGCGAAGCAGCTCTATCGGATTAGCAAGCTTCACCTGCATCAGGTTATAGATGAGAGTGAGAAAATACAGCACTCCAAAAATAAGTATTGTATTTACAACAGCGCTCGTAGATACAGTGAAATTAATTTGCGCTTTAATATTTATAATTCTATAAAGAAACATAATCATCAGCTTGGAAAATAAAATCCCGGCTATAATTCCAGATACTATTGCTGCGAGTGCTACGGTAAGTGTCTCAATTATCAAAACTCTCGCGATATGACGTTTTTCCATGCCAAGAATATTGTATATTCCTACCTCTTTCTTGCGCCTTTTGATGATAAAGCTGTTTGTATAAAACAGAAATATATATGAAAAAATCGCTATTATTCCGCATCCAAGCCCCATTATCACCACCAGTGTCTCCGCACCCGGCACCTTGCCAAGTCCCTTTGAGTTGTTTAAAAACATCATCACATAAAACATGGCTATCATGACCATTCCCGATATAATGTAAGGCATATAGAGAGTCTTATTATTTTTTATATTTGTAAATGCCAGCCTGCTATATATTTTATTCATGCTTCTCACCACCTGTCGTAATCAGCATAAGTGCGTCCTGAATCTTCACATAGAGCTCGTCATTTGTAAGATTGCCACGGTAAATCTGATGAAACACCTGACCGTCCTTTATGAAAAGCACCCTGTTGGCATGACTTGCAGCCTTTGTGCTGTGTGTCACCATGAGAATGGTCTGTCCGTCCTCGTTTATCCTGTTGAACAGCCTAAGCAGACTATCCGTTGCCTTTGAATCCAGTGCTCCTGTTGGCTCATCAGCCAAAATTAATTCGGGATTTGTTATTATCGCACGTGCCACTGCTGCCCTTTGTTTCTGTCCTCCTGACACCTCGTATGGATATTTATTAAGCAGCTTTTCAATTCCAAGCAGTGAAGCTATAGGTGCCAGCCTTTTTTCCATATCCCTATAATCCACACCTGACAGCACAAGCGGTAAAAAGATATTGTCCTTCAGTGAAAAATTGTCAAGCAGATTAAAATCCTGAAATACGAAGCCCAGATGCTCACGTCTGAAGGCAGATATCTCCTTTTCCTTCAATGAGACAAGGTTCTTTCCATTTAAGAGTACCTCTCCCGCTGTCGGCTTATCAAGTGCCGCGAGAATATTTAAGAGTGTCGTCTTTCCTGAGCCGGACTCTCCCATGATTGCCACATACTCACCTTCCTCTACAGAGAAATTGATGTTTTTCAATGCCTGTACCTGATTGCCACCAAATCTGGTGGTATATATTTTTTTGAGGTTACTTACTTCTAAGATTGCCATTTCAATGCTCCTTTACGATGATTTCAAAGTGTTATTTAAACTTTTTTGTTACATTTATTTTAAATATGACGTCATAATCGGCTTCACAACTTACATTGTTGTTGCTTCATGTAATTATAATAACAAAAGGCCGGAATGTATGCTATCGAATCAGCTTACATTTCGACCTCGTATCTTACATTTTTGTAAGAAATTAATTTGTAGTTGACAAATAACCTCACATGTATTATTGTATTAATCAAATAATACAGTAGTACAAAAGCAGGTGAAATGATGGAATGGAATTTTAACAACGAAACGCCCATATACCTACAGATCATAGACCGGTTCAAGATGGATATTGCAAACGGCAGCCTAAAGCCAGGTAACAAAGTGCCATCCGTAAGAGAGCTGGCATTGTCAGCCGGTGTAAATCCAAACACCATGCAAAAGGCTCTATCTGAGCTTGAGCGTGACGGGTATCTGGAGTCGAGACGTACCTCAGGCAGATTTGTCGCAGACATGGGAAATCAGGCTGACTCACTAAAAAATGATTTGGCACATAAGCTGTGCAGTGAGTTTTGTGAAGGGATGTCAAAGGTTGGTTTTACACCTGAACAGTCCCTTACGGTGTATGAAAATTATCTTAAAATTTCAAAAAAGGAGTGATGTAAATGGCAGAACGTATTGAAATCAAAAGTCTAAGCAAAAACTATAAGAGCCATAAAGTTATCGAAAATATGAATGTGACTTTTCCAGGTGGAAAAATTATCGGTATCCTTGGTCCTAACGGCAGTGGTAAAAGTACACTGATAAAGATGCTTGCCGGAGTATTGCAGCCAAACAAAGGGCAGATACTGATAGACGGTGAGCCTGTCGGAGTAAAGAGCAAGGCTATGGTATCATATCTTCCTGAGCGGACATATCTTAATCCGTCAAAAAAGGTGAGTGATATCATTGCATTTTTCAAGGATTTCTATGCTGATTTCTCACCTGAGCGTGCAAATACCATGCTTGAGAAATTCGGAGTTGATCCACAGGCAAAGATCAAAAGCCTCTCAAAAGGTATGCGTGAAAAAGTACAGATCGTACTTGTAATGAGCAGGGATGCAAAGCTTTATCTGCTCGATGAACCTATGGGCGGTGTCGATCCTGCCGCAAGAGACTATATTTTACGCACAATAATCGAAAACTATAATGAAGATTCAACAATTCTTATCACAACTCATCTAATAAGCGATATAGAAAAAGTGCTCGATGATGTGGTATTTATCAGAGATGGTGGTATTTTCCTAAACGATTCCGTAGACAATATCCGCACTAATTACAAGAAAAGTGTTGATGAGCTTTTCAGGGAGGTGTTCGCATGCTGTTAAAATTAATTAAATATGATTTCAGGGAGCAATTCAGGGAGCATATCGGACTTTATGCACTGGTGTTTGTGTCGGCCCTGACAGAAATAATTTTGGATAGCTTTGAATTTGATCTTGTATCAGTATTTTTCTGGGTACTGCATAGCCTATCAGTAATCGCCATGCTGATCTGCAGCTTAGTGATCATAGTTCTTTACTTCAGACGCAATCTGTTAAAAGACGAAGGCTACCTCATGAATACGCTGCCTGTAGCGCCATGGATGCTGTATGTGTCAAAATTCCTGACAGCTTTTGTACTTTTTATACTCGATCTGATAGTTGCTGTTTTAACATTTTCTATAATGAACCATGGCTTTGCATGGATTAAAGATATTATAGGAAGTATGTCTGATGAGTTTGCCAATACCGGATTTACAATGAGTCCTGTTGTAATGTTTGGCAGTATTGCAGTAATAGCTCTGCTCTACACTATCTCTATATTGTTTTTCAGCCTTACTACCGGCTACAGGGCAAATGGAAGCAAAGATGCTAACTCTGTACTTACTTTCATCATACTTTATGTGTTCGGTCAGGTCGCAAATATTATAGTGATGATTTTTACATTTTTTATTCCGCTGTCATCAAAGGGATCTATCGCTTATATTTTAACGGTATTAAACCCACAGGAGATTACAGGTCTTATGAACAGAGTTGTCATCGGTGCACTTGCCGTATCACTGCTTCTCACAGTGGTGTATGTCGCAGGTTCGATATACAATATGACAAAGAAACTTAATCTGGAGTAGCAAAATGAGGGGCAAATTACCTTTTGCCCCTCATATCACTATATCCTAATCCCTCGTATCTGCATAATCCAGATCAAACCCTATCCACACCTTAGTTCCTTTTCCAATCTCTGACTCCATGCGGATTGTATGCCCCAGCTTATCTGCCATCTGCCTGCACAGATAAAGCCCAATTCCCGTAGCCTTCTTATCGGCATGACCATTGTAGCCTGTGTAGCCCTTTTCAAAAACGCGTGGCAGATCCTCGGCTTTGATTCCTATTCCGGTATCCTTTATTGTAATAAAAAACCGGTCTTTTTCCTCTGCAGTTTCTATTGTAACAACCCCCTGCGGTGTATATTTTATGGCATTTGAAAGTATCTGTTCCAGCATAAATGCAAGCCATTTTCCGTCAGTATATACCTCCTGCCCGGTTCCTGAATAATTTATCCCAATATGCCTTCGTATCATAATTTTTGCATATTTTTTAATGGTATCACGTATGACACCATCCACACTGACTTTTTCAAGCACAAAATCATTTTCGGTGCTGCTCACACGCTGATACTGCAAAGCCATACTGACATATTCCTCTATGCGGAACAATTCGTCCTCAAACGAGTCCATGTTATCTGACAGCTCTGTGAGTACAGCCTGTTGTTTCAAAGCAGCATTTAATCCGGCAGCCCCTATATTCCCACCGGTCATATCGCCTATATGGCACTGACTCTGTTCATCATCACATATAAGCTGCCCAAGCGCCTCCCGCTCTGCCTCAAGCAGTAGTTTCATAGCCGATATCGGGGTCTTTATCTGGTGCACCCACATAGAGTAATAATCTCTCATCTGTGATTGTCTGATTGCAGCACTGCTTTCTGACTCACTTCTTGCAATACTTTGATTTTCCAGCAGCCGATGATAAAGTATCTCCACATCATCTGTTGCTTCCGGAAGCTGTGCCTGTTCCTCAACCGGACGCTTTAAAGCATTGCTTAGAGCTTTTACATTGCTGCTATATCTGAAAAATCCAACCAAAACTGTTATCAGAAGAAGTATTGCATCAAGCACTGCCGCATACACCAGATCCTGTTTGCGCGCACCAATCAGGTACATGTAAAGCAAATGGATATATGACATTGTGACTATCATCAGAATCCATATATAGTTTTGTTTTATAAAATTTGTCAGATGCGGTTTGTTTTCTATTTTTGCCATGACCTCTCACCCCAGCCTGTATCCAAGCCCCTTTTTCGTGACAATAAAGCTCTCAAGCCCTATAGAATCCAGCTTTTTACGCAGCCTGTTGACATTCACCGAAAGTGTATTCTCGTCCACATACGCATCACTCTCCCACAGCTTTTCCATTAGAAGGCTGCGTGATACAATCCTTTCTTTGTTGTCAAAAAGTGTCTGCAATATTTTGAGCTCATTCTTTGTAAGCTCGAGCCTTTTATCGTCATAGGTTATGGTGGCATCAGATATATTGAGCATGGCGCCATTATGCTCCAAAACACTGTTGTTTGCGCCAAAATCATAGCAGCGCCTGATGATAGCCTGTATCTTTACGGTCAGCACATCGAGGTCAAACGGCTTTGCTATAAAGTCATCAGCCCCCATACTGACTGCCATCACTATATTCATATTATCAGCAGCTGATGACAGGAAAACCACAGGAACCTTTGATACCCTTCTGATTTCCGTACACCAATGATACCCATTGTAAAACGGCAGACCGATATCCATAAGCACAAGCTGCGGATCAAACGATGCAAATTCTGACATTACAGCATCAAATTTCTGCACCACATGCACATCATAATCCCATTTTTCCAAATGTCTTCTGACAAGCTTTGCTATGGTCTCGTCATCCTCAACCAAAAATATTCTATACATTATTTTCCGCTTTCTTCCATGATAATCTCAGCCGCATCTATGATGAGCTGTGATGCCTTCATACGAAGTAAATCCGGCTTGAGTTCATCCTTTAAGCTATCCATAGTCTTGCCTGTCATCTGAAGATACTGCTCAGGGAATGAGAGGATGTTTGCCTTTAATCCTTTGTAATTTTCTAATACGATGTCCATGATTATACCTTTCTTTTATGTGTATCTATATCTGCTTAACGAAGCTGTTATATGCAAATAGTATACACTAGTTACCAAATAAAGCCAATAAAAACCCTTTTTATTGGCAGGCTTAATTTCTTACTGCCTTAAAGCACAGCCATCTATGCTCAGATTCCTTAAAAATCAAAAAACCAATTCCCACCATAACCGGTGTATACAGTCCCAAATCGAGCCAGCTTTTTACATGCCATCCATAGGATACCCCTCTTATAAGAATTGCTGAGAGCTGTCCAAGTATGACCGGTATCATAATATTTTTTCCAACTACTATAAGCTTTGCTTTTCTCAACTTTTTAAGGTCAACCGGCGAATATATATATTTCTCAAATATATTAACTTTTCTACCATTTTCCCATATATATGTAATGTATCTGGACTGTGCATAATACAATCCAAATGTAAAAAATACCACCATATTATAATAATAAAGATCAAATTCAGTATTCATTACACCACAAAATGCACCTGCGATTACCACAAAACCCATACCCATATTCATGAGGACATACGTTCCGCAGGTCTCAACTATCATGCGCTTTTTCCAATTGTCGTGCTCCGTTTTAATCAGGGTACTCATATTCATTTCACATCTCCATCTGTTTTCTATTGCGTGCTGTACGCATAATACAATTCATAAAATCATACTATTATCATCCCAGTGTGACCGCCAGCAATTATAAGCTACTCTAGCATCTCACGCATTGAATATTCTCCGTTCTTTACATCTATAACATAGTCTGCCACCCTCGACAAATCATCGTCCAGATGCGTGGCAAAGAGTATTGTCATCTCATACTCTGCCACAAATTCCTGCAGTAATTTTAGGAAGTCATCCCTGAACACCGGGTCTAGATTGGCAGTCGGCTCATCCATCAGAAGCACTTTGGGTCTGTATGCTGCCGCAAATGCAAACTGATACTTTATCATTTCTCCTGTAGAAAACGAGCACAATCTGCGTCTTGGGGAAAGCTCCAAATGTGCAAGCATCCTGTGATACTCCTCACTATCCCAGTTCTTATAAAATGGACTGTATATTTTTTCGTTTCCATTGGCATCCTGCGACAGGTAAAATTTCCTGTCCTGCGACACTATTCCTACAAGCTCTTTTACCTTGGTCTTATTTTTTACAACATCAAGACCGTCTATGTATATTTTGCCCTTCATTTTGTCATACATTCCAAGCATCATATGAAGAAGTGTGGTCTTTCCCGCACCATTTTCTCCCTGTACACCTACAATGTAGCCCTTTGGTATTTCTAAATTTGCGGGCTTAATCACAAATTTTTTTAATTTTAAAGCGGCATTTTCTATTTTTATAATTGTCTCATCCATTATTTTTCTCCTAATACACGAACCATATCTATTATATCCTTCAAGGTCATTCCGGCATTCTCACAATCTGCAAGCAGTTCTGACATCCTGTTCTCAAGATTCATCATCTGTTTTTCACGCAAAAGATCATTTTTCTGCTCGCACACGTAAAATCCACGCCCCGGCACCGACTCTATTACGCCTTCCTTTTCCAGCTCCTCATAAGCACGCTTTGTCGTAATCACACTGACTGCCAGCTCCTTTGCCAGCACTCTGATTGACGGCATGCCATCGCCTGCCTTAAGCTCACCGCTTACCACTGCATCGCGTATCTGATTTATAATCTGCTCATATATCGGCATACTAACTGTTGTTGAAATGACTATTTTCATACACACCTCTACGCAATTTTTTTGTCTTTTTTTGATTCAGCAAACTCGTAATCTGCCATACAGCGAACAATATCGTCATAATATTTTTTCCTGCAGGATACAATCATCGATATAAAAAACACACCTATCACTAAAGAAATTAATATCTGAACAAAATCCAGCGAGCTGTCATTCTGGTCATAGCTTGCGGCAACAACCACCGCAGACATAAACATGATTACATCAAATATCGTTAATCTGCCCGGATTCACGCTGCCCAGATAATTGTCAAATGAAGTACAATACAAAATACCTGCCATTACAAGCATCTCACACATATAATAGACTATTCCTGATACTGTCAAAGTCTTATCAGGGCTGATTATTGCCGTGATTAATATAGGTAAAAGCAGCACTATATACGACACACGGAATCTGTATTTGAACATTTTTTGTATATAATGCTGTCTTTGTTCTCTTGAATACGGAGCCAGATACATATACTGTGGCAATTCGAATGCGCTTCTATTATGATTGCTGAAAATGGAAAAAATGCTGATCATCAAATTGTATATATACATTACCTGATTCAGGCCTCCAAATGAGCCTTCTGTAATTCCAAGCCAGAATAATGGTATCATAACTATGGCCAAAACAAGCTCCCGCCTGCTGCTATCCAAAATATTTTTCCACAATATTTTCGGCATTTTCCTTTCCCCCTTTCACCAGATAATGTATCAGCTCCCTGATATCCGGAGTATGCTCTTGAAGCTCTCTGTCTACCAGAATACATTTATCCCTTATAACCATGGCAGTGGAGCTGTATGTGCCTTCTTCCATGTAAACCACTGCTTCCCTGGGTATCAGCTTACATTTATATACAGGTCCTGTAACTATCCGAAAATGCTCACACGCAGCATCCTTAGGCTTAAAAAACAACAGCCTCCCTGCCTGCATATATGCAATATAGTCTGCTATTCTGTCCAGATCCTCCGTAATATGAGAAGAAATGATAATGCTTTTTTCACCATCCGACACAAGCTCTGTACACAGCCTTAAAAAATCCTCCCTGAAGTGCTTGTCAAGCCCTGCAGTAGGCTCATCGAACAAAAAAAGCTTTGCTCCATACGACAGTGCAAATGCAAGCTGCGCTTTGATTTTCATACCTTTGGACAGTTTTTTGTATTTCTGCTTTCTATCAAGGTTAAATCTTTCAAGATATCCCAGATACTTTTCCATATCAAACCGCACATACATCTGCCCATAGTATTTTCCGAGCTTTTCGAGATTTATATTCTCATCAAAAAATCCCTCATCACCTACTACCGCTATTACTTCCCTGGCGGCTGCCTCATCGCTGTTTAAATTGTGTCCATCTATCACTATGTCTCCTGTTGACCTATACAGTCCCATCAGGCAGCGTAAAAGAGTTGTCTTGCCTGCTCCGTTTTCTCCTACAAGGCCGCATATATAACCCTTTGGCAAATGAAACGATATGTTTTCCAGATGAAACCTGTCCTCCCCGGACATTTTCTTATCCAATTCATGAACCCTTAGCATAACTCTCTCCTTTGCTTTCCCACAATTAAAATAGGTGTGCATATACTGTATATATAAATATATACAGTATATGCACACCCTTGTCAAGATATATTCTAAATGTTTATGTACTACGACCAATATTACAACTCAATCAGGAAAAGAAATGCCAGTCCATAATAGGTCACAACTGCCACCAGATCATTCACCGTCGTAATAAGCGGGCCTGACGCAACCGCCGGGTCAATCTTTATCTTGTGGAAAAACATCGGAATCACTGTGCCCACAAGGCTTGAAATTGCCATTGCCACAAGCAGTGAAACTCCTACACAGCCTGATACCGCAAATGCTCCAAGCCATGTGTAGCCCTTGAACAGATGCACATATATTCCCAGAAATACAAGTGCCATTATTCCAAGCAAGCCACCATTTACAAGGCCTATTCTTACCTCTTTTACTACAAGCAAAAGCTTCTGCTTACCGCTTAAATTCTCATCCATGAGTACTCTGATTGTGACAGCCAGTGACTGTGTTCCTACGTTTCCTGCCATGTCAAGCACCAGCGACTGGAAGCAGATGACTATCGGTAAAGCCGCTACCACATTCTCAAATATTCCGACTACGGAAGACACTATCATTCCCAAAAAAAGCAGGATGATAAGCCATGGCATTCTCTTTTTCATGCTCTGCAGAGTGGTCTCCTTCAAATCCTCCTCTGCGGTCAGTCCGGCGAGCTTTGCATAGTCCTCACCCATCTCATTGTCTACCATCTCTACAATATCATCAGATGTGATAACACCGAGGATATGCTTATCCTTTGAGAGCACCGGAATTGAATCCTCAGCGTAGTCCTTGATTGTGTCGATACAATCATCGATTTTCTCATGGTCTAGCACATATGGATATGAATGGGCTATAATGCTTTCCAGATTCATGCCCTCCCTGGCTGTGATTAAATCCTTTAAATCAATAGCTCCCGCAAAGCATTCATCTGAATCAACTACATATATAGTCATGATATTGTCGTTTTCGCCCGCCTGCCTCACGAGCTGGCTCATAGCCTGCTTCACTGTCAAGCCGCCCGGAATACAGATGTAGTTGGTTGTCATATAGCTGCCGATTTCATCATCGTCATATGACAGAAGCATCCTGACATCCTTTTCCGCTTCCTCATCCAGATGCTCTACAATCTCCTTCTTGTCCTCATCCTCCAGATTTTCAAGTAAATCGACAGCATCATCCGAATCCATCAGCGATACTACCCTGGCAGCCTGCTCCACAGACAGCTCATCAAAATATACCTGCGGCTCATCAAGATATGCAAAAATCTCCGCTGTCCGCTGTGTTCCAAGGAGCCTGTAAAGACGTTTGCGCTCCTTCTCGTTCATTCCTGCAAGCATATCAGCAATATCATTCTCATGATAATCTGACAAAACCTCCAGAATTTCCTTATCCGTTTTGTGGCTTCTCAATAGAACAAGAAGCTCTTCGTATTTCTTTGTATTCATCTCCATTTCTCTCCTTTCTCATTTCCGATAGCATTTTCCGCATAAAAAACTATATGCGGGTCTCCAAAATCATTGGATTTTGAAGCATAAAAATCACTCCATGATAGAAAGGACGAAACCCGTGCACTCTATAAATTTGCGCACGAAAAAAGCACCTCACGGTGCCCTGATATATAAACAAGTATGCATTTGTGCACAGCAAAATACAGCACGGCGTAAGCCGATATTCCTTAATATGCCTACACTGTACCACTAAAAGCTGTCCGGTGATGAATCCTTCCACGGACAGAATCCACTATGCCTGCCAATACAATACTCACTTGTATATCAGCACCGATGTTGTTCTTACTTCGCCCAAGACCATCACTACTGTCCATGAAATTCACCTCCATACTTAGATTCTTAATTTCTACAATTAAAGTATTAAATTCGGTATACATCACCGGCCTGCAGATATCTGTCACGTCCGTAAATCCTACCAAACTCTTAACCGTAGAAATTGTATCATCAATATACACAATTTTCAACCCATTAATTATATCTTAAGAAACACCATACCTATACTTTACAAGAGTAAAGCTGCCCAGATACTGTATCACCGGTCGATGAATCAGACACACTTGTGATGTCCACCTTGTCAATTCCCATGACAAGATCTGAAGCCGGATATGCTTCACATGAAAGCTTCACAGCTCATACTTGATGCCACTGAGATCATCATGGCTGAGGCATAAATTCATAGACTGATTATACGCATAGCTATTGATTTATACTAAAATTTAAAAATAGAGTAGGAACCTAATCATTAGAGGATGATTAGCCCTACTCTGTTTTTTACGATGAAAAATATTCATAATTATCAACACAAAATCCCAAAATCCCTGCAATTATCGAACAAATCACATAGATTTCCATTAATATCTTGTCAATCTTGCTATCATCATAATGTGGAACCATCCACGTCCCCCATGGGTATCTATAAATTTCATTTTCCAATGGTTTGTACACTTTAATAATTATACACCATAATAATGCTGTAACATCAATAACGAGTCCGCAATAATAAACTATAGGTGCATATGATTCCTTTTGAAAAAAGAATGACAACAATTTTGAAAAGATAAAAAACCACACAAATTGTGTAATTATAGTAAAATAACTTCCCATTCTCCAGTTAATTCCAAATATTACCAATGGAAAAAAAGCAATAATCAAGCCAAATGTCAATCCTGACGCCATTCCCTTAGTTAGATAAGAATCAGACTCTATGTTCCAAACTGCATACATCAAAACAATAGTAGGTGTCAAAAATGCCAAATAAATATTCCATGCTAGAATTATCTTTTTACTAAATTTATTCTCGTTCATGTTCATATTAGATTATTACATATTTTCTATATAAATATCTGTCCGTATTGCATATCTACCACTAAACGAGTACTGCAAATTCACAAGGACTGCACCTTGAATTAATCCAGTATAATCATATACAAATAAGGGTATTACTGATACACCAATACCTATTAAAGATACACTATTGCATATTGCACTAATAAAAGTGCTCGCCAATATACTCGTAATTGAACTACATACGTTCTTATCATAGTTTTTATAAAAATCTAATTTCTGTAACTGACTTTCCACATAGACTAATGTTTCATCAGTTAATTCTTTATCAGAGTTTGCTGTTGCATACTTTTCCACAATACTATTTTTCACTATGGGAGCAATTGATTCCACAGCTTTCCTTGTCTCATTTGTATCATACAGCAACATACTTATTTGTTGCATCTTATCTTTGATTGTTTGGTCTACAGTATTAATTGCATTTAGTGACTTAACATAATCATAATCTGAATACAAATTCACTCCCAGATTTGTCATCTCAGTTGCCCATTCAGACAGATTAGATGTTCTTAAAAAAGTATCATACGCACTTACATCACTACTAGAAATAATAAATGGAAAATCAGACTCTGTAGGTGTCCTTCCTGGACCATCAATATAATGTGATATGTATAAATATGTTAAATAATTGCCAAAATCAGCTCCATTTGATTTCTTTCCTTCATAAAAATTAGTTTTGTAGTATTGTAAAGCAACCGAGTACACGTTTTCTATTCGTTTTCTTTGTTCTTGATTGGAACCAGGTGCATTTCCCCTTTGATTACTATACCTAATTATATTATTATTGTGAACACTATCCTCATTAACAAATTTACCTGAATAGGGAATAGTCTGCATACTTGTTTCTGTATAAAATTCCTCTTCTCTAGGTTTTAGATGAAAGATATCACTAATATCCTGATCTGATAATCCAATATTTTCTAATTGCATAGTAATACTCTCAATTCCATTAAACAAAGTATCAACCTGTTCACTTGTCATTGTGGAACCTGAACTAGCATAAACCGAAGTCGTTTGATTAAAAAAGAATATCATGGATAATACCAATACAATAATAAGTTTAAGTTTTTTCATAATAACTATCTCCTTCCTACAATATTAGCATCTGTTTTTTCTACTGAATATAGCCAATTATAAACTTTTACCCATTATAGCTGTATGCCACAAGTATCATTAGAAAAGCCGAGAACACGTTATAAATGTGTTCCCTGCTCTTTACTTTTACTCTGTCTCTGTCGGATTTTCAGTTTCTGTACTGTCGTGCTCCACGGCAGGATCCACATATGTATACGCATTCTCAGACTTTCTGAAAATAGTATCACTAGATCCAACCTGGCACACAGTTATCTCATCACCATCACTGATGTCTTCCTTCTTGATAGCAAGCACACCTGCTGAGAGATAAGTCGAAGCCACCTTGGAGTCGTTGATATAAACCTTACTCCAGTTGGTAAAGTTGTGACCGTAAATATATACTGTATCACCGGTCGATGAATCAGACACATTTGTGATGTCCACCTTGTCAATTCCCATGACAAGATCTGAAGCCGGATATAAATCTGTGCCGTTGTAGCAGTAGCGCTTTCCATAAAGGATATCGTACTGTAACAGGTCAAGTCCATCCTGATATGATGCCTCATCTGTACTGTTCATCTGAGTCTGATGATAGTTCATGATAGTTCCCTCATGGATACCTACAGTGTCTGTAGTCTGGGCAAGAAGCTGGTAAGCATAAAGGTCAGCATCCTCCTTTGGCAGTCCCATGTTGTTCCATGTGATGTACTTTGTCTTGTAGATATCACCTGACTTCATATCAGAATTCTGAAGTCCCATTGTAGGGAGGTGATCGCCAAACATAACAACGATGGTGTCCTCATCTCTCTTAGAAAGCTCATCTGTGAGCTCCTTGATGAAGCGGTCAGCCTCGTTGAGCTGGTTCACATAATATGTCCAGGCATTTTTCATGCCCTCGTCCTCAACACCTGATACGGTGTATGTAGGATTTTCAATAACAGGCTCCTTTGGATAGTCACCGTGAGTACCAACTGTGATGATATAAGTAAAATCAGACTGATCCGGTGTAGCATCAAAGGTCTTCATTGTCTCGCTGACGAGAATATCATCTGTAGGCCAGCTTCCGTTTGGAGTGTACTCTGTGATATTCATGAGCTCCTTGCTTGTAAAGGTGTCAAAGCCCATCTGTGAAAATGCATTGGTACGGCTGTAGAAATTACCGCCGTTGTTGTGCACTACATGTGTTGCATATCCAATATTAGATAAATCAGAGGCAATGCTCTCGCAATCTGTCTGCTTTAAGATAGTCTTGTATGGATACTCTCCTGTACCGAAATACTGCATGCTGAGTCCTGTAAGCATCTCAAACTCTGTGTTAGCAGTTCCTGCTCCGACTACAGGTACAGTCAGATATCCGCTTGAATAGTTTTTCTCAAGCTCATGGAATGTAGGAATAGGATCCTCATTCACCTGAAGGAAATTAATCTCGTCCGGGTCACAGAATGACTCTAAAAGCACACAGATGATGTTTGGACCGGTCTTTCCGTCCACTGTGGTGGTCTGCTTCTGAGAATTGACCTTCTGCTCTACATCTTCCACATTCTGCTTATTGTAGCCCTCCGGCTTTTTCATTCCACGGTCCACTACGGTAGATGAGAATGAGTATACAAAGCCATAATCATCATAGCCCTGGGCGATGTTTGAATAGTAGCTGGCAACCACATTGGTATTCTGTGCCACATTGGTTGTGACAGGGATTGCCACGAAAAGGAGTGCTAAAAATGCCACTGAAATGCCTGCATAACGGATTTTTCCTGTATATTTAGGTCCCTTGATAAAAAGTGCCACAAGAAACAGTGCAAATGCACCAAGTCCAAATACAACTATTGTAGCTTGCTGCGCTGTGAAATAGCTGGTATTGTTCATGGCTAAAAGCTCCGGAATACACTTTAAATCAGTATAACCAAACGGTGTGACACGGTTTGAAAGCACACAGCCGTTGATGATTCCGAGGATAGTCCAAAAGCCTGTAATTATTACCCTTGCAAAAGCCCTGCGCCTGAACAGATACACAAGTGAAAATGATACAAACACTAAAAATGAGTTGTACATGAACGCAAGTGTATGTGCATCTACGAACTTACATGCAGAGATAAAGCTCCTGCGCGAGATAATCTCCACTATAAATACGATAGCCATCGCTATGATTGCATGGAATAAAAGCGAATATTTATTTAAAAAATCAATTCTGCGATAATATTTTTCTGAATGAATCTTGTCTTTCTTTACAAAGAGCTTTTGTTTAATGACATTCAATACATCAAATATTTTCTTCATATTTTCCTCCTATTTTCCTTTCTTTTACCTTCTCTTTACTACATGATAATATAGACAAAAATATGCACAAAAACAAGGGCATTTTTTTATAAAAATTGACGTTAAAATTATTGTTTTTGGGTAAATATTGATAATATAATTAACTCTTTTTCCCTATTTTGGTTGTTTTCGTAAATTTTGAGTATGAAAACTATTGTTTAATACGTGGGTAATATGATTATAAGCCAAAGGAACGAAATGTAAATAGGGAAATCGCATATTTAAAGAAAGTTTAATATTTAATAGTGCAGGGCAAATGCCGCGGATTCAGGTGCCGCAGGCCACATACCCGTGAGCTACGCTATGCGATTAAGATTCTGTACGAATTATGCTTAAAGGTTTTCTATTAAATACAGGCATATATACCGCACCCGGCGGATATATATGCCTGCTTCATAAAGAAATATTGTAACTATATAGATACTGAACAGTTACAAAATATTTAAATGCGCTCAAGTACTTCGGTTGCTTTTGCGAGGTGGTCGTTTTCTATGCTGTAGAAATCACCCTTATCGGCGATAGCTGCATATGATGTATCGAGTGGCAGCTTGCCAAGTACCGGTACTGAAAGCTCTTTGGCAATCTCGTCTATATGGCTCTCTCCAAAAAGCTTTATCTCCTTGCCGCAGTCAGGGCATTTGAGATAGCTGAAGTTTTCTACCACACCAAGCACTGTGATATGCATTGCCTCTGCCATGTTGTAGGCCTTTTTGACAATCATATTGACAAGCTCCTGCGGTGATGTGACGATTACGATTCCATCTACCGGGAGGGACTGGAATACGGTGAGAGGTACATCTCCTGTTCCCGGTGGCATATCAACGAATAGATAGTCTATATCGCCCCATGCTGTCTCGTTCCAGAACTGTTTTACTACTCCGGCAATGACTGGGCCTCTCCAAATAACCGGATCCTCCTCGTTGTCCATGAGCAGATTTACTGAGATGAGCTTGATGCCCTCTTTTGTCTCATACGGATGCATCAGGCCGTTTTCGTCTCCGAGTATCTGGTCATGTGCGCCAAACATCTTTGGTATTGACGGTCCTGTGATATCGGCATCGAGGATACCTACCTTGTAGCCCTTCTTTGCCATATTTACCGCCAGTGAGGATGTGACGAATGATTTTCCTACTCCACCCTTTCCGCTGACAACTCCTATTACATGCTTGATGTTTGAAAATTTATTCTGCTCTACGAGGAAGCTCTGTGGTCCGCCATTATGTGATGGACAGCCCTCGCAGCTTGATTTTGTGCAGCTTCCCGCGCTGCTACAGCTACTGTTTTCCGGCATTTCTATCTCCTTTTCCTATGAGAAAGCAATTGTTGTATTTCACAAAATATATTTGTGATTGCGATTACTTCTCATATCCTGTGTTTATTTATGTGTTTATCGTTCATATTTCATACGACATTTATATAATGTAGTATAACACGTATGCAGTATTTTTTATGCTTTTTTTCAAAAACACCCCTATTCCCACCTGTTTAATCGTATTTATTTCGTGACTGTTTCCCGGAAATTCAGCCACCTTTTCATGTTTTGTCACTACATATCCGTAATCGTGCTACGTTTTCCCTTTTTATTATATGGATATTCACGCAGCTTTATAACATAATCCAGATTCACGACCTGCACTCCATTTTTATTTTCCAACACAATTCCATTATCTGTAACTTCCTTTATTACTCCCACGAGTGCAAGAAGCAGAAATCCCGGCATAGCCTTGCGGTTTGCTTCTTTAATGTCATTTCTCTCCATCTTCATCTTCCTCCTGCAAATAAAATACATCTTCAACTGTAACACCGCACACCTTTGCTATCGTCAGTGCCAGGGTAACTGATGGTGAATAGTCGCCTCTTTCTATAAGGCTGATTGTCTGTCTCGACACCCCACACAGCCTGCCCATCTCCTGTTGATTGACATTCAGCGCGGCCCTGCGTTCCTTTAAACGATTCTTCAGTGTCATATAGTGCCTCCGTGTGACAATTATTTTTGTCTGTTTGACAACTTTATTTGTCATAATGTATTATATTCTTGTCACAAATGATTGTCAAGAGGGAACATCTTTTTCAACAACCAAAACAGCCACCAGCGAGCTTACCAGGAGAAACATCGGATAAAACAGATACGGCAGTATATTAAAGGCTGACACCTCATGTCCCAGCTCATGCACTGCCGATATAGCCACGAGCATCTGCGCTCCATATGGTATCACTCCCTGAAAAATGCACGAAAATGTATCCAGTATAGACGCTGTTTTACGCGGAGTGATGCCGTATTTCTGAGCCATTTCCTTTGCTATCGGATTCGTCATAACTATAGCAACTGTGTTGTTGGCAGTGGCAATATCGATAAGTCCTACCAGAAGTCCCATACCGAGCAGTCCACCTCTTTTGCCCTTGAATGTCCGGTAAATTCCAGAAAGCAGGGCATCAAATCCGCCATATTCACGAATCAGCGCACACATGGCTGCCACAAGCACTGCTACCATACAGGTTTCAAACATTCCTGACGCTCCACTTCCCATATTGGTAAGCAGATCGTATGGTGCTGTATTTCCTGTTGCGAGCATTATGACCGTTCCCGATAGGATTCCTATTATAAGCACTACAAATACATTTATTCCGGCAATTCCACCGATCAGCACGAGAATATACGGCACTATCTGTAACAGATGATATTCCTGCGATACAGCACCCGCGATATCTGTCCTGAATGACAGAATTGCTATAACAACCAGCGTCATTACTGCCGCCGGAAGTGCAATAAAAAAATTCTCCCTGAATTTGTCCTTCATCTGACAGCCCTGTCCGTTACATGCGGCAATGGTCGTATCTGATATAAAGGAAAGGTTGTCTCCGAACATCGCGCCACCCATTACGGAGCCTATACAAAGCGGCAGACCAAAGCCCGATGCATCCGATACTGCTGCCGCTATCGGCACAATCAGTGTTATGGTTCCAACCGATGTACCCATCGCAATAGACACAAAGCATGCCACAACAAAAAGCACCATCACCGCAAACCTTGCCGGTATCAGTGACAGCATGAAATATGCCACGCTCTCCGCACTGCTTCGACCTACTACACCCACGAACGCTCCCGCTGTAAGGAAAATGAGCAGCATTGTTATGATATTTTTGTCAGCCAGTCCCTGTGCCATTATCTCTAGCTTTTGGTCGAATTTCACACTACGGTTCTGCAGACACGCCACCAGTATTGCCACGAGAAATGCTATTATGATGGGCACATTATAAAATCCCATCGGAATTTTCATTACATATTCAAAAAGTATTCCCAATCCCAGATACAGTACGAGAAATACTGCTATTGGTAACAGGGCTATTGGATTTTGTTTTTTCACGTTTATATGTTTCCTTTACATTTTTTTAGTATATTTCCATTAAACACTTTACCATTTATACCTCAGTATCTCACATTTGTCATACAGATTTCCTCTTACTGACTCCTTAATCGGTAATATATGCTTCTTTTTAACCATATAAGAAATATTTTGTCTGCTACATTCCAGAGTATTGCATACTTCCGTTGTATCCAGCATATTTTTTTGGGTAAATTTCTTGAAATCCTCAAGTGTAAGTGGCAGCGTTTCTTTCGCCCCATATAATGCCCATGCCGGAATGTCGATGGAATTGTTGAATGTAATATAATATCCACCAACCCCTATCTGTCCTGACTCATATAAACCTTTATGTCTGATTACCTTTGCGATATCATCTGCATCGACATTGTCAAGTGTTGCGATATCCACTTTTTTTACACAGCCATCATAAAAAAAGCACAGAAGCCGACCATTTCCTACTATTACACATTCTTTCAGATTTCTCTGTTGTCTTTCCTCAACAAACATTGGTACTTCATCTGTCTTTCTGATATAAAGGCTATCCTGTGAGCACCGTCCATCCGAAATCTCCAGAAACTGCATTTCGTCATATGATTTTAGATGATGTGTATTCAGTATATCACCTATATTCTGTCTTCCGCTGGGAATCACACGCTCCTTTATCCAACAAAAGCTCATATCCCGTGGAATAGTATATATCTTTTTCTTTATATATCCTGTAAAAAGCAATGGTGCATTCCACTCATCAAGATATTCAGGTAATTCTATAATGGCGGTACGTGATTTTTCATAATATAATAGCACCCCTGACAGAAGATCATTTTCCTCATCAATTATCTTAAAGATTTTCATATATTTTGTACCTTTCATATATCATGTTCCAAGCTTTTTCAATAAATTTATCCGAAACAATATCCTGAAGTCCATCAAAAATAAATGTTTTATCTTTCTCCTGCAGTTTTCCTGTAAAAAGCTCTTTCTTTCCTCCTACAATCTGCAAATTATCATAACACGAATATCCTCCGATAAAGTTCTGACATCTTTTATCTTCCATAATGTCAAATTTGTCTATATCCTGATCTGACATGCATGAATACATAAGCGATAATCCATGATCAAATAATGGAGCAATTCGAAGCGAATGTTCTCTGGTATTTCTCAAAATCTCTATATTAGCACCGTGTCGGTCTCTATTTAAAATCAGATAATCAATGACTATCATTTGGTCAATATATCTTTCCCAGCCACATCGCACACAAAAGTCATAATGCGATTCTCCTTTCCGCGCGTTAGCTCTATAATAATCATCCAATGCGATCTTGCTCTCTCCACGCTTTTTGAAATCCTCGGAAGCACATAAAAAAGTATTATATATTCTTCCCTCAATCTCTATATCAGCATGAATCAGCTCATAATTCAAATGCTCAACACCAAGTGTTGTCAGCAATCTGTCGACAATTATTTCATTTATGCACTCATGCCCTATAACTCCATTCACCGGATCAAAATTTGACAGCTTATAATATATTTTCTTATCTCCCATTATTGATTCTGACTTTAAAAAAGTGCCTGCTGTCCCGCTTGAACTTCTGATATGTGACCATTTTAAATAGGTTAAATCCTGTGTCTGTTTAATTATATCCATTTTTCCCCCATATAATTTATATCATCATATTGCTCTCGTTAAATAGTTTACAGTTATTATATATTTTTATTTTACTCTCGTCAAATATAATATATGTATTAAAAAAAGGTTCATCTTGTTAATCAAGATGAACCAAACGTTTAAAAATTCTATTTGTTTATAAACTCCTTGCCTAATACTCAAATGAATCCTCAAGCTGATACTGTCTGTCTCCAATGCGTTCCATTTCATTTTTCATTTTCAGATTGTCCATTTCGCCGGTTTGACACACGTATGTAGGATCTATATAATATGTTGAATCATCTACTCTCATAGCAACCCATCCATGTGGTATGAGTGTACCATCTGATTTAATTGTACCAAAAACAGGATAAGCTGTTATTCCCCTATAACCACCTTACAGTCCTTCTTGAAACACGCTATTCCATACTTGATAAAATTGCGCATACCATCCTGCTTTAGCTTTGCCACATATTCTTTTTCTTCTATCTGCTCCAAAGCCTTGCTGCAGGCTGCATCCATATCACCATCCTCGGCGTATTTCAGTTCTATTACGATTCCTGTCCTGTTATCCGGTACCTCGACCAGAATATCACTATAGCCTGTTCCTGATTCTGCATTTGATTTTATGAGCCAGCTCGCCTTGTAGCCCAATAATCCTAGGAGAATACCATGATAGAAATTTTCTTTTCTGACTTTTGCAGTGGCTGTATCCCTTATACTTATAGTATTCCAAAGGTAGTCACCAAAGAGCTGTTCTATTTTTAGTGTATCCTTATTCACAAACGCATTGCAAAATTCTTCGAGTGTCTTTCCGTCTCTTCGTGAAGTGTCACTGAACCACTCTCTGATCTTCTTTATGAAAAGATTCCTGATTTCTTTATTCGGAATGACCAGACGGTATTTATCATCTTCCGTGCGCCCCTGATGTGTGAGATATCCTGTTGTAAAAAGCACACTCCATAGATTTTCTATATTTTTATCAAGCTCATCATATGTGAGTTCCTGCGATATTTCCCGCTCAACACTTTCACCTGCTATCAGACGTTCTATCTCGTTCTTAGTCTGCACATCAGCACGGTCTATCAATCTACGGACGATTGCGTTTCCACTTGAATTTGACCAGAAATCCTCCGGCAAAGCAGTAGGATCTGCGCATAGACTTTTACAATAACGTACTACATCCCATGGACAGTATATATCTGTATTTCCAAAATGATAGCCATCGTACCACTCTTTTACCTCTGAATAATGGTCAGATAAATTGTAATCTTTAAGTATCTGCTTAACCTCTCCATCCGTAAATCCGAATGCTTCATCATACTGCGCATCCAAAATTGATAAAACTTCAAAATTATTTAAGCCTGTAAAAATACTCTCTTTTGAAATACGCAGGCAGCCTGTCAGTACAGCAAACTGAAGATAGTCATTCGTCTTTAATGCCATTCCGAAAATACCCCTGATAAGCGAAACCATCTCCTTGTAGTATCCATTCTGAAATGCCTTACCAAGAGGGACATCGTATTCATCTATCAGAATGACCGTCTTTTTCCCATAATGCTTATATAATAAATGCGATAACATCTGGAGACCTGATACCAAAATATCATCATCCATGGAATATTTGCCATTATCTAATGCAATAAGTGCCTTATACTGCGCTTTTTCATTGTTAGACAGCCTATCACTTTCTGCTAAAAATTCGAATCGCTGGGCTTCTCTTCCTATGAGTTCAATAATACGATACCTTGCATCCGCGAACTTTAATCCCTCCACACTCTTTAACGATAAAAATATAACAGGGTATTTTCCCATGTGTTCTTGACACAATTCTTTATTCTGCGATATATACAGACCATCAAACAATGAACTATCTGTGCCTATCTCAAAAAAAGCGCGCAACATGCTCATGTTAAGAGTCTTTCCAAATCTGCGTGGACGAGTGAAAAGACTTACCTCACTCCAGTTTTTCAAAATCTGCTCTATAAGCTTTGTTTTATCTAAATAATAAAAATCATATTTCCGAATCTTTTCAAAACTATCAATTCCCACCGGTAATTTTATCGTATTTACCATACAAGCCTCCAAAAAATATAATCCGCTGTACTATAAGTATAGTATAGCGGATTCAACGCTCAATTACAATTTATTATCCGGTTTATTCGCTCAGAAATTCAGCAACCTTTTCTATCTGTGCACTATTGTACTCCATGTATTCCAGATAATACTTTTTCACGGTCTCATTCTGCACTTCTTTTTTATAGAGCCACTGTTTTGTTTTAGCCTCCGGTGCAAACAGCACTGCCTGATATTGTGGAGAAAATATCTCATCAAGACTGCAGGCTGATTTGTCCAGCACGCAATTGTAGTCCATATTTTTTTCCGCAAAATACCGATTCAATGCTTCCGCAAACTTTTTTGCTTTTCTCACATGGACAGCATATTCCACCGGATTATACGGCTCTCCTTCTATTACCGGCACCTGCCATACTAAAATACATTTTTTCATTTCTTTTATTCTTCCACCCAATTACCAATTAACCAAAAATTCTGTAAATATCGGTACCTACTCCATATCCTATATTGTATAGCATAAGTCCAATTATCCCTATAATTAATATGTTTCCATAAGTTTTATGTTCCATATACCAGCTAATGATTTCTTGCATATAATTCACCCCTTTTCAATATTCTGGTCTGTTCATATTATTTTGTTAACATTATTTTTGTTAATATCATTACAGCGCCCATCAGATTCCAAGTGCCGTGTATTGAAATATTTATCCAGATATTTTTGTATTTTTTATAAATAAATCCTAAAAGTATCCCTGACAAAAAATAGTCTAACCATTGACACAAAAATAGTAGTATATTTGCGTTTCCAAATGAAGAAAGCATATGCATTGTCCCAAACAAAAATCCTGTCACCAATACTGCACACAGTTCTCCATATTTGCTGAAAAACCGAAACAATATACCTCTATAAATTAACTCTTCAGTAAAAGGTCCCATAATTACACTCATGATAACAGCCAAAATAGGATAATCCACAAAATATCCATTAACGTTTGACTGATTTGCCGGAACCGATATATTTGAACACACTGTCATTTCAATAATTCCAGCGATGCAGCTTAACAAGAATGCAATTCCCACACCTGCCAAAACTCTTTTTATATTTACAGAAATTCTGTCAGCTTTGAATTTTT
>ONHG01000002.1 GCA_900317585.1 uncultured Lachnospiraceae bacterium | reverse complement strand
TCAATTGGCTTTTCTCCGCTGATTGTTCTGTTCTTCAACTGCTGCCTCTCTTTCTGTATACACGCTCATTAGTTATCTGCGCTTTACCGGGAATCTCCTAACAAGTTCCTTGGTTGCCACGTTAAAAGCCTGCTCACGGCTTTCCTCTGTGACTTTGATTATCTCCCGACCGTTCTGGGTGATTCTTATGGTGTGTTCGTTTTCGCTTTCATTGAGCCTCATTGAAAGCTTGTAACGCTTCTGGCGTGGCTCGTACGCTTCGTAAAATAAACTTGATAGTGGTTTCATTTTGGTCCTTTCTTTTCACACTGGCTTTTGAGCCAGTTGCTGTATTCATGGTGTTGGTTCGTGTATATGTAAAATCGTGTCCCATTGAGTAAAATCAACGTTTTCTGCCATTTGTCGGCATGCTTTACCGGCTCGCCCTTTGAATTTTTTCAGCCTGACTGCTGCCACTTGTGTATCCAGTCAAGGTCCAGCGCTGATGTAAGGTAACTTGAGTCGGTGTATATGTCTATCTCAATGTCTTTTGTGTTGAGCCTTGAAAGTGCCTGGTTGAGGACTTCAAGCTCTGCCTCGTGACGCGTCACATCCTCAAGATAGACTATGTTGCTCAATGTGGCTTCGATGTCTTTTTTGGTCATATATGACAGAACATAACCTGCTGCTCCGTCTGTTTTTTTAATTGTTCTGATACCTGAATAGATGTATACGTTAACTTTTTTCATAATGTGTATAATCTGCCTCCCATTGGGGCTTTATGCGGTTCCCGGGGGATTTGCCGTCTGAGATAGTCCGCTGCATGTAGTAGAGGTATGAATAGTCTGTGCACTTGTTGACGCCCACCTTCACGGTGTCCGGCATCACGTAGTAGCCCTTGTCCGGCTTGATGCCATCCTTGAAGAACCTTGCCATGGTCCAGTGTGCGTACTTTTTGCGCTTAGGCTCCGGTCTCACCAGGTTCCTTGAACTGCTCACCTTGCAGAACACCTTCTGTTCTTCCTCTCCGAAGAGATTGAGCTGTCCCTCTATGCCCTTCTTGTCTGGCTTGGCTGTCAGATACTCTGCCACTTCCTTTGCTCCGTCTGAATCATATGGAGCAATATTCACGTAATTTTTGCCCGGGACAATCAGATCAGCAATGGTCTTGTGCCATATATCCTTTATGAGTGTGTCGATGTTGTCCACGCGATTGCAGAGGAAATGTATATGTGGGCCTCCGAACCTGCCTATCTCCATGCGGTTCACCCACTTAAACGGAATGCCCAGCTTCTTGTATAGATTTCTCATTTCCGTTGTGAATACTTTCCAGTCCCTTTTGATTCTCTCAGCATCCGGTCTTGTCCCTCTTGGGTACTTGAGAGTCACCCATACATCACCTGTACGGAAGTTAGCAAGTATCAGGTATTTCTCTTTCTTTTCCCTCGTCCACTGATTCTGCCTTGCCATCTGCTCGGGAGTGGCTTTTATCTTCTTGGCTCTCCTCTCACCCTTGGCTCCATTCCTGCCTATGAACTTTATCTCAGTTGCTATGTAGTCCCCCAGGTAATAAGTGTCCTGGATGTATGCCATAGTATTTCCTAACTTTAATACTTTAGAATGTTTTAAATCAGCCTCTGTTCGAGGCCTTGAGCTTTGCTATTTCTGCCTGCAGGATCGAGTCAAACGACTCTTCTCGCGCCCGCCTTTTCTTCGCGGCAGTCTCTACTATGTACGCGGCTGCGCTTTGTCTTTTCAGCCCGGATTGTACTCTTTGAATCTTCTGCAGCAATTTTTCCGATTCTCCTTATCTCGTGTGTTCTCCTGATGCTCTCTTCCTGTCCTTTCTCAATCCATCTGAGCCAGCATCCTATGACAGCTACGATTGCTGATATAAGCATCCCTGCCATGACTATCCTCTGTCCCTGCAGTGCCGGGCTGTCTATTCCCATGCCCCACAGGAGAAAGAAACTTATTCCTGTTATCTGTAACATTTCACCTTTTCTCATATTTTGGTCCTTTCCTTTTGTTTTTCAGTCGTTATGTGCTATAATATATTTGGTCTTTTCTTTTTTTTGTTGCCGGCCAGGGAACTGATTCCCTGACCGGTTATTTTTTTGCATCATGATGCAGCCTTCTTTTCTTTCGCCGGTTCCGATGTCATAATGCCGATATCCAGCGGTTTTTCTTTCTTTATGGCTTCATTTAACTGTTCTGCTGTTTCAATCCCTAGCTTTTTTAGCGCTTCTTTCAAATTATTCATAAATATCTCCTTTCTCCTGCTCCTCTGCTATAATGTTCTTGTCAGTCTGGCAGGGCTGATAATCTATAGCAGAGGAGGTGTGTAATATGTCTAACAATTCTTTGATTTCCCCGGACTTTGAAGACCGTCTAGACACTGACGGAACATATTTACAGGACTGTTGTAATATTGAAATATGTTCTGCTCGTGATATTTCTTTGAAATCTTTCATTTCTATGTTCTTCCTTTCCCCGGGCTTGCCGGAGCACCGCGCGAAATGGATTTATTATGGCTTACAAGAGGATTTGCCGTATGGGTAGTTTTGCGGTGCTCCGGTAAGCCCGGATATATTTTTTATTGATTCAGCATGCACTTCACTTCTGCCTTGAGCTTGACAAGACTCGCAATGTATGCTGCCTCTGTGAGGGCTTTTTCTCTCTTGAGCTTTTTATACTTCTCCTCGTTCCAGTCCTCTCTCGTGTTAGTAAATAAGCTGTTGTATTCTTCCTCTTTCTTGCAGTTTGTCTCATCTGCTTTATCTATTTTCTTGAGGATTTTCTCAAGTCTGAGTGATTCTTCCTTTGTCATGGTCCTTTCCTTTCTTATCGCTTAACATATTAAGCGTTTTAGCTAAAAAAAATTTCACTTACCTTTTTATCTAAGGCTGCTGCAATCTTTTTAAGGGTATCTGTTGTCGTAGTTGTGGTCCTTCCTGTTTCTAATCCATTAATAATGGTACGTGAGACACCGGACTTTGTTGATAATTCAGCCTGTGTCATTCCAATTTCTTCACGGATTTCCTTAATTTTATAGCCCATGGTTTTTATCTCCTTTCTGTTTCTCTGTTTTCTGTAGCTTAACATGTTAAACATCACATGTCAATATGTTTAACAAAAATTATTTTAATATGTTAAACATGTATAATTTAGCATTGTTCAATATGTTAAAGTTTTATATTGATTTATTTATTAAACATGTGTATAATATGTTAAACAATACACAAGGAAGGAGCGATTAAATATGACTCTCGGTGAGCTTGTAAAAAAATATCGAACAGAACATGAGCTTTCTCTCCGAGATTTTTCTCGATTATCCGGAATAAGTAATGGATATATTTCGATGTTGGAGAAAAATGAACACCCTAAGACTAAAAAACCTATAGTTCCATCTATAGAAAAGATGAAATGTATTGCCTCTGCAATGAATATGTCATTAGATTCATTACTTGACGTCATTGATGGTGACCAAGAAGTATCAATTAAGCCAGAGCCTACATCTCTTATTAAAGCAGATGAAAGTGAGTTGCTTGCTAAATACCGGCATATGAACGACAAGGGCAAGCAACGGCTCCTGGAGCGTGCCGATGAACTTATTGAACTGGGCTATGTTGCAAAAGGGGACGTACTGAAAGAGGCATAAGGTACTCCATTGAAGAAAATATCATAGAATTTAAGCTGTGAATTGCGCCGGCGCAAATTAAAAACCGCCCTGCAGCTACCAACTGCAGAGCGATTATATAGATGTTACCTATCAACCCGAGGGCCAATATAATAACTCCCTGAACAAGTCTTATTATATCATACGCCCTCTTTTTTAGAAAGGGGCTTTTTATATGTCTAAAACTGTCGCTATCTATGTCAGGGTTTCCACAGGGAAACAGGCTGACAGAGACTCTATCCCTTTTCAGATTCAGGAATGCTCCAACTATGTGAAGCATTTTCTTAAAACTGAAAATTTTGAAGTATTCAAGGATGCAGGACGCTCCGGCAAGAACACCCAGCGTCCGGAGTATCAGAGGATGATTGAGAAGGTCAAATCCGGCATGATATCCCATGTCGTGGTGTACAAGATTGACCGTATTTCGCGTAATCTCGTGGACTTCTCTATCATGTACAATGATTTTAAGGAGCACAAGGTGGCTTTCATTTCTTTAAATGAGCAGTTCGACACCTCAAGCGCTATCGGTGAGGCCGTGCTCAAGATTATCCTGGTGTTTGCTGAGCTGGAGCGCAAGCTTACAGGTGAGCGTGTGCATGACATAATGATGAACCGCGCGCTTGAAGGCAAGTGGAACGGTGCCAGAGTGCCGTATGGCTGGGACTGGGATGCAAAGAAGCAATGCCCGGTGCATTCTGATACTGAGGCAGAATATGCCCGGATGATGTACAGGCTCTATGATGAGTGCCACTCTACCTGTGTGGTGCGTGATTACTGTAATGCTCACGACATCCCGACCAAGCGTGGCGGTGAGTGGACCAGCAAGACCGTGGCTGATTTCCTCAGGAATCCTATGAATGTCGGTGATTATCGCTATAATTACAGGAAATCTGCCAGAGGCAAGAAGAATGATCCGTCTGAGGTGATCTATGTGAAGGATGTATTTCCACCTCTTATCGACAGAGAACTCTACGAGAGGGTGACTCATCAGATGGATGCTAACGCTCGTGGAATTGGCAAGGACGGCCGTAAGATAGTCAGCAAGAGGACTCATGTGTTTGGCGGTCTTATCGTGTGCGGTCTGTGTGGAGCATTCTACCACTCTGACTCGGACACTCCGAGAGCCGATGGCTTTTTGCCGACCAAGTACCGGTGTGGAGCTCACAACAAAAAGATTCACTGCAAGGCAAAGGGCATCTCTGATGTGATGCTCGGACCTTTCATCTTCAACTATGTCTCAAATCTGGTCAAGGCTTCCAAGTCAAAGAAACTGCTGCACTCTGTCTCTGATCTGGAGCAGATACTTCTCACCGGCCCGGAGTTCGAGCAGGTGGCAGGCATCGCAGATACTGGACTGGATGTCACCTTTGACACTATCGTGCGTGGTTTCAAGCCTAAGCGGTACACTGCTGCACCTTATACTGTCATCCGCTCCGGTGATTCTGATGCACTCACAGCAAAAAGAGATAAGACCATCAGAGCGCTTGAGAGGCTCAAGAAGCTGTTTTTATTTGAAGATGATGCAATGAGTGAAAAAGAATATCTGATGTCTAAGAGGGAGCTTGAGGGCACGCTCAGCGACATAGAGAATGAGCTGTCAGCTCTTGAAGCCGACACTGCGGATACAAAATACGATGATATGTCTTTCATCTCCACTGCATCCGGATTTTTAATTGCTCATCAGATTGCATCAGGTGAGCACATCAACTACCGGGAGCTCGCCTGTGCTGTAGATGCAAAGGTGCTTAAAGATTTCGTGAACAGTGTGATTGAGAGGATTGTTCTGTTGGACGGACGTGTGGCTTCGATAGAGTTTAAGAACGGACTCGTTCACGAGTTCCTTTACAGAGAGTGAGAGCAGGCTGAGGAGGCAGCCTGCTCTCTTTACGTGTGTATGAGTAAGATTAGATTAACAAGAAAGGTTGATTTTACAAGGTTTTAGGCATCTTGTTTTTAGAGTTCATCGTGCACCCGAAGGTCTTGACGAAATAAGTCATAGGACGGCCGATTTCTTTAGATTCACCCGAAGGTCTTGACGAAATAAGTCATAGGACGGCCGATTTCTTTAGATTTCTTTTCAACAAAATCCTTTGCCTTTGCCATGTAGTAATACTGCCTCTCAGGCTCATGTGCCGGTGGTGTCTTTGTTATATCTATATCGTAGCTCATGTTATATTATGTTTCCTCTCAAATTAAATCTGTTATACTTTAGCTGACTATTCCCTGATCTGACCACTGCCGTAAATAATATACTTATAGCTTGTCAGTGCTTCAAGCCCCATAGGTCCCCTTGCGTGAAGCTTCTGTGTACTGATTCCTATCTCAGCTCCAAAACCGAATTCATTTCCATCAGAAAATCTGGTTGAGGCATTTACATAAACGCATGCGGCATCTATCTCATTTAAGAACTTCTGTGCGTTGTCATAATCATTTGTGACGATTGCCTCTGAATGTGATGTGTTGTATCTGTTGATATGCTCGATTGCCTCATCAATACTGTCAACAATCTTTACCGACATGATGTAATCAAGATACTCCATACCCCAGTCATCGGAAGCTGCCTCTGTCACATCGTCTCTTCCTGCAAGAATTGCCTGTGCTCTTCCATCACAGTGCAGCTGTACATGATGCTCTCTTAGCTTATCGTACAGCTTTGGCAGAAACTCCTCTGCTATGGCACTGTGTACTACAATTGACTCACATGCATTGCAGACACTGATTCTTTGTGTCTTTGCATTGTTAATAATATTAACAGCCATGTCAAAGTCTGCATCCTTGTCCACATATACATGGCAGTTGCCTGTACCGGTCTGGATGACAGGGATTGTGGCATTTTTGACCACATTTTGGATAAGTCCTGCACCGCCTCTTGGTATGAGCACATCCACATACTGATCCATCTTCATAAATGCATTTGTTGTCTCTCTGTCTGTTGACTCAATAAGTGCAAGTGCAGCATCAGAAACCAAATTGTCCGTTAAAGCCTTTTTTAGTGTCTTAACTATTGCGATATTGGTATTTATCGCATCACTTCCACCCTTCAATATGACACAGTTGCCTGTCTTAAAGCACAGACCAAAGGCATCTGATGTGACATTTGGGCGAGCCTCAAAAATGATTCCCACAACACCGATTGCAACTCTTCTTTTTCCGATAATAAGGCCATTAGGACGCTTTGCCATAGACATTACTTCCCCTATAGGGTCTGCAAGCTTTGCTATCTGTCTGAGTCCGTCAGCCATGCCAAGGAGCCTGTCATGGTCAAGCGAGAGCCTGTCAATCATGCTCTTTGCCTTCATATTTTCCTCTGCTGTGGCCACATCCCTTTTGTTTGCCTCAAGAATTTCTTTTTCTGCCTTAAGCAGATTGTCCGCTGCATCGTTTAATACCTTATTCTTGATATCCGTATCCAGTGTTCCTATCTTTACTCTGGCCTCGTATGCATCCGCACAAATTTTTTCTAAATCAGTCATCAATAAACACCTCTCTCTTATCTGTTATCACCCCATCTAAGGGTACGTCATATTCATCTTCAAACGTCATGCTGCTAAGTAACTGGAAATCGTAGCCCACTCCAACTGCCATGACAGTATCTCTTTTTGTGAAAGACGATAAATATCTGTCATAAAAGCCCTTTCCGTAACCGATTCTGTAACCGGTATCCGAAAATGCAAGCCCCGGCACTATCATAAGCGCCCTGCCATCCGCCTGCGTATACTCCTTCGTCATATCAGGCTCTTTAATATTAAATGAACCACAATTAAGCTCATCAAGGCTTCTTACCCTGTAAAATGACATTTTATCGCCCGAAACCCTCGGATAATATATCCTTTTTGCTTTGTTTATTAAATAGGTAAAATACTCATCAGTATTCACTTCATTTCTGATAGCTGAATACAAAAGTATGTTGTCATATTCCCTGTCGAGCTCTAAAGCTATGAGCCTTTTATAAATTTCATGGCTCATACTGTGGCACTCATCAGCACCCAGAAGGCTCCTTTGCTTTTTTAGCCTGCTACGAATTTCTTTTTTTGTTTCCATATTTCTCGCCGAGGTTCTCAACCGAACCGTCATCGTTTACCATATCGATATTGTTGAGCTGGTTTCTTAAATTCTTCTTCACGTTTGCTATATACTCCTTGCGCAAAAGATCCTGCTCCTTTTTCTCTGCCTCAGAAAGTCCCTCTGCCTGTGACTTCCTGTAGAGCTCATTGATTCGCTGTATTTTTTCCTGTGTCATAGCACTCTCCTGATTTCAAATTTATAGCTGATTACTGGCCGCCTGTAGATGTAGGTGCCATCTCTCTTTGTATATAATCCGCAAGCACAAACTCTGCATCCTTTGCCCTGTGGAAAAGTGTTCCTGTATATCTGTCATTCATAATGTCATATAAAATCCCCATATTGCCGCCGTTTGCGATAATCATATCGGCACCGGAATATGTGGCAATCTTTGCCGCTGTAAGCTTTGTCGCCATGCCACCGGTTCCGACATCGCTGCCGGTTGATGACTTTGCCATGCCAAGTATTTTCCTGTCAAGCGTATCAACCTCTCTGATAAGCTTTGCATCCGGATTGTCATGAGGATCGTCGGAATACAGTCCGTCTATATCAGAAAGCAATATGAGCAGATCAGCCTTCGTGATTGATGTAACAATAGCAGACAGCGTATCATTGTCACCAAACTGCATCTCGTATGTGCTTACCGTATCATTTTCATTGACAATAGGCACCACGTTGAGAGCAAAAAGCTCCTCAAATGTATTCATAACATTGCGTCTGGAAACAGGATTGACTATGGTATTCTTTGTCATGAGCACCTGTCCGGAATTCTGATTATACTCAGAAAAAAGCTTCTGATATGTCATCATAAGCCTGCCCTGTCCCACTGCGGCGCATGCCTGCTTTATTGAAATGTCGCTCGGGCGCTCCTTTATGCCTATCACATCACGTCCAACCGCGATAGCGCCGGAGCTTACGAGGCACACATCCATACCGCTGTTTCTGTAATCACATATCGAGCGCACCAGACGCTCCATCTTTGAAAAATTGAGGCTTCCCGTCTCTGCATGTGTCAGCGTCGATGAACCTATCTTTATTACCACTCTTTTATAATTGTCTAAAAAACTCATTTCTATCATCTTTCCTATTGTAAGTCTAAATGCATACATAATTACATTACGCATACATTTACTACTTTACCATATATTCATGCAAAATACAAAATCATTTTTACTACTGTCTCATTTTTTTATTCTGTGTTATTATATTTCTGTTGCTTTCGGCTTAAAATTACATAAAGTCCGGACGCAAAGTTATATTTATGCTTTTACTATTTAAGCTTAACTATAAATAATTTACAACCAGGAAATTAATAAAGGATGCACTATGAAAAATAAACTAAAACACCTTGTCCCTGTCCTTTTGGCGCTTGCCACAATAACAGGAAGTCTGTCTGCATGTGAATTAAAGCCTGAGGCTCAGCAGAAGGTTTCCAAACAGGGCTTCTACTTTGACACGATAATACAGATTACGCTTTATGGCACTACCGACGAGAAATACATAGACGACTGCTTTGATATGGCAAAGAAATATGAGGATATGCTGTCAAACACAGTTAGTTACTCAGAGGTGAGCAAAATAAATGACGCTGCCGGCAAAGAATATGTCACAGTAAGCGATGATACGCTTGAGCTCATCAAAAAAGGCATCGAATACGGTGACACAAGTGACGGCAGGTTTGATATCACTATAGGAAAGCTGTCTGATTTGTGGAATTTTTCCGAAATAGCTGAAAATACCGACTCTAAAGATAATGAGGTGGATGCATCAGTCGTTCCGTCTGATGCGCAGATACAAAGCGAGCTGTCACATGTAAATTATCGCAATATACAGATTAACGGAAACGCTGTGATGCTAACCGATTCAAAAGCAAAGCTTGACCTTGGCGGAATCGCAAAGGGCTTTATCGCCGATAAGATGAAGGCTTATTTACAGTCCAAAAAAATCACCTCAGGCATCATAAACCTGGGTGGCAACGTCCTCACAATCGAGGAAAAATCAGACGGAAGTGATTATACTGTTGGCATCCAGAAGCCTTTTGACGAGAGCGGTGAGCCCATATGCACTGTCAAAATCAAGGACAAATCCATCGTCACCTCCGGCATCTACGAGCGGTACTACAGAGTAGACGGCAAGCTATATCACCATATACTTGACACAACAACCGGCTATCCCGTCAAAAACAATCTGTACTCTGTCACCATCATAAGCGACTCCTCCTGCGACGGAGATGCCTTAAGCACCACATGCTTTGCTCTTGGCATTGATAAAGCAAAGGAGCTTATCAATTCCCTTTCCGGTGTTGAGGCAATATTTGTGACAGATGATTATAGTATTATCACGACATCAGATGAGTATAACGTAAGCAAAGAATAGCTGCAAGCTTATAAAAAAGCTGCCACATATCATAATGATATGTGACAGCTTTTATTCATTACAAAATAATCTTCTTTGGACACTTCTCTGCGCAGATTCCGCAGCCTGTACATTTTTCCTGATCAATATAAGCTACATTGTCTACTACATGGACAGCATCTGACGGACAGTTCTTCTCACACAGGTGACAGCCGATACATCCAACCGAGCATGCCTTCATGACATCCTTGCCCTTGTCCTTTGAGCTGCACTTTACAACGTGCTTTGTGTCATATGGAATAAGCTCGATGAGGTGCTTTGGACAAGCCTCTACGCACTTGCCGCAGGCCTTGCATGTAAGCGGATTAACGCATGCAACCCCGTCAACCACATGGATTGAATCAAAAGGACATGCCTTCACACAGCTTCCATAGCCGAGACAGCCATAATTACATGACTTAGGTCCGCCGCCCGGAACAAATGACATGGCAACACAATCCTCTACTCCTGTGTAGTCATAGTCTGTATTTGCTTTATCACAGGTGCCGGCGCACTTAACAAATGCAACCTTCTTTACTCCGGCCTCAACCTTTACACCCATAATCTCGCTGACCTTTGCCGCAACAGGGTCTCCACCAACAGGACACTGTCCTACCGGTGCATCTCCCTTTGCGATGGCGGCAGCAAGTCCGGAGCATCCGGCATATCCACAGCCACCACAGTTGTTGCCCGGAAGCACCTCAAGTATTGCTTCCTCTCTCGGGTCAACCTCTACTTTGAATTTTTCTCCTGAAACACCGAGGAAAAATCCAAGAATTATACCGACAGCTCCAACAACTAAAGCTGCAATAATAATCGCAGTAACATTCATATCACTTTTCCTCCAATCCTATACAGAAACCATTCCTGAGAATCCCATAAAGGCGATAGCCATAAGACATGCTGTAAGAAGCACGATGGCTGTTCCCTGGAAAGGCTTTGGAATATCATTATACTCAATCTTCTCACGTACACCAGCCATAAGCACAATAGCGATAAAGAAACCAAAGGCTGTGGCAAAGCCGTAAACAACACTCTCTAATATATTGTAGCCCTTTGTTACACTGTTAAGTGCTACACCGAGTACGGCACAGTTTGTTGTGATAAGAGGCAGATACACACCGAGTGCCTTGTAAAGAGGAGGCATCTGTTTCTTTAAAAACATCTCTACAAACTGAACAAGTGCTGCAATTACAAGAATGAACACGATAGTCTGTAAATATGACAAATTAAGCGGATACAGTATAAAATTGTAAATAAGCTGTGTAACAAATGTGGCGATTGTGATAACGAAAATTACCGCACCACCCATTCCTGCAGCAGTTTTTGTGTTCTTTGATACGCCGAGGAAAGGACAGATACCAAGGAACTGGCTAAGTACTACATTGTTAACTATTGCGTATGCTACTGCAATGAGCAGTAAATGACCTAATGTACCCATTATTTATCCCCTCCTTCTGTAGTGTTAGGCGCAACAGCGGCCTGTGCTGCTTTTGCTGATGGACATGATGCTCCACAATGTGCACAATCTCCTGAAAGGCAGCCTGCCGGCTCAGCAAGAGGTGTACCCTTTGCTTCCATCTTTTTACGGATGATATTCATGCCTGCAACGAGGAAGCCAAGTACGAGGAAGGCTCCCGGTGCCATGATAAAGATTGTGATTGGTGTAAACCAATCACCGAAAATCTTGATATTGAAGAATGTTCCTGCACCTAAGATTTCACGGATAAGTCCGATTATTGTAAGACCCATGGTAAATCCAAGTCCCATTCCCATTCCATCAAAGATAGACTCTACAGGCGGATTCTTTGAAGCATAGCTCTCGGCACGTCCAAGGATGATACAGTTAACCACGATAAGTGGGATGTATACACCAAGTGCTGCTGAAAGGCCAGGCAGATAAGCCTGCATTAAAAACTGTACTACTGTAACAAGAGATGCAACTATGACGATATACGCCGGCATACGCACTCCGTTAGGAATCACTTTTCTGAAAAGTGAAATCAAAAGGTTTGAACATATAAGTACCACCGTGGTGGAAAGTCCCATTCCAAGTCCGTTTACCGCACTGGATGTAACAGCCAGTGTAGGACACATACCAAGCATAAGTACAAAGGTAGGATTTTCCTTAATGATACCATTATATAAACGCTCTACATATTTGTTCATTAGTTGGCACCTCCCTGTAATTTATTCTGGAAGTAAGTAATAGCTGCGTTGCAGCCGTTGGCCATAGCCTTTGATGTGATGGTTGAGCCTGTGATGGCCTCAATCTCATCATCCTTTGAAGGTGTGGTCTTTACAACGTCGAACTTGTCTACTTTCTTGTTCTCAAACTGCTTGTAGAAATCAGCCTCCTCGGCCTTCATTCCAAGTCCCGGAGTCTCACTGATGCTTGTGATTGAGTAACCGTTTACAGTGCCATCATTCTTGATACCTACAGAGAATGTGATACTTCCCTGGCTTCCATCCTTGGCTGTAACTGTGATGACATAGCCTAATGTCTCTTTGTTTGAATCAAGGGCAGTCTCAATATCATCGATTGTATCCTTGTAGCCCGCATCAGATACAAGCTTATCAGCTTCATCAGCATCATAATCATATTTCTCAAATGATTTTGCATCCGAAAATACTGCCTGATATGCTTTCTGTGCTGCTGCTTTATTGGCCTTGTCGATAGGCTCTGCCGTGATTCCCTGAACCAGGGCAAGAATAAAACCAAGCACCAGAGTAAAGGCAGTTAAAATCAAAGCGTCATGTACAATACGTTTATTCATTCTTCTTTGCCTCCTTTACCATACCAAAGGCTCTTGGGATAGAAACCTTCTCAATAATAGGAACAAGGCAGTTGCTTAAGATGATAGCAAAGGAAACTCCCTCTGCATTGGCACCGAAGCAACGGAATACTCCTGTCAATATACCACAGCAGATACCGAATATTATCTTGCCCATCGGTGTAATCGGGCTTGTGACATAATCGGTTGCCATGAAAAATGCACCGAGCATCAGTCCTCCACCACAGAGCTCTGCAACAACATAGTTGATATCAAACTGCTGTGCTCCGAAAAGGAACATGAAAACAGCAAATGTAATAATGTAAGATGCAGGAATCTTTAAATCAATGACTCCAAGTAAAATCATGATGATAGCACCTATTAAAATAGCTATAACTGATGTCTCACCAATAGTTCCTGCAGTATTTCCTATAAGCATATCCCTTACATTGACACTTGAAAGCCCCTCATTTTTGATGAGCGCAAGTGGTGTTGCTCCTGAGTATACATCCACACCGTTTCTTGTGACATTGAAATTAGTCATATCAGCCGCAAATGCGATGAGAAGGAAGCATCTTCCACCAAGTGCCGGGTTCATAAAGTTCTGTCCGAGTCCTCCGAACATACACTTGACAATGATGATTGCAAATACTCCACCGAGTACAGCCTCCCACCATGGAAGTGAAACCGGAAGGTTTAGTGCTAAAAGCAGTCCTGTAACAACCGCACTAAGGTCGGTAATTGTGCTCTTTTTCTTAACTATGTAGTCAAACACCCATTCTGATGCCACACACGATGCGATGGTAAGCAGAATGATAAAAAGTGCTCTAAATCCAAAATTGTAAATACCAAAGAGACTTGCAGGAAGTAATGCTATAATGACATAAAGCATTATTCTGTCAGTGGAATCCTTGGCACGTACATGTGGTGATGATGAAACATGATATAAATCACTCACTTTAATCCACCTCTTTCTTTATTTTTTGCTGGTCTGTTTTCTCTTTTCAGCGAGAACAAGCTTCTTCATTGTCTTAATAGGCTGAGCCACCTGTCTCCTTGACGGACATACAAATGAACAGCTTCCACACTCAATACACTCAAGTCCGTGCCACTTCTCAAACTCATCCATCTGTCCATGTAAACCAAACTTCGCAAGACGGCTTGGAATGAGCTGCTCAGGACATGCCTCCACGCAACGACCGCAGTTAATGCAGGCCTGTGGCTCAAATGCAGCCACCTCATCATGTGTGAAGCACAGTATTGATGAAGATGTCTTTGTAGTAGGGATATCAAGACTAAACATGGCAAAGCCCATCATAGGACCGCCTGATATAATCTTCTCCGGCTGGCTCTTAAAGCCACCTGCAGCATCAACCAGTTCCTGATATGAGGTACCGATGCTGTATAATATATTGGAAGGATTCTTCACCGCATCACCTGTAACTGTTGAAATACGCTTCAAGACAGGCTGTCCATTCTTTACAGCATTGTATACAGCAATAATTGTCTCTACATTATCAACGATACAGCCTGCATCAGCAGGGAGCATCTTAGAATTTATGGCTCTGCCGGTTGTAGCATAGATGAGTTGTCTCTCACCACCCTGTGGGTACTTTGTCATAAGCGGACAGACCTCAATACGTGGCTCATCCTTTGTGAGCTCTGTTAGCTTTTCGATACAGTCAGGCTTATTATCCTCTATACCAAGGATACCCTTTGCATTGTCAAAAAGCTGAAGTATGATCTTCATGCCGCCAATTAATTCCTCAGGATTCTCAAGCATACGTCTGTAGTCAGATGTGAGGTAAGGCTCACACTCTGCGCAGTTTGCGATAATATACTCAATCTTGTCCGGCTCCTTTGGAGAAAGCTTTACATGTGTAGGGAAACCGGCACCGCCCATGCCGACAACTCCCGCATTCTTGACCTTCTCGATGATTTCTTCCTTTGAAAGCGCAGTGACATCCTCGACTCTCTTATATGTTGTCTCAGTAAACATGCCATCATTTTCGATAACAATACTGTCAACCATATCGCCGACCGCCACACGTCGCTTCTCAATAGCCTTAACTTTTCCTGACACTGATGAATAGATAGGTGATGAAACAAAGCCACCGGCCTCTGCTATCATCTGTCCCTTCAACACAGTGTCACCTACGGCAACAACAGGCTTAGCCGGTGCGCCGATATGCTGCGAAACCGGATATACCATGTCGCCCTTGGGCAAAACTTCTTTAATTGGTGAATCCTTAGACAGCTCTTTGCCATCATATGGATGAACACCGCCAATAAACGTTTTATGACCCATTTTTGTGCCCCTCTTTCTTTTAGATTAATAACGTGGAAATGCTATTGCACATTACTATTCCTATTATACCACTTATGATTTTTAGTTAAATAGTATATTATGTACTTTTTTTAATACTTTATGTTATAATGTTTATACAAATGATATTCAAGGCAGGAATCGAAAAATGAAAATATTTCACAACGAAGAAATTTACATAAAAACCGATAATTTTTCAGACAGCATATTTAAAGAAAACACTATGTTCTTTGATATTGAGACAACAGGCTTTTCACCAGTGAAGGCAATTGTCTACATGATAGGCTGTGCAAGGCGCATCAAAAACCGCATTGTAATAGACCAGTATTTTGCCGAAGTGCCTGATGACGAAGCAGATATTATCGCAGCCTTCGCCAGCGAACTCAAAAGCTGTGATACTCTAATTTCCTTTAACGGAGTCGGCTTTGACATGCCCTTTTTGCGCAGTAAATATAAAAAATATAAACAAAACGATCCTTTTTCATCTGTGAAACTTATCGATATTTTCAAAGAATTAACACCATTAAAGCCTCTTTTAAACCTGGAAAACTACAAGCAGAAAAGTATCGAGCATTTTTTAGGCATCGAACGTGAGGATAAATATTCAGGCGGTGAGCTTATCAACATCTATTATGAATATCTCGCCGAAAAAGACGACAGTCTGCTTAAGCTTCTACAAATACATAATTATGAGGATGTACTTGGCATAACAAAGCTGCTTGCAATTCTTTCCTACAAGCAGGTCTTAAAAAACATCCCTGACATAGCCGATATTGCTGTAAAGCCTTATACTGCATATGATGGAAGAAAAATGAATGAGCTTATTATAAGCTTTATAAATAAATACCCTGTGCCAAAAGCAGTCTCCATACATGACAACGATAATTATCTGATGCTCGGGACCAAAAGCAGCTCTATACGTATTAAAATTTTTGAAGGAGAGCTGCGCCATTTTTACAATGATTATAAAAATTACTACTATCTTCCTCACGAAGACATGGCAATCCATAAAAGTGTAGCCACATATGTTGACAATGCCTATCGTGAAAAATGTAAAGCGGCAAACTGCTATGTACGCAAGCATGGCCGTTTTATCATGCAATATACTACCTTTATGCAGCCGGAATTCAGACATGAAATAAAAGATAAATACAGCTTCTTTCTTCTCACAGATGATTTTATAAATTCAAAACAGATGGTCATATCATATGTGAAACACATAATAGACCACCTGTTCAAATTCTAATACTCAGGGTTTCTGGAAATAAAAACTGCTGAGTCTCTCAAAGCCAAGCTCCCGGTATGTTGTTATCTGTTCAGTGCTTCCGATAAACAATATACCCTGTGGCTTGAGTGAATTATAGAAGTTTTTGTATATCATATCCTTTGCCTCATCAGTAAAATAAATTACCACATTTCTGCACAGAATCAAATCGTAATCCTTTGGATAAACATCCTTCAGCAGATTGTGTTCTTTAAATGTGACGCATCTCTTAATCTCATCTGCAATCTTATAGGAATCCCCCACCTGTGTAAAATACTTTCGTTTGAGGTCAGACGGTACATTTTCCACTGACTTAGCACTATATAAGCCTGTCTTTGCGCTCGAAATAACCTGGTCGTCAATATCTGTAGCAAGAATACGAATGTTTGAAAGCGGTACATGCTTTGAAAATGCCATTGCTAACGAATACGGCTCATCTCCGGTCGAACATGCCGCACTCCATATCTTTATCTGACCTTTATTACGCTTTAATATTTCAGGTATTACCTTCTGGTCCATAAATCTCCACTGGTCAGGATTCCTGTAAAACTCTGATACATTTATTGTAATAAAATTGACAAACTGCTTAAATTTCACCTTATCGGTAGAAATTAATTTCACATAAGCCTCATAAGAATCAGCACCATTCTTATGAGCCAGCGTGTCTATCCTTCTTCGCATCTGCTTTTCTTTATAATAGTTAAGATCTATCTGTGTAAGCTTATATACCTCTTTTTTAAACCACTCATAATTATCAAACATCCTTGCAAACCTCCGGTTTAATTTTTATTCCATGAGAAATCCTGAAACCATAAATCATAGCTGCCTCATTTATGCCTATAAAAATAAGCTGCCATATAATTAAATATATGACAGCTTTAAAATCAAAAACTACTCGTTATCAGAAGCAACCTCGTCGATATTTACATCTGCAACATCTGCTCCATCATCCTCTGAATCAAGGAGAGCCTTCATGCTTAAGCTGATTTTCTTATCGTCCTCATTGAACTCAACAACCTTAGCCTCAACCTCCTGACCAATCTTGAGAACATCTGATGGCTTCTCAACATGATCCTTTGAAATCTGTGAAACATGAAGAAGTGCGTCAACACCAGGAGCAAGCTCGATGAATGCACCAAAATCTGTCATTCTGGCTACTTTACCCTTTACGATATTGCCAGGAGCAAATTTCTCTGTTGCACCATTCCATGGATTCTCGTCATCAAACTTCATTGAAAGAGCAATCTTAGAACCATTGATGTTCTTAACAAATACTCTTACAGTCTGTCCGACTGTGAATACCTTCTTAGGGTTCTCTACTCTGCCCCAAGACATCTCTGAGATATGAAGTAATCCGTCTACTCCGCCAAGATCGATGAATGCACCGAAATCTGTAACGTTCTTAACTGTTCCTTCGATTACATCGCCAACATGAAGATTTGAAAGAAGCTCTTCCTGCTGTTTAGCCTTCTGCTCAACGAGTAATACCTTTCTGTTTCCGATAATACGTCTCTTTCTTGGATCGAACTCTGTGATGATAAACTCAATCTCCTGATCCTTGAACTTGTTGAGATCCTTCTCATAAGTATCTGATACAAGGCTTGCAGGGATGAATACTCTTGTCTCATCAACACTGACACATACACCACCGGCTAATACCTGTGTAACTTTTGCCTTTAATACTTCCTGGTTCTCAAAAGCCTCCTCAAGACGCTTGCTGCCCTTCTCTGCCTGAAGGCGCTTGTAAGAAAGGATAACCTGGCCATCGCCATCGTTAAGCTTAACTACCTTGGCTTCCATCTTGTCGCCAACCTTTACAACAGTAGTAAGATCTACGTTAGGCTCATTTGTGTACTCGTTTCTAGTAATAATTCCGTCTGATTTGTATCCAATATTTAAGAAAATCTCGTCAGGCTTAACATCAATAACGGTACCTTCTACCACTTCTCCATTTCTTATAGTTTTAAAAGATTCTTCCAGCATTTGTTCAAAGCTCATTTCTGACATTCTTTGAAACCTCCTCAATGATATTATTTGGGGTTGAAGCCCCTGCTGTAATACCTACGTTATTGTTGGACCTGATTTGTGTATAATCCATTTCGTCACTTGTCTGTATATAGTAAGTATTTTTGCATTCGTTTTTACATATTTCAAATAGCTTCTGTGTATTGGAGCTGTGCCTGTCGCCTATGACAATCATGACATCTGAGCACTGTGCTACCTTTCTTGCTTCGGTCTGTCTGACCTCTGTAGCATTACAGATTGTATTTAAAACAGTTATATCATAACCTTTTTTTGCAATAATTTCAACTATATCTTGAAATTTATTGTAGTTAAATGTCGTTTGTGACACTATGCATAGTTTTTTTGTACTATTTTTCGTGTATTTTTCGGCATCCTCAGGCGAATTTATTATGGTTACATGGCATTTTTCGTCTGCCCAACCCTTTATTCCACACACCTCAGGGTGCTTTGGACTGCCGACAATTATAATATCATAGCCCTTTGAGCTGTAATCCTCCACATATCTGTGAATTTTTGATACAAAAGGACAGGTTGCGTTAAGCACCTCAAAGCCACAATCCTTTATCTTGTCATACTCTGCCTTGCTTATACCATGCGAACGGATAATCATCACACCCTTTTCATGAGAAGAAAGCTCATCGAGATCGTTTATGACGGTTACGCCATTTTTTTCCATATCCTTTACGACCTCATCATTGTGAATAATCGGGCCATAGGTGTATATAGGCACATTTTCCTTTTCAATTGCCTCATAGACCATATTTACGGCTCTCGTCACTCCAAAACAAAAGCCGGCGCTCTTTGCGATAGTAAGCTCTCCCATACGCTATGCCTCTTTCACAAGCTGTTTCATTCTATCTACCACCTCATCGATTGTCATATCAGACGAATCAAGCAGCACAGCATCATCCGCCTGCTTCAAAGGTGATGTCTCTCTTGTCATATCCCTGTGGTCTCTCTCTATAATATCCTTCTCGATTGCATCAATATCGCATTTCTCACCCTTTGCGGTAAGCTCATCGAAGCGTCTCTTTGCACGTACTTTAGAGCTTGCTGTTAAGAATATCTTGACATTGGCATCAGGAAGCACAACAGTTCCTATATCTCTTCCGTCCATCACCACATTCTCTCTGGCCGCGAGCTGTCTTTGAAGCTCAACAAGCTTTTCTCTTACTACAGGATAGACGCTGGTAGCTGATGCCATATTGCCGACAGTCTCCTGTCTTATAAAGCCTGTGATATTCTCACCATTTAAGATAACCTGCTGTTCACCGTTTTCATAGCTGATTGAAACCTCAACATCCTTACATAGCTTCGTGATGGTGTCAATTTCATCCTTGTCCACACCCTTTTGGATAAAATAGTATGCCATGGCACGGTACATGGCACCTGTATCGACATAAATTGCGCCAAGTTCCTTTGCAAGTCTCTTTGCTATAGTGCTTTTTCCGGCTCCTGCCGGTCCGTCAATTGCTATATTGTATCTCATAATTTCTCCTTAAAATATTATTGTTCATCATTTTTATTAAAATCCCAGCTGCTCAATTCACTATGCACATAAATAACTGTTATTATAAGTGTCTCAAAATAGTTTTCCAAATCATCAAACCGCTGCACTTGTTCCTGCCAGATATCCTGTGGACCATGCTATCTGCAGATTGAAACCTCCCGTATATGCATCCAGATCCAGCACCTCGCCAGCAAAGTAAAGGCCATTCACAAGCTTCGACTCCATAGTGGATGGATTGATTTCCTTCACCTTTATTCCGCCCTTTGTGATAATGGCTTCATTATATCCTCTTGGGCCATTAAGAGTAACAGGCAGCTTCTTAAAAAGCATAAGAAGTCTGTTTCTTTCCTCTTTTGATATCTCATTGACCTTCTTATCAGGGTCGATACCTGAAAGCTCTATTATCACCGGAATCATTTTTGCAGGCAAAAGCTTGTTTATCGAATTCTTAAACTGCTTGTTTTTTGCCTCCTCAAACTCCCTGAGAATCCTCTTGTCCAAAGCCTCCTGTGTGAGAGCCGGCTTCAAATCAATATACATGTCAAGAGGCTGCTTAATAAGGCTTTGCTTAATTGATGCACTCGCAGACAAAATCATAGGGCCGCTGACCCCGAAATGCGTAAAAAGCATCTCTCCAAAATCCTCATACAGCTTCTTTTTGCCACTATATATGGAAATAGCCGTATTTTTAAGCGAAAGTCCCTGAAGACTCTTTACCCACTCTTCCTTTACATTAAAAGGAACGAGTGAAGGTGTGCACTCTGTCACAGTATGACCTGCGCTTTCTGCCATTTTGTAGCCGTCACCTGTAGAGCCTGTAGACGGATATGAAAGTCCTCCTGTGGCCACAATAACTGCATCAGCAGCCATTGTGGTGCCATCCTTTAATATGACACCTGTTATTTTTAATTCAGTTTTTTTATCAGCAGCTTCTTCATCTGCCTTTGTATCAGTGATTTTCTCATAGCACAGCTTCGATACCTCCGTATGAAGCAATACCTCCACTTTCTTTTCCTTCAAAGCTCTCTGTAAAGCAAAAATCACATCCGACGACTTATCAGATACCGGAAATACACGATTGCCACGCTCCACCTTTACGGGCATGCCATGCTTCTCAAAAAAAGCTATCACCTGACTGTTGTCAAAGCCATAAAAAGCGCTGTACAAAAACTTGCTGTTGCTCTTTACATTTAAAAAAAGCTCCTCGACATCGCACGCATTGGTCAGGTTGCATCTGCCTTTTCCGGTTATATATATTTTCTTTCCAAGCTTTTCATTTTTTTCAAGAAGAGTAACCTTATTTCCTGCGTCTGCAGCAAAATATGCCGCAAGCATTCCGGCAGCTCCGCCTCCTACCACAATAATATTCTTACTCATCCTGTGAATCCCCCAGCTTTGCGTAATGTACCTTTATAGAATCATCAATGTAATCAATCTCATCATTCTCATACACCTGATACTCATTCCATATATCCTCAAGCTCTGTCAGTGTCTTTGCGACAATATTCTGCTTTTTCATGCAAAGAGCCACAATCAGGGCATTGATGACAGAAAGCGGTGCCACAAGCGAATCAACTATAGAAGCCATATCACTGTCGGCAATCAGATTGCATGATGAATACAGATTCATCGGTGAATGAACACTGTCAGTAACCGTAATTACCTTAGCACTCCTGTTGTTGGCAAATTCCAGTGCCTTAAGTGTACGCATAGAGTAACGTGGAAAGCTGATACCTATAATCACATCCTCCCTGCCAATACGCACCATCTGCTCAAAAAGCTCACTTGAGCTGTTTGTCGTAAGCAGACATACATCATCAAACATCAGATTCATATAAAATGCAAGAAAGCTTGCAAGAGGTGCACAGCTTCTGATTCCGACAATATAAATTTTCCTTGACTGTAAAATAGTATCTACCGCCAGGTCAAATACATCCGCATCAATTTTTTCCAGAGTGGTCTTAATCTTGTCACAATCAGACTGCAGCACAGTCTCAAGAATCTGTGACTGGCTGATACGCCCATATGTGACCTCCATTCGCTGAACCGAATTGAGCTTGTTCCTTACAAGCTCCTCAAGTGCCTTCTGAAAATCGGGATATCCCTTATATCCGAGCGATGTAGCGAACCTGACAACCGTAGACTCAGAAATTCCTACTGTCTCGCCCATCTTAGCAGCTGTCAGAAAGACAGCCTTATCATAATTATCAGTTATGTATGTAGCAAGCAGCTTGTGCCCCTTGCTCATCGTACTGTATTTAGCATTTATCCTGTTAAGTAAGTCGTTAGTATTTGACATCTTATACTCCTGAGCTTTCCCGTTTATGGCTGTGCTTCACACATTTGTGTAACCTGCAGCGATTTTTTCATACTTTAAAATATTATCACTTTTTCTCACTATATGAAAGAGCGAATTTATATTTTTTATATTTGTTACAGAACAGCCTCTTAAGTCCCCCTATCCACACAATACAAAAAACAGGCCCGGCAAAGCCGGACCTGTTTAAAATTCAAAAGCATGAATTATATTTTTAAATACTATACAGGATAAGCCTTATTCTCAGTATCAGCGGCCTTTGCATCAACACCTGTCTGCTGTGCCTGTCTGTACTTGAAGAAATCAGTAGCAACCTGTGGGAAAAGAGCATAAGAAAGAACATCCTCATCCTGCTGTTTCCACTGCTTCATCTCAGCCTCAATCTTGTCAAGCTCTGGCTCAAGAAGATCTGCCGGACGACATGTGATGGCATTCTTCTTATCATCACCAAGAACCTTATCAACAACCTCCGGGTTGAAAGGCTTAACTGTCTGACCATACTTACCAAGAAGGATATCCTTAGTCTCCTTAGTAGCAACCTTGTATCTCTCGCCCATGAGTACGTTAAATACAGCCTGTGTACCAACGATCTGTGAAGAAGGAGTTACAAGTGGTGGCTCACCGAGGTCTTTACGCACACGAGGTACCTCTGCGAGAACCTCCTCGTACTTGTCCTCTTTGCCCTGCTCCTTGAGCTGTGAGATGAGGTTTGAAAGCATTCCTCCAGGAACCTGATAACGGAGAGTATTGATATTTACTCCGAGTACCTTTGGGTTCATGAGACCTGAAGCTAAAGCTTCCTCTCTCATTGGTCTGAAGTAATCAGCAATCTCACTTAAGAGATTAAGATCAAGACCTGTATCAAACTCTGTGCCCTTGAATGCCTCAACCATAACCTCTGTTGCAGGCTGGCTTGTTCCAAGAGCGAATGGAGACATAGCTGTGTCAATGATATCAACTCCGGCCTCAACAGCCTTCATGTATGTCATTGAAGCAACACCTGATGTGTAGTGTGTATGAAGCTCGACAGGAAGGCTTGTAGAATCCTTTAAAGCCTGAACAAGCTCTGTAGCCTTTGCAGGAACTAAAAGACCGGCCATATCCTTGATACAAAGTGAGTCAGCACCCATGTCCTCAACTCTCTTTGCCATATCCATCCAATAATCAAGTGTGTAAGCATCTCCAAGTGTGTATGAAAGAGCTACCTGGGCGTGTCCCTTTTCCTTGTTACATGCTGTAACTGCTGTCTGTAAGTTTCTGATATCATTTAAGCAGTCGAAAATACGGATGATATCGATTCCGTTTGCGATTGACTTCTGTACGAAATACTCAACAACATCATCTGCATATGGACGATATCCTAAGATATTCTGTCCACGGAAAAGCATCTGGAGCTTTGTATTTTTGAAGCCGTCTCTTAATTTTCTGAGACGATCCCATGGATCTTCCTTTAAGAATCTAAGGCAGGCATCAAATGTTGCACCACCCCAGCACTCTACTGCGTTGTATCCAACCTTGTCCATTTTGTCAACGATTGGAAGCATCTGCTCTGTTGTCATTCTGGTTGCAATCAGTGACTGATGTGCATCACGAAGAACAGTTTCTGTTATTTTTAATGGTTTCTTTACCACTTCTGACATGATTAATCCTCCTTAATTAAATCTAAATACCGAATATAGCCATGAAGCATCCGGCCGCTACGGCAGTTCCAATAACACCGGCTACGTTAGGTCCCATAGCATGCATAAGAAGGAAGTTTGTTGGATCCTCTTCTGCACCGACCTTCTGAGATACACGGGCAGCCATAGGAACAGCGGATACACCGGCTGAACCGATAAGTGGATTGATCTTGCCTTTTGTAAAGAAGCATAAAAGCTTTCCAAAAAGTACTCCGGCAGTAGTTCCCACCATGAATGCAATAAGACCAAGGATAACGATCTTGATTGTGCTCATATTAAGGAATGACTCTGCGCTTGTAGAAGCACCTACTGATGTACCAAGTAAGATAACTACAATGTACATAAGGGCGTTGCTTGCTGTCTCCTGAAGCTGACGTACTACACCAGACTCACGGAAAAGGTTTCCAAGCATGAGCATACCAACGAGTGGTGCTGTAGTTGGAAGCAGTGTACAAACAACGATAGTAACTACTACAGGGAAGAGAATTCTCTCAAGCTTGCTTACAGGACGAAGGTTCTGCATCTTGATTGCACGCTCTTTCTTTGTAGTAAATAATTTCATAATTGGCGGCTGGATGATAGGTACTAATGCCATGTACGAGTATGCTGCCACGGCGATAGGTCCCATCAGACCTGTCTGACCTAATTTTCCGGCAAGGAAAATAGATGTAGGTCCGTCAGCTCCACCGATGATAGATACGGCTGCTGCTGCCTTGTCATTGAATCCGAGAAGGATTGCAAGGAAATAAGCTCCGAAAATACCAAACTGTGCTGCAGCTCCGAGTAAGAAGCTGATAGGGTTTGCGATAAGCGGACCAAAGTCTGTCATAGCTCCGACACCGAGGAAAATCAGTGAAGGAAGAATTGACCACTCATCAAGTGTATAGAAATAATAAAGTAAACCACCTACTCCATTGCTTGAGTGCTCTGGACTTACAATAATATCAGGATAGATATTAACAAGGAGCATACCAAAAGCAATAGGTACTAAAAGTAAAGGCTCAAATCCTTTTTTAATAGCCAAAAACAGGAATACACATGCTACGGCAATCATAACATAGTTTCCGACTGACAGATTAAAAAAGGCAGTCTGATGTAGGAGGTTTGAAAGTGTTTCACCTACGTAACTCAAATTAGTTTACCTCCTGGAATTAGTTTAATGTTGCAAGTAATGCACCTGACTCTACTGAATCACCAACAGCAACATCAATGCTTGCTACTGTTCCATCCTGTGGTGCAACAACAGGTGTCTCCATCTTCATGATCTCAAGAATAAGAAGTGTATCACCCTTCTTTACTGCATCGCCAACCTTAGCCTCGAGCTTAAATACCTTTCCGGCAGCTCCGGCCTCAACCTTGATGCTTCCTGCTCCTGCAGGTGCAGCAGCCTTTGGTGCAGCGGCAGCAGGTGCTGCAGCTCTTCTAGGTGTGCTGGCTGTGCTAGGTGTGCTTCCTGTCTCTTCTACTGTAACATCGTAAACATTTCCGTTAACGGTAATTGTATAGTTTTTCATCTCAAATATCCTCCTAAATTATCTTCTATTGATTGAACGGACTACAAAGCCCTCTGTTGTAGTACCCTCGCTTGCTGCTATAGCTGCTGAGATAACAGCTACAAGCTCTGTATCATCTGTAAGGTCTGTAGCAGGTGTTGCTGCAACAACAGCCTCTTTCTTTTCAGGCTCGCTCTTAGCTTCTGCCTTCTTTGGCTTATTGCCGATAAGAGCAATAAACTTGAAGCAGTAAATGATAAGAGAGATAAGAATAAGTACACAGAATACAATACTCATTGAAATTGCTGTGTTCTGTCCTGCCTTAGCAAGCTTCTGTCCCATTGTCTGAACAGGAGTAAGTGAGATACCTGTTACCTCCATGGTAACCGAATCATATACTAATTCGTATGTTACATCCTGCTTGCCAAATGTAAGTGTCATGTCGGTAGTGAGTGTACCACCTGACTTAGTTACTGTAAAATCCTTGCCATTAGTTGCATCCTTTACGTCTCCGTATTCGTCAACCAGATCAAGCCATGATGAAACGGCATCAAGCTCAACGTCGATATTTTTCATTGAAACGCTTGCTCCCGACTGTCCGAGTGTGCTGTAAACAACCTCACCCTCTGTCATGCCTGTCTTCTCCTCAAATTCCTTGACACTCTTCTCATAGCTGTCATAACCGCCACAACTATCTACGAGTGCAATGTAGCTCTGAATATTGCTAAGGCTGTCTGTTGCCTCAGTATGAAGCTCGTCTGTTGTGTATCCGCCGTATGTCTTTTCGGCATTGTCAGAGCCACATGCTCCAAGCATACATACAATCATAAGAAGGCTAAGGATATATGTTATTTTTTTCTTCATAACAAAATGCGCCTTTCTATTATTTAGTTCCGTGTTTCTTCTCTGGTGCATCTACATATTTGGTGTAAAGCATCTCAAAAGCACCTACAAGATATTTTCTTGTGTCAGCCGGATCAATGATGAGGTCTACATATCCTCTGGCTGCTGCTGATGAAACAGAAGACTGAAGCTTCTCGTAATCAGCTGCCTTCTCATCGATTTCCTTTGCATCAGCGCCCGGATACATAATCTCAGCTGCAATCTTTGAATCCATCATACCAATCTTTGCATCAGGGTATGCATAAACCATATCAGCTCCGATTGACTTAGAGTTCATTGCAACATATGCGCTTCCGTAAGCCTCGCCTGTAATCAAGTTAACCTTTGGACATGTTGCACTTGAGAATGCGTATGTCATTCTGGCAAGAGCCTTTGCAAGCTTCTTCTCAGAGCACATACAGTTCTTGAATCCGTTTACATTTGTAAGTGTAAGTACAGGAATTGAGAAAGCATCACAGAATGATACAAACTCAGCTGCCTTGTTACAGCCCTTTGCAGTAAGAGAGAGTGCAAACTCCTCTGCCTTCTTGCCCTCAGCATCATATACTGTGCTGCAGTTTGCAACTGCACCGACTGTCATGCCGTTTAATTTAACAAAGCCTGTCACCATATTCTTGGCAAAGTCTTTCTTTGTCTCAAAGAATACATGATCATCAGAAAGCTCTGATAAGAGGAATCTTGGATCAGCCTTCATATCAGCCATGCTGTTACATGCTCTGTTGAGATCATCCTCACATGAGTCTGTGTATACATCTCCCTCGTTGTTGAGCGGAAGCATGCTGACAAGAGCTCTGATATCAGCGATAATATCATCCTCTGAACCGATTCCATCTACGCATCCATTGTTCTCACTCTGGAATGAAGCTGCTGCTGTATCGCATTTCTCAACGCGGTTACCCTCTATTGCATCAGGAGTATTAACAAACATTCTGCCCTTAGACTCTTCGATATAAGCGAAATCACAAAGAGCCGGTACTACAGATAGTCCGCCACCGCAGTTACCGAATACACCACAAATCTGTGGAATAACGCCACTTGCTGCAACTTCCTTGGCGTAGATAAGACCAAATCCGTCTAAAGCATCAACTGACTCCTGAAGTCTGATACCACCGCAATCGATAAATCCGATAACAGGTGCGCCCATTTTCATGGCCATATCATATACAGAAGCAATTTTCTTTGCATGCATCTCGCCGATTGTTCCGTTAAGAACTGTTGCATCCTGACTGTAGATAAATACAAGATTTCCATCAATCAGACCGTGTCCGATAATAACACCATCTGAAGGAGCTTTTGCTGCAGTAAGGTTGAAATCTGTACTGCGAGCTGTCACAAGAGAACCAATTTCCATGAAACTGTTCTCGTCGACTAACTTAGCAATACGCTGCATTGCCAAGCTTTGATTGTTACTACTCATTTTATATCCTCCATCTATAAAAAAATAAAATTTTTCGCTAGTATGATAATAGACTATTTCCCAATTTTTTTCAACTAATTTGTTAAATTTTTAACCTTAATTTTTGTTTAGAAAAAATTTCCTATATTAATTGTAAAATTCTTGAGAAAATTCTTGTAAATTTTCTTATTCTTCTTGTTGTTTTCTATATATTTTAAGTTAATTTTGTTTCCATTCTCTTTTTTTGCTGCCTGCTTATCAGTTGTCTGTCTATCACTGGTCTGTTGTATTGTTGCAGAAACAGAAGTTTCATTACTATCAGAATCTGTTTCTGGCCTTGAAGCTGCATACGCCACCAGTGCTTTTGCATCAGCCCACTTATAGTTTTTATTGTTTGGCCACCCGCAGCCCAAAAGAGAAAGGCACATTTTCCTTCCATCCTTTTCGACTGCTGCCACATAGCAGTATCCTGCCTTTGTTGTAAAGCCGGTCTTTCCCGATATGCAGTAGTCTGTTTCCGTAAGTAGCCTGTTGTGATTGCTAAAAACCATCTGACCTTCCTCTGTCTCAAATGTGTACTGCATAGTCTGTGTTATCTCAAGAAACTGTGCTGATTTTGGTGATTTCCACGCACAATAAGACATTATAACACACAAATCTCCCGCCGTGGAGTGGTGAAAGCTCACATCATTCTCAGCATCCAGCCCATTTGGTGTGATAAAATACGTGCCAAGACACCCTATCTCATTCGCTTTTTCATTCATAAGCTTCGCAAAGCCCTCCGTCGAGCCACCCACATGCTCTGCAATCGCATAGGCACAGTCGTTGAACGACTCTAGCATCATGCCATAAAGTAAATCCTTCATCCTGTAGCTTTTCCCCGGCACCAATCCAAGCTTAACCTCCGGCTGTAATGCGGCATTTTGTGAAACTGTGACCATATCATTTATATCGGCTTTCTCAAGAGCCACAATGCACGTAAGAAGCTTTGTGGTGCTTGCATTTGCCATGCTATCTCTCATGTTTTTACCATATATAAACGTCTCGTCATCAGCATCATATAATGCTGCCGAAACAGCATGAAGCCCGGGCTCATTTACGACTTTGTCAGTATTCTTAGCAACAGTATTTTCGGCCGCCATTTCACTGCCCATTTCCGCTGCCATAAACACACTTTTCTTTTCCAAGCCTGGCACTTTTTGCTTTTCTGTTATCTCAAAATCAGGCAAACCGCCGAGCGTACAAATTAACACGCAAATGAACACTGTTAAAGCTTTTTTCGACATATATTTTTTCCAAAAAATAATCATATAATTACCTCCATCGGTAATATATATGATTATTAGCATGTCCTTATTATATGAAATGGCAGGTTACGCAATGCACAAGCACTACACATCAAGCTTCACATGCATCTCCTCCTCTGCCTCCTGCTTAAACTCCTCCACCTGCACAGGACTTAGCACCGGCAGCTCGTCAATAGACTGAACGCCGAAGCTTCTTAGAAATTCCTCTGTGGTACCAAACAAAAGCGGCCTTCCCGGAGCATCAAGTCTTCCAAGCTCCTGCACCAGATTGTACTCGACGAGCTTGCTTACGGCATGCTCGCTTGACACGCCTCTGATTTTTTCTATTTCAGCCTTTGTGACAGGCTGCTTGTACGCTATGATTGAAAGAGTCTCCAAAAGCACATCCGTGAGCACCCTCTTCTTAGGCTGCTTCGCAATGCGGATGAGATACTCATACATCTGTGGCTTTGTACACATCTGATAGGCTCCATCGAGCTCTATGATATTCATACCTATATTTGCAGAGCCTGCATACTCCTTCTTAAGCTCCTCAATCAGCTTTTTTGTTTCATTTTCACTTAATTGTATTGCATCAGCTATCCTTCCAAGCTCCACGGACTCTCCCATGGTAAATAAAATAGCCTCTATTGCAGCTTTATAATTCATATATCCTCAAACCCTCTTTATGCAGCAATCCTTGACTCAATCCGGATATCATCAAAAATATGCTCCTGAACGATAGTTAATTTGCCTGTTTTCATAAGCTCAAGTATGGCAAGAAATGTGACTATAACCTCTACCTTGCTTGATGATGCAGTAAGCATCCCTCTGAAGCTGAAGTGCTTATGTGAAGCAGCATAATCTGTCAGATAATCCATCTTTTCCTCTAAGGAGACCTCCTCCTTTTCAATCTTTCCAAACTTCGAGCGGACCTTATCTATCTTTTCTTCCTGTCTCTTCATTATACTTTGAAAGATTCTGTTTAAATCAGAAAGACGGATATCTCCGACAAGCTCCTCAAGATTAACAGGCTCCTCATATGCCAAAACCTCATCAGGTATGTCCTTTTTCTTATACCACACCTTACCGGCATCCAGCTGGCGGTCCTTAAGCTCATCAGCCATGCACTTGTACATCTTGTACTCAAGCAGTTGCTGCACAAGCTCTGCTCTAGGATCTTCCTGCTCCTCCTCTTCCTCCTCTTTTCTTGGAAGAAGCATCTTTGACTTTATGTCGAGGAGTGTAGCTGCCATCACGAGAAACTCGCTGAGCGTGTCCAGGTTATCCTTTTTCATCTGATCCACATACTCCATGTACTGCGCTGTAATCTCGACAATCGGGATATCATAAATATTTACTTTATTCTTTTCTATCAAATACAATAACAGGTCAAGGGGTCCCTCAAATACCTGCAGTTTAAAAGTTATATCCATCTATCGTAATCTCCATATTAGGCTATTGTAACAATTTATACTTCTTTTTTCAAGTGATTTTAACCCCGTAAAAATATCACTGTTCAAAAGTCGTTTACAATAATTTAAGCTTACAGAAGCGGTGCAAACAGCTGCAGTATGCTCTGCATCAGCCTGCCGGCAAGTGAAATATCAGCCGTACTTTCCTCATCTATCTCCTCAGAAACCGCAAACGTCTCTATCGCATCCTCTTTTATTTTTCCGATGCAATGAGTCCTATACATGTATACAAAATCCTCAAAATTCCAGTACATGCTCCTGAAATCCAGATTACACGTGCCAACTATCGCAGTATCATCATCTGCCACTATACACTTAGAGTGTATAAAGCCGGGTGTGTAAAGATATATTCTCACCCCTGCCTCGATAAGAGGCCTGAAATTAGCCTTTGTCTGCAGATAAATCAGCTTTTTATCGGGAATCTCAGGTACAACAATACGCACATCAACACCTGATCTGGCTGCCGATATCATAGCATGCGACAGCTCCGTACCAAGTATCAGATACGGTGTAAAAATATAAACATATTTTTTAGCTCTTGAGATGATACTCACATAAAGATTCTCTCCTACATCATCATGCTCAAGTGGAGAATCGCAAAACGGCTGGACAAAACCGCTTTCCTCTGACTGACTGAAGGTATTGTGTGGATTCAGATATTCATCATGTACTGCATTGTCCTTATTGATATAATTCCACATCTCAAGGAACATCGTCGTGAAACTGTTTACACACTCTCCCTCCACACGGATACCGGCATCCTTCCAGTATCCAAACCTGATTTTTTTGTTGATATACTCATCTGCTATATTGTATCCACCGGTATGCGCCACACGTCCGTCTACTACCAGTATCTTCCTATGGTCCCTGTCATTCATAATTACTGAAAGCATGGGCTTATATGGATTGAATCGTCTGGTCTGTATTCCGATGCTCTCCATCTCTTTTATAAAGTGTGGCGGAATGGCATTTATGCTGCCAAAATCATCATATATGATTCTTACAACAACTCCATGCTTTACCTTTTCTTTGAGTATATCAAGTATCTGATCAAGCATAACTCCACTTCCGATTATGAAATACTCCATAAAGATAAACTTTTCAGCCGACCTTAAATCTTTTAAAATGCTTCCAAAAGCCTCCTCACCTGATTTAAAGTACTCTGTGCAGTCCTCCGCATACAGTGGATATTTCTGATTTTGAGTGATAAGCCTGCTTTGTCTGTATGCATCCATATCTGTCTGTCTGAGTGTCTCATTTAGCAGCTCGTTCTCAGGCCGAAGCGTCGCATATGCTTCCACAATTCTTGCCATTCTTTTCTGTGTCTTTGACGTAAGCTCCGGTCTTCCGAAAAAGAAATAGCACGGAATACCAACGATTGGAACACTCAGTATCAAAAATATCCATGACATTTTTATATACATTTTCATCCGCCTGTTGACAATATAAAGCGAAAGCAATATGGCTGCCACATACAGTAGATTCTGAAACACCCTGTTGGCAACAGATGCCGTATAAAATAAAAAGAACCACCATATCATCTGTATGATTATTATTGTCGAAACGATAAATAGCTTTGAAAGCAGTTTTTGTAATATTTTTCTCATCTATGCCCTACCATGAAATTACAATCTTTAAACAAGATATTCCTATATTTTCTATAATAAATCTCTAATACATATTATATTATTCCAAGCAATTTATCAACATTTATAATCCCCCACGAGCCTTTGCGGCTGTCTCCTACCCTGTCACATGTATTATACAGGGCAAGCTTAACCTCCTCTGGTCTCATATTTGGATTTTTTTCCAGCAGAAGTGCTATTGCACCTGATACAATCGGTGTAGCCATTGAAGTACCTGTCTTTCTTACATATGTGCCATCCCTCGTTCCAAGGCTTATGATATCATGCCCGGGAGCCAGAATCTCAGGCTTTACAATACAGCAATCGGTCGGACCTTTGCCGCTTCTTATATCATCGAAGCTTCCGACTGTAATTATCTTTCTTGAAATTCCCGGCACAGTTACTGAAAAAGGTGCAGGTCCATAATTACCCGCTGCCGCAACAACTACCACTCCCATATCCCACAATTCATCTATCAGCTTCAATATCTTAACGCGCTCTGCTGCATCAGAATATGGCAGATATCCTACAGAGAAGTTGAGTATTTTTATATTAAGTCTGACGCAGTTTTCTTTTATATACTTAAGTGCACGAATCGAATCCGATGTCTGCCCCATGCCAAGATAGTCAAGCACCTTAAACACGTAAAGTCCTGCCCCCGGAGCCATACCTATATCTGCAGCCGATAATATACCGCACACATGCGTACCATGCCCATTATCGTCATAACATGTCTCCTTACCACCCACAAGATCCATAAAATGCTTTATGCACCCATAAAGCTGTTTATGTCTAAACACCCCAGTATCAAGCACTGCTATATTGACATTTTTACCACTATAACCATTTTTATATACCAGATTTGCATTTATACTATATTTCGCATTTTTCATTATTATTTTATTTTTTAATTTAATATATGATTTGTTTTCACAATATGACACAGCTTCGCTCATAGTATGATTACATTCCACAGATGCACCTGTTTCGCCTTACATCATATCACCTTACTATTATAAAAGGACTGCACCTGCGTGCAGCCCTTTATTGGGTATTATTGTTATACTTTAACGTATATTAATTAATCCTCTTTTACATCCTTCATAGAGAAGCTGATTCTTCCCATCTTGTCCTTGCCAAGGCAAACAACCTTTACCTTGTCTCCAAGTGTTAGTACATCCTCTACTCTGTTGATTCTCTCTTTTGCAATCTTAGAAATGTGAACCATTCCCTCTTTGCCAGGAGCAAATTCGATGAAAGCACCGAACTCCTTGATGCTTACAACTGTTCCCTCAAGGATCTGTCCCTGCTCAAAATCAGTTGTGATAATCTTAATCATTTCGATTGCCTTTGCAATCATCTCTTTATCTGTTCCGCAAACTGAAACAGCGCCATCATCTGTGATATCGATCTTGACACCGGTTCTGTCGATAATCTCGTTGATTGTCTTACCCTTCTGTCCGACAACATCACCAATCTTTGATGGATCAATTGTAATCTGCTCAATCTTTGGAGCCCACTCATTGACTTCTTTTCTAGGCTCAGCGATTGCCTTGCTCATGACCTCATCCATGATGTAGAGACGTGCCTCACGTGTTCTCGCAATTGCCTCCTCAACGATAGGCCTTGTAAGTCCGTGAATCTTGATATCCATCTGGATAGCTGTGATACCCTTATGTGTACCTGTTACCTTGAAATCCATATCTCCGAAGAAATCCTCAAGACCCTGGATATCTGTAAGTACAAGGAAATCATCATCTGTATCGCCCGTTACAAGTCCGCATGAGATTCCGGCAACCATAGCCTTGATTGGAACACCTGCAGCCATAAGTGACATACATGATGCACATGTTGAAGCCATTGATGTAGAGCCGTTTGACTCAAATGTCTCAGATACGGCACGGATAGTATATGGGAACTCCTCAATGCTTGGAAGTACAGGAACAAGTGCCTTCTCAGCAAGTGCTCCGTGTCCAATCTCACGACGTCCCGGTCCACGTGATACCTTTGTCTCTCCTACAGAGTATGCAGGGAAGTTATAGTGATGCATATATCTCTTTGTTGTGATATTTGCATCAAGTCCGTCGATTTTCTGAATCTCTGATAAAGGAGCAAGTGTTACAACATCACAAATCTGTGTCTGTCCACGGGTAAACATTGCAGAGCCGTGAACTCTAGGAATCAAATCAACCTCTGCTGCGAGTGGTCTGATCTGGTTGATTGCACGGCCGTCAGGACGCTTGTGATCCTTTAAAATCATCTTTCTGACTGTCTTCTTCTGATACTGGTAAATAGCCTCACCAAGTACCGCAAGGTACTCCTCATTGTCAGCGAAGGCTTCCTCTAACTGCTCTGTGATAGCTCTTATATTTTCCTCACGCTTCTGCTTCTCATCTGTGAATACTGCCTCCTCCATCTGCTCAGGAGTAACAATTTTCTTGATATCCTCGAACATCTGCTCAGGAATAGCACAGCTCTCATACTCATGCTTTGGCTTGCCAATCTCATCACGGATCTGATCCATGAATGCGATAACTGTCTGGTTGATATCGTGGCACTTGTAGATTGCCTCAATCATCTGATCCTCAGGAATCTCATTGGCTCCTGCTTCAATCATGATGACCTTTTCCTTTGTAGAAGCAACCGTGAGCTGTAAATCGCCCTCATCCCACTGCTTCTGTGAAGGGTTTACGATAAACTCTCCATCAACAAGTCCCATCTGTGTCATTGCACATGGTCCGTCAAACGGAATATCTGATATATGAACAGCAAGAGCTGTACCGATCATTGCAACTATCTCAGGACGGCACTCAGGATCCACTGACATGACAAGGTTGTTTAATGTAACATCATTTCTGTAATCCTTTGGGAAAAGAGGTCTCATAGGACGATCAATTACACGATCTGTAAGGATGGCGTTCTCTGATGCTTTTCCCTCACGCTTGTTAAATCCGCCCGGAATTTTTCCTACAGAGTACATCTTCTCCTCGAACTCAACGCTGAGTGGGAAGAAATCCACACCGTCACGTGGCTTGTCAGATGCTGTAGCTGTTGAAAGGACTGTTGTATCACCATATTTGATAAAAACAGCTCCATTAGCCTGAGCTGCTACTCTTCCGATATCTACAGTAAGAGTCCTGCCGGCAAGTTCCATTGAATAACTTTTGTACATATTAATTCTCCTTAAAATTCTTTTGCAGAAGTGTATTCCTCTTCCGAAACTACTAAACAATACATGTACGCTCATGCACTCTTTAGTGGTCTCGGCTTACTTCTGCTTTTCAAAAAACAATAATAAAAACAATAATAGAGCGGAATAATAATTACTCCGCTCTAAAGAAAATACTATTTTCTGAGTCCTAAACGCTCGATAAGTGAACGATATCTCTCGATATCAATCTCCTTAAGGTATGCAAGTAATCTACGTCTCTGACCGATCATCTTTAACATTCCTCTTCTTGAGTGATGATCCTTTGGGTTCTGCTTGAAATGCTCAGTTAACTCTGCGATTCTTGCTGAAAGAATTGCAATCTGAACCTCTGGTGAACCTGTGTCATTTGGTGTTCTACCGTACTCTGCGATAATAGCCTGTTTCTTTTCCTTTGCGATCATTGTTGATCCTCCTTATATTATAATGCGCCCTGATACATGTATGATGCTCAGCAATAGGTCGGAGTATCCAACTACCGAACATGGGCAAAACCATACCTATGTAGTATAGCATAGTAAGCATTTGTTGTAAACAACTTTTTTATTAATCCGGCAAATATCTTGCAACACAAATCGGACTTCTGTAAAATGCATTTGAAACCTTGATTCCGTCTCGCTTGTTGCTGGCATGGACAATCTGTCCGTTTCCGATATAAATTGCAACATGTGAGATGCTGCTTCCACTTCCGTAGAAGAATAAATCTCCCGGCTTTGCATCAGATGCGCTGATTTTTGTGCCATATGAAGGCTGTGCTTTTGATGAATGTGGTAACGAAACTCCATACTTTCCAAGTATTCTCATTGTAAAACCTGAGCAGTCAACACCATTCTCAAGGCTTGTACCTCCCCACACATATCTGTTTCCGACAAACTGTAATGCATATGATACAACCGATGCCCTTACATCTGATACACCGTCACCATACTTCACCTGCTCAATTGTCTTTGCAGTAGGAAGTGCCTGTGCCAGTGTCACATAATCCTGTGATATATATCCGACAGAATCATCCACACTTATCTCAACCCAGCCGTCAGCAACAGAATTGACTGTGAATGCCTCTGAATTTCCAACCTGTGAAAGCACCGCAGCCTCTGTTGACTTCTCTGCACGTACATTCAGTGTTTCAGTATTTACAGTGGCAACAGTTTTAATCTCCTGTTCTGCAATAGACTCTGCCTCATCTCCTGTCACAAGATACTGCTTGCTTACATATCCTGTCACTTTGCCTGATGTAACCTTATACCAGTCTCCGGCATCCTCAAGAAGCTCACAGGCATTGTGATTGGTAAGGATACCTACCACTTCACTGTCTGTCGAAGCCTCCTGTCTGATATTTAAGTTTCCGCTGCTGATAACTGACATACCAAGATTAGTGTAACCACAGGTCTGTGCGACTGTCGGTGTCTGGGGTGCCTCATTTGCCTGTTCTGTCTCCTGTGCAGTATCGCCAACCTGTGCACCCTGAGCAGATGCAGTAACAACATTGCTGTCGTTTTGCGCTACCGATACGTCAGCTCCATAATAAGTAAGAGCCGATGTAACCCCTGCTGTGAGAAGCTCTGTGGCATCTGCCGCCTCTGTCAGATTAAGTGCAACCCCCGCATTCACTGATCTGTTTTTATTTGCCTCTGCCGTTGTTGTCCTGGCATCCACCGTGCTGCTTGAGCTCATAGATACCGCTCCTATAATAATAGCAAACGCTACAACGCCTGCTGCCTGTCCTAATTTTAACTTGTTTTTCATATAGCCTCCGATTCATGCTATCTATAATCCCACGATTACGAGTATATCATAAATTGTTAAAATGTCAATATTTCTTTGTAATAATTCTGTAATATCTGTCATTTTTTCGTTATTTTGGGCTATTTAGCAAAAAACAGTCACACTAAAATGTGTGACTGCCTGCATAATTGATTGTAAAATTGATATCTGCGCTCATCTGGCTCTTTAACGCTTCTATTGAATCAAACTTCATCTCAGGTCTTACAAACTTATGAAGCTCTACCATAATATCCTGCCCATAAACATCCTGCCCAAAATCTATGATATATGTCTCTGCACCAATTGGATTTTTTCCCTCTATAGTAGGCTTACAGCCTATATTGGTCACACCAAGGTACCAGTTGTCCCTGACAAGAACCCTCGACATATACACTCCCTTTGGCGGAAGCAGCTTATCGTGCGGCACTGAAAGATTGACTGTCGGAATACCAATAGTCCTGCCTAACGCTCTGCCATGCACTACCCTTCCTTTTATAAAAAATGGATAACCCAGCAGTTCATTCGCCTTTTTAATATGTCCAGCCGCAATCTCCTCACGGATATACGTACTGCTTATATCCCTGTCTCCATCCTTTATTTTGTCCACCACAATAAGCTCGTATCCAAGCTCTCCTGCCATCGCAGAAAGCAGCCTGTGGTCACCTGCCCTGTTGTGCCCGAAACGGAAATCATCTCCGACAATGATACACTTGACATTAAGACTTTTAACTATCCATCTGACAAACGCATCCGCCTCCATTGTCATCACCTGTGGCACAAACGGACACTCTATCAGATAGTCAATACCTGATTTTTCAAACACATACTCTTTTTCATCGTTTGTGATTATAACCTTTGACTCAACGCCAAGCACCTCCGATTTGGGAGGAATGTCAAACGTAAATATGATTCGCTTGTAGCCATGCAGATTGCTCTGTTCAATTTGCTTTTCCATCAGAAATTCATGTCCTCTGTGAAGCCCGTCAAACTTTCCAAACGAGATGACAGAAGGCTCCTCGACATGAAAATCCAGAGTTTTGCTTATATATTCCATAATATCTGTATACTATTCTATTCCATAAAAATCTTTACCGGCTTAAATTCACCTGTCTCATCAAGATACGAATACACACCGACAAATATGCCCTCATGATTGTATACTCTGTATCTTATATCAGAGTCAGCACCGTGTTTTAAATAATCCGTAAGTACTGCCGGAAGCTTATTTCCATTTCTGACAAGCTTATCAGCCTCTGCCACAGTATGCACTGCCGGCAGATTTTCAAACACTCCATCAACAGGCAGTACCATATCAAAGCTGCCTTCATCCACCTTCGACTGAATCTGCGAAAGTGTAAGTGCATGCTCTAAATCAAAGCCTGCCACCCTTACTCTAAGCAGTGACTTCATGCAGCCATGGCAGCCCAGTCTCTCTCCGATGTCATTGCACAGTGTCCTGATATATGTGCCCTTTGAACAGTGCACCGTCATCGTAACCTCCGGCAAATCAATGCTTTCAACATTGATGCCAAACACCTCAATATCCCTGGCTTTTCTCTCTATTACCTTGCCCTCTCTTGCAAGCTCATAGAGCTTTTTCCCATTGACCTTTAAAGCCGAGTACATAGGCGGCACCTGCTTTTGCCTGCCAACAAACTGTGATATTACATCATACACCGCCTGCTCAGTCACATTGACCTTAGCCTGATTTAAGACCTGCCCTGTAATATCCTGTGTATCTGTCTCCTGTCCCAAAAGCAGCACAGTTTTATAGACCTTGTCCTTGTCGGTCAAAAGGTCACACACTCTGGTTGCCTTCCCAAGGCATACAGGAAGAACACCCTGTGCATCCGGATCAAGTGTACCTGTATGACCAATCTTTTTCTGGTGGAATATGCCTCTAAGCTTTGCCACAACGTCAAAGCTTGTATAGCCCTTTTCCTTGTATACATTGATTATTCCGTTAACCATCTGCCCAAGAATCTCTCCCTAAATATTGTCCTTAATTGCCGTAAGTATGCGCTCTGTTGCCACCTCAAGCGGTCCGTCAATCGTAAATCCAGCGGCCTTTACATGTCCTCCACCGCCAAATACCGACGCAACCTTTGCCACATCATAATCACCGTTTACGCGCAGACTGCCCTTGTAGGTGCCATCCTCATTTTCGTAGAGAAATACAGCAACCTTTATATCCTTTGTCACACGAAGCTGGTTTACAATACCGTCGAGATGCTTTGGAAGCACATCGTACTTCTCCATCTCAGCTCGCGATACTGCAGACAATATAACATCACCATTCAGATACAAAGCAGCATTCAAAAGTGCCTGCCCCATAATCTTGTTCTGGGCAAATGTCTTTGTATAAAATGTATCATCGATTATTCTTGAATAATCAATACCCATCTCCATAAGGGAGCCTGCTATATCCATAGTCTTTTTTGAAGTGCATGAATACTGGAACACACCTGTATCATGCACCATGCCTGTGTAAATACACTCTGCTATCTGTATTGTGATGCGCTCCTTCGGCAGAAGTTCAAACACAAGCTCACAGGTTGAGCTCGCATCCGGAAAGATGTAATTTGCGTCTGCAAAAGCTCCGTTAGTGACGTGATGATCTATGCAAAGTGTCCTTCTTGCAGACTCAAAATACTTAGCTGCACTTCCCAGTCTGCCTATGTCACTACAATCACATGCTATGAACAGATCATATACGGTATCATCTGCATAGCTGCTGTCAATCTCATCTGCTCTTTGCATAAACTTAAAGATGTTCGGGCTTGGCTCTAAATAAAGCCTTGCCTTTATATCAGGATAATAATCCTTTATGTAGTTGTATACCGCAAGTGTTGAACCGACACAGTCACCGTCCGGTCTCACATGACCGGAAACAACAACTGACTGTGCATCCTTTAAAATAGAATCAATCTCTGTCATAATCAATCCTCTTTATTAATCCTCTTTGAGATTTTTTGTTACTTCATCAATCTTTTTAGACATCTCAACACCATACTCTATAGACTGGTCTATGATAAATGTAATGGCAGGTGTATTTCTTAAATTGATGTTCTTTGCGAGAGTTCTGCGTATATATCCCTCCGCTGACTTAAGTCCTGCAAGTGTATCAGCCTGTGATTTCTTGTCACCAAGCACACTGATATAAGCCTTTGCTGTCTTTAAATCAGGTGCCACCTCGACAGCAACAACACTTGTCATGGGATTGATACGCGGATCCTTTATCTCACCGCGTATGATATTTGACAGTTCACGCATCACCTCTTCGTTGATACGAATATTTTTTATGCTGTTCTTTCTCATATAATCCCGCTTTCTTTTTATATTAAACCGTAACTATCCGAATAGTTACATTAATTCATGATAACAAATATATGATTATCTTGGAACCTCTACCATCTTGTAGGCTTCTACAATATCTAATTCCTGAATATCATTAAATCCGTCAAATACAAGACCACACTCGTAGCCTGTCTTGACTTCCTTGACATCATCCTTGAATCTCTTGAGTGAAGCAAGGTCTCCCTCGAATATCTGCTCACCCTCTCTGCTAATTCTGACACGGCAGCCTCTCTCCATAAATCCGTCAAGCACATATGAACCTGCAATGTTTCCAACGCCTGAAGCCTTGAAAATCTGTCTGATTTCCGCATGTCCGATAACCTTCTCCTCAAATACAGGATCAAGCATACCCTTCATGGCAGCAGATACATCCTCGATTGCATTGTAGATGACCTTGTAAAGTCTGATATCTACGCCTTCACGGTCTGCTGTAGTCTTGGCAACAGGATCCGGTCTGACGTTAAAGCCAATGATGATTGCATTTGATGCTGATGCAAGGATAACATCTGACTCGTTGATGGCTCCAACGCCGCCATGGATGACCTTGACCACAACCTCCTCATTTGAAAGCTTGACAAGACTCTGCTTAACAGCTTCAACTGAACCCTGTACATCTGCCTTTACGATGATATCAAGCTCCTTCATATTGCCGGACTGAATCTGTGAGAACAGATCATCAAGTGACATCTTTGCCTTTGTATCCTCAATAAGCTTATTCTTTTCCTCTGAAATATATGTGTCAGAGAATGCCTTTGCCTCCTTCTCTGAATCACATGCCACAAATGTCTCACCTGCTGATGGCACACTGTTAAGTCCAAGTATCTCTACAGGCGTAGAAGGCTTAGCCTCCTTTACTCTGCGGCCCTTGTCATCAATCATGGCTCTTACCTTACCATAGCTGCTTCCGCATGCGATAGGATCTCCGACATGGAGTGTTCCTTTTTGTACAAGCACTGTGGCAACCGCACCACGGCCCTTGTCAAGCTGTGCCTCTATTACGAGACCTCTTGCATTTCTGTCCGGATTAGCCTTGAGCTCAAGCACCTCTGCTGTGAGAAGAATCATCTCAAGGAGATTGTCGATACCCTCCTTAGTATGTGCAGATACAGGACAGAATATTGTGCTTCCACCCCAATCCTCCGGGATAAGCTCATACTCTGAAAGCTCCTGCTTAACCTTGTCGATATTGGCACTTGGCTTATCTATCTTGTTGACAGCAACGATAATCTCTACACCGGCTGCCTTTGCATGGTTGATAGCCTCAACAGTCTGTGGCATTACACCATCATCTGCGGCAACAACAAGGATTGCGATATCAGTAGAGTTTGCACCACGCATACGCATTGCTGTAAATGCCTCATGTCCCGGTGTATCAAGGAATGTGATGTTCTGGTCATTAATTGATACAACAGATGCACCAATGTGCTGTGTGATACCACCTGCCTCACGGTCTGTAACACGTGTCTGTCTGATGGCATCAAGCAGTGATGTCTTACCATGATCTACGTGACCCATTACACAGACTACAGGTGGACGAGGAACCATCTTGCTCTCATCCTCTTCATCCTCCTTGAGAAGCTCTGCAATCACATCGACCTTCTCCTCTTCCTCACAGATGAAATTAAACTCTAACGCAATCTCCTCTGCGGCTGCAAAATCAACTTCAGAGTTAACTGTTACCATCTCGCCCTTCATGAAAAGCTTCTTTACTATGGCAGAAGGCTGAACCTTCATCTTGTCAGCTAAATCTCTGATTGTAATCTTCTCCGGAAGAGAAATTGTCTTAATCTCGTTCTCATCCTCTTTTGGCTGTGCCTTAGGCTGCTGTGGCTTTTTCTTGCCGCCGTGCTTCTCGAGATTGATGTAATTCTCCTGCTTCTTTCCGAGCTTATCCTGCTTCTGACTCTGATTGTGATTGTGCTTATTCTTTCTGTCGTTGCCTCTGTCTCTGCTCTCCTTGCCTCTTACATCATCAGGAGCTGCAACCGTAACTGTTTCTTTTCTGAAACGGTTTCTGTCATCACCTCTGCCGCCTGTTCTATCGTTATTTCTGTCAAAGCTTCTGCCACCCTCAGCAGGACGTCTGGAGTCATTTCTGAAACCTCTGTTATTATCTCTGTTGTTATCGAGGTTATTGTCGCGATTGTTTGGTCTTCTATCGCTGTTTCTGTCCGTATTTCTGCTTCTGTCGGTATTTCTGTCAGTATTTCTGTTGTTGATTCTGTCAACATTATCCTGACGTCTGTCGCCTCTTCTGTCTGCGTCAGCCGGACGTGCCGGACGTGAATTGGCAGGCTTCATATCGGCATACGGATCTGCTGTACGCTCACTTATAGGGCGCATAGCTCTCTCTCCGACCGGTCTTGGCTTAATAATGCTGTGCTGCTCTGGACGTGATGACTGATTATCGCGTCTGCCATTGCCATTTCTGCGCTCTGAACCACCATTTGTACCCTTTCCATTGCCGTTTCCGCCATTTGTTTTCCTGCCCTGTTTGCTATACTGAGCATTGAAAACAGTAGTGATGCTGGCCTTCTTCTTTGGTCTGTCTGCCGCCTTTGCATCATCCTTTTTAGGCTCTTCCTTCTTATCTGTCTCTTTCTTTTCTTCTGCCTTTGTGTACTTCTTTCGCACAATTTTCTGTGCCTCGTCCTCAAGACCGCTCTGCACATTCTTGACAGCAAACTGTGTGCCGTTTAATGTATCTATGACGTCCTGTGACTTTATATTTAATTCTTTTGCAAGTTCATGAACTCTCATTTTTGCCATATATCTATTTTCCTCCACTATTCAGTTTTATTCGACTGCAGCTTTTTTATCACTGCATTTGCAAGGTTTTCATCCGTAACTGCAAGGGAAGCGCGAAACTCTTTGCCTATCGCATTCCCTAACCCCACCTTGTCACTATAAAAATAAATCGGAACCTCATAGAAAGCAGTCATATCCGAAAAATGCTTCTTTGTGTTGTCCGATGAATCATCTGCAACTATCACTAAAAATGCCTTTCCCGTCTTTACAGCTTTCTCTGTAGAAAACTCTCCGCTAACCACATTGCCTGACTTTGCTGCTAATCCCAGCATAGAAAGTACTCTATCTGTCAATTTGGTTCATCTCCTTTTCAAGCTCCTCATATACCTGTTCTGATACACTAACACCAAGGGAACGCTCAAGTGCCTTTGTCTTTTTAGCCTTTTTAAAGCACTCAATGCTCTTGCATATATAAGCACCCCTGCCGTTTTTCTTGCCTGTGTCATCAAGAATGATGTCTCCCTCCGCAGTCTTTACCACGCGGATAAGTGACTTCTTTTCCTTCATCTCCTGACACCCTACGCATTTGCGCATTGGAATCTTTTTATTTGCCATTACTGCTCATCACCACTATCTGCCGCATCATCTGTCTCATCAATATCAGAAGCATCTGCTTCTAAAGCTGGCGCATCATTTTCTGTACCTGCTGCTTCGTTCTCGTCAGCCCCTGTATCAAAAGCCTCTGCCTGTTCTGTATCAGCTAATCTCTCGTTCTCAGCAAGCTCATCATCTGAATAATCATAATCGTCATCATAATCATCCTCTTCATAGTCATCCTCTTCATAGTCATTCTCATAATCCATGAAATCTCCTGACTCTCTGGCCTGTGTCTCGCTCTTGATATCAATCTTGAAGCCTGTAAGTCTTGCTGCAAGTCTTGCATTCTGTCCTTCCTTACCGATTGCAAGTGAAAGCTGATAATCCGGAACAACAACCTTTGCTGATTTCTCATCTGCATCTGCTATAACCGAGATAACCTTTGCAGGGCTAAGTGCATTCTGGATAAGTATTGCAGGATTCTCATCCCATGTGATGATATCGATTTTCTCACCGCGGAGCTCATTTACGATAGCATTGACTCTGGCACCATTCATACCTACACATGCTCCTACAGGGTCTACATTTGGATCATTTGACCATACGGCAATCTTTGTTCTGCTTCCGGCCTCACGGGATATAGCCTTTATCTCAACTATGCCCTCTTTAACCTCTGTAACCTCTGACTCGAAAAGTCTCTTCACAAGCTCAGGATGTGTTCTTGAAACAAGAATCTTTGGTCCCTTTGATGTGGACTTAACCTCAAGGATATATACCTTGATACGCTCTGTAGGCTTGAATACCTCGCCCTTTATCTGCTCACTCTCAGTCAGAAGTGCATCTGCCTTGCCTAAATTGATGCTGACATTCTTTCCGATGTATCTTTGAACAACACCTGTCACAACATCCTTTTCCTTGCTGTTGTACTCGTCAAATATTACCTTTCTCTCCTCCTCACGGATTTTCTGAAGGATAACATTCTTTGCGTTCTGTGTAGCGATACGTCCGAATTCCTTTGACTTCACCTCAACTCTCACGATATCCCCAAGCTGATAGTTGCCGTTTACCTTGTGGGCATCTGCTAATGAAATCTCCTCCACCGGATCCTCAACTGCATCCACAACTGTCTTCTCCTGGTAGCATGAGAAAGCACATGTCTCAGGATCGATTTCTACCTTTACATTGTCTGATTTACCAAAATGGTTCTTGCAGGCAGTCACAAGAGAGTTCTCAATTGCCTCAAGTAAAGTTTCTTTACTAATATTTTTCTCCTGCTCTAATATATTTAACGCTTCTAATAACTCATTGCTCATTATTTTTTCCTCCTATTTGTGTTATCGTGCGCTTTAATTAAAAATCCAATGCCTGACGTATAAGTGCGATATCACTCTTATTGAATGTAGTCTCATTTCCGTCTTCATCGGTTATTGTCACTGTATCCTTATCATAGGCTTTAAGCAGACCATAAAATTCCTTTGATTTGTTGATAGCCCTGTATGTGCGAATCTCTATTTCCTTATTCATATTGCGCACATAGTCCTTTTCCTTCTTGAGAGGTCTTCCAAGCCCCGGCGAGCTGACCTCGAAAGTGTACGAATCTGGAATATAGTCCTCTCTGTCGAGAATCTCATTCATCTGCCTTGCAACCACTTCACAGTCATCAACGGTTATGCCCCCCTCCTTATCAATATATGCTCTCAGGTAGTTCATGCCGCCTTCCTTAACATACTCGACATCAACAAGCTCAAAATTCATGCTGTCAAGAATTGGTTTTATAAAGCTCTCTGTCTTTGCCTCATATACACTTGCCTTTGACATTTTATCACCTCTCTTTTGATTATATGGCTGTAACTATTCACAATTGCTCTGAATAGCTGCCTGATGTTTATAAACGTGAATTGAGAGAGGACTTTTGCCCTCTCTCAATCTAGTCAACGTTGTTATCATAGGTATGATAGCACTATCAGAAAAAAAAATCAAGTTTTTTTAAAAAAGTACTTGCTTTTTTTGAAACTCCATGATAGTATAATACACGGTTCGTTGGTCAAGCGGTTAAGACGCCGCCCTCTCACGGCGGAAACACGGGTTCGATTCCCGTACGGACTGCTCACTGATATTTATTCAATTAAATACAGCCCAACCCGAAAGCATCGCATTTATGCGATGTTTTTTTATTGTTGTTGACGCCGGACGCACCCGCCGCACCGAAATGCACCTTGCATAAGCGACTAGCGAGGCTGTTTAGATACTGTAGAATTATGCCCATGAAACACAGAAATGACTTGCCATGGAAGGCAAGTCAAGGAGAACCGCGCCACGGACGGCGCGTTTCGACGGTTTCGTCAAGCAAAGTGAGCCTAAAAAGCATAATTCGTACAGTATCTTGACAGCGTAGCGTTAGCGCATGCAAGGTGCATTTCGGTGCTGCGGGTGCGTCCGATGTCTATCCACGCTATAATAAACATTTCTGCCTTAAAGTAAAATACCTTGGAGCGTATTCTGTTTACTACAGAATGCTCCAAGGCATAAATAATTCAAGTATAAATCCGGCTTAAAAATCAGTTATAATTAGTCATCGTATCCGTTAGGATTGTTCTTCTGCCATCTCCATGAGTCGGCACACATCTCCTTGATACCATACTGTGCTTCCCAGCCGAGCTCTCTCTTGGCCTTTGATGGGTCACAGTAGCATGTAGCGATATCGCCAGGTCTTCTAGGCTTGATTGTATAAGGAATCTTAACACCTGTTGCAGCCTCGAAATTCTTTACAATATCAAGCACGCTGTAGCCGTGTCCTGTTCCAAGATTGTAGATGCAAAGGCCTGCGTTCTCCTCAATTTTCTTTAAAGCCTTGACATGTCCAACCGCAAGGTCAACAACATGTATGTAATCTCTCACACCTGTTCCGTCAGGAGTATCATAGTCATCTCCGAATACTCCAAGCTCCTTAAGCTTGCCTACTGCCACCTGTGTGATGTAAGGCATGAGGTTGTTTGGAATACCGTTTGGATTCTCACCCATTGTACCGCTCTTATGAGCTCCGATTGGGTTGAAGTAACGAAGCAGGATGACATTCCACTCATTATCTGCCTTGTAGATATCCATAAGTATCTGCTCAAGCATGGACTTTGTCCAACCATATGGGTTTGTACACTGTCCCTTTGGGCACTCCTCTGTGATAGGAATCTGTGCAGGATCTCCGTATACTGTAGCTGATGAAGAGAAAATGATGCTCTTGCAGCCATTCTGTCTCATCACATCAACAAGTGTAAGTGTTCCGGCGATATTATTGTTATAGTACTCCCAAGGCTTTGCCACAGACTCTCCTACTGCCTTGAGTCCTGCAAAGTGAATACAGCTATCTATCTTTTCTTCTTTAAAAATCTTATTCAGTATGTCTCTGTCAAGGATATCTCCCTTATAGAACTTTACTTCTTTGCCTGTAAGAGCCTTAACTCTGTCAAGTGACTTCTCAGATGAATTTGAAAGATTATCCAATACTACCACATCGTAGCCTGCATCAAGAAGCTCCACGCAAGTGTGGCTTCCGATATATCCGGCTCCACCAGTAACTAAAATTGCCATAATAAATATCTCCTTTTCATTTTTGTCAAATTTATTGTAGCGCATTTGCTCATTTTTGTATAGAATAAAATGTAGAAGAAATATGTAAAAATGTTGTAAAGGTAGGCAATATGAACAATAAATACAAAAATTCCTATATCGTAAAAGAAAAAGAGCTTGTATCTCTGTCCGTATATAATGTAGGCTTCCAGAGCTGCGACAGCCTGTATCAGTGGGGTCCGGGTATCAGGGATCATTATCTGATTCACTATATCATAAGCGGTAAAGGCCGCTACACTGTAAATGGCAAGGTGCACACATTAACCCCAGGCGATGTATTTCTCGTATACCCAAATACCGAAGTGATTTATCAGGCTGATGCAGAAGACCCTTGGGAATATACCTGGGTAGGCTTTACCGGCAGCGATGCCGCAACCATTTTAAGAGCCACTGATTTCACAAAAGCGCATCCATACATACACAATGTATCAAACGGAAACGAAATCAAAAGACAGCTCATGCATATATACGACGCCAGAGGCACAGAATTTGAAAACGCGCTGGAAATGACCGGGCGACTCTACACCACCCTCGCCCTCTTTGTCAGCGCCGCCACATCAAAACCACCGCAAAACAGTGCAAATTCCTATGTGCAAAAGGGCATAGAATACATCTCCGCCAACTATTCATACCCTATCACTGTTGAGGATATCGCATCATATATAGGTTTAAGCCGAAGCCATCTGTTCCGTTCCTTCCAGAGCATCCTCGGTGTATCGCCAAAGGAGTATCTGACCGATTTCAGAATCAAGCAGGCATGCTATCTGCTTAACCACTCCTCATTGTCCATCACGGCAATTGCAGGCTCTATAGGGTTTGATAACAGCCTATATTTTTCAAAAACCTTTCACAAAATAAAAGGGCTTTCACCGAAGGAATATCGCAGTAAATATAAAAATGCTCAAGAATGACGAAAAAGCTACCGAACTTCATGTGAAGCCCGGTAGCTTTTTTCATATATCACTTTATGCTAAAACTAAGCAAGCTTAGATTTAGCAACATCTACTAATTTAGCAAATCCTGCTGCATCTGTAACAGCCATATCAGCTAATACCTTACGGTTAAGGTCAACGTTTGCTAACTTTAAGCCGTGCATGAACTGGCTGTATGAAAGTCCGTTGAGACGAGCTGCTGCGTTGATACGGGCAATCCATAACTGACGGAACTGTCTCTTTCTCTCTTTACGTCCAGCGTATGAGCTTGTAAGTGCTCTCATAACTGACTGCTTTGCTACTCTATACTGCTTAGATCTAGCGCCTCTGTAACCCTTTGCTAACTTTAATGTTCTGTTATGTCTTTTCTTAGCGCCTAAACCGCCTTTAACTCTTGCCATTTGTTGATTCCTCCTTAACTAATACTACCGATTACATGTATGGTAAAATCTTCTTCATATTCTTAACATTTGTCTCATCTGTCATTGTTGCTTTTCTGAGATTTCTCTTTGTCTTTGTTGTTTTCTTAGTTAAGATATGTCTCTTGTAGGCTTTATTTCTTTTTAACTTTCCTGTTCCTGTAACTTTGAAACGTTTTGCAGCTGCTCTGCTTGTTTTCATTTTTGGCATTGTGTGTTCCTCCTTAAATTGTTATCTCTTTTCTGCCAGCACCATACCGATGCTTCTTCCTTCAACCTTTGGTGCTTTCTCCACTACCGCTACATCTGAAAGATTCTCAGCTATATCATCAAGGATATGTTTGCTTGCATTCATATGAGCCATCTCACGTCCCCTGAATCTGAGTGTGATCTTTACCTTGTTTCCTTTTGCAAGGAATTTCTTTGCAGCATTCATCTTGGTATTCAAGTCGTTAGCCTCAATGTTAGGTGAGAGACGAATCTCTTTCAATTCAACGGTCTTCTGCTTTTTCTTTGCATCCTTTTCCTTGCGGGCCTGCTCATAACGATACTTACCATAATCAATCACCTTACATACAGGTGGCTTTGCATTTGGTGCTATCTTTACTAAATCAAGTCCTGCTTCGTCTGCAATCTTTTGAGCTTCTCTTGAAGAAACAATTCCTAACTGTTCTCCATCTGCCCCAATCAGTCGAACTTCTCTGTCTCTGATCTGTTCATTAATCATTAATTCGCTAATGGTCTTGTACCTCCATAAAAAAATAGTGGATAGGCAGACTATCCACTATACAATCTTCAACACAAATGTTTGAAAATATTAACGCTAAGTCGCGCAATTGCGCTTAGGTGAGAGTGGATACTCTACTTTGTTTTCATACAACTACTAGAATATATCACAGACAATTCCGGTTGTCAACTCTTTTATCTGAATTCCTATCATTTTATCCGATTATCAGAATTTCTATCATTTAATATTAATAGGTACCAAGAATCTTAAGGGCAATTGCCTCTTCTCTTATGCCTCTTAGCGCATTCTGGACAGCCGTATCCGTAAAACGTCCCTCGAAATCGACAAAAAATCTGTACTCCCATGCCTTATCGGGTATCGGACGAGACTGGATATTTAACATATTGATTCCATTGTATATAAAGTGTGCCAGCATATGATACAGTGCACCACTCTTGTGAGGAGTCTCAAAGCAGATGCTTATCCTGTCTGAATCCCTGCGGCACACCTTTTTAGCTGACACAATTATAAACCTTGTCGCATTGTTTTTATTGTTCTGTATGCAGCTCTCAAGTACCTGAAGTCCATATATATCAGCTGAGATATGGCTCGCTATGCCGGCCTGTGTGATATCTCCGTCATCCTTTACCTTCTTTGCCGAAAAAGCTGTATTCCTGACAGCTACCTGATTGATATCCTTGTGCTCATCAAAAAAATCCGAGCACTGCATAAGCGCCTGTGGATGCGAATACACTGTCCTGATATCAGAAATCTTTGCCCCGGGAAGTCCCATCAGGCTGTGGTCGATACGGATAATCTGCTCCCCAACTATGTAATTATCGTACTCAACGAGCAAATCATAGTTTTCCGATACAATACCGGCTGAGGAATTTTCTATAGGAAGCACAGCATAATCAGCCTTTCCACACTTGATATCCTCCATAGCATCTTTCCATGTATCCACATTGTAGCCATTGCAGTTCTCGCCAAAGTAGGTCTTCATGGCAAGCTGCGAGTATGCACCCTCAACTCCCTGAAACACAATCCTTGCATTGGAAAAATCCAGGCTGTCTACCTCTGTAAAGTCCTCCTTTTCCACTATGCCGTACTCTGTCATAAGCTGATATTGCTTCTTGCGACTGGTTGACATAATCTGCTCAAAAAGCTCAACTATACCATGTCTTAAAAAATCATCATCTGCAAGAGCTGATAATTTTTCAAGTTTTTCATCTTCTCTTGTCTTGTCAAAGACCTTTTTGCCGGTAGTTATCTTATACTCGGCAACATGCTTTGAAATTTCCATTCTTTCCTTATATAATCTGACTATTTCATTGTCTATCTCATCGATAGACTCTCTTAATTTCATTAAATCTTCCATCATTGTCTCCTAAAAAAGATATAGTAAAATTCTATTACAAAATTCACAGAAAGGCAAGTAATCCTTGAAAGATTTATCATATACAGATATAATTTAGTTAAAACTGTAACTATCCAAAGCGGAGGAATTTCCATGAAAAAATATATTAAGCTGCTCATTCTGCTTTTTGTTATATGCATAGCAGGCTTTGTTGCATACCATTATTTAAACACAAAAGTTAAATTTAATTCAACCTATGTAAACGGAAATCTCTCCGGCAATCTGTACAATGCCGGTCTTTTCTGTGAAAGCAACGGTGAAATTTTTTTCTCAAATCCAAATGATAACGGCCGATTATATGCCATGAATGTTGATGGCAGCAATGTACATAAGCTTTGCAACGACTCTGTAATGTACATAAATGCTGACAAAAACTTCATATATTATGTACGAAACAATACAAATAACATAACCAGTACAATGTTCTTTGCATATGACAAAAACAGCTTATGCCGTATCAAAAGAACAGGTGGCAAGGCTTTTATTCTTGACAAAGAGCCATGCATATATGCCTCCCTCATAGGCAATTATATTTATTATCTGCACTATGATACAAAGACAGCCACAACACTATACAGGGTAAAAATTGACGGAACAGAAAAAAAACAGGTGTATAACCACTATCTTTTCACCTGCAATGCTTCCGGACAGTATTTTTACTACAATAATCCCGATAATGGTCAGCTTTTCAGATATGACACCGCATCACAGACACAGTCTCTCTTTTATGACTGTAACTGCTATAAGCCTGTTGTGATGGACGAAAATAATATTTTCTATATGGATGTAGACCAAAATAACGCAATTGTCCATGTCAACGTAAACAATCCGAATCCTGTTGTCCTTACCGAAGGAAACATAGAACATTTCAATGTTTACGGCAGCAAAATATTCTATCAGAGAGGTGGCGATGACGCTGCTCTTTGCATGGTAAAGGATGATGGAACCGGCTTTAAGGAATTGGCCAAGGGTGAATACAGCAGTATAAATGTGACATCCCAATACGTATATTTTACAGATTTTTCTTCAAACAAAGTATATTACACGTCAATCTCAAACCCCGGTGATATAAAGCCATTCAACTAATTAAAAAACGCCTGACAGCTTTGCCAGGCGTTTTTTTATTGTCCATCCATATAAAATTCAAATCTTGATCTGTATATGTCACTCGTCTTTTTGGTTCTTTGATCTATCGCTATAACAGACAACACATTATTGCCCTCCGGAATAGGGATAGGAGCTGTATATTCTGTCGATGCTGCAGTAGGGTCTGACGAATCCCATGTATAATACACCTTACAATTTTCAGGAACTGTGATTGTGATATCAGTCTGAGCGCCAAATGTTCCTCCATCAGGATCCACCTCCGGTGCTTTCGGAGCCTCAAACTCGATTTCATACCTGGCAGATGCAATTTCACTTTTTATGCCTCTTTCATCAACTGCAACAGCAGTTATCTCATAAGCGCCCTCCCTGTCAAGACTTATCGGATTACGATATATCTCACCACGGCTCAATGGATTATCCGAATCATACGAATAGTATATTTTCGCATTTTTATCCGCACTTATTGAAAGCTCGAAGGTTTCTCCATATTTACCGCTGCTTTTACTAAATTCAGGCTCTGAAACCACATAATCCTTAAATAACTTAAGTATATCTTTATCCTTAGCACCATCTCGCAATGCAACTATCGCATCATAGTCTTTTTTTGACTCATAGATTGAAATAAGCTTTTTGTATGCCTCCTCGCTTTTCGAATCAACATTTATAATCTCCTGATACAGTATAAGTGCAGCATCATAATCCTTCTTTCCCATATATATATCAGCCAGCTTGTACATGACATCAGTATTATCAGAATCAATTGATAAGGCCTTCTCATAATATGATACAGCCGAATTTGTATCTCCCGACTCATAAGCCTCTTCTGCCTGCTTCACCTGATAATCAAATGAACTTTCATGAGATTTGCGTACATTATTAGTCACAATGACAACCAGTATAACAATAGAAATGACACATACCACCGAGATAATAATCATTCTCTTCTTTTGCGCACTCTTTTCTCTCTGTCTGTCTGACTGTGGCTTCTCAGACATCTGTCTCCCCTGAGACTGTCTCTCCTGCGTCTGTTTTACCTGCTGCATTTCAGACTTTGATGTTCTATCCCGGTTCTGTCCAGTCGGCTGACTGGTATTATAGAACTGCTCTCTCGCTGCTTGGTCAAACCTGATTGTCTTATCGGATACAGACCCTACAGTCTTTTGTTCATCAGTTGACCTGTCATCGTTTCCAACCAGATTATCAAGATAATCATCAAATTCGTTGTAATCAGGCACTATCTGCACCGGATGCCCACAGGCCTCGCAGTACAGACTGCCCTCCTTCAATTCATTACCACAATTGGCACATCTCATACATCTAATCCTCTTACATACTGTCTAAAAATGTAGCATTATCTCTTCATAGCCTCGACACAATTGCTCATGAGCATTGCAATTGTCATAGGTCCTACACCGCCAGGTACAGGTGTGATATGTGACGCTTTAGGCATAACAGAATCAAAATCCACATCACCACACAGCTTATTTTCAGCATTTCTGTGGATTCCTACGTCAATGACAACAGCACCGTCCTTCACATATGAGGCATCTATAAACTTAGGCTTTCCTATTGCCACAATGAGGATATCTGCATTTTTGCACACCTCTTTTAAATCCTTTGTATGTGAATGGCATACCGTAACTGTTGCATTCTCCCTCAGCATGAGAAGTGACATCGGCTTGCCAACTATATTGCTTCTACCGACCACAACACAGCTTTTCCCATCAATATCTATATTGCTTCTCTTTAAAAGCTGAATGATACCGGCCGGAGTACATGGTAAAAAGCCCGGTTTTCCTATAACCATCGCACCAACACTCTGTGGACTGAATCCGTCAATATCCTTCTTCGGGTCGATAGCATCAATAACCTTGTCCTCATCGATATGCTTTGGCAGTGGAAGCTGACAGAGAATACCATTTACAGAAGCATCAGCATTGAGCTTTTCGATAAGTTTTAATATCTCATCCTCCGTAGTCTCCTCTGCAAGTTCATACGAGAGCGATTTGATTCCGACATACTCACATGCCTTTTTCTTGTTGCGCACATACACTGATGATGCAGGGTCATTTCCGACCTGAATCACCGCAAGGCACCCCTCGATACCCTTTTTCTTAAGCTCTGCCACTTCTTCCTTAAGCTCATCCTTAATCTGCGTTGAAATTAATTTTCCGTCTATTAGATTAGCCGCCATATTTCCTCCTAGAATAATCCTGTGATCACACCATTGTCATCCACATCAATGCCGTATGCAGCCGGCTTCTTTGAAAGTCCCGGCATAGTCATAATAGAACCGTTTACTGCTACCACAAAGCCTGCACCTGCTGACGCATAAACCTCACGTACGTTGATTTTAAAGCCACTCGGTCTGCCAAGCTTCTTTGCATCGTCAGAAAGCGAATACTGTGTCTTTGCCATACATACAGGAAAATCTCCCATTCCAAGGTCTGTAATTCTCTTAAGCTCTCTCTCTGCTGCCGGAGAATATGTAACACCATCTGCTCCATATATTTCTTTTGCAACAGTTTCAATCTTTTCCTTAAGTGAAAGACTGTCATCATAAAGCACCTTAAAATTGCTTTCCTTGTGCTCGATTGTTTCAAGTACCTTGTTGGCAAGATCAATTCCGCCTTCGCCACCCTTCTCCCATACCTCTGAGAGTGCAAATTCACAGCCTCTTTCCTTACAGAACTGCTCTACAAAATCAGTCTCAGCCTTGGTGTCTGTGACAAATGAATTTAATGTGACAACTACAGGCACACCAAACTTGTGAAGATTCTCAATATGCTTCTCAAGATTTACGATTCCAGCCTTAAGTGCATCAAGATTCTCTGATGAAAGCTCATCCTTCGGCACGCCGCCATTATATTTTAATGCTCTGATTGTTGCAACAAGTACAACTGCATCCGGCTTAAGTCCTGCCATACGGCACTTGATATCAAAGAACTTCTCTGCGCCAAGGTCTGCACCAAAGCCTGCCTCAGTAATAACATAGTCTGCAAGCTTTAATGCTGTCTTTGTAGCACGGACACTGTTACATCCGTGTGCTATATTGGCAAAAGGTCCACCGTGAACTATCGCCGGTGTATGCTCAAGTGTCTGGATAAGGTTCGGCTTTAAGGCATCCTTTAAGAGAGCAGCCATAGAGCCTGTAGCCTGAAGATCATCGGCTGTGACAGGCTTTCCGTCAAAGGTGTATGCCACGATAATTCTGCCAAGGCGCTTCTTTAAATCTGCCATATCATCAGCCAGGCAGAGTATAGCCATAATCTCAGATGCTACAGTGATGACAAAATGATCCTCTCTGACCATTCCGTCCATCTTGCTTCCAAGACCAACAACAATATTTCTCAGGACACGGTCATTCATATCCATACATCTCTTCCATACAATCTGGCGCGGGTCGATGCCAAGCTCGTTGCCCTGCTGAATATGATTGTCAAGAAGTGCTGCAAGCAGATTGTTCGCAGATGTAATTGCATGAAAATCTCCTGTAAAATGAAGATTTAAATCCTCCATTGGGACAACCTGTGCATATCCGCCACCGGCTGCTCCTCCCTTGATACCAAAGCAAGGTCCAAGTGACGGCTCACGAAGTGCGATAAGTGCTTTCTTCCCAAGGCGTCCAAATGCCTCTCCAAGACCGACGCTTGTGGTTGTCTTTCCCTCTCCTGCAGGAGTCGGGTTTATAGCTGTAACAAGTATGAGCTTTCCGTCAGGATTTTTCTTTGTGCGATTGATGAGCTCATCAGAAATCTTTGCCTTATACTTTCCATAAAGCTCTAAGTCATCCTCTTTAATCCCTATAGATGCTGCTACATCCTTGATTGGAAGCATTGTAGCTTCCTGTGCGATTTGAATATCTGTTTTCATTTTTCTCTGCTCCTTTGTGTTAATTATTCTCTAATATAGTATCTAATTCCTCTTTAGTCACCAGAACCTTGCGGGGCTTTGTGCCCTCCTCCGGTCCCACTACACCGGCTTCCTCTAGCTGATCCATAATGCGGGCTGCTCTGTTGAAGCCAATCTTAAGGTATCTTTGAAGCATTCCTATTGAAGCTCTCTCCTTGTCTGTGATGATTGACGCAGCCTCTGCAAAGTAAGAATCCCTGCCATCATCCGTGTTTTCAACATCTGAAATGGTAACAGTTGTATTTGTCGTATCATTCGACAGGCTCTCCATCTTTTGTGCTACATCATTACTGTACTGTGCATTCTCATTATTTTCAATAATAAATTTCACAATATCGGAAACTTCTTTATCTGAAACGAATGCGCCCTGTACTCGAAGGGGCTTCGGAACACCCTGTGGGTCAAATAACATATCTCCCTTTCCAAGGAGCTTTTCCGCACCATTCATATCAAGTATGGTACGACTGTCAACACCGCTTGTAACCGCAAATGCGATACGGCTTGGCATATTCGCCTTGATGAGACCTGTAATAACATTAACAGAAGGCCTCTGTGTAGCTATAATCAGATGTATACCGGCTGCTCTCGCAAGCTGTGCCAGCCTGCATATTGCCTCCTCTACATCCTTTGATGCAACCATCATAAGATCTGCAAGCTCGTCCACTATAATGACAATCTGTGGCATCTTTGGCGGTTTTTCTGTATCCTTGCCATCCATTGCATCAATCATGGCATTGTAACCGTTTATTTCCCTGACACCGCTGTTTGCAAACTTCTCGTATCGGTCGGTCATCTCTGAAACCGCCCAGTTTAATGCTCCTGCAGCTTTTTTAGGATCTGTAACAACCGGAATCATCAGATGAGGTATGCCATTGTATACACTAAGCTCAACCACCTTCGGGTCAATCATAATCAGCTTTACCTCATCCGGCTTTGCCTTGTATAGTATACTCATGATAATTGTATTGATACAAACTGACTTACCTGAGCCGGTAGCACCTGCAATTAAAAGATGTGGCATTTTTGCGATATCCGTAACCTTAACCTTGCCTGCAATATCTTTTCCCACTGCAAAGGTAATCTTTGATTTGGAATTTTTAAATTCTTCAGACTCCACAAGCTCCCTGAAGGAAACAGCAACACTCTGGCTGTTTGGCACTTCGATGCCCACAGCGGCTTTTCCCGGAATAGGAGCCTCGATTCGTATATCCGCGGCTGCCAGATTAAGCTTTATATCATCTGCCAGATTCACAATCTTTGATACCTTCACCCCAAGCTCCGGTGTGATTTCAAACCTTGTAACAGCAGGACCGCAGCTTATATTATTCACCTTCGCATTCACCCCAAACACATTAAGAGTCTGTTCAAGCTTTGCCGCCGTCTCACGCAGATGAGCCTGCGAATCACCGGTTTTTCCCCTGTCAGGAGCCTTAAGCAGATCAACAACCGGAAATATATACGGCTTCTGCTGGATTGCATTTTCTGCGTCATTTATCGCTATCTGCTCGCTGACTTTTTCAACCTCTTTGGCAAGCTCATCCTTGTCTGATTTGACATTTTTCTTACTCGACTCTGCTGCAGGTGGTTTTGTCATTACCACATCTGCAGCCGGAGCTGATAATTTTGATTGCAGCTCATTATCTTTTTGTATGCCAAAATCATCAGATATATCAGGCTCCACACAGCCTGATATAGGTATCTGCGACACATGGCTTGCAGCTGTTGCACCCGAGCCGTCCGGTTTCATGCCATTAATCTGCTGCAGGGTCTTTCTTCCAAGCTCATCTGCATTGTCGCTGCCGGCCCCTCCACCAAAAACAGGTACCGACTCCGATGCCACACCAAAATCCGGTTCCTGCACCATCTCCCCTGCATTTCCCGAAGTAAGGCTTGTCGTCTTTTTCTCCTTTATGGCCGGTGAACTCGGATAATTCTCTATAGTTATCTCACCAAGTGCATCTGTAGTGGAAGCCCCCTGTCCAAATATCCCGGCATATGCTGTATCACCATCAGTCACGCTTGAATCTAACGCGTTTTCACTGACATCAATTTTTGTATCAAGTGACACTCCTGTTATCTTATTATCCATCCTGCGGCCGGCACGCTTACTCTTTCTGCCACCTTTTGCAGTATCCTTTAAGTCACTCTCTGTATCATCCGAAGCCAAAGCAGCTTTCGTCTGGCGCTCTCTTGACTTATACTCGCGATACTCCTGATATCTCTCATTATTCTCACGCGCTGACTCATATACCTTGCGGCCGCCGTTTCTCATGCCCTTCATAAATGATTTACCGGTAATGAGTACAAGGCAGATAATCATCACAACTATTGTCACCACATATGCTCCTATAATACCTACCGCTGGAACCAAAATATAGCCTATGAGAGCACCTATAAAGCCACCACCCGAATGCCTTGCCACACTATCAATATATGACTGCACCGGTGAAACCGCAAAGTCACCATACACTGCCAGATACATAAATACGCATATAAACCATATGAGAATTATGGTCATAACAAGCTTCATGATAGCATATGAATTGCCCTTATTGGAAACAGCAAAAAAGCTGCCTACTAAAAGCACAGGCGGAAAAATATATGCCACCATTCCAAACATGCCAAAAAGGAAACCGCTTACAGCGTTCCCCAGATGACCACCTATCCCAAAATTGCTTATAAATAAAAGGATTGAAACAGCTACTACTATCCATAGAAATATTTCCTTTTTAAAGGCCTGCTGCCTCTCTATCTGAGCCATTCTCTCCTTTTTCGTCTGTCTTTTTGCTGAGGATTTCTTCCTCGTTGCCATGTAACTAACCTCCGAATTTTGATTTACAGAGTATATAATAACATATTTCTTCGATTCTGTGTAATTTTTCTATAGTTATTTTTCGATTTTATATTAAAAATAGGTAACTGAATAATTACAAAAATACCCCGCCACAAACGGCGGGGCATTTTGTTTGCGAGTCCTTTCGCATACAAACTGATTACTTCAAAATATTTATTCACCAATAAGGTAATTGTATAATCCCTCATATTTGAACTTGGAAGCATTCCAAGAGAAATCATTGGCCATGCCCCTGTCCACAATCTGATTCCATTCACGCTTCTTATCGAAGAATATGTGCTTAGAATAATTGATCACTGCAAGCATCTCATCGGCATTGTAGTTTGAGAATGAGAAGCCATCTCCTGAATTCTCATACTCATTATAAGGCTTAACCGTATCCTTGAGACCTCCTGTCTCACGAACAATCGGAACTGTACCATAGCGGAATGAGATAAGCTGTGTCAGACCGCAAGGCTCAAATCTGGATGGCATCAAGAATGCATCAGCAGCCGCATAGAGCTTGTGAGCCAGATCATCGGAGTAACAGATATTTGCTGAAACCCTGTCAGGATATTTCCATGCATAGTGTCTGAACATATTCTCATACTGAGGATCTCCTGTACCGATAACAACAAGCTGTGTGAAATCATCCACGATACCCTCAATCACATGATTGATGAGGTCAAGTCCCTTCTGGTCTGTAAGTCTTGAAATGAGACCTATCATATACTTCTTCTTGTCAACCGCAAGGCCAAGATCCTGCTGAAGCTTTGTCTTGTTGTTGAACTTCTTCTTTCTGAAATCGGAAGCATTGTAATTGCAATAGATTCTGCCATCAGTCTGTGGGTCATAGGCATTGTAATCAATACCGTTTACGATACCCTGCATGTCAAAATGTCTGGCACTTAAGAGTCCGTTCAATCCCTCACCATAGTACTCTGTCTGAATCTCGTTTGCATATGTATCACTGACAGTGGTAATGTAGTCAGCATATACAAGACCACCCTTAAGCATATTTGCATCCTTCTTGAACTCAAGCTTATCAGGTGTGAACAGATTGTCTGTAAAACCTGAAACACCCTGTACCCACTCCTTGTCCCAGATACCCTGGAACTTAAGATTGTGGATAGTTATGATAGTCTTGATACCCCAGAAGAATGGATTTGCGGCAAACTCATTCTTTAAGTATACAGGCAGAAAGCCTGTCTGCCAGTCATGACAGTGTATAATATCCGGCTTAAAATCAATAAGCGGGAGCATAGAGAGTACAGCCTTGTCAAAGAATGTATACTTCTCAATCTCAAACTTTGTGTCAGAAGTATATGGAGAAAATCCTGTAAAGAACTCCTGATTGTCAATAAAGTAATATGTAATGCCGTCCTGCTCATATTTGAGCACGCCGACATACTTGTCCTGCACGTATGGACCTGAGCTCATGTAAAAATGGGTAACATACTCAAAATTATTGCGATACTGCTCCGGTATACAGCTATAATCAGGTATTACAACCCTTACATCCCAATAGTTCTTGTCAAACTCTTTAGGAAGTGCACCGCACACATCTGCGAGACCTCCTGTTTTTATAAATGGTACACACTCTGAAGCTACAAATAGAATCTTCTTCATATTCTCCTCCCGCTAAAACCCGTGATATATAATATTTAGTTTACTCTTCCCAATTGTGGTATACTTCCTGGACGTCGTCATCATCGTCAAGAAGGTCTAAGATACGGCCGATATTCGTGATATCAGCTTCATCTGTCAGTGTGACATATGTCTGTGGAATCATTGTGACCTCTGCTGAAGCCATTGTGATGCCAGCCTCCTCAAGAGCAGCCCTGACTGCATCAAAATCAGCAGGTGCAGTTGTAATCTCGTAGCTGTCCTCCTCATCGGCGAAATCCTCAGCGCCTGCATCGAGTGCCTGCATCATAAGATCATCTGCATCCATATCGCACTCTTCCTTGTCAATGATGATCTGACCCTTCTCGTCAAACATGTAAGATACACAACCCTGTGTACCGATGCTTCCATGTCCCTTTGTGAAAGCATTACGGACATTGGCCGCTGTACGGTTCTTATTGTCTGTAAGACACTTTACGATAATAGCCGTGCCTGATGGTCCATAGCCCTCATATGTAGCTGTCTCATAGTTTACACTGTTGCCGTCTCCTGCTGCCTTTTTGATACCTCTTTCGATTGTATCGTTTGGCATGTTGTTGGCCTTTGCCTTGGCAACTACCTGTGCAAGCTTGAAGTTATTGGCCGGATCCGGTCCTCCCTCTTTAACTGCAACTGCGAGTTCTCTACCGATCATTGTAAAGATTTTGCCCTTTGCAGCATCATTTTTCTCTTTCTTATGCTTGATATTCGCAAATTTAGAATGTCCTGACATAATTTGTATCCTCTTTTCTACTTTTAAAAATAATCCATACCTTATAATATCATTTTTTCTCTTCCGGCGCAAGTTTCTTAATCATTACCTGCTTAATAACCTTATCCTCCACGCTCATGACAGAAAATTTATAGCCATACGCGCTAATAACAGTCTTATCCCCTTCCTCCGGAATCTTATCCGAAAGCGATATGATAAAACCGTTAAGCGTCTCGTAGGCATCATCATCAACAGGCAGTGCCAGCGCCTCCTTCACATCGGAAAACTCAGTCATGCCGTCCATGATAAATGTCTCGTCATCATTCTTTCTGATATAGTTTTCTTCCTCATCGTGCTCATCCTCTATGTTTCCGACAAGCTCCTCAAGTATATCCTCCATCGCGATAAGTCCCGATATCTGTCCATACTCATCCACTACCATCGCAAGATGACTCTTTTTAGACTGCATCTTCTTGAACAGATCATTGATATTTACCGTCTCGGGTATGAAGTCCACCGGCCTGATAAGCCCGTCTATGTCCTTGATACTGCTGCGGTAAACCTCATTTTTTTCAAAAAACGTAAAAGCATCCTTGATATGTAAGACTCCGATGATACTGTCAACATCGTTTTCATAGACCGGAAAGCGTGATTTGCCTGTATCTATGATAAATTCGATGGCATCGATAAAGGACATATTACCGTCGAGGCTTACGATATTCTTGCGGTGAGTCATGATATCCTTTACTTCCTTATCATCAAACTCAAACACATTGTGTATCAGTTCTGCCTCAGACGCAAGGATTGTGCCCTGCTCGTGTCCCTCCCTGACCATGGAAATAATTTCTTCCTCTGTGACATCATCATTCCCAAGTATTCCATCGAGAGTCTTTTTGTTGTTTTTCATTCCGTAGAGCAATACTCCAATACACGAAAGAAGTATCACTACAAGTATTGATAAAATTATAATTGCATATAACATAATATTTTTATTATCCTATGTAATAAGTTCTAAGCTGATTTCAAGCGCCCTGTCTATTTTAAGCAGTGTGTCCTCATCAAGATGGCACACCTTATCCTTAAGTCTTTTTTTGTCGATTGTGCGAAGCTGCTCTAAAAGTACAACCGAATCCTTCGCAAGCGCATACTCCTTGCTGGCAAGCTCCACGTGGGTAGGCAGCTTTGCTTTATGCATCTGCGAGGTTATGGCTGCACAGATTACTGTCGGGCTGTGTCTGTTTCCGACATCATTTTGTATTATAAGGACAGGTCTTATCCCGCCCTGCTCTGAGCCTACAACAGGCCTTAAATCAGCGTAATAAATATCTCCTCTTTGAATAATCATACACGAATACACTCCATATTATGGTATACAAAAAGTATCTCCAGATTTTTCGAGTGTATTCTTAAAAGTTACACTTTTTTAGTTTTTGTGGTAGATTCTTGGAACACGCGGTGTGATAAGACATGCAAACTCATAGTTGAATCTGCCTGAAAGCTCACCTAACTGCTCCATAGTGATTGTCTCATCCCCGTCTTTACCGAGCAGAGTAACTGCATCACCTATTTTCACATCGGGTATGTCTGTCACATCAACCATAAACTGATCCATACAGACCCTTCCGCATATAGGCGCCTTTTTTCCTTTTATGAGAACCCAGCCCTTGTTTGAAAGCCCTCTTGAATATCCATCACCATATCCTACCGGGACAGTTGCTATCCTCATATGATGCTCTACCGTAAATGTGCCGCCGTAGCTTATGTGCCTGCCCGGCTCAAGTTCCTTTACATAAGCAACCCTGCTGTGCAGTGACATGACAGGCTTTAGGGAGATTTTACTCTTGTCTACCTCCTCTGACGGCCACAGACCATAAAGTGTGATGCCGGCTCTGACCATATCCATATTGCACTCAGGGATTTCTACTATTCCCGCACTGTTTGAGCAGTGCTTAATCGGGATCTCGACTCCTCTTGCCTCAACAAGAGCTATCATTCTCTTAAAAAGCTCAAACTGCTCAAAGGCAGGCTCCTTTGACAGCTCATCTGCCCTTGCAAAGTGAGTGAATATTCCCTCTATCATAATATTCGGCAGCTTAGCAATCTGTGCAATAATATCTGCACTTTTCTCGGTCACCTGAAAGCCTATACGGCACATACCGGTATCTATCTTGATATGTATCTTACAGGTTTTATTCTTAGCGACAGCGATACGCGATAGCTCCTTAGCTGTCTCATATGTACATACCGCCGGGCGCACATCGTTGTCCACTATCTCCTCAAACTGCTCCGGGAAGCTGAGTCCTAAAATAAGTATCGGCTTTTTTCTGCCTGCTGCGATAAGCTGCATTGCCTCGTTGCTTGTAGCAACGGCATATCCCCACAGATACGGAAGCGGCTCCAATACCTCTGAAACAGCCTCAGCACCGTGGCCGTAACCATCAGCCTTTACGACTGCTGCCATCATTGTCCCCGGCTTTAGCTTATTGTGCATCGACTCCATATTATATAAAATTGCATCTAGATCTATATCTGCTCTGATTCTGTTAATTGCCATTTTTTTCCACCTTAATCCAAACTTCATCTAATCCATCAATAATATCACTTGCTATCATACCATAAGAGCCGGTATTGTCAAATGCCATATCACCGGCAAGTCCATGAATAAATGCACCGTACACCGCGGCCTTTTTCGTGTCATGCCACTGTACCAGAAGACCTCCCACGATACCGCTTAGCACATCTCCGCTTCCGGCTGTTGCCATACCGCAGTTGCCGGACAGATTGATAAACTTTTCTCCATCAGCCGCTGCGATAATCGTACGAAAATCCTTAAGCACACAAGTCACATTGTACAAGCTTGCAAACTCCCCTGCCACACCGATGATATCCTCCTGTATATGTGGAATACTGTATCCTGTAAGTCTGGACATCTCGCCCAGGTGTGGAGTCACTATGACAGGCATTTTATGTTCCTTAAGCAGTGCCATGCTTTCTGATATGATATTAAGCGCATCCGCATCAATCACAAGAGGTATCTCTGCTGTTTTTAGTACTGTTTCAACTAACATTTTGGCATTATCAGACTTTGAAAGACCTGGACCTATCACCACTGCATCTGCCCACTCAAGCTCTGTCTCAAGTGCTTTAGCTGACGTGATATCAGTACAAAGCAGTGCTTCCGGCAAAGCACATTGGATTATTAAGCGGTTGCACTCCGGCGTTATAATTTTCACAAGCCCTGCTCCGCTTTTATATGCAGCCTTTGCCGAAAGCACCGCCGCACCTGCCATATTGCGGCTTCCTGCAATAACTAACAGTTTTCCGAAAGTTCCCTTGTTGGAGTGTACCGGTCTGTTATCAAGCTTCTTTAAATCAGACTCATCAAGAGCCCTTACTGATGGCAGATTACCACAAAAGCTGTGGTCATCTATGCCTATAGGCACCACCTTAACCAGACCGCAATAATCACAGCCCGGCCACAGGAGAAGTCCTGTCTTCTTATAAGAAAAAGTATATGTGAAATCTGCTTTAAAAGTGCATCCCATCACATGTCCTTTATCAGAATCCACTCCCGACGGCACGTCGACCGCCACCCTGTAAGCATTTGCCTTGTTAACGGCTGAAATCACATCTGCTAAAGAGCCTTCTATGGCTCGCTTAAGCCCTGTGCCAAACAGTGCATCTATTATTACGTCACTTTTACACACACTCTCAATATCAGAGGCCACCTTGAAGCCATACCTTGCGTATATATTTTTCTGCAGCTCAAAGAGCTCGCTTCCTGCCTCATCTGTGCCAAAAGCATAGTACACCATGCATCTGTATCCGGCCTGATTTAAAAGTCTTGCTATCGCGATACCGTCTCCTGCATTATTGCCTCTGCCGCATATCACGGCAAACTCCTTTGATTTATCAAAACATGCAACAAGCTCCCGGACAACACCGGCCGCAGCCTGCTCCATCAGCACCACCGAAGGAACCAAAAAGACCTGTGATGTTGTATCGTCCAGAAGCTTCATTTCATTACCTGTAACAATATATTCCAATATCAATTCCCCTTATTCTCATTGTTTGCATTATCAGCCTTTGCATTATTGGCATTAAAGACCATAGGATCGTCATATTCAATATCAAAAAGATCCAAAACCTCAGCGCCAAAAATATCATGAAGATATGAATAAATCTCCCTGTTGTTGATATCTCTGTTCTGTTTCCTGATTACATTCTTTTTGAGCTCAACTCTTATATTTGCAATCCAGTCGTCAATTTCTTTTGATTCTAGTTTGTTTTTCTCGATTTTTTCACTGAAGTAATCCATCGACAAAAGCATCAGCCTGTCATTAACTGCTTTTATATTCTTTTGGATTTCAATAAGTTCTCCCTCGATATTGTCGGCTTTCTCATTTATCTCATCTATAAGCTGCTTATCCTTGTCGCGCTTTTCATCTCCGTCATCGCCCATGTTGGCGACAATATTTGTCATGGTCTTTGACTTAAGCTTCTTCAAATCCTTAAGCTCATTATTGTACTTTCCCTGCAGCTTCAACAGCTCATCCAGTTCTTTTTCCGTGGCTGATATTTCATCGGTCTTACCATGAATGGCAAAAAGCCTGTGCCATTTCTGGTCTAAAACCAGTAAAGGCACGTTTTTTCCTTTTAATGCAGCCTCAAAATCTTTTTTATCATTCATAAAACTCACCCTCTATTTATTTTTGGAATTTTTTACAATATTGTAGCTTAGCTGCATAAGGCTGTCAGACAGATGTACACTCTCCACAACCACATCCTTGTCAGGTATTTCAAGGTCCACATGAGCGAAATTCCATATAGCCTTTATCCCCAGTTCAACAAGCTTTGACGCAATGGTATCAGCCTTTGACTTTGGCATGGTAAGCGCAGCAATATCCACCCTGTGTGTCCTGCAATACTCTCCCAGCTCATTTAGCATAAGGATTGGAATGCCTCGCACACTCTTTCCTGAAAGCTCAGGATTCACATCAAAGAGGGCCGTGATCACAAAACCAAGCTTTTCAAACTTTACATAATTGGCAAGAGCCTGTCCCAGATTACCTGCACCGATGATAATTATTCTATGCTCAGTGTCAAGTCCCATTATCTTTCCTATTTCCTCGTAGAGGAACTGAACATTGTATCCGTATCCCTGCTGTCCAAAGCCTCCGAAATTGTTGAGATCCTGTCTGATTTGCGAAGCTGTAACCTTCATTCTGTGACTCAGATCGTTTGATGAAATACGCTCCACTCCCTCATCTAAAAGCTCTCCGAGATATCTATAGTATCGTGGCAGTCGTCTGATAACCGCCTGTGATATTTCTTTACTCAAGTCCTATTCCTCCAATCATCAGGATGTCATTTCTATTTTAAAGACAAAAACCCAAGACTAATTATAATTTTTTGAAGGTCATCTGTCAATGTGTTAAGAATTTAACATTCAAAAAATTTATAATTATTCCCGGGTTATATCATAATCTAAAGTAAAAACCAAGTTTCAGATTAAATTGTCTTCTCAAGCTCCTCCCTGATTGCCTTGATGAAGCCCTCGCTGTTTAAAACAGTAGGATTCTCAATTGTTGTGATGAGCGCTAGATCCTTTGTCATCTTTCCGCTCTCAATAGTCTTTATGCAGGCTGCCTCAAGCTTGTCTGCAAACTCAGAAAGTGCAGGAAGCTTGTCAAGCTCTCCTCTCTTTCTGAGAGCTCCTGTCCAAGCAAAAATAGTAGCTACAGAGTTTGTTGATGTCTCCTCACCCTTTAAATGCTTGTAATAGTGTCTCTGTACTGTTCCGTGTGCTGCCTCATACTCATAGTATCCGTGAGGGGATACAAGCACTGATGTCATCATGGCAAGTGAGCCGAATGCAGATGAGATCATATCACTCATTACATCTCCGTCATAGTTCTTGCATGCCCAGATAAATCCACCCTCAGATTTCATTACTCTGGCAACAGCATCATCAATAAGTGTGTAGAAATATGTAATTCCAGCCTTCTCAAAAGCATCCTTGTACTGTGCATCAAAGATTTCCTGGAAGATATCCTTGAAGGTATGGTCATACTTCTTTGAGATTGTATCCTTTGTGGCAAACCATAAATCCTGCTTTGTATCAAGTGCATACTTAAAGCAGCTATGTGCAAAGCTCTCGATTGAATCGTCTAAGTTATGCTGTCCCTGAATAACTCCCGCTCCCTTAAACTCATGGATTAGCTCTCTTGTCTCGGTTCCATCTTCTGCTGTAAATACAAGCTCAGCCTTTCCGGGACCAGCTACCTTCATCTCTGTTGCCTTGTACACATCACCATATGCATGACGAGCGATTGTGATTGGTTTAACCCATGTCTTTACGTTTGGCTCTATACCCTTTACAACGATTGGTGCTCTGAACACTGTTCCGTCAAGCATGGCTCTTATTGTGCCGTTAGGGCTCTTCCACATCTCCTTTAAATTGTACTCTGTCATTCTGGCTGCGTTTGGTGTGATTGTCGCACATTTTACTGCGACACCGTATTTCATGGTTGCCTTTGCTGATTCAACGGTCACCTGATCATCTGTACGATTTCGCTCCTCTAAGCCCAGATCATAATACTCTGTCTTTAAATCGATAAAAGGTATTAAAAGCTCATCCTTTATCATCTGCCAGAGGATTCTGGTCATCTCGTCTCCGTCCATCTCTACAAGGGGTGTTGTCATCGTAATCTTGCTCATTCTTAAATCTCCTTTACTTAATAAGGTTTTCCCAACCAAGGTGTTCCATATTTTTCTTTGAATTGTTTATATGCTCTCTGGCGCATTTTTCTGCCAGCAGTGCGTCATGATTCTTAATTGCCTCGCATATCTGTTTATGCTCGTGAGTGGAGTTTTTAGCTCTTTTTGTCTCTCCGAGTGTCACCTTTCTCACTCTGCCGACATACTCATGATAGTCCTTTAATACCCTCATAAGCTCCTTGCTTCCGCCGGCCTCATACAGCAGCTCATGAAACCTATTGTCCAGCTCAAGAAGCTTCTTTGCATTGCCCTTTTTCTCGTGAAACTCTGTGAGATAAATATTCTCATCCATGGCCGCCATGAGCTCATCCGATATCCTCGTTGCAGCCCATCTGGCACAAAGTCCCTCAAGCAGAGCTCTTATCTCGTATATATCCCTGATATCGTCCGTGGAAACGCCCTCCACGAACGCTCCCTTATTGGGGATGATAGACACAAGTCCCTCAAGCTCAAGCTGACGCAGTGCCTCCCTCACGGGAGTCCTGCTCACTCCAAGCTCATCACCGATATTCTTTTCCTTAAGCTCATCGCCCTTTGCAAATGTTCCTGCAAGTATACCATCCCTGATATGATTGTATACCCTGGCACTCAGGCTGTAATTATCATGTGACATGTACTAATCCACCTCACTATAATACTATATTAAGCTTTTTACAGCAATCAGTAATTTGAACTACAAGCTCATTATCTGTGATGGTAGTCACACGGCCCTCGTCGTACTGCTCATCTACCCATTTCTTTATCATGGTCACAAGCTTTGAGTTCTTATCTACTTTTCTGTCATCCGGCAGGCGGTAGTAAGTGTTTATCCACAGCGCTATTCCTGCAAGTCCTGATGTATTGGACACAGCTACAAGAGGTGGTCTGTTTAAGAATTTACCTGTATCGAATATGTTGTAAATTTCCTCATTTTTGAGAAGTCCGTCAGCATGGATTCCGGCTCTCGTCACATTGAAGTTTCTGCCGACAAAAGGTGTACGGCTCGGCTGCACATATCCAAGCTCCTTCTCAAAGTACTCTGACAACTCTGTGATAACCGTTGTATCCATTCCATCGAGTGTGCCTTTAAGCTGTGCATACTCAAATACCATAGCCTCAAGTGGTGTGTTTCCGGTTCTCTCTCCGATACCAAACAGTGAACAGTTGACGCCGCTTGCTCCGTAGAGCCATGCCGTAGTCGAATTGTTTACTGCCTTGTAAAAGTCATTGTGTCCATGCCACTCAATCTGTGATGAAGGCACACCTGCATGTGTGTTAAGTCCGTATATGATCCCCGGCACGCTTCGAGGTATAACTGCTCCCGGGAAGTTTACTCCATATCCCATTGTATCACAGGCACGCACCTTAATCGGAATCTTGTACTCCTCCTGCAGCTTCATAAGCTCAACACAGAATGGAATAACAAAACCATATATATCAGAACGTGTGATATCCTCCAGATGGCACCTAGGGCTTATTCCTGTCTCAAGACACTCCCTGATGACTGACAGATACATATTCATTACCTCGCGTCTGGTCATCTTCATCTTATAGAAAATATGATAATCCGAACAGCTTACAAGTATACCGGTTTCCTTGAGTCCTATATCCTTTACAAGCTCAAAGTCCTTTTTGCTGGCACGAATCCACGATGTAACCTCCGGGAACTTATATCCTCTCTCGAGACACTTGTAAACAGCGTCCCTGTCCTTTTTGCTGTAGAGGAAAAACTCGCTCTGTCTGATTATTCCCTTAGGGCCACCAAGCTTATGTAAATAATCATAAATGGTAACAATCTGCTCGGTCGTGTACGGTGCTCTCGACTGCTGGCCATCTCTGAAGGTAGTGTCTGTAATCCAGATATCCTCAGGCATATTGTGAGGCACTATTCTGTCATTGAATGCTATCTTAGGAACTTCTGAATAAGGAAAGAGATTTCTAAAAGTATTCGGCTCATCTACATCAACGAGCTGATAAAAATGCTCTTCAAGCTGCAGTAAATTTGTTTTTTCATTCATCAAAACTTCTCTCATCTTCGCATCTCCTGTGCTTAGTTTTATCTTTTGAATAATTGTATACAATTATACTTTTTGTGTCAATAAAAAAATTTAAATCTTAGTGTAACACTTTGTTATGTCTATCATAACCTAGAGTGTAAATAAATTTTATTGGAGGTCACTTATGAGTGATTTAGCAGCAACAAACTGTTCATGCAGCAATACAGATAACGGATGTGGATGTTCTTCTATTTTATGGATTATCCTGTTACTGTGCTGCTGTTGTGGAAATGGCAACGGAGGCTCTTTCTTCGGAGGAAACAACTGTGGAAGCGGCAATAACAGCTGTATCTGGGCTATCATCTTACTTTTCTGCTGTGGTGGCTTTGGCTGTGGCGGCAGCAGCAATAACGGCTGCGGATGTGGCTGCGGCTGCTGATTTACATTTTTACTGCGGGTCTTTTCTGGCCCGCAGCTTTTTACGATTTTTCAGTATTCTTTTTTTGCCTGCGCTGCTCTTTTTCTTTGAGCTTTTCAAGGACTTTACATTCGCCCTTCACTCTGTGCTTTTTGATGCATTCTTCATCTATCTCGTATACGTCGTGACCATCTATGATAAGCATATATCTTTTTTTTATAATATATGCTGTAAACATGCATAATGTGAATCAGGTAACATATTATATAGAAATATATTTTAAAGGATTTTTATGGACGAGAACAACCTGTTTACACCATTCGATGAAATAACCCAGACAAGGGAGCTTCAGATGCTTAAAACCATAATCCCATATATGCCGCATGACTCACAAAAGCAGATGACTCTTATGGTTCACTACATATCACTTATGAATTCAATGAGAATGATAGATTGTGCACCGGCACTGTCTGTTGCAGAGACAGAAAGTATGGCAGACAGAAGGCTTTCCATGCTCAATGCCTTAAAGAAATACTGCAGCAAAAGCGAACAGGATACGATAGACAATCTGTTAAATATTTTTTCAGTTTTGGACAATAGGGAGATTTATGACAAAGCAGGAATTTTTAAATAATTTTGCACAAAAGGAAAAACCGAAAGATACAACGAGCGCCATGCCGTTTCTCATGGAAAGTATTAAGGAAGCAAAGCGTAACGGCATAGAATTTACCAAAGAAGAGGTCTATTCCATGTGCACCGAGCTAAGCAAAAACCTGCCTGAGAAAAACCGCAGGCAGGTTGAAAGGCTTTTAAAAATGCTATAGTTTAATTTTTAAATGAATCTGTATTTATGCGGAGTATCTTGTCTATCGGTGCAGGCGAGTTTCCTTTGCCATCCGTGCCCTCAAGATACTTCTCCCCCGCAGATTCAAAAATGACATACAATCTTTTATCCACGCTGGCAAGCTCCTCAGAGCCCGGTGGCATCTCTATTATGATGTCAGGTCTGTTGGGCCTTGACGACAGAGCTATGAGTGATTTGTAGCACTTGATATACGATGACTCATTTCTGCCATAGGAGGTGCTCAGATATACCTTTCCAGAGGTATCAAATGTCACGCCCTGCACTCTGGCAGGTATCGTATATGTGTTTAAGCTTGTGAGCCTGTCATCCTTTTTATCATAATAATATGCCACCATCTTTGACTTAAAAAGGATATTGTGAGTGGCTATCCACAGCCTGCCTCCATAGTATGTGATGCACGACGGCTTGTTGCCCACATCAAACACATCTACCACACCTGTCGCATCGATGACCTGCTTGGAATTCGCAGTGGCCATAAGAGAGATAAAATCATACGAGATGCGCTCCACAGTTGTGTCGTAGGAATTGCACACCCATACATTTTCCCCGTCAAAGGCAATTCCTCCCAGGTGACTGTTTGCATCCATGCCAAGTGTCACAAGGTACTCTCCGTCCTCCCTGTCAAATACCATCAGCTCCCCAAGTGAGCCCTTGTCATCAGAATAGCTCGTGATAAGCACGTATTCATCCGTTATACAAATTCCCTGAGGACACTGTGCCTCACTGAAAATATAATTATTGAGAAAATCATTTTCCTTCGTCTCCGGCATGCCCGGAATATCTATTTCATCTATAAAATCGTAATCGCAATCCTTAAGCGCCAGTGTATGCGCTTTTTTATTACTCCTGTAATTGTAATGCTCTACGCTGTATTCATTGTTAATCGTCCTGACCCATTTGGCATATACCACATATCCATTTGCTTTTTCGTAGGTCAGAACATCCGCCTTTTTTGAAAAATGCTCATCCAGATACCACCCATCAAATTTATAACCATATTTGTGTGGTTCTCTAAGTCCCATAAATTTCTGCTTTGGTGTGATGTATCCATAATTATTGATATTGTTTGCCGCACCGCCCAGATTATAGTAAATATATGAAACACCATCACTTTCTGACATATTGTCAACCAGTGTATTTAGTGATGGCCCGGAAGCAAAAGAGGCAGCTTCTGCCTCTTTTATCTCCGATGCAAACACATGAGTATTGGTAAAAATCAATGTAAGTAATATAATTAATGCTATTCTACTCTTCAACTTCAACAAGCTTGCTTGCCCTTTCTTCTATCTGTTTTGCAGCCACATCATCCGGTGCCTGCTCATATCTGGCAAACTCATATGAGAATGTGCCGCTTCCGCTCGTCATTGAGCGAAGTGTGGCATTGTATCCATAAAGCTCCAGATAAGGAATATCCGCAACTATCTCCTGATATCCATTGTCTGTCGGGTTCATGCCCATCACTCGCGCACGTCTCTTGTTAAGCTCACCCATCACATCACCTGTATAGACCTCAGGCACCACTACCTTAAGAGTGGCAATCGGCTCAAGAAGCACAGGCTTTGCCTCCATAATGCCCTTTTTAAATGCCTGCTGTGTTGCCACCTTAAAGGCCATCTCAGATGAATCAACCGGATGATAAGAGCCGTCATACAGCACAGCCTTTATACCCGTCACAGGATAGGCTGCAAGAGGTCCCTTTTTCACAGACTCTGCAATACCCTTTTCAACAGCCGGGAAGAAGTTCTTCGGTACAGCTCCTCCTACGACCGTCTGCTCAAATACATATGGCGTATCCATATCTCCTGACGGCTCAAAGGTCATCTTGACATGTCCGTACTGTCCGTGTCCGCCCGACTGCTTCTTGTACTTATACTCTACGTCAGATTTTTTCCTGATAGTCTCCTTAAAGGCTACCTTTGGACGCATAAGCTCTATCTCCACCTTGTACTTTTCAAGAAGCTCACTTGCCACTACCTCAAGCTGCATATCACCGATACCATATAGTACAGTCTGTCCATTTTCGCTGTCATTTACACTGTTTAGTGTCAGATCCTCCATTAACAGTTTCTGTAAAGACTGGGAAATCTTGTCCTCATCGCCCTTTTTCTTTGCCTTGTAGCGCATTGCCACATACGGCTTTGATATACTTGTTCTAAGATATGTAACAGGCATATTTCTGGTGGAAAGTGAATCTGTCGTAAGAGTCTTTGCAAGCTTTGCAAGCGCTCCGATATCACCTGCATGAAGCTCCTTCACTTCCTCCACCTTGCTGCCTCTCATCACATAGAGCTTTCCGATTTTCTCATCGCAGTCCCTGTGATAATTGTAAAGTACATCATCTGTCTTTAGTACACCCGAATTAACCTTGATCAGTGAATACTTACCGATGTATGGGTCAACTATCGACTTGAACACATAAGCACTCTTTGATTTTGCAAAATTATAATCAGCATTATACACCTCATTTGTCTTGGTGTTAATACCTGTACAGCTTCTCTTCTCCGGACTCGGCAGGTATTTCACAATATCAGCCATAAGTGTATACATGCCTCTTGCGAGAATATTTGAGCCCATGAGCACCGGTACAATAGAGCCCTCAAGCACGTTTGCACGAAGCGCAGCCCTGATTTCATCATCAGAAAACTCCTCTCCGCCGAAATATCTGTCCATGAACTCCTCACTTGTCTCAGCTACAGCTTCAACTAAAGCCTCACGACATATTCCCAGGTTCTCCTTTGAGTACTCAGGCACATCAAACTTATCCACGCCTCCGCTTTCATTCCATCTCTTTGCCCTCTGCTGGATGACATTGACATAGCCCACAAACTTTTCATTCTCTCTGATTGGCAGATGGAATGGAGCTATTTTCTTGCCATAAAGCTCCTGCAGCTTTAATACCACATCCTTGAAGCTTGCATTGTCGATATCCATGTCCGTCACGAAAATCATCCTCGGCAGCTTGTATTTCTCGCATATCTCCCATGCTCTTTTTGTGCCTGTCTGTATGCCTGCCTTGCCTGAAACCACGATGATTGCAGCATCTGCAGCCGATACAGCCTCCTCAACCTCTCCCACAAAATCAAAAAAACCAGGAGTATCGAGAATATTTATTTTGACATTATCCCACTCAATCGGTACAACCGATGTATGTATAGAGAACTGACGCTTTATCTCTTCCTTGTCAAAATCGCTGATAGTGCTGCCATCCGCTACAGTGCCCATTCTGGTGGTCTGTCCTGCCAGATATGCCATAGCTTCCACGAGTGATGTCTTGCCACAGCCGCTATGGCCTAAAAGCACGACGTTTCGAATCTTCTCAGTAGTGTAAACATTCATTTCAAGTACCTCCCTGACATTATTATAGTATGTAAACATTGTACTAATATTTTAGATAATTTACAACACTTTTATGCAATCTGACGATTATTTTTTATTATTATATTGGAATAAATATGCCAATAATTTATTGCTTTATAGTGTTAAATTGGATATAATATATTGTAAATATTCCGAACCACTATCGTGCGATTTTGCGAATGTGCGTGGGGTGATTCTGAATAGTTACAATAAAGAATTAGGAGATACACATAAATGCATTTTGATAAAGTCGGCTTTATCGGGCTCGGTCTGATTGGTGGATCGATAGCCAGAAAAATGAAAGAAAATAATCCAAAGGTCTCAATTATCGCAACAGCCGGACATCAAAAGACCGTAGATGATGCCTTTGGGCTTGGCCTGATAGATAATAATGAGCTTTTAGAGCTTAACTCTTTTAAAGACTGCGACGTAATCTTTCTGTGTGCACCGGTAAACAAAAATATCGAATACCTCACACAGCTTAAGGATATCATAAAGGATGATTGTATCATCACAGATGTTGGCAGCACAAAAACACAGATTCATGAAAAGGTCATAGAGCTTGGCCTTGAGCGCAATTTTATTGGCGGGCATCCTATGACCGGCTCTGAAAAAACAGGCATACTCAATTCAGACAAACAGCTTTTGGAGAATGCATACTACATCATCACTCCTACTACGGCCACGACTGAAGAAAATCTGAATAATTTCAGACAATTTGTACTTTCGCTCGGCTCGATAGCTCTCATTTTAGACTACAGGGAGCACGATCATGCTACCGCAGCCATCAGCCACCTTCCACATATGATTGCATACTCTCTTGTCAATCTGATTGAGCATATTGATTCCGAAAAAGAGACCATGAAAACAATTGCTGCCGGTGGCTTCCGCGATGTGACACGTATCGCCGCAAGCTCGCCTGTCATGTGGGAAAACATATGTGAGTCCAACAAAACACAGCTGCTCTCACTCATGGACCAGTATGAAGCCAATTTCCATAAGCTTCGCGAAATAATTGCAGAGGGCAGTTCTCAAAAGATGCTCGATTATTTCCAGGACTCAAAGAATTACAGGGATTCACTCACACTGCCCGGTGCCAAAATCCGCAAGGATTTCCACGAGATATTTGTCGATATTGCTGATGAGGCAGGCGGCATTGCAGTGCTTGCAAGCCTTTTAGCCTTCAATGGCATCAGCATCAAGAATATCGGCATCATGAACAACCGTGAGTTTGAGGAGGGTGTACTGCGCATAGAGTTCTATGACGAAGATGCTCTTGAATCGGCTATCAGCGTACTTAAAGAAAGAAACTATACTATTCACCGCAGATGATTTATCCTGTTATATGGCTTTAATCCAAAAACAAAGAGCCGTAAAGCGAAGTAATTTCGTTTTACGGCTCTTTTTATATCATCCGGTGCAACAGCCCTTACCATTAAGCTGCACCAATAACACTGTATTAATATACGCTTTCCTCAAGAACCTCGTAAAAATCCTCAAAGGTCTTGCGGCAGCAATAAGGGTCAATTATCTCAACCCCCTCTGCCATAAGCCCCGGCAGTGTAAATGACATTGCTACGCGGTGATCGTCATACGTCTTAATTTGACAAGGCTTAATACGCTCTGCCGGATAAATTCTTAAGCCCTTTTCGGTTTCTTCAACCCTCACACCTAGTTCAGCCAGGTTTTCCTCGATGGCATTTATCCTGTCACACTCCTGCAGACGGATATGCGAAATGCCTTCTATCCCTACAGGCTCCTTTGCAAACGGTGCAATCGCAGCAAGAGTCAGCGCCTGATCTGAGAATGCAGACAAATCCCAGCTTCCACCATGCATATGAGCATTCTTTGGTGGCATACATACTATGCCGTCTGCCTCGTCAGAAAGCATGCAGCCCATATCCGCCAGCACATCAAGAAATGCCACATCTCCCTGTAAGCTGTTTTGGTGAACTCCCATCACCTGTGACTTCACATGTAAAAGCGGGCTCATGGCATAAAAATAGCATGCAGCCGACACATCCGGCTCTATATCATAATCTAAGCTGTCATACGCCGCTTTCTTAGGGATAATAAAGCTGTTATTTTTTTTGTCCTCTATCACATCAAGCCCAAACTGCTTCATCATAAGAAGCGTCATCTCAACATATGCCATGCCATGCGTTCCTGTGACATTAATCGTAAAGGTCTTTTCCATCACCATAGCCGAGATAAGAAGAGCACTCAAAAACTGGCTGCTCTTGTCTACGTTTATATCAACAGCATCAGCATACTCTCCTGTATTTCCAATGGTAAAAGGGAAATGATATTCCTTCTCATCATACTCAATATGAGCTCCCAGCTTTTCAAGCGATACAAGCAAATCCTTCATAGGACGCTTCTTCATCTGCTCAGAGGACACTATATGGTACCTGCCCTTTGACAGTCCAAGAAGAGCCGTAAGAAAACGTGCAGCGGTACCTGCACTTCCCACATCTATCTCGGCCTCATTCTTTGGTATCCGGCCTCCAAAGCCTGTTATTGTTATTTCTCTTTTATTCTCATCCACTAAAACCGGAAATCCCAGACGAATCAGTGCATCTATGAAATGTCTCGAGTCATCACTAAAAAGACACCCTTTTAAAACGCTGCGCCCACTTGCGAGTGCAGCGATTAAAAGGGCCCTGTTTGTGATACTCTTTGAGCCAGGTACACTGGTTACTATATCATGTGGATGATTTACTTTTTTTACTTTATAAATCATTGAAAATCTGATAAATATCAATCTTGAGTGCATCAGTATCTGTCATTCCGATAAACTCTGCACCATAATGATATACTCCTTCTTCATCCTTTGAACTTCTTACAATCTCAATAACTGCGTCAACAATTTCCTTTGTCCATATCTGGATCTTTGTATCATAGTATGTATGATTTGCAAGCTCAACCTTTGATGTAAATCCGATACCACTTCTGGAAATATCTTTTACATCGACATGACAATATTTGAGTGTAGTCACTCCATCCTCATCAAGTCTTTCAAGCTGCACTGACACGTCAATATCAAGACGTTTGTGTTTTCTTTTTTCTTCCATTACCTCTGCTCCCTCAATATAATGTTTTTACTTTACCTTAACGGGTTACGTATTTATATTAGTACAAAAAACACATGTTTACAAGTGTTGATATTACTATTTTTCGTCCATATGCATATCGTTTGTGATAAACATCGCATCACCGAAGCTGAAAAACCTGTATCTTTCCTCTACAGCCTCTTTGTATGCATTGAGGACATGCTCTCTGCCTGCTAATGCTGACACAAGCATGACAAGTGTAGACTGTGGCAGATGGAAATTTGTAATCAGACAGTCAATCACCTTAAAGCTATATCCCGGATAAATAAAGATATCCGTCCATCCGCTGCACTCTTTTAACATGCCGTTTTCATCGGATGCTGCCTCTAAGGTACGTGTGCTTGTAGTGCCGACAGATATTATCCTGCCGCCATTTTTCTTTGCATTATTAATCTTGTCTGCAGCCTCCTGTGACACCATGTAAAACTCAGAATGCATATGGTGATCAAGCACATTATCCACCTTTACCGGTCTGAAGGTACCAAGCCCCACATGTAAAGTAACCTCTGCTATATCCACTCCCTTATCCTTTACCTGTTGTAAAAGCTCCTTTGTGAAATGCAGTCCTGCCGTAGGCGCAGCGGCCGAGCCGTCATACTTTGCATATACTGTCTGGTAGCGGTTCTTGTCCTTTAGCTGATGTGTGATGTATGGCGGCAATGGCATCTGTCCGAGCTTATCAAGTATCTCCTCAAAAATACCCTCATAGCTGAACTGAATCAGCCTGTTTCCATCATCAACCACATCTATTACTTCACCGGTTAAAAGTCCGTCACCAAATATAATCTTTGTGCCTGGCTTTGCCTTTTTACCGGGCTTTACAAGAGTCTCCCATACGTCATTTTGTCTGCGCTTTAGAAGAAGTATCTCTATCTTTGCCATAGTTCCTTCCTTCACGCCAAACAGACGTGCAGGAATGACCTTTGTATTGTTGAGCACGAGGCAGTCGCCCGGTCTTAAATATTTAACAATCTCCTTGAACACATGATGGCTGACTTCTCCTGTATTCTTGTCAAGCACCATGAGTCTTGAGCTGGAGCGGTCCTCCAGAGGATCCTGTGCTATTAGCTCCTCCGGAAGATCATAATCAAAATCTTTTACGTCCATAATTTTCCTATTCCTAAAACTATACTAACGTCTAGCCACGAAGTGTGATACCTGCAGTATCTTTAAGATGAGCAAGAATATCCTTTACAAAGCCCTCGACCTTCTTAGCCTTAAGCTCCTCATCCTTTGGTGTAAATACTACACTGTACGCCATGCTCTTCTTATTCGGAGGAAGCTGTACACCCTCGTAAACATCAAACAGTGTAACATCTGAAACATAATCACAGGCTTCCCTGATACCGTTTTCAATCTGCTCACATGTGATATCCTTGTCCACAACAAAAGCAAAATCTCTCTTCTCATCATCAAATTTTGAGATTGGAGTAAATACTCTGTCCTTTCCATACCACTGTGAAAGTACTCTAAGGTCAAGCTCCATCACATATGCCGGTACTCTCATGTCAAGCTCATCGCATATCTCATATCTTACCTGACCGAGATATCCGATCTTTTGACCGTCACAGAATACCTCTGCGGTCTGATACGGATGAAGGAATGGCTTTTGAGCCGGCTTGTATGTAAACTTCACATCAAGCGCATCCGCTACAGTCTCGGCCAGTCCCTTTATAGTAAAGAACGATTCATCCTCACCGAATACGCCTGCGCAAAGTGTCTCTCTCTCATCCGGATACTCTGTAAGCGGAAGCTCCTTTGCGATAAAGATATTTCCCAGCTCAAAGATTCTTCCCTCCAGGATACCCTTCTTCTGGTTTCTTGCTATGGCATAAAGCATCTCAGAAGCAAGTGTTGTTCTCATAAGCGAGAGGTCAACATTGATTGGGTTTATAAGCCTGATAGCATGTCTTTCAGGTGCATCCTCCGGGAATCTGAGCAAATCAAGATCAGCAGGTGAGAAGAATGAGTAATGTATTCCCTCATACGCGCCTGCTGCACAGAGCACCTCTTTTATCTTGCGCTCTGTCTGCTGTCTAAGGTTGAGTCCTCCGAGTGTAACCTGTGCCGTAGGCATGAATGCAGGAATGACATGATCATAGCCATACATACGGATAACCTCCTCGGCCACATCCGGATAATCCTCCATATCCTCACGGTATGCAGGAATCATAAGTGTCAGCTCATCGCCGCTTACAACCGGTGCAAAGCCTAAATTTGTGAGTATTCTCACGATATCCTCTGTAGGAACCTCTATTCCAAGCACACCGTTTACCTTTGCAATAGAAACCTTCATCTCTTTTGGCTCAAGTGAGTTTCCAGTAGTCACCTCAATGTGAGTTGAAGAAACCTTACCACAGCCAAGCTCCTCCATCAGGTGAAGTGCTCTCTTCATAGCCATAGCTGTTGTGTACTCGTTTACGCCCTTTGAGTAAAGTGCACTCGAATCAGATGACTGTCCCAACGCACGTGAGCTCTTTCTGATATTGTCTCTTGCAAATTTTGCAGACTCAAACATCACCTCTGTGGTTCCGTCGTTAATCTCAGAGTTTAAGCCGCCCATGATACCGGCGAGCGCAACTGGCTTCTTTCCATCACAGATAACAAGGTTATTGCTGTTTAACTCAAATTCCTTCTCATCAAGTGTGACAATTTTCTCTCCATCGTTTGCACGTCTTACTACAATCTCATCTCCCTCAAGGTATGAATAATCAAAGGCATGCATTGGCTGTCCGAGCTCTTTTAAAACAAAGTTAGTGATGTCTACTACATTTGAGATAGAGCCTATTCCGACAAGTGCAAGACGTTTTCTCATCCATGCAGGTGACTCGGAGATTTTTACATCATGTACATAGTGAGCTGTGTAGCGAGGGCAGATGTCCTGTGCAAGAACCGAAACCTTGAAGTTTTCCTTCTTCACATCATCTGCAGTATAGTCAGTTGCAGGCTCCTTAAGCTCTTTTCCCAAAACAGCAGCAATCTCTCTTGCCATGCCATATATACACTGGCAGTCAGGTCTGTTTGCTGTTATTGCAATATCAAAAATCCAGTCATCAAGGCCGAGGATATGTTTTACATCATCTCCCGCCTTAGCATCCTCAGGTAAAACCAAAAGTCCGTTGTAGCCTGCACCAGGATAGAGGTCTTCATTTAAGCCAAGCTCTACGCCTGAGCATAACATTCCATATGAATCATATCCACGCAGCTTGCCCTGCTTTATCTCCATCACGCCCTCTACTGTAACGTGATCCTTTGCTGTGGCATATACTGTGGCACCGATAAGTGCGAGAGGATATTTGCCACCTGCCTTTACATTGTCCGCTCCACAGCAGATCTGGAATGTGCCATGTGCTCCGGCATTTACCTGACACAGGCTTAGGTGTGTCTCAGGAATCGGCTCACATTTTTCTACAAGGCCGACTACTACGTTTGAGATATCCTTTCCCACCTCATATGATTCCTCAACCTCGAAACCACATGAGAATAATTTTTCCTCTAACTCCTTTGGTGTTACATCTATATCTACATAATCTTTTAACCAGCTAAGTGGTGTTAACATAATTTTTGCCTCCTGTTATATATTCAAGAAAAATGAATCTAGTTGTCATCAATCTGGTCTAATACCCTAAGGTCTGACTCGAATAAAAGCTTGATGTTGTTAATTCCGTATTTGAGCATTGCAATACGCTCAAGACCGATACCAAATGCAAAACCACTGTACTCATTTGTGTCTATGCCACAGCCCTCAAGCACCTTTTTATTTACTACGCCTGCACCAAGCACCTCAATCCAACCTGTGCCCTTGCATAAAGAGCAGCCCTTGCCATGGCACTGGAAACAGCTTACATCAACCTCTACAGACGGCTCTGTAAATGGGAAGTATGAAGGACGAAGACGAGTTGTGACATTCTTTCCGAACATCTTCTTTACAAGCTGGTCAAGCATACCCTTTAAATCGCAGAGTGTGATGCCCTTATCTACCACAAGTCCCTCCATCTGTGTGAACATAGGAGAATGTGTCGCATCATCATCCGAACGGAAAACCTTACCCGGTGAAACAACCTTGATAGGTGGCTTCTTTGCTTCCATAACGTGAATCTGTCCTGCTGAGGTCTGTGTACGAAGTAAGAACTCAGGTGATAAGTAGAATGTATCCTGCATATCACGCGCCGGATGATCCTTTGGAGTATTTAAAGCTGTAAAATTATAGTAATCATTCTCGATTTCTGTTCCCTCGTAAACCTCAAAGCCCATAGATGTGAAAATCTCTGAGAGCTGGTCCTTTACCTGTGTTACAGGATGAAGATTACCCTTTTGGCTTCTTTTTGCAGGCATAGTGACATCTATTTTCTCTCTCTCATACTTGCGCTTAAGTGCCTCTGCCTCAAATTTCTTAACCTTCTCATCAAGAAGCTTCTCAACTGCCTCACGTGTCTCATTGACCCACTGGCCTACCTTTGGTCTCTCATCAGGAGCAACATCCTTCATGCCCTTTAAGACTGCTGTGAGCTCACCCTTCTTTCCAAGAATTGCAGCACGCACATCATTTAATTTTTCAAGACCGTCAGCCTTATCAATTTCAGCAAGTGCTTTTTCTCTGATCTGTTGAATTTTGTCTCTCATCGAATTTCACCTCATAATATTTTTCTTAATTTGCATAAACTCGTAACTCCAAGCTTGAATTCGCCGTTTATGCGATAAAAAACGTCCCTGCATGGCTATTAAACCATGCAGGGACGAAAATTCCGCGATACCACCCTGATTTCCATTGAAGAAATATCCAATGGACTCTCATTGATATGTGTAACGTACATAACACGTCATGAACTACTGTGCTTCATCCATGCAGCTTCAGTGTGAACTTCAATTAATAGCCTTTTTGTAAGACTGCTTTCAGCCGGTGACAATCTCTCTCTGGTCAAAGTACTATAATCTACTATGCACCTTCATTGCTTTTATTATATATATCTGCGATATATATATCGCAAATGCTTATGTCTTAATAACACATAAGTCATTTTAGCACAATCTCTATATTTTGCAAGTAAAAATTTTTCTATTTTCTTTATATTTTATTTCTAAGTCCCTTAGGATAATGGTTTTTAACCTGTGTGCCATTCACCTTGCCCCAGCCGGCCGGATATCCATCTACACATACAAGTGCCCAGCCCTTTTTGCATTCAGCCGCCTGCTCATCAGATAACATGACTGACTGACCATTGAAAAAGCCTGTTGTCTGCGGATCATCCCAGGTAAGCTTTACTACGTTTTTAGCCTCACCTAGCTTAAGCGCAAGTGCAAGCGAATGCGACGGCTCAAAGCGCTGTTTTTTGAACTCTCCTATATGAAGCCCTGCGCGCTGCACCTTAAGTCCCTTAATATCCACTTCCATATCAGGCAGCCTGTAGAGCTGCTCCCCAAACATGACAAGCCTTGAGTTTTTTATCCATGCTGCCATATTCTCTGATATGGTCTCATCAAGAAACTCTGAGAGAAGCTTCATATTTTCTTTTGTGAGAGCCGGCTTTGTTTCATTTTTCCTGTTCTTACTGTTTTTGTTCTTTTTGGTTTTCCTGTCAGCTTTAAGGCCTGTGTCCTCTACTTTATTACAGCTATCCTCGCATACATTATAATCCGCACCAAGCTCATTAACACCGCCTCTTCTCACAAGCTTTGCCACAAAATGTCCCTCTCCGTCCACCTTATGCGGCCAGAAGCGCTCCATCTCTTCAAGTGTAAAATCAGGATGTCTCTCCAAAAAATACTCCATTACATCCTCATTTTCTTCCTTCGAGAATGTGCAGGTGCTGTATACTATCACGCCTCCGGGCTTAAGCATCACTGCGGCATTGTCCAGTATTTCCTTCTGCCTTGCCGCACAGATTGCCACATTTTCCATGCTCCACTGCTCCACGGCCTCAGGCAGCTTTCGAAACATTCCCTCTCCTGAGCATGGTGCATCCACCTGTATAGCATTAAAAAAGCCTGGGAAATGTGAAGCAAGCACAAAGCTGTCCTCATTTGTCACAATCGCATTTTTGATTCCCATACGCTCTATATTCTGCGACAAAATCCGGCTTCTTTGTGTGTTAATCTCATTTGATACCAAAAGTCCGTTGTCTCCTAAATATGTGGCAAGCTGTGAGCTCTTTCCACCGGGTGCTGCGCACAGGTCAAGCACTCTCATGCCCGGCTTTGGGGCTAAAAGAGCAGCCGCCGACATGGCACTTGGCTCCTGTATGTAGTAAAGCCCCATCTCATGATACGGATGCTTCCCCGGACGCACTTTCTCATCAAAGTAATATGCCTCATTTGCCCACGAAACCCTTTTATCTGAAGAAATTCCAAGTACCTTCAATATCCGCATTATTTCTTCAGGGCTTTGCACCTTTAAGGTATTGAATCTGAGCGCCTGAAATCTGCTATTGTCATAGCTGTATAAGAAATCATCCCACTCATCACCCAGAAAGGCCTTCATCTTTTTTTCAAACTCTATCGGTAAATTCATTGTCAAATCCTCTTGTTCTCTCAATGTATAGCACACGTGTTTAAGCACTTCGATATTACCACATTTCTACTATCCATGCTATCAATTTTTTTAAACGTAAAAATTCACCTTTAAATCGGCTATAGTGGCTGCTAAATATAATAAAACCCGAAAGTTATAATAATTGAGACATATCACTGCTCACTGCGCACACTGCTTATATCCACAACTGTCACATCCTTGTAATAATATCCAATTATATCCTTATAGCTGCTTCCTGCCTTTGCCAGCCTGTCTGCACCATACTGGCTAAAGCCTATTCCATGACCAAAGCCTCCTCCGGACAGCGTATAGTGACCATTTGCACCGGCACTCACACTAAAGCAGGCGCTTGGTATCATCGACATATTCTCCCTCACAGAGCCATCGTTTAATGTAACCTTTTTCTGATAATGCCCTAACGCCTTTCTTATATCATTCTCCGCCGTAAATGTCTGTGATTTGTTTCCATAATTTATTGTGAGCGAAAGTACATAACCAGCATCCGACGTCTTATCGACAGAAATACCTGTTGCTGTGCCGTACTGGGGATCATTGTATGCCGATAAATCAAGCTCCGAGGTCCATCTGTAGTATGGCGAATTGTCATCCACCGACTCCACCTTGTGTATGAAATCCGGTGTGCTCGAAGACCAGACCTCCATATCCTCGGTTTTTCCGGCAGATGTAGAAAAATAATAGCATGTTATTAAGCTTCCCCCACATGAGACAACCTGTCCTGCTGTAGCTTTTACAGCCTCATCGGTCGACTGCTTTGCTTCTGAAGCGTTATAGACCTGAAAAGCCGTGGTATTGTCTATATTGGCTCCGTAGAGCGCATACTGTGTATTTTTCATCTGTGAATACACAAAGGTTCTCGCACAAACAGCCTGTGCTTTAAGTGCCTCCCCCTCAAATGTGGATGGCATCTCCGACGGCAGCACATAGCGCACATATGTCTCCACATCGACTGTATTCACCGCCACAATGCCTGCATCTGTCCCGATAAACTCAAATGAGCCCGGATAGCTTTTACCGTTTATGCTGACATAATTGTCTGCTGAGCTCACCTTTATCTTACTTTTCTGTACATTTGCCATATATGCTCCCACATCATCAATAGCATTGCTGCCACAGTCGGCATCATCCACATAAAGGTTAGACGCTGCACCTGCCGCAATTGTGGGAAACTCATCCTTTCCATCGTTTTTTATAAGCACCCTTATGTATGTAAGGTCTGGTGCCTGTCTTCTGACGATGGCACATATCCTGCCGGAATCAAGTATGTAGGAAAGTGTTTCACTTCCTATTATCAGGTCAGAAACCGATATTTCCTTAGGTGAAGTGCCTGTCTCATCATACACCGGAAGCTTGTCTGACTGCATTGGAATGTCACCCTGCCCTGCAATCTGCATGGTACCGTCTCCGTACGACAGCATCACACCTGATATATCATCCGGCTTTATCTGTATCTTTTTGACCTTAGAGCCACTGATTTCAATATCACAGACCCCTGTAAAGCTCTCCTCCATGGTTCCCTTAGCCCTGTAAAGCTCTCCATCACATATGAAAATCAGCCTTCCATCGTCATTTGACACAATATATGCATTCTCATACACCATATCTTTCGTCACAGCCCTCGCCTGTTTTACAAGTGTCCCTTTTTCCTTTTGTACCATAACAATTGCAAAAACAATAACCACGCATACCACGGTTATCGCAAGCATTATCCAGACCATCTGATTCGGCTTTTGCCGTCTTCGTCTTCTATTTGCCAAATTTCTGTTCTCCTTAACACCCAAATAGTGGTTACTGCTCAAAAAATGGGAGCTGCAAAAACAGCTCCCCTTATCATCTGTACTTAAGAATCCTTTGTGCTTTAAAAATCTTTTGTATCTCATAAATCTTTTGTACGTCCGGAGTTCTTTTGTACATTATTATTCTTTTGTAAGAACCCAAAATGCCGGTCCTGTAATTTAGACTCCTAGCGCTCTTGCTAGGTGGGTAACCGCAGTCTGCCTTCTGCCTTCCGCTGCATAATGACGGCCTGACATCCAACAGCTCATATAGGAATCCCGTTTAAAGTAAATGTAGGTTCTAAATACACAGGGTTGTCGAACACCTCAGGTATCTTTGTAAATTCATTATACTTTATTATGTCTCATGTTGCAATGCAAAATTCATGTTAGAATTTAACAAATTTTTCCCTTGCATTTCGTAACATATTTGAAAACCAGATAATTACTGCGACAAATATAATCATTTCAACATATGACCAGTATGGTATCTTTTTGAGGCAATCCGAAACTATCGCAACTATACTGATAACCAAAATCACAATGCCGAATACAAGTGACTTTGGATAAATATAAGCTATATAGCCGGCCGTATCCTTTATCTTTTTCATCTCATCATCAGCCACAAAGGTACTTTCAATATTGCCGCTTTTCTTCATTCTAAGTGAAACAAAGATTATGTAGATTCCAAGTATCAGCGTGACAGCGTCAATTATGATAAAATAGTTCATGCTTCTTCCTCCAGTGCTCTTTCGTTCATTATTCGCAGCTATTCCGAATAGTTACAATCAAAAGCTGTATAAAATCACAGATATAAGTATAACCTCCTATGCCTGAAATTTAAATAGTAAATAAGTCCCAACGAACTATTGAATTTTCCCCCGAAATATAGTAACATAGAACCATAAATTATTTTTTTAATATATAATTACTAATTTTTGGAGAAGGAGATTATAATAATGCCAATTGACAACCTTAAAATATTAATTTGCGATGACTCGATTCTCGCAAGAAAACAAATGAAGGATATCATTAATTCAATAGGTTCCCCTACTATACTTGAGGCTTCTAACGGTCAGCAGGCTATTGACATGTATAAAGAGCATAAACCTGATTTGACCTTTTTAGATATTGTAATGCCGGTAAAGGACGGAAATGCAGCAATTACAGAAATTATGGAGTTTGATTCAAATGCCACAATATTTGTTGCATCCTCTGTCGGCACACAGTCTGAATTAAAAAAGGCCTTAACAGCCGGTGCATCTGATTTCATCCAGAAGCCTATTGATAAAAATCAGGTAATAAACTTAATCAATAAACATATTGGGAGGGATTAATATATGTATACTCAGTTTTTTGGCAACTATCTGCTCTCAAAGGAATATATCACAAATGAACAGCTTTTCGATGCATTGAAAGAAAAAACACAAAAGCACACAAAGCTTGGCACTCTCGCAATACACTCCGGGCTTATGACCGCTGCAGAGGTTGACTCTGTAATTGTTGAACAGACACATCAGGACAAAAAATTTGGCGAGCTGACAATAGAAATGGGATACCTGACTGATGAACAGGTCAAAACTCTTTTAAACATACAAAGTCCTGACTTTTTACTCCTTGGACAGATTCTTTTGGATAAAGAGATTATTGATAACACAACACTCGAAAAGATAATAAAGGATTATCGTCAAGAAAATGAAATATCCGACCTGGATATGGTGCTTGAAGACAAGGAAAGTGTTGAGAATCTCATAGAGCATTTTTTCAGCGAAACGTCTTTAAATCCTTCTGCTTTAGATAAAATGTATATCGAACTGTTATTTAACAGCTTTATCAGATTTGTTGGTGATGATTACACTCCTCTGTCCGCCGAGCAATGTGAATGTTTTAGCGCAGACTGTGTAGTTCGTCAGAATATATGTGGCGAATATGCTGTTTCCACATATATTGGAATGAATCAGGCTACCGCAATTAACTTTGCATCTCGTTATGTAAAAGAGAATTTTTCTGTATATGATGAATATGTGCAGGCATCTCTCGATGACTTTTTAAACTTAAACAACGGACTTTTCACAGTAAATTGTTCTAACGAAGAAGCTCTTGAGCTGACACTTTCTGCTCCGGAGCATCTCGACGGTGAACCGCTCACATTCAAAAAAGCCTATAAACTCAAAGTACTCTATCCATTTGGAACAGTACATTTTATTATAGAGTTTTAGTTTTTATTCATTCGCCTAAAAAAGGACATCCGCCGGCAAAAGCGGATGTCCTTTTATTTTACTGTACATTAAGCATTTTCTTTACTGTATTTTCCATCTGATCAACATCACATACTGTGTTGTGAAGAATCTTTGCATCCCTGATTTCCTCAATGGCATTTGGTACCTTAACCTTTCCGAGCTTTGAAAGCTCATCAACAAGCTCAAAGTCTGTCATTGAATCATACTTAGGATCAATTGCATCCATTACGCTTCTTGTGAACTTGAACGGACTTGCTGTAGATGCGATAACTGTCTTTGTAGCTGTATCGCCTGTAGCCTCTTTGTACTTACCATATACACCGGCTGCAACTGCTGTATGAGTATCAATTATGTATCCTGTATCCTCGTAAAGCTTTTTGATGACCTCTGCTGTTTCCTTTTCGCTTGTGTAATTGCCATAGAAGTCAGAAAGCTGGGCCTTCATATCAGGTGTTACAGTGTATTTGCCCTCCTTTGCAAGTGAAGCCATAAGCTGCGCATTCTTTTGGGCATCATTACCGGCGATACGGTAAATAAGTCTCTCAAGGTTTGAAGAAATGAGGATATCCATTGATGGTGAATTTGTGAGGATAAAATCTCTGTTCTTATCATACTCTCCTGTTGTGAAGAAATCATAAAGCACCTTGTTCTCGTTTGAAGCACAGATAAGCTTTGCAACAGGAAGTCCCATATTTTTTGCATAAAATGCTGCAAGTATATTTCCAAAGTTTCCTGTAGGAACTACGATATTTATCTTCTCATCCTTTGCAACAGTTCCGTTAGCATAAAGTCTTGAATATGCATATACATAATATACAATCTGTGGCACAAGACGTCCGATATTGATAGAGTTGGCAGATGAGAACTGATAACCTGCAGCATCCATTGTCGCAGCAAGCTCCTTATCGTTGAACATAGCCTTGACTGCTGACTGTGCCTGGTCAAAGTTGCCATGAATGCCGACTACATGTGTATTGGCACCCTTTTGTGTAAGCATCTGCTTCTCCTGGATTGGGCTGACACCGTTCTTTGGATAAAATACGATAATCTGTGTTCCCTCTACATCCGCAAAGCCTGCCATGGCTGCCTTTCCTGTATCTCCCGATGTAGCTGTGAGAATGACAATTTCATTCTTAACATTATTTTTCTTTGCTGAGGTTGTAAGTAAATGAGGCAGAATAGATAAAGCCATATCCTTAAATGCTATTGTAGAACCATGAAACAGCTCCAGATAATATGCCCCATCAGCCTGCTTAAGTGGTGCAATCTCTGTTGTATCAAACTTACTGTCATATGCCCTGTTGATACAATTCTTAAGCTCTTCTTCTGTAAAATCAGTGATAAAAAGCTTCATGACCTCATATGCCACCTGCTGATATGACATCTTTGAAAGCTCCTCTATCGAAACGTCAAGAGCCGGAATTGTCTCAGGTACAAATAAACCTCCATCATCAGCAAGACCCTTAAGAATAGCCTGTGATGCTGTTAATTTTTTCTCACTGTTTCTTGTGCTTGAATATAATAAATCCATTTTTTACCTCATTTCTCTTTTTATTTTATCAAAAGCCTGCCTGCCGCATAAAAATACAGACAAATAATTTCCTATATAGTATAATAAATTTCATATATCAAATCAATAACAAAAATGCTACAATAATATATATATGATTAAAAATATATGTGAAAGGAACACAAATTATATCTATGCTCCAGGGAGTTTACACCGCTGTCAGAAAAGACGGCACCATTTACTACAGGTCCAACATCACCTACAAAAGCAAACACATCAGTCTCGGAAGCTTTGACAGTGAGCTTTCTGCAAGCCGCGCCTATGCTACTGCATCGACAATTTTATTAAAAGAAACAAACAGCATAGAGGACTCTTACTTTCACACCCATGCCCTTGCATTTGATAAAATTGTAACTCTTATTAATTTCCGTGATAACGGAATGTACATCAAAAACCCAATATACCTGCGCAAAAACTATTTCAGCTACTATCTGGATATATCACATGAGCTGAAATTCGATATAGACGATTTGTTTTACTACTCTGAGCATCGCATATTAAAACGCCAGGGACATCTGTATGTCAACGACTATGGTATGCAGGTTACTGTTTTAAGCCGTTACGGCATACAGCCTCATGCGGTATGCGGCCGTGACTACATCTTCAAAAACTCTGATGAGACCGACATGCGATATGAAAATATCGAAATCTTAAATCCATACCATGGTGTAGAGATTGTCAAAACTGCAGGGCTCGACAAATATAAAGCACGCATACATATAAACGGCAATTTTGTCATAGGAACCTACAATACACTCGAAAAGGCCGCCATCGCCTACAATAAAGCTGTCGATATGGCACATGCACATGGCATAGAAAAAAACTATCCCGAAAACTATATCGAAAGTATATCAGGCAAGGAATATGCAGATATTTACACTTCTGTGACAGTTTCCGATAAATATGTGCAGTATCTGCAGCAATTTGATTTATAGAACGCATATCCCACAGTTTGCATATTACCATTACTTTTAATATTGTACTAAAAACTCCCGCGGTTATATAACCTCGGGAATTTTTATAATTACTTCTGATTTATATAGTTGACAAGTCCCTCACAGTCGATAATCTTCTGCATGAATGGTGGGAATGCCTGTCCCTTAAACTTCTCTCCTGTCGTCTCATCTGTGATGATACCGGAATCAAAGTCCACTGTCACCTCATCACCGGCATTTATTGCCTTTGCTGCCTCAGGGCACTCAATAATAGGAAGACCTATATTGATTGCATTTCTGTAGAAAATTCTTGCAAATGTCTCTGCGATAACACAGCTTACGCCGGCAGCCTTGATGGCAATCGGTGCATGCTCTCTTGATGAACCACAGCCGAAGTTCTTGTTGGCTACCATGATATCTCCGGCCTTTACATTATTTACAAAATCCTTGTCGATATCCTCCATGCAGTGTGTTGCAAGCTCCTTAGGATCAGAAGAATTCAGATATCTTGCAGGAATAATTACATCTGTATCGACATTGTCTCCATATTTAAATACACAACCGTGTGCTGCTTTCATTGTGATTCCTCCAATCTTTACATAACATCCTTTGGTCCTGAAATCTTACCTGTGATGGCACTTGCCGCTGCAACAGCAGGGCTTGCCAGATAAACCTCAGAATCAACATGACCCATACGTCCGACAAAGTTACGGTTTGTGGTAGATACGCATCTCTCGCCCTCAGCGAGCACTCCCATGTATCCGCCAAGACATGGTCCGCAGGTAGGTGTGCTCACAATGGCACCTGCCTCGATAAATGTCTTAAGAAGGCCCTCTTCCATAGCCTGAAGATAAATCTTTTGTGTGGCAGGAATCACGATAACCCTGATACCATCCGCAACCTTTTTACCCTCAAGAATCTTTGCTGCAATACGCAGATCATCCATACGGCCGTTGGTACATGAACCGATTACTACCTGGTCAATCTTTACATCGCCCACCTCATCGATGGTACGTGTATTGTCAGGCAGATGTGGGAATGAAACTGTAGACTTAAGTGTGCTAAGGTCGATTGTATACTCCTCATCATACTCTGCATCACTATCAGCCTCATACTCTGTGAACGGACGCTTTGAATGCTCCTTCATGTACTCTCTTGTGAGATCATCTACAGGGAAGATACCATTCTTGCCGCCGGCCTCAATTGCCATATTGGCGATAGTAAATCTGTCGTCCATAGAAAGATATTTAAGTCCCTCTCCGACAAACTCCATTGACTTATAAAGTGCGCCGTCCACACCAATCATACCGATGATATGAAGTATGACGTCCTTGCCGCTGATCCATTCAGCCGGTTTTCCGACGATATTGAACTTGATGGCAGAAGGCACCTTAAACCATGCCTTGCCTGTAGCCATTCCTGCTGCCATATCAGTGCTTCCCACACCTGTAGAGAAGGCCCCTAAAGCTCCGTATGTACATGTATGAGAATCAGCTCCTATAATCACATCACCTGCCACGGTAAGTCCCTGCTCAGGTAAAAGTGCATGCTCGATGCCCATTTTTCCTACATCAAAGTAATTTGTAATCTCGTTTTTGCAGGCAAACTCGCGAACACATTTACAGTGTTCTGCTGACTTGATGTCCTTGTTTGGTGCAAAGTGATCCATAACGAGTGCGATTTTATCTTTATTAAACACTCCCTCTACCTTCATCTTGTTGATCTCATGAATCGCTACAGGTGAGGTAATGTCGTTTCCAAGCACAAGATCTAAATCAGCCTCAATGAGCTGTCCTGCACTAACAGAGTCAAGGCCTGCGTGTGCAGCAAGAATCTTCTGTGTCATTGTCATTCCCATGCTTATATTCCTCCTAGCATATAAAAATATTGTATTATGATTGTATCTGAATCAAGTTTACTTAAGACATCATAACATATGATTTACCATAATAAAAATACATAATAAACATATTTACCATAACTAAATCTCATGGTATAATAAACACAGATTTGTTGATGTTCACACCTTTTTGTGACAAGCAACGATTACAGCCCATTAAAAGTACAAACCACAGGAGGTACAAATGAACCAAAATCTCTCATCTTACTGGATTTTCTATACTGTCGCCAATGCCGGCAATATATCAAAGGCAGCCAAGGAGCTCTATATCAGCCAGCCTGCCATCAGCAAGTCAATTCAAAAGCTCGAGGACGGACTGGAATGCAAGCTTTTTTCCAGAAGCTCCAGAGGTGTCGTCTTGACCGATGAGGGCAGGCTTCTTTATGATCATGTAAGCGAGGCCTTTGAGGCATTAAATGAGGGTGAGGAAAAGCTGAAGCGCTCAATAGAGCTCGGTGTCGGCCAGCTGAAGATTGGTGTCAGCTCAACACTCTGCAAATATATGCTTTTGCCATATCTCAAGGAATTCATACACAGAAATCCTCATATAAGCATCTCAATCGAATGTCAGTCCACCAATGAGACCTTAAAGCTCCTCGATGATGACAAAATAGATATAGGTCTGATTGGAAAACCAACATCCCTTAAGACTTTCAATTTCTATTATCTGGACAACATCGAGGATATATTTGTCACTACAAAGGACTATCTGCGCAACTTAAGCGCCCGTGGTGTCAAAAAGAGCGAGATTTTGCAAAACTCTACTCTCATGCTTCTCGATAAAGGCAATATGACACGTAAATATATTGATGATTATCTGCAGGAGAACCAGATACACGTAAAGGACTCTATAGATATATCAAATATGGACCTGCTCATCGACTTTGCCAAAATAGGCGTAGGTGTGGCCTGCGTCATAAAAAGCATAGTTTCAAAGGAGCTTGCTGACGGTACCCTGATTGAAATTCCTCTCGGCATACCAATCCACAAGCGTGAGGTTGGCTTTGCTTACAAGGAGTCCTCAAAGCTTTCCACCTCTCTGCAGACCTTTATCAAGTTTTATGAGAGCTACACACCAGAGGATTTTTAAATAACAAAATATGACCCCGGAGGTATTACTTTGAAAGAACAAATACACACTATCCCCATATCAGACGCCTTTGACAATGCCGGCGAATGCCCCTTCTGCTATATAGAAAAACGCACTGAGGATCACGTCATGGATTTTGTACTTGGTCATGGCGCCTCTTACATGGAGGCTGACATACGCGATATGACCGATAAGGAGGGCTTCTGCCGTGCACATTTCAAAAAAATGTTTGACTATGGCAATTCACTCGGAAACGCCTGGATACTAAAAACCATGTACATGCGCCATATTGAAGAGATGGATAAAGAATTTAAGAACTTTAAGCCTGATTCAGTGCAAAGGAGCGGTCTTTTCAAAAAAGCAAACGCCTCCTCCAATTCCATCGTGGACTGGATTAACAAGCGTGAATCAACCTGCTTTATATGCGACAGCGTAAACAAGACCTTTAATGCATACATGAAGACCTTCTTCACTATGTATGAAAAGGATCCTGAACTAAAAGAACAATTAAAGAACACAAAAGGATTTTGTCTCAATCACCTGAAAGTGGTTCTGGAAGGAGCTGACACTTATTTAAAAGGTGATAAGCGCAAAGAATTTTACGATATCGTGCTCCCTCTAATGCACGACAACATGAACCGCATATATGAAGATGTTGCATGGTTCATCGAAAAATATGATTATAAAAATAAAGATGCCGACTGGAAAAATTCCAAGGATGCGATCCAGCGCGGTATGCAGAAGCTTCGCGGAAGTGATCCATCACTTCCACCACATGTTCTCAAAAAATAAAATCACCCGGTATTCTGCCGGCCATCTAATGGCTGTGCAAAATACCGGGTGATTTTTATTTCATTACGATGTTTACAATACGTCCCGGAACATAAATCTCTTTTACGATATTTCCTGTAAGCTTATCTGCAATAACATCCTTTGCTTTTGCGATAACCTCATCCTTAGGATCCTGTTTTCCGATTGCAAGAGTGCCCTTAGTCTTTCCGTTGATCTGTACAGCAATCTCTACTGTATCCTCAACAGTCTTTGCCTCATCGTATACCGGCCATGGCTCAAATGCGATTGTATCGTCATGTCCCATTCTCTGCCAGATTTCCTCACCAACATGTGGACATACACAAGAAAGCATCTTGATAAGTCCCTCTGCAAACTCTCTAGGACATCTGCCTGCCTTGTATACTTCATTGACAAAAATCATCATCTGGCTGATAGCTGTATTGTAGCCAAGTGCCTCAAAGTCGTTTGTGACCTTCTTTACTGTCTGATGATAGATTCTTGTGAGCTTTCCATCATCCTCTTCGATAATATTCTCAGGCTCTGTAAAGAAATTCCATACACGTGTAATGAACCTCTTTGCTCCCTGTACGTTGCTGTCGTTCCAAGGCTTTGAAACCTCAAGTGGTCCCATGAACATCTCGTAGAGACGAAGTGTATCAGCGCCGTACTCCTCGACTACATCACTAGGATTTACTACGAACTCCGGGAATCTCTTACCCATCTTGATACCGTTTGATCCAAGGATCATTCCCTGATGTACGAGCTTCTTAAAAGGCTCCTTTACAGGAGATAAGCCCTGATCATAGAGGAATCTGTTCCAGATTCTTGAATACATGAGGTGTCCTACCGCATGCTCCGGTCCACCAACATAGAGATCTACAGGCATCCAGTGCTTTAAGAGCTCCTGATTTGCAAATTCCTTATCATTGTGTGGATCGATATATCTCATATAATACCATGAGGATCCTGCCGAGCCTGGCATGGTGGATGTCTCACGAGTACCCTTTACTCCGTTTCTGTCATACTGCTTCCACTCTGTAGCGTTCTCAAGAGGTGCCTTGCCATTCTTGCCCTTGTAATCCTCAAGCTCAGGAAGGACAAGCGGAAGCTCATCATCAGGAAGGAAATAGATTGAACCATCCTCCTTGTATACACATGGAACAGGCTCTCCCCAGTATCTCTGACGTGCAAAAATCCACTCACGGAACTTGTAGTTTACAGTTCTCTTTGCCACGCCCATCTTCTCAAGCTTGGCTGTGATAGCTTCCTTAGCATCCTCAACTACCATTCCGGTAAACTCCTCTGAGTTGATGAGCTTGCAGCCCTTTCCAAGGTAATCATGCTTCTCAAATGCATGCTCTGATACATCTGCACCATCAATTACCTGAATCATCTCAATATCATGAGCCTGTGCATACTCGAAATCTCGCTGATCATGGGTAGGAACTGCCATAACAGCACCTGTACCATAGCTTGCCAGTACGAAATCACCGATGAACATGCGCACTTCCTTGCCGTTTACAGGGTTGATACAATGAAGTCCCTTAAGCTCACAGCCTGACTTTGTCTTGTTAAGCTCAGTTCTGTCCATATCGCTCTTCTTTACAGTCTCATCTATGTAAGCCTGAACCTCTTCTTTGTTCTCGACTCTGTCCATGAGGCCCTTTACTATATCTCCGTCCGGAGCAAGCACCATAAATGTGATACCATATATTGTCTCGATACATGTAGTAAAGATAGAGAACTCTCCACCGCCTACAATCTGGAATTTGACCTCGACACCTGTGCTCTTGCCAATCCAGTTTCTCTGCATTTCCTTGGTAGACTCAGGCCAGTCTATCTCATCAAGCCCCTCAAGGAGCTTTTCTGCAAATGCCGGCTGGTCAATAACCCACTGTTTCATGTTCTTGCGGACCACAGGATAGCCGCCACGCTCTGACTTGCCATCTATAACCTCATCGTTTGAGAGAACTGTTCCAAGCTCCTCGCACCAGTTTACAGGCATATCAATATGCTTTGCATATCCGGCCTCATAAAGCTTCTTGAAAATCCACTGTGTCCACTTGTAAAACTCAGGGTCACTTGTAGAAATCATCTTTGACCAGTCATAATCAAAACCAAGCTCTCTTAACTGCTTTGAGAAGGTCTCTATATTCTTCTGAGTGAAACCGTTTGGATGATGACCTGTGTTTACAGCATACTGCTCTGCCGGTAAACCGAATGAATCATATCCCATCGGATGAAGTACATTGTAGCCCTGCATTCTCTTCATACGCGACATGATATCTGTAGCTGTATAGCCCTCCGGATGTCCAGCGTGAAGGCCTACTCCTGAAGGGTAAGGGAACATATCAAGTGCATAGTATTTAGGCTTTGAAAAATCCCAAACATCTGTCTTGAATGTCTCGTGTTCTTTCCAGTATTCCTGCCATTTTTTCTCTATGGCCTTGTGATTGTATGGTTCTGACATACTTGCCTCCTTATATCAAAAACGCTCCGCCTCTCAAAGAGACGAAGGCGTATTTTTAATCCGTCTGATTAACATTCATAATTTTACACATCACACTATATTTTGTCAAGTTTTGCTATATAAAAAACCCGGTGCATTACTGCCCCGGGTCTTATTGTCATATATATCTGACAGATTAGTTGTTGATGAGCTTGTCGCTCTCATCATTCCAGCTGTAAAGCTTACGGATTTCCTCACCAACCTTCTCTGAAGGATGCTCAGAAGCAAGCTTTCTCATAGCCTTGAAGTGTACCTGACGTCCTGCCGGTGACATATCAAGTAAGAACTCTTTAGCAAATGTACCATCCTGGATGTCAGAAAGAATCTTCTTCATAGCTTTCTTTGTCTCAGCTGTAACAATCTTAGGTCCTGTTACATAATCACCATACTCAGCTGTATTAGAGATAGAGTATCTCATACCTGCGAAGCCTGACTGGTAGATAAGGTCTACGATGAGCTTCATCTCATGGATACACTCGAAGTATGCGTTTCTTGGGTCATAACCAGCCTCACAAAGTGTTTCGAAACCAGCCTGCATAAGTGCACAAACGCCACCACAAAGAACTGCCTGCTCACCGAAGAGGTCTGTCTCTGTCTCTGTACGGAATGTTGTCTCAAGAAGTCCGGCTCTTGCTCCGCCGATTCCAAGACCATATGCAAGTGCAAGGTCCCATGCCTTTCCTGTAGCATCCTGCTCTACAGCGATAAGACAAGGTGTTCCTTTTCCTGCCTGGTACTCTGAACGTACTGTATGTCCCGGAGCCTTAGGTGCGATCATAGCTACATCTACATTCTTTGGTGGCTTAATGCATCCAAAGTGGATGTTGAAGCCGTGAGCGAACATAAGCATGTTGCCCGGCTCAAGGTTTGGCTCGATGTCCTTCTTGTACATATCTGCCTGTAACTCATCATTTATAAGAATCATGATGATATCAGCCTGCTTTGCAGCCTCTGCAGCAACATATACCTTGAAGCCCTGCTCTTCTGCTCTCTTCCATGACTTGCTGCCCTCATAAAGACCGATGATGACGTTACATCCTGAATCCTTTAAGTTAAGTGCATGTGCATGTCCCTGGCTGCCGTAACCGATAATGGCAATTGTCTTGCCCTCTAATAATGAAAGGTTACAATCATCCTGATAAAATAATCTTGGTTCTGCCATTTTGTTTTCCTCCTGTTAATTTAAGTAAACTATTTATATGTAAAGATTGTCCTGTGACTAATCCAACATAACTACATCATTGGAACCTCTGGTAAGTCCTGTGATTCCCGTTCTTGCGAGCTCTAATATCTCATAGCCGCTAAGTAAGTCTATGAAATTATCAAGCTTGTCCTGTGTACCTATGAGCTCAATAATCATAGAGTCATGAGTGACATCAACTATCTTGCCGTGGAAGATCTCAGTCACATTCATAACTGCCTGTCTTTGTGTATCGAGTGCTCTTATCTTTATCATAATAAGCTCCCTGCACACTGAGAGTCCCGGCTCAAGCTTCTTGATATCAAGTACATCCTCAAGCTTCGCCAACTGCTTCTCTATCTGCTCAAGCACCTGCTCATCACCGCTTGCAACAATTGTGATACGTGTATAGCGCGGATCTGCTGTAACTCCTGAGGAGAAACTATCAATATTAAATCCCCTTCGACTGAACAGTCCTGAAATACGACTGGTCACTCCGGGATTGTTCTCAACTAAAAGAGATAATGCCTGTCTTCTCATCGAAAAACCTTCCTCACAATTTCTATTATTTCTGTTCACATGATGATAATATTACTATAATCTGTATTTGTCAAGCAATATCGTTAATATAACTTAAATTCATATTATTAATAACAATATTTATACATCCATAACCTCGATAAATGCCTGTTTTATAACGTTTTATACAGTATCTTCAAAAAAAGCCGGGCGACATACAACCGCCCGGCTTTAGAATTATCTAATATAATTCTGTTTAATATATTATAACTGTGGTCCTGCTGCAACAAGTGCTTTACCAGCCTCATTTGTTGTGTACTTAACAAAGTTCTTGTTGAATCTCTCTGCAAGATCTTTAGCCTTTGCCTCCCACTCAGAAGCATCAGCATATGTGTCACGAGGATCAAGGATTCCTGAATCAACTCCTGGAAGCTCTGTAGGAACCTCGAAATCGAACATAGGGATCTTCTTTGTTGGAGCATTAAGGATATCACCAGAAAGGATAGCGTCGATGATTCCTCTTGTATCCTTGATTGTGATTCTCTTTCCTGTTCCGTTCCATCCTGTATTTACAAGGTATGCCTTAGCGCCTGACTTCTCCATCTTCTTAACGAGCTCTGCAGCGTATTTTGTAGGATGAAGCTCAAGGAATGCCTGTCCGAAGCAAGCTGAGAATGTAGGTGTTGGCTCAGTAATTCCACGCTCTGTTCCTGCAAGCTTTGCAGTAAATCCTGAAAGGAAGTAGTACTGTGTCTGCTCAGGTGTAAGAATAGATACTGGTGGAAGTACTCCGAATGCATCTGCTGAAAGGAAGATTACGTTCTTTGCAGCCGGTGCTGAAGATACTGGCTTAACAATATTTGTGATGTGGTTGATTGGGTAAGATACACGTGTATTCTCTGTTACACTCTTGTCCTCGAAATCAATCTTTCCATCATCAGCAACTGTAACGTTCTCAAGAAGAGCATCTCTTCTGATTGCGTTGTAGATATCAGGCTCAGACTCTTTGTCAAGACCGATAACCTTAGCGTAGCATCCACCCTCGAAGTTGAATACACCGTTGTCATCCCAGCCGTGCTCGTCATCTCCGATAAGAAGACGCTTAGGATCTGTAGAAAGTGTTGTCTTACCTGTTCCTGAAAGACCGAAGAAGATTGCTGTGTTCTCTCCGTTCATGTCAGCGTTTGCTGAGCAGTGCATTGAAGCGATGCCCTTGAGTGGGAGGTAGTAGTTCATCATAGAGAACATACCCTTCTTCATCTCTCCGCCGTACCATGTATTGATGATAACCTGCTCTTTTGATGTGATGTTGAATGCAACACATGTCTCTGAGTTAAGACCTAACTCCTTGTAGTTCTCAACCTTAGCCTTTGAAGCATTGTATACTACGAAATCAGGCTCGAAGTTCTCAAGCTCCTCTGCTGATGGCTGGATGAACATGTTTGTTACAAAATGAGCCTGCCAAGCAACCTCAACGATGAAACGAACAGCCATACGTGTATCCTTGTTTGCTCCACAGAATGCATCTACTACGAAAAGCTTCTTGTTGCTAAGCTCTTTCTTAGCAAGATCCTTAACTGTTGCCCAAACATCCTCTTTCATTGGATGGTTGTCGTTTGGATACTCAGGTGTATTCCACCATACTGTGTCCTTAGAATTCTCGTCCATAACGATATATTTATCTTTAGGAGAACGTCCAGTGTAGATACCTGTCATAACGTTAACTGCACCAAGCTCTGTCTCCTTACCAACCTCGTAACCCTCAAGGCCGGCTTTTGTCTCTTCCTCGAATAATGTCTCGTAAGAAGGATTGTGAACGATCTCTGTTGTTCCGGTAATGCCATACTTTGTTAAATCAACATTTGCCATTTGAATAAACCTCTTTTCTATAAATTATGGATTTACATCCATTTCTTTTGTTAGTATATATGTTTGTTAAAAAAAAATCAATATCTACTTTTCAATTTACACTTATTTCACACTTTTTCGACATGTAAAATATATTTCTCACACATCAGCCGTTCGCATATCTGGTGAGGAACTGCCTGGTACGCTCCTCCTTCGGATGGTCAATCACCTCATGTGGGTCACCATGCTCAACAATCACACCACCGTCCATGAAGATCACCTGATCTGCGACATCACGCGCAAAGGCCATCTCATGTGTAACAATAATCATTGTGGTATTCTGCTGCGCAAGGGAACGGATGACCTTGAGCACCTCTCCGGTAAGCTCCGGGTCAAGAGCAGATGTAGGCTCATCAAAGCAGAGTATATCAGGCTTAAGTGCCAGTGCCCTTGCTATAGCTACACGCTGCTGCTGTCCACCTGAGAGCTGATGCGGATAATGGTTCATCCTCTCAGCAAGCCCCATCCTGTCCAGAAGCTCCTTTCCATGCTCATCAATACGTGTAAGGATTGCTTTTTTATCCTTTTTAAACTCAGGTGTCTCCTGTGCCAGAAGGCGCTCTGCCAGAGTAACATTCTCAAGTGCTGTGTACTGTGGAAAAAGATTAAACTGCTGAAACACCATACCAAAATGCAGCCTCTTTTTGCGAAGCTCCGCGTCTTTATCCTTGCCCGCTTCGGAAGCATCAAAGAGTGTCTCACCATTCACAATAATCTGACCACTGTCAGGTCTCTCAAGGAAATTGAGACACCGTAACAGCGTAGTCTTTCCTGAGCCTGATGAACCGATTATGGCAAGAGCATTGCCCTCCTCCATGGAAAAACTGACATCCTTAAGCACATTAGTCCTTCCAAAGTGTTTTTCTATATTTCTAACCTCTAAAATTGCCATGTCTTCCTCCTACCTGAAATAATCCAGCTTTTTCTCGATATAATTAAATAAAAGTGTAAGGATTCCGACAAATACGAGATAAAATACACCTGTATAAAACAGTGGCCATGTAAGTCCGTCAGACTTCATAAACGCCGCTCCCGCAAAGGTAAGCTCGTATGCCGCAATAATTCTGGCAAGAGAAGTATCCTTTACCAGAGTGATTATCTCATTTGACATAGGCGGAACAACACGCTTGATCATCTGAAGCAGAGTGATTTTAAAGAAAATCTGCTGCTTTGTCATGCCTAACACCTGTCCTGCCTCTCTCTGACCGGCCGGAACACCCTCTATGCCACCTCTGAATATAACAGAGAAATAACATGCATAGTTGATGACAAACGCTACAACCGTCGCTGTAATACGTCCGGTCTCGTCACCACTCCATATAGCCTGATGAAGCCACAAGCCCGGTCCGTAGAATATAATGATAAGCTGAAGCATAAGCGGTGTGCCGCGGATAACCCATACAAACACATTCATGACAGCCTTGACAGGCTTAAACCTGCTCAAAAGCCCAAATGCAAATATAAGCCCCAGTGGCAGTGCAAATATAAGTGTGAGTATAAATATTTCAAAAGTGGTCCACAGACCACTCATAAGTGCTTGTGTAACAGTCCAGAACATTTTATTTCTCCCGCTCAACAACTACCTGTGCATTGTTACAGTATGCATTTGTGCATTCCATAGACTTTGTAACCTCATCTGTGAGTGTCATACCATTCCAGACAACGTCAATCTTCTTTGAATCAAGCTCCATAACCTTGTTGTCCCAGTCGATAACTACAAATTCAACATCCACGCCGAGCTTCTCACCGACAAGTCTAGCCATATCTGCATCAAAGCCAATCCATTTATCATCCTTATCCTTGTAATCCATAGGCTCAAACTCTGTGATACCGACTATCAGCTTGCCCTGTGACTTGATATAATCCACATCACTGTCGCTTTCAGACTGCTTGAACTCGCAAGGCTCCTGCTCAAGGAGTGAATCCTGTACTCCGTATTTCTTTGCAATCTCCTGCGCGCTGCCATCAGCATATGATTCTGCGAGTACACTGTTGATATATGAAGCAAGATCAGAACCCTTACGGCATCCGACACCATACTTCTCTGATGTAAGCTCTGTTGTATGTACTAAATCAGGGTAGCTTGTGCCATCTCCAATCATGGCTCCTGCCATTAAAAGGTCTATGATTGCCGCATCAGATGTACCTGATTTAACCTCCATAAGCGCATCAGCCTGTGATGAAACCGAATTGTAATTAAAGCCCTTTTCCTTTGCCACAGCCTCTCCTGCTGAGCCTGCCTCAACTGCGTAGGTCATGCCGTCGCCCTTTTCGCTTTTTTGTGTTCCTGCACCCTTGCTGCCACCACAGGCAGTCATTGAAAGTGCTAAAGTTGCTGTCAAAAGAAGTGCTAATCCTCTTCTCATACTCATTTCCTCCATATGTTAAATAATCATTGTAATTATTCAGAAGCATCCAATAACTACAATCTTTTAACATATTAGCAAATTATCACGTTAAAGTAAAGAGTAATTATCCACCAAATCAACAGTTATGTTCTTCCATTTTATACAAGCCCCAGACTTTTAATTATATAAAGCCAAAGGGTCAGTGTAAAAGCACTGAGCAGTGTCGTGAGCATTATCGTGGTCGATGAGATAACGCCCTCATGCCCCATATTTCTTGCCATGACAAAGCAGCTCACTGTAGTAGCTGAGCCAAGCATCACAAGAATTGCAATAAGCTCACTATCCCTGAACCCGAAAGCTACTGCAATAGGAAGAAATACTGCTACAAAGCCTACAAGCTTGATAAATGTGGCTGCAAATGCCGGCTTTGCCTTTGCTGATGCTTTTTTCAAATCAAAGGTGGCACCCATGGCCATAAGCCCCATAGGTGTAGCCATATTGCCAACGCTCGTCACTGCCTTTGCCGGTATTCCTGCATATGGCAGGCCTATAGCTGACCACAGAAGTCCTGCAACAATTCCTAAAATAATAGGATTGGTCACTATTCCCTTAAATGTCTTTTTGAGCACTGCCCTGTCTATGCCGTTTTGCCCCGGCTTAAAAAACGAAAGTACTATAACCGCCATCACATTGTAAAGCGGCACACTTCCTATAATCATGACAGGTGCCATGCCTGCATTTCCATAGATATTCTGGATAAAAGCTATTCCAAGCAGCGCCGCACTGCTTCTGTATGAGGCCTGTATAAACTCGCCCCGTATGGATTTATCCCTCCACAAACAGGAAACAAGTGTTGATATTGTAATGCTTATCAGCGTAACCACAAAGCAGAATACTATAAACTTAATGTTCCAAACCTTTGAAAAATCAACCGCTGCAAGATCGCTAAACAGCAAAAATGGTAAAGGAATCTTAAACACAAACTTATTCATCCTATTTGCAAAGTCTTCGTCCAAAATTCCCACTTTGCGAAGAAAAAGTCCAAACACCATCATCAGAAAAATAGGTCCTGTGGCATTTAGACAAAACATTAAATTTTCCATCTCAAATAAAGCCTCCATCATATCCATAATCTGTAGTTTATAATTATACTATTTTTTACATTCCAGCTACCACAATAAGCTTTGAACTTAGATATGTCAACCTTTTATTGCACTGTAGATTATTTTAAAAAATTATGGTACACTTATCGCATATTTTATTTAGGAAGGAATTAAACGGTTTGAAAATTCTTATTTTATCCTGTGGCACCGGCGAGGGACACAACAGTGCCGGTAAAGCTATAAAAGAAGCGGCAGAGCATAAAGGACATTCTGTGACAATGATAGATATGTTTCTCTTATCGGGTAAAGGAATATCGCACGCAGTATCAGGAGCATATATAGGCATTGTAAAGCATATTCCGTTTTTCTTCGGACTACTCTATAAGGTTGGCATGCTGATATCGAGTGATAAACGTAAATCCCCTGTCTATTTTGCCAATGCCCTGCTTTGTAAAAAGCTATCAGCATACATTGAATCAAACGGCTTTGATGCTGTCGTCACACCTCATCTGTACCCTGCTGAGACCCTGAGCTGCATGAAGCGAAAAAATCTGCTTCATATCCCTGCCGTCGCTGTGGGAACCGACTACACCTGTATCCCATTCTGGGAAGAGACAAATGTGGATTATTATGTTATTCCACACGATGATCTGACCGATGAATTTGCAAAACGTGGTATTCCTGAAAACAAGCTGCTGCCATTAGGCATCCCGGTACGACAGGCCTTCTGTACAAGGACTGCTAAAGCTGCTGCAAGAACAAGATTACATCTGCCATCCGATGTGCCTATCTTTCTTGTGATGAGTGGCAGCATGGGTTTTGGCAAGCTTGCTGTCTTTGCCGCAGAGCTTGCAATAAGATGCCATAATAATGAGCATATTGTAATCATTTGCGGCAACAATACTAAAATAAAACGCATACTACAAAATGAGTTTAAGTTCAACAAACGTGTACACGTAATAGGCTACACCAATCAGGTTTCGCTTTTCATGGATGCCTGTGATGTAATCTATACAAAGCCCGGCGGCCTCACATCAACTGAGGCACTGGTAAAAAATATACCGATTGTACACACTGCTCCAATCCCCGGATGCGAGGCAGCAAATGTTGCATTTTTCAAAAAACGTCATCTGTCTGTCTCATCAAAGCGTCTGTCAAAGCAGATTGAGCTTGGGAAAATAATGATAGAAAATAAAGAGCAAAATGCAGAAATGATACGTGCACAGCGCCGTGAGCGAAAGCCCTATGCTGCCATACAGATTGTTGGTCTGCTTGAAGAACTGACTCACACTGATACAACTGACTGACTATAAAACCATGTAACTATAAAACTATAAGGAAATTATCATGCTATATTTTTTATTTACACTCTTAGGCTTCGTACTCGGAAGCACTCTCTTTGCTTACTGGATACCAAAACTATTAAAAAACATTGATATCTGCACACTTCCCGATGACCACAATCCGGGTGTGAGCAACGCATTTATGTATGGTGGCTTTTTATGCGGAATACTCTCACTCATATGTGAGCTTGCAAAAGGATTTATCCCGGTGTATCTTGGTCAGAAATACTTAGATATAAACTCACTTCTGTTTGTACCTGTTTTAGTTGCACCTGTCTTTGGACATGCATTTCCTTTTTTACAAAAACAAAAAGGCGGTAAAGCTATTACCGCCTCCTTCGGAGTCCTTTTGGGCCTGTTTCCGGAATTGCATCCGGCTGTCTATCTAGCATTTTTCTTTATATTCTTTTCAGTTGTAGTAATAATAAATCCACATTCGCTCAGATCTATTCTGACATTTGGTTTTTTTGCATTCAATGTCCTTTTGACTATAAAAACAGCCTCAATCCAGATTGGCTGCTTCATAATCGCAGGGATTGTGATATACAGACACCTGATAAAGCACAATAACGGACCGGTAAGGATAAATATACTGCATCAGCGGTAATTATGGTATCTGCTTTTACTCATTGGTTTTGCTTCTTACATAACAGTTTATTTTGCCTTGCCATCTTCATTGCCATTATGGTCTGTACAATAATCAATCTGGATCTGCAATTTATCCTGATATTCCTTGTCCTGAAGCTTTACCAGCTCATAATTTCCATCCTGATATTTTAATCCGCTTACTTTTGTATACTCTTTAACGCATCTTACACATGTTTTTTCGTCACTTACATCCAAATGCGAGACATTATATATGAAATATTGTATGATTAACTCACCAAAAAGAAAGGAGGATTTTACATGAAGGTAAGTATAGAACTTTCCCCTGAATACAGCGAACCATATGCCATCATATATGCAGATAAAATCACTGACAGCATCCAGCGTACCCTTGATATATTCGGTTCAAATGAAAGCCCCATTACAGCTTTTCAAAACGAAAATGATATTGTCATTTTACAGCCAAAAGAAATATACATGGTAAGGGTAGAAAACAAGGATACTATTATTTATGGCAAAGAACACCGCTACCGTTCCCGAAAAAGACTGTACGAAATGCAACAGCAGCTTGGTGCCGGATTTATGCAAATTTCAAAATCAACTTTGGTCAATCTGTCTTATATGAGCAATGTCGAGGCTGGTTTTAGCGGCACTCTTCTTTTGAAACTAAAAAACGGATGTAAGGATTACGTATCAAGAAAATATCTGCCTGAGTTTAAAAAATATCTGGGATTATAGGAGGACAAAAATGAGAGAAACTATGAAAAATTTGATTAAAAACACTATAACCAGCATTGGTATAGCATTAACCGTTTTCTGCGTTACAGGAATGGTATTTGACATCGCCTATGACGGTAATTTCAGTTTACATAATTACCAATTTTCCAAAATGGTTATCGGATGCATAATTGTAGGTCTGGGTTTTGGACTTCCGACCATGATTTATCACAAAGACAATCTTCCAATGCCTTTTAAAATGATTATTCACATGGGAACAGGCTGTATTATTTATACAATCGTTGCATATACTGTCGGATGGATAGGAGGAACAAGTTCTCTCCTTCACGGAATTATTGCAGCCATATTTCAAATAGCTTTGGCATTTATAATTTGGGGAGGCTTCATGCTTCACTATCGCAATGATGTCAGAAAAATGAATGAAAAAATCAAGGAATTATAGACTTGTTCGAACTGCGTGTCTGTGGAGTGATACTCTGCAATATCGGACAAAAAAACGAGGGCAAATCAAACCGATTTACATCGAATTTGATTTGCCCTGTAAATACCGTTTGTATTCTATATCTTTTCCGTTATTTGTGTGTATAAATATATGATACTGATTTATTTACTTTACTGCAATACTTTTTCCATTACAAAGAGGAAGCCGGTACATGTGAAGTATCCCCGCCTGGTCTATGAAAAAATTTAATATGATAATTTTTTTTGTTTAATTGTGTGGATGGGTTGATTTGTACCTGTATTACTTTAATATCTTCCTTATCTGCTTATCCGTCGCCTCCGGATACATCTCATGCATATCTTAAAATCGCAGTTGCACAGATATGTCTGCATCATAAGATTCGTTATTGCACCATCAAATCCCTTTTCTCCATCCTTGCTAAATCCAGCTTGTTTTTTCAATTCATTGGAATAAATCTCTGAATCCGCATTGTTTTCCATAAAATTGACCATTATCTTTTTATGCTTATTAGGAGCTCTCCCATCATCATATAATGCATCAAAATCATATTTTGTTCTGTGTTACAATAAAACTACTAAAAAATGGCTAAGTCATTTTTTCATTGCCTTGTAGCCAATTAATACTGTCCACACATATGCACAGGTTTTTGGAATCATCAGCATGCCGATCATCGGAATTACATCAGTGCAAACGGAATATTTCAGTAGATTCCCCATGAAAGTGGAGCATCTGCACTGAGCCAGGCATTCTGAGGCATCATACACAGAACAATTCTTAATCCTGCAAGACTATAAATAGCTGCTGTAGCTGCTTTATAGCCTTTAATCTGATAACGCTCACGCCATATATGATAGAGAACGACATAAAAAACAGTCATAGTGACAGAGGTTATCCACTTGCCTAACCCAAGCTGTACGGTAAAGTTCTCAAGACCTGTTGTTCAAAGCGCTGCAGCACGAGGAATCAGATGAAATGCATCTCCACCTCCTAAAATAACTGCCATAATTCCAAACATGGTAAACTGACGGTTTCCTTTGCTTTTTCGAATCATTAAAATTCCGATTGTGATTACCGAAAACAAATATACGGTATCAAATAAAGTTTCTACAATTGCCTGCATAATAAAAATCCTTTCTACTTAGATACATCTTTAAATGTATAAATGAACATTGTTCATTTTGTTTCAAAAATTTTCCCACACTCTAATGTGGGAGAATTTTAATATAATGTTTTGTTAATCAACATCAAAATCGAAGACGGATTATAATCCTGACGAATCATTGATACTAATATTAAAGAAAATAAGTATCTGTTCAGAACCTCGATAAGTTCGTGTTATTTTATTTTGTATAAAACAGAGAATTTATTTTTTTCTATTTTGTTAAAAATCGCTTTATTGTGGATAAAAGAAATTATAATTGAAAGTTTTCTTATCCCATGTGGATTGATATATTTTTACACTTATATTTTATTTCAAATCTATCGATTTTCGATGATTTTGAATAGATTTAATACCATTTGTGCTCAAAAATTTAATACTTATCCACCATCATTTTTCACAAGGAAATGCAGAGTAACAACGACACTGAAAGATGAATTTACATGAAAGCTGCTGTTGTTTATGCTAAAATTTGTGTAACTTTTTCATGTCAGTTTATGGAAAATAGAAAAATCCTCCTCTGCCAAACAAAGGAAGATTTTCGTCATCACAAATATCATTATTTGTTTTGTAAAAACTCATATTTGTTATTCCACAACATACCGCAAGTGACTTCTGCCCAACTGTATTGTGTCATGTATTCACCTTGAAATGCAGGCATTCCGGTTTGCAGAAAACAATAATAATCACAGTCAATCCGTTCCGTATCGAGCAAATAATAATATCCGGTTTGTTTCAGCAGACATTCCGCTCCGGCTTTCTTCAACGCATTGCGTAGATCAAAGAAAAGTTGATGCAGGTAATTCTTTTTTTTCAATTCATCATAGTCATCCTGCCACATAATTGTACAAATCTGCTTGGCAGTCACACCTGCACCATTGCGGTCAATCAGAACCGCTAATAATTCCTTGGATTTAGAGCGTGTAAAATTCAATGGAACTCCATGAGCGAAAACTTCAAAGTTGCCAAAGCACTTCACCTGGAGCAGCTTTTCCTTTGTTTTTCGCCCCTTTATATGGTCGATTTCTTTCTGTATTGCTTCCGCTGTAATCGGTTTCAGCAGATATCCAGAAACATGGATCTGAAAAGCATCCAGGGCATACTCAGAAAATCCTGTGCAAAATACAATATTGCATTCAGGTTGTGCCTCTAGTATTTTTTCCGCCAACGTCAAACCGCCCATGCCACGCATACTAATGTCAAGAAAAGCGATATCAACATGATTGTTCTGTACCCATTCTAGCGCTTTTGTACAGGAAGAAAATTCAGAAATCGCTGTAATATCCGGAGAAAAGGCAACTGCTTTTGTCAGTGCCTGAAGCATTGGACGTTCGTCATCAACAGTTACTGCAATCATTTCTCATTTCCCTCTTTCTTTGGTATTGTGATCAAAGCCTTTGTTCCTTTGCCTGGAACACCGCACACATCAAGTCTGCCTTTACACATGATCTCCAGACGGATTCGAATGTTTCGGATTCCCACGTGCTTTTTCTCGTCCTGGACAGCGGTGCTGTCAAAGCCGATTCCATCATCTTCTACACAAATGCAGTAATCAGATTTTGTTTCATATGTGGAGATAATAACAGTTCCGCCGCTTTCCAACCCCATAAGACCATGCTTGACGGCATTTTCTACCAGTGGTTGTATGGTAAGCGCAGGCAGGAGAAAATCTTCTGATTGGATATCAAATATAACTGTCATATCTGGAAATCTGACCTTCTCTATATTTACGTAGTGCTTTACATGTGCAATTTCCTTTGAAAGACGAATTGGCGCATAATTATCAAGCTCACTGAAATTTCCTCGTAAATACAACGAAAAATCATGTACAAGCTTTGCAGCCATCTGCGGCTTTTCAGAACAGAAATGCTCAATTGTGCCAAGGGTATTATATATAAAATGCGGCTGTATCTGACTTCTCATAATGGCGACCCGGTTGTTTTCAAATTCTGCTCTCATCTCCTTTTCACGCATTGCCGCACGAAAATTTTTGGGTATTACAAGCAGTATCATAAAGATGATAATAAAAAACATAAGAATAAACACAATATTCGAGATAAGACCTCCCTGCCACCATCCGATAGCAGTTGCTGCAAAATCAACATGAAATGCGGCAATTATGAAAATAGACAATATCAGTAGAATCCGGTTATATTTTTCAGCATGAATCAGACTGTAGATCACACAGCCAAGCAAAATCAGGGTAATCAAAGACTGTGATACTGACCATGCCAGATTGGTATCGTAAATTCCAATACTGCCAAAAAAAGATATGCCCATTATGATTGCCAGGATCACCCATGAAACTCCAGTCAGAACAGACCCAATGTTTTTTACCTTTTTGCTAAGGCACTCCACAACAAAAACAGTCATACTCAACATATAGAGCATCATACATAGCTCTGATGCAATTGTATTGAATCGGTAGTGGTCATTCCATAATGAAATATGCGGTGACTCCAATATAAAATATCCTCCGCCAAAAAGCATCATGAAACCTATCATCCACATGATCTCATTTTTGGGGATACGCATCAAAGAGGAGAACAGGGAAACGCCAAGAATCACAAATGATATGACCATTGCCACAATACCGAGTGTTCTTTCAAAATCCCCTTCGTATTTTATCGCTTCTTTGAAGACAACGCCACCCTCTCCTCCATAAATATACATGGAATCCAGGAAGTCGTCTACTGCGTTTTCATTTCCAAAATTGTGATTGTTTTTCAAGACAATTTCAATTGTATCTGTTTCCGTTCCTGTATAATAGTATTCCGCCCATATTTTTCCACAAGCACTGTCGTCAAACTCAGGATTCTCAATGTCACAAACATGCGGTTCCTGTCCGGGAACATGTATGGTTGCTCCTATGTGATTAAAATACAAAGCAATTGGTGTCCCATTAGAAAGACCGCCTATGGTTTCTGACCTGTCCGGTGACATAAGCTGAAACATTCCCCGCAGCGTAACATCGCCCTGCAATGCAGAAATATGTTCTCCTTCGATTATGGGGTGCCATTCCCCGTCATCAATTTTGTAACCACCTTGAAATGCTACAGCCAATGGAAGTGCCATGGTTGACTTTTTGCTTTGATTGCTTTTTATCAGCAAAAAGGCAACCGCCAGAAGCGTTATAATGCCTATTCCAATCACAACAATGGATGACCGCTTTAACTTGTTTCGTAAAAAATCTAACTTCTGCATTTTTACCTCGCATAAATAAAGTAGTAGTTTATAGAGTGCCGTGCTATGGGAATCTCCAGCAGGTATGACTTCAATTTGGTTTTCACATAACTTGTCGCACCGCACATAATGGCGATGATCATAACGAACAATATCTCGTACAGCGATACATCACACTATTTTCACGGCGGCTGTCCTCAATTCCTTCCAGTATTTCTTCCAATTTCAGTTTTTTCATGTGTATAGCTCCTTCCTTTTTTTCTATCTATACCATACTCAAACTTCCCATAAGAATTTCCGATGAAAATCCCTATAAACATTGTAAAAATTACACATAAAAATGGTGTCTTGGCAACAAAAAGGCACTGACTTTTGGTATAATAAGATCAGCAAAAAATACAAATCACACCGAAAGGAGTGCCTGATCTTATTATACAGCATAATGAAACAAAAGAAAACCCCAATTACGAACTTAACGTGAGTTTTATTGCCTCCATCAAGGATCTTGATATAAGCGGGATACTGTCACGCTGCGGTATACGCAAGGACAGCCGCAAGCTTAAGGGCGAATCCTCTAATGAAAAACGCACAGCTTTTGAAATATTCCAATTCCTTCTGCTGATGGTTTTTCAGGGATGCAACCTGTACCGCTATCTTGGCTCCAAGAAACAGGATATCGCCTGTTCAAAGAGCACATACCACCGGTTCCTTGGCAATGAGCATTACAAAGGAATTCCATAATCCTGTGATACAATGATATCTCCCCTGTGGCAAAGGCTTATAAACTTGTAATCCACTGCATCTGCTCCTGCACCAACCACTATCACTTCGCTGTAATCTGAGTACAGGACATGGTTTGTATCACACAGGAGAGTTGTTTTTATATTATATTTTTCTGCAATTGACTCTACTATGTCCACTACCGGGCATGCGTCTGCGTCTACAAATATCTGCATTTTTTATCCAGCCTCTTCAAATAAACGAGATTATTTATCCAGATACCTGAACATGTTTATCTGGCCATCACACTCGTAATGCTCCATTAAAGGATTTTTATATGCCGGTTTTATCTCCGGTTCATCGTTCTTCATATCCTCTTATCCTCTGTTTTATTCCGCATTCATATTTTAAAACTTCTACGCTGTTTGTATGTATAAATATATGATACTGATTTATTGAATTTACTGCAACATAATCTTGAAGTTTATGTAATGTATTTCGGTAACAAAGGTATTCAGCAAAGACCGTTTACGCTATATCATTTTTTGAGTAATTCCAATGCCCTGTCCATTGGTACGCAGTCGGCATATCGTTCAGGCCAGAGAAATTCATTATAGTAATGGTAAGCCTGTTCCCTAGTCATGTACTCATTGTCCTGCGTAGAATTTGCATAGGCAGGAACAATCATGTGTAAGCCATGCTCAAAACCAGCCTCTACCGTGGCATTGATACAGAAATCAGTCATAATGCCACAAATCATCACGTCTTTTTCTTCCTTTGCAGTCAGATACTCAAGCAGACCACTCTCTTTTTTGAACGCACTGCATACGGACTTGATAAACCGTTTTTCATCAGGCATCGGTTGAAACTCGGAATAAACCTCAAACTCATCATCCCCGATAGAGAATCCGGTATCAGGTCCATCATCATGCTGTACATAAATAACTTCTATGCCTTGTTCTCGAGCTGCTCCAATCAGCTTTTTGATATTACCAACAAACTTTCTGAACTCATATAAGCGTTCATCCACGATACCATTCTGTGCATCTACAACCAATAAAACCATGAATAATCTCTCCTTTTTGAGCTTTTTGCTTTGATTCATATAAACTAAATTCGAATATAGTAATAGCGCGTAACTTCTGCTTCAGATGAAAACTGCTTCGGAACTTGGAATTATCCAGTCGCTCAAATAACTGCCGATACCATTCATCCTTAGTCATTAAAACTTCACTACTTCCAGCTCATGTGAAAATGATGAAAATGTAGCTGTCGCATTTTTAAAATAAAATACCTCGGTATTTCCATCATCTGCTGAGTACATATTCTGTAAAGATGGATAAGCATCGAGCATAGACTGTCTTGCTTCTCTTCTGTCATCTTCTACAAGTTCTCCGGCTACACGAAGCCACTCGCCATTTTTAAATGCACAGATTTCTACCTTCGGGTTTGCGTGAATCTGCTTTGAAACATCCTTTACCTTTCCAGTCTGAATATACAGCTTGCCTTCAAAAATGTGTGCTGTTCCAAAAGGTCTTACCCTTGACTGGTTACCTTCTACTGTTGCCAAATAATATGTCTCTGCTTCTTTTAAAAATTTAACTACTCGATTCATGATGTTATACTCCTGATAGTTACTTAAATAAAGGGTCAATCATTTTTCTTATGGGTTTAGCCCCAATGTTTTAGGTTATCGCCATCCTGCCGCCATCCTTGACAGGTCAAAAAATAAATGCTGTGGGT
>ONHG01000038.1 GCA_900317585.1 uncultured Lachnospiraceae bacterium | reverse complement strand
GTTCAGTTATCAATGTTCTTTGTTTTGCTCTCTTGTGACAGCTTGTTTATTCTATCAAATCGCTGTTCGTTTGTCAAGCACTTTTTTATTTTTTGAACTTTGTTTTAAGTTCTCTGTCTTGCGACAGCTTGTTTATTCTATCAAAATGTTTTGCATTTGTCAAGAACTTTTTTCATAACTTTTTCAACTTATTTTCAAAGCAGTATCTATAAAGTTATGTTTGTAAAATGTAACTCACAAGCTCTACAACTCAATGTGTCCCGCGAGTCAGCTTTGATATAATATCATCTGTGTCACATAAAGTCAACACATTTTTTATATTTTTATATATATTTTTTTCTCATTGTTTTTACACAACTATATATTGTATTTACATACTTATCCACATACCATTTATTGCTTATGTACTTTTCTCTTTTATGCATTATTACACCGGTTTAAGCTACAGTATATTTTCTATCAGCTTCATGACCGGGTTGTTTTCATACAGATACTTAAGCATCAGGGAATCATTTATATATAGTGTCATTGTCTGTCCTGCTTCTGATGTGGCTAACAATGATATGAGCGCAAGGAGCAGCCATACTATAACTATTCCTTTTATAAAACCTACGCCAAAGCCGGCAACCCTGTTTACGGTACTTATAACCGGCACTCTTTCTATTTTTCGTATTAGTCTGCGGACAAAGTACTCCACTATTCCAAGCAAAAAGATTACTATAAAAAATGATAGTCCTGTCATGATGGCATTGGTAAGCTGCATGGATATTGAGTCGTATGCCCCGGATTTCTGCAGCAATATGTTTGCCATATTAAAATCGCCCGTGGCTTTCTGTCCCTGTACAGCTATTTGTTTTTCGATATTACTGCATATGACAGACTCTATCCCTGTCTGCGATAATATATTATCCCTGACATATGGGGCTGCCATGGTTGACGCTGTGAGCATCAGTATACAGGCTGCAAGTGAATACACTACGCGAAGGAGTCCTCTTGTGTATCCTCTCACTGCATTCCATGCAATTATGCATATCACTACTATTAATAACCAATTCATTTGAGCCTCACCTCGTCCATCGCCCCTTCATATATGAATATATAGTTATTAATGCCTGATTTATACATTACCTTATACAATTTCTGGTCGAAGGTATGGTAAAATTTTTTCACTCCGTGTATGGTGTATATTTCACACGCGGTTTCGCCGGTCACACATACCTCATTATTGCTGTCAAATTCTATATTCCGGTATGCTATTGACGTATCATTTTCCATGAGCATTTTACCGTTAAAATCATACAGTTTAATATGACTGGTGCATTTTTTATCGTTGTTGGAGTATGCTACTCCTATATATTTGTTGTTATAAAATACGCTGTCTATCTGTTTTTCCAGCTTTATTTTCTGCTTTAGCTTCGGCTTCTGGCTTCCGTCAAATACCATGATGTTTTTGTCGGATACCGCTATCATTTTGTTGTCGGACACGTATGCTATCTCAGGAATCAACTGATCCTCGTATTTGTATGTGCCCACGTTGTTGTCAATCTCATTCTGTCCTACTGAACCAAAGTTGTAAAATGCTATCACACTGTCTGTTTTTCCATTTGATAAATCTATCATATCGACGGCAAGCTTTTTAGCGTCATATGAGAGTGCTATATCGACAGGAATGTTCTTCTGCTCGCCAAAAAATTCTCCACTGGCAAGCTCCTTTCCGCTTGTGTCATACAGCTTTACATAGTAATTTTTATCTTCGTTTACAAGCACCGCCACTGTTCCCTGTCCGGCTATGCATGCTTTGATTATAGGCAGTGATGTACTTATCTGCTTTTTTATGCCTTTTTTGTCCATAATATACAGCTCTGTTCCACCCTTGTCATAGATGGTCATATAGCTTTTACATGTGACTACCTGTGGCGATGACATCTCAAATGCCTGGTTCCATATACGGTTTCCGTCTGAGTCTGTATACAATACGCCATCATTGCTGTACTCCACTACCGCTCCGCAGAAATCCACGAACGACACCGCACTCTTGTCCTTCTGCTCCACGCTGTTTTTGACGTCAAAGGACTTGTAGGTGCGTAGCGCCATCCACAACCATACTATAAGAAATAAAGCCACGACTGCTGCCACGACTATTATTATTCTTTTTGCTATTTTTCTTCTGTGCTTTCGTATTTTCTCCTCGAGCTCGTCCAAATCGGTCTCGACAGTTTTAAAGTCTGCTCTCTGTGCCATAATCTTATCCTTTTGTTCTACTTCCAAAGTATTTGTTACTTGTCAGTATACCATTCACCGGATATTTTTTCCACTGGAATTAAATCTTCTTCTGTGGACATGGCAGGAAGTGTCTCCTTTTTGTCTATTGTTCCGCTCATTCCAGCGCCGGCTTTAAGCCCGATAAGCACTATAAGCACTGCTATCGCTGCAATCATCACTACAGATGTAAGTGAACCCTTGCGCGGTTCTTTTCCTGCCTCCATGGCTTTTCTGTACCGGCCGCGTTCTTTCGATATGCTGCCAAATTCCTCAGGAAACGACACATTGATTCTGTCGTCTGCCGAAGCTCTTCTATGTATCCGGCTGTAGTTGCTTTTGGCCACTGTGTCAGTGTCCTCATAACGGCTGCTGCTTTTATTATTGTCATCGGCATTACTATAACTGTCGATTTTATTATTGTTGTTTGCATTACTATAGCTGTAGGTTTTATTACAGGTGTCAGTTTCATTATAGCTGTCAGCACTATCACAATGCTCATTCATGCGGTAATATACAAAAAATCCTGTCTTTTTCTTCAGATGATTATTCTTTTTGATAAAGAAGTTTTCCTCATGCTCGGTCCTGTTCAAAAGGAACATAAGCTGATGAGCACCGCCAAAGTGCTCCCTGTGTATATTTTCAAGCATTGGTGTTGGCTCAGCCGGAAAATCCTCCTGCCTGAATGCCCATCCGACAATAATCAGCTCCTCGTAGCTTTTCTTTATCTCCGCAAACACTCTGCTCCATACCTTGTTGGTCCAAAGAGGCGCATTTTTGTCAAACTCCATATCATATACTGCAATCGCCGCCTCCACAAATGTGGCATACCTGCCTCCGCTGCTCTCCGTATGTCCCATAAGTACAAAAACCTCTTTATCCTTAAAGCCCTCTGTCTTTATGCGCTTGTACGCTTTCTCCGATATGTAAACCCGGCCCTCATCCGCCGGTGTGCCAATCTGTCTGACGTTGTTCGTCACAATATCTATCATGCCAGCCTCCTTTTTCGGTCAGCATAGCACTTGCAGATTGTAAATTTATGCAATATTATGCGATTATAAATATATATTGTATTAAATGCCATAAATCACACTTAAAATAGCCGTCAAGCCGCATCCCCAAAAATAATTTACCAATTACACATAATCCGTCAGTACACTGTCAAATTATTTAGTTAATCACTAATGAAAAAAGGACGCATGAACCCATGCGCCCGACTTTTCCCATATGAAGAAGTAAAATGCTTCGCACTCAACAAACTACATACCACCGGAAAGCATACAGCATGTTCCGAAGAAACAATATGAACTGCCGCAGGGTTCCATTATGTAAAATAGCAAGAATGACTAAACTCATTCAACACGCTATCCACACGAAATCCTGCGGCTGACTTCATATTTTTTCTGAGGAATATACTGTACGCTGCACCGGTGAACACAGCCTCCAAGTGCGAAGCTCATACTCCACTACTTCATATAATTCTTTACTTTACTGTAGATGCCCTCTGCATCCAGCCCATACTTGTGGATAAGCTCCACTGCCGGTCCTGACTCGCCGAAGCGGTCCTCTACACCGATACGCAGAAGCTTTGCAGGCTGTTCCTCACAGAGTACCTCTGCCACAGCACTTCCGAGTCCTCCATTGATAGAGTGCTCCTCTACTGTGACTGCCTTGCCTGTCTTTGATACAGATTTAACAATCAGCTCTCTGTCGATTGGCTTGATTGTATGGATATTGATAACCTCAGCATCTATGCCGTCTGCTGCGAGCATTTTTGCTGCCTCAAGTGTCTCTGATACCTCAAGTCCTGTTGCAAATATAGATACATCCTTGCCTTCCTTGAGTACGATACCCTTTCCGATTTCAAACTTGTAGTCCGGTGTGTCGTTGATTACAGGCACTGCAAGTCTGCCGAATCTAAGGTATACAGGACCCACATGGTCGTATGCTGCCTTTACTGCGGCTCTTGCCTCCACATCGTCTGATGGGTTTATTACAACCATGCCCGGGATTTCTCTCATGAGTGAAAGGTCCTCGAGGCACTGATGTGTAGCTCCGTCCTCACCTACAGAGATTCCTGCATGTGTGGCACCTATCTTGACATTGAGATGAGGATATCCGATTGAATTTCTTACCTGGTCATAGTTTCTGCCTGCTGCAAACATGGCAAATGAGCTGATAAAAGGCACCTTGCCGCATGTAGCAAGTCCTGCTGCGATACCTGTCATATTGCACTCTGCGATTCCGCAGTCCCAGTGACGCTCAGGAAACTCTTTCTGGAATATACAGGTCTTTGTGGCACCTGCCAGGTCAGCATCAAGTACAATAAGGTCATCGTGTGCTTTTCCAAGCTCTACGAGTGCGTTTCCGTAGCTATCTCTTGTAGCGATTTTCTTTACTTCTGACATAATGCTTCACCTGCCTTTTCTAAGTCTGCCATTGCGATTTCATACTCCTCGTCATTTGGAGCCTTTCCATGCCATCCTGCGGCATTTTCCATGAATGATACGCCCTTGCCCTTTACAGTCTTTGCGATAATGGCTGTAGGCATGCCCTTTGTCTCACGAGCCTCCTTGAATGCTGCCCTGATCTGGTCGAAATCGTTGCCATCAATGTTGATTACGTGGAAATTGAATGCCTCAAACTTCTTGTCGATTGGGTATGGCGAGCATACGTCCTCAACAGAGCCATCTATCTGGAGGTTGTTGTTGTCAACGATGACTACGAGATTATCGAGCTTGCGGTGACCTGCCCACATGGCTGCCTCCCATATCTGTCCCTCCTGAATCTCGCCATCTCCTGTGAGTGTGTATACACGGTAATCCTTCTTGTCATATTTTCCTGCTGCAGCCATTCCTACTGCGGCAGATACGCCCTGTCCGAGCGAGCCGCTTGACATATCAATGCCAGGGATGTGCTTCATATCAGGATGTCCCTGCAGATATGAGCCTGTATGACGGAGTGTCTTTAAATCCTCCTTTGGAAAATATCCTTTCTCTGCGAGAGTAGAGTAAAGTCCCGGTGCTACGTGTCCCTTTGAGAGCACGAAACGATCCCTGTCCTCCCATTTAGGATTGGCAGGGTCTACATTCATCTCCTCAAAATACAGATATGTAAAAATATCTGCTGATGAAAGTGATCCACCCGGATGTCCGGATTTGGCACTGTGAACTGCTGTCACAATGTCCTTGCGAATTTCATTCGCCATCTTCTCAAGTTCAAGATTGTTCATGATGTCTCCTTCTATCATTTATATCTCTGTTCTTCCCTGAAGCGCCCTAAGCAGGGTCACCTCGTCAATATATTCCAAATCGCCTCCTACGGGAACTCCGCTCGCGATTCGTGTCACTTTGATGCCTGTAGGCTTGATGAGCTTGCTGATATACATGGCCGTAGTCTCGCCCTCCAGGCTTGAATTGGTCGCTATAATGACCTCGTCTACGTCTTTTTCAAGGCGAACCATGAGCTCCTTAAGACGAATATCCGCAGGACCTATGCCAAGCATGGGTGAAATTGCGCCACCCAGCACATGATACACGCCCTCATATTTACCGGTCTTTTCGTATGCCACAAGATCCCTCGTATTCTCAACAACCATGATGGTCTTGTGGTCTCTTGCCGCATCCTTGCAGATGGGGCATAGCTCGTCATCTGTGAGTGTATAGCAGCATTTACAGTATCTGACATGCTCCTTCGCATCGATTATGGCATCAGAGAGCGATTTTGCCTGCTCCTTTGGCATATTTATGATATGAAATGCCAGTCTCTGCGCTGTCTTGGCTCCGATTCCCGGAAGCTGTGACAGCTCCTCTATTAATTTTGATATCTCACTGCTGTAAAAATCCATTAAAACAGACCGCCACCCAGGCCACCGGTAATTTTGGACATAGATGCCTGTGACTGCTCATCAATCTGGCGAAGTGCCTCATTGGTTGCTGCCATGATGAGATCCTCGAGCATCTCAATATCATCAGGATCCACTACCTCCTCAGATAATTTGACCTTTGTGATTTCCTTTTTTCCAGAAACAGTGACTTCGACTGCTCCGCCGCCTGCCTTTGCTGTAACCTCAGCATCCTCAAGCTGCTTCTGAGCCTCCTCCATCTGACGCTGCATCTTCTGCGCCTGTTTCATAAGATTGTTCATGTTTCCCGGCATTCCTCCAGGGAATCCACCTCTTCTTGCCATTCTGGCGTCCTCCTTGTTTTTAATGGGCTAATCCCAGCCCTGTTTATAACTTAGTTTTCTTCCTCTATATCAAAATTTATCATATCTGTCAAGTCCACAACCGCTTCCTTTGCGCTGACTGCGGAATTATTTTTCTTGACCGTCACCTCGACTTTTTTGCCTATGCGCTTTTCTATAAGCGAAGCCAGCGTATCCATACAGCCTGCACGGTTTTCAGAGAGATACTCATATGCATTCTCATCATCAAACATTAAAATCAGGTCAGAGGAATTGCCCAGCGATGTCACAGCCTTGTTCAGATAAACCTTTGATGTTGCTCCCATCTCCGAAAGTATGGATTTCCAGTGCTTCATGAGCTCTGAGATATCCTGCGGTATTGCTTTGGGAAGCTCATTTTTCACTATAGGCTCGCTTGCTGCGGCCTGCTGCATATCCTGTGTCTGCGCAGCCTGTGCCGCTACAGGTATACCCTTTTCAAGCTTTTTCTCTATGCTGTTTATGCGGTCAAGCACCGAATCATAGCTCTTTTCCATCTGCGGCCTGCACAGCTTTATTATGGCTATCTCGACCATAATACGCTTTTGCGATGCAAACTTTACCTGGCTGGACAGCTCGGAAAATACCCTGATATACCTGATGAGTGTCTCAGGCTTTACAAGTGCTGCCTCTTCCTTAAGCGCCTCAAGATTGTCCTTTGAGATGTCGAGCACCTCTTCCATATCGTCGGAGCTCTGCAAAAGCAACAGATTCCTCATATACCAGGTGAAATCATTGACAAGCTGCGACAGCTCCCTGCCCTCATCTATGAGCTCGCCCAGTATGCGGATGGCGCCTGTCACATCCTCGTCGAGTATGCGCCTTAAGAGCCTTGAAAACACCTCTGTGTCCACCGCTCCAAGCACCTCGAGCACATTTTCATAGGTGAGCTTCTCACCCAGATGGAAAGCAATGCACTGGTCAAGGAGACTTAACGCATCCCTCATAGAACCGTCTCCTGCCTTGGCCACGTACCTTATGGCGCGTTCCTCGACCTCCACCTGCTCCTGCTCCATCAAATCGCTGAGTCTGGATGCAATCGTATCTATGGAAATCCTGTGGAAATCATAGCGCTGGCATCTGGACAGGATAGTAATCGGTATCTTGTGTGCCTCGGTGGTCGCCAGTATAAATATAACGTAGCTCGGCGGCTCCTCAAGTGTTTTTAAAAGTGCATTGAAGGCTCCCGCCGAAAGCATGTGAACCTCGTCGATGATATAGACCTTGTACCTGCCCTCTGTCGGGCGGTATGTGACCTCCTCACGAATCTGTCTGATATTGTCCACGCCGTTGTTGGACGCTGCATCTATCTCTATGACATTCATGGATGAGCCCTCAGTGATTGCCCTGCACGATGGACATTCGCCACACGGGCTTCCGTTTACAGGGTGCTCACAGTTGACTGCCTTTGCAAATATCTTGGCCACAGTGGTCTTTCCTGTACCTCTCGTACCGCAAAATAAATAGGCATGCCCTATTCTGTCAGCTTTTATCTGATTTTTCAGTGTTGTTACAATGTGTTCCTGTCCCTTTACGTCCTCGAACTCCTGTGGACGGAACTTACGGTATAGGGCCTGATAAGACACACCTTTTCACCTTCCTTATATCTAATATTGCTGCTTAATCTCCGAAGCAGATACCGGTGCGCTTTGCTTCCTTGATCATCTGGCTCTTTGGATCTACAGTCTTAAGCTTTCCTGCTACGTCGGCAAGCGGAACCTTCTTTGTCTGTCCGTTTACCATGGCTATCATGCAGCCGTAATCCTCATCCATGATGGCCTTTGCTGCTGCTGAGCCAAGACGTGTACAAAGCACTCTGTCGTAAGGGCATGGGCTTCCGCCTCGCTGTGTATGTCCCGGAACTGCCACTCTGACCTCAAGACCGAGTCTTTCGCTGATGCGGTCTGCAACCTCGTATGATACTGACGGGTATTTGCTCTTTGCAAGCTTCTTCTTGTATTCCTTTTTGGAAAGGGCTGCATCCTCCTTGGAGATGGCTCCCTCTGCTACTGCAAGAATGGTAAAGCCCTTGCCCTCCTTTGTTCTCTTGTGAATGGCATCTACGACCTTGTCAATATCGTATGGTATCTCAGGAAGCAGAATGATGTCTGCACCGCCCGCAACACCTGCATACAGTGTAAGCCAGCCTACCTTGTGGCCCATAACCTCAACGATAAATACACGGTTGTGGGATGCTGCTGTGGTGTGGATGCAGTCGATTGCATCTGTAGCTATATTGATTGCGCTCTGGAAGCCAAAGGTCACATCTGTGCCGTAGATATCATTGTCGATTGTCTTTGGCAGATGAATGACATTAAGTCCCTCTTCCCTGAGAAGATTGGCTGTCTTTTGTGTGCCGTTTCCGCCCAGGATAACGAGGCAGTCAAGACCAAGCTTCTTGTATGTGTTTTTCATGGCTGCGACCTTGTCCAGTCCGTTCTCATCCGGCATTCTCATAAGCTTAAAAGGCTGTCTTGATGAGCCGAGTATTGTGCCGCCCTTTGTCAGGATGCCCGAAAAATCCTTTGATGTGAGTATTCTGTAGTTCTCATATATGAGTCCCTTGTACCCGTTCTCAAAGCCGTAAATCTCAAGCTCGTCGATATTGTGTGCCAGCGCCTTTACCACACCTCTCATGGCTGCGTTAAGTGCCTGGCAGTCTCCTCCGCTGGTAAGCATTCCAATTTTCTTCATTGCTGCTTCCTCCTTATGCAATATTATGATTGTCTTTTATTATACTAATCCCTGTACTCCTTATCCTTCTCCTCCTCGCGTAGCCTGTCCTCCTCAGGCATGAGCTTTCTGAAAATACGCTCAAAAATAAACTCATAGGTGAGTGCTGCGCCGGCAGGAAGTATGAAAATGAGTGGAATAAGAATCCATACAAGTATAAGTGATACCACAAGTATCACTATGACAAGTAATGTCCACGGCAGGTTGGCGATAAGAATGAGCATTGTATTCTTAAGGGTTATCTTTGTGATCTGCTCAAATCGTGAAATATACGCTGATGTGTATATGACCCAGGCTGCGGCGATAAGTGCCATTATGATGAACACGATGGAGAAGTTTCCCCACTGATTGCCTGTCTTAAGACCTGACCATGTAATATAAATATCTCCCAAAAGCACGATAAGTATTATAAGCTGTACCAGCCATGCCTTGGTGGCCTGCTTGAAATTTACCTTAAACGCATGCCAGTAGCCTCTCCACACATAGCCCTCATCGCGATGGATGACACGGCGCGATGTATCGTAAAGTGCTGTGGATGCCGCTCCTATTGTAAAAACAGGTATGCATGATATGATCCAGCAAAAGCTCAAAATAACCATATCTACCAGTTTGTTTAATGCTCTGAAAAATTTGTTGTCTATGTTAAAAATGCCCATAATGCTCTCCTATATCCTGTGGTGCTCTCTGTTTTGTTCTCTCTTTTTCTCATAGCACTCTTCACGCTGCCTCTTCCTCTCCTCAGGTGTGAGGCGTTCCTTTTTCCTGCCGATATAGATATTCCACTTAAGATATGCCTCCTGGGCATTTCTTGACTTGTAGATGATATTTTTCTCCTCATCTACTATATCCGTGATGCTGTACCAGCCTCTATCGTACATGAACTCTGACTGCTTATCATCAAAGTCCTTGGTTCCCAGCACAAATTTGTGTATTGCATGCTGCTGTCCCATGTAATCCAGTCCTCCTTTTTGTAATTTTATTTTATAGCCACCTTGTCCAGTACATAGTCAACTGCCTGCCTAAGGTGCTTATCCTTCTCATACTGCTCAGTTTCCTTAAGCTTTAGAGCTTCTTCTCTGGTGAACATATCACGCAGTACCACCCGGTGATGCTCTACCGGTATATATGACACCTTGTCCTCAAACACAGGCTTCAGCACATAGTATGGCACCGCCTTTTCTCTCTTAGATGCCGCAAGCGGTACTATGTTGTCAACCACACATACGCCAAGGGTTTCACTATATATAATCTGTTTCTTTTGAAACATGCTTTTACCTCCGTATTTACACACACATCTATAATATCACAGACAGCGTTCTTTTTCAAAAACATTTTATCTGGCATTTATTTTTTTATCTTTCTGGTCATAGAAATATGGTCAGACGCATGTATACTTATCCTATATTTTGTTAATGGCGGTACACTTGCGGTGTGGCAGTCACCTGTGACATACGCTTTCATAATTCCTTGGCCTAGCGGGAGTAAATCAAGCGTATGCCACACCACAAGTGTACAACCGCAGATAAACATAGAAGATTAAGTAATTAAAACATTTGGAGGATATATGAAGAAAGCAGCCGTTTTTAACGATTTGTCCGGCTTTGGAAAATGCTCTCTGACCGCCGCAATTCCGGTACTGTCCGCGCAGGGCGTACAGTGCTGTCCCATGGCATCAGCAGTGCTGACAAACCAGACAGGATATGAATATCATAAATGCACAGACCTGACAGCCATGATTAAGGACTACATCGACAACTGGCAGAAAAATAATGCCCATTTTGACGGCATTTACAGCGGTTTCATGACAGGCTCAAAGCAGATTGAGCTTTTTATGGATTTTTTGGCTGTATTTTATGAGGAAAACACGATGCTGCTCGTAGACCCTGTGATGGGCGATGACGGCAGAACCTACAGCATATACTCTGCCGCTCTTTTAGATGGCATGAAGGCGCTTTCCAGAAAGGCCGATGTCATCACACCAAATCTGACCGAGGCATGCCTTTTGGCAGACTATGATATCGAAAAGGTTTACAGCGACACTAGAAAGGATGTGCTTCTGCCGCTTGCGACACAGATAAGCGAGAAGCTGCGAGACCTGTCCGGCAAAAATCAGGATGTAATCATCACCGGCATCAAATGCAGGGATGACAAGGCACCCTTTATATACAATCTCGTGACTACCGCAAACGGCACCACAACCCACAGATCACACTTTTTCGACGTGAGCTTTTCCGGCACAGGAGATCTGTTTGCATCTGTTATATGTGGAAGCAGGCTGAACGGATTTTCCACAGAGGAGGCTGCAGAGCGCGCCGGAAAATTCCTGTATGACAGCATCGCAGATACCATGAATGATGACACCGCACCGAATGACGGAGTGAATTTCGAGAAGTTTTTGCGGGAGCTGATGTGATGTTTATGTGATTCTTATCACCCTTTGCAGAAAATTTATCGGATTATCAATTGAGCTCTTAAGTCATGCTTAGCACAACACAAAGGAGAACCCGGTTGGACAAGAAGATTTTTCACATTGGAGGAGACTAAGTAATGGCTGATATAATCTATACATACAAGAAAGAGGTTTATGCAAATATCACAAATAAATGCCGAGGAATACAATAAGGTCACGAGACCAACCTTTGACAATGCTTATGAGGCTATGCTGGATTTTGCCAAGGAATGCAACCGCATGATCAAGCATACACAGCTTTCTATCGTGGATGTACTCCCCGAGGAGGATATAAAGACCTGCCAGCAGATTGCTGATGAGAGGGGCATTCATCTGAAGATACGTCATTTTTCGAATTAGGAATAGAGTAAAAAAATATCCATTTTCCATTATAGAATATAGTTATAATGGAAAATGGGTATTTATAGGTGATAACATATTATCACTGCACTATAGATACTCCCCAAGCATTTCACTAACACAATCTCTTATATTCAGTGCGGTTTTCCTTGCCATTGTCATATTTAATCCAATTTTTTGGGCAACCGCGAGAATATCATCCAGTTCCGGATTTACACCATTTCCATTTACCGTGGTAGCATGCTCTCCACCGATTGAATTACTGTAGGTGAGGTCATACGCCGGTGACAATTTCCAGCTACATTCATCTTCATCATACAGATAAGTAAAATTCTTCGAATGGTCATCCCTGTTATGCGCATACACATTAAAACACATAAGTCTATACAATTTTTCACATTCTTCCATAGATTTGGTAAGCTGGAGTGTAAGCTGCATCAGAATATCATAATCAAGATTTGGTATTCTGTGAGATGTTTCTAAAAGCCCGGAAACGGATATCATGTGAATCCTTCTGCTTTTTGAGTCATTAGTACGGTCAAATCTCTTCGTTCCAAAATATCCTTTCGTGCGCTCAGAGGAAAATAATCTTACATTTTCCATTGCTATTCCACATTCTTTGGCACACATTGCATAATCATATTCCTGTCTGCCTATATCTTTGCTATCATAAGATGACGGGAATTTGATGATCCAATCCTCTCCATCTACCTTTGTAAGTATCTTAGGTCTGGCTCCACCGGAAGAGCCTCCCTTAGAAAACAGAAAGTCCAGATTATCGCAAGTCTCTGTGCTCAATATTTTTTCACATTCCAATGCAATTTCATCCAACGATTTCTCATCGTGATTTTTTTCCATTGTTATAACAGGCTGGTAGGTTAAAGCCCCCATTCCTGAGTTTCCTACAATCGCTAGTCTCTCAAGGCTGCCTATCTCATGTGGATTTATGCCATTTTTCTTCATAAGTCTATCAACCAACAATCTGCCCCATCCATCAGGCAGACTATCTGCAAAAACGCCAAAAAGTCCCTCAAACGGATCTATCTTTGGTATAAAAACTTTTTTCTCCAAAGGCAGTGAAAAAGGGCTTATGGAAAATCCATTTGCCAGCCAGTTACTGTCATACTCAAACGCAGCCAGACGATTTTGGTACAAAGCAATCGTTCCGACGAGTCTTTCATGATAAAAGACTTCCAGCTTATTTAGTCTGTTCATTAATTACCTCCTCGATAGACGCAAAAGGCACATTATTAAACAAGTCTTCAAGTTCGTTCTCCACATCAAGAGCTATAGCAATTTTGGTCAAAGATTGCAGGGATATCTCGCCGCTCTGCTCAAATCGCTTAAGTGAACCAAGACTTACACCTGACCTTGCAGCTAATTGCTTTTGAGTGATTTTCTTTCTTTTGCGCAAACGTACTATCTTTTGTGCAATGTCGTTATTTATTTCTATCCATGTTTTTTGATATAAGTTAATCATGCTAATATATTATCCCTTTTTGGCATTTTTATCAAGATATAACTAATATATTATCCCTAAATATTCATAACTCCAAAACCAAAAAATGTAAATAATAAGCTGAGAATCAAAAAAAAGAAAAAAGTTTATGGTATTTTTAAGAATCAATTGAATTATATGCAAAAAAGACACCGCAAGGGTGTCTTTTTCGCTATCATAATATACTTCATTAGTCTTTGAAAAGATCTGTTGAGTAGTATCTGTCTCCGCTGTCAGGAAGAAGTGCTACGACTGTCTTGCCCTTGAACTCAGGTCTCTTGGCTACCTCGATTGCTGCATAGAGAGCTGCTCCTGAAGAAATACCTACAAGTACACCCTCCTCTTTTGCGATAATCTTGCCGTACTCGAAGGCTGCCTCATTTGATACAGGGATAATCTCATCATATACCTCTGTATTTAATGTGTTTGGCACGAAGCCTGCCCCGATTCCCTGAATCTTGTGTGCTCCGGCTTTTCCTGTTGAAAGCACTGCTGATGTCTCAGGCTCTACTGCGACAATCTTTACATCAGGGTTCTTACTCTTTAAGTACTCACCTGTTCCTGTGATTGTTCCGCCTGTTCCAACTCCGGCTACGAATGCATCTACCTGTCCGTCTGTATCGTTCCAGATCTCAGGACCTGTTGTCTTTCTGTGTGCCTCCGGGTTTGCAGGGTTCTCAAACTGCTCCGGGATAAAGCTGTCAGGAATCTGCTCATGAAGCTCCTCTGCCTTGGCGATGGCTCCCTTCATACCCTTTGTACCGTCTGAAAGCACGAGCTCTGCGCCATATGCCTTGATGATGTTTCTTCTCTCGATGGACATTGTCTCAGGAAGAACGATGATAATCTTATATCCCTTTGCTGCTGCGATTGCTGCAAGTCCGATTCCTGTATTTCCTGATGTTGGCTCGATAATTGTTGAGCCCGGCTTGAGCTTTCCGTCTCTCTCTGCCTGCTCGATCATCTCTTTTGCGATTCTATCCTTTACTGATCCTGCCGGGTTGAAGTACTCAAGCTTTGCAAGAAGTCTTGCCTCAAGTCCGTATGCCTTCTCTACGTGTGTAAGCTCTACGAGCGGTGTATTTCCAATAAGTCCTAATGTTCCCTGATAAATGTTTGACATGTTTGTGTCCTCCTTGATGCCATTGTAATGTTAATGCTTTGTTTTAATCTCCTATATTCATACTGTATTTGTATGAATTAATTGTTGATATAAATATACCCCATGAATCCCTATCTGTCAACAGGAATTTATGGGGTTTTTAATATTTTATTTTTATGCCCTGTTATAATATTCTCTTAGATAATGAGCTTATTGAGTAAAAAGAAAGCGGAGTAAATACAACATTCATTATTCGTATGCTCCTAACTCATCCACTGTCTTTGTAATAAAACCACCTGCTTCGGCTTCAGCCATAGATTTATCCAGCATAGTAAGGTATTCAGCATTTCTCTTGGCTTTCATAATCTCATTGTATTCAGATTCCGACATCATCACTATGTTTTCATTCTTTGGTCTTGATACAATCAATGTTTCTCCTCTGAAAACCTTATCACATAACGATTTAAAATTTTCTCTTACATCCATGCTCTTTACTGCTAACATATTTAACACCTCATTTCCGTACAAAAAATCGTATGTTTTTTCGTACTTTTATTTAATGCTATTATTATTCACTTGTCAACAGATCTTTTCTTGCACCTCCACCAATAAAATATATATCGTTATACTCTTCTTAATCTCTGTTTTTTATACACTTTAAGTAAAGTATAACTGCATTTTCTGCCAAAAATGAGTCAAAATGCAAATATACTCTTCTTAATCTCGTTAAAAATAATAGATTAAGAAGAGTATACGTTGTTTCATTTTAATATTTATTTGTAATAACACATTAAGCTCATGATTCCAAATGGTCTAAAATCATATTGATAATGTGCCTCCATATGCGCACACCTGATGCAAGCGCAAAAAGCGCCCCCGCAACCGACAATATAATAACTATCTTAGTGCTAAGCTCCACATCCGGATTAGTAAGCGCCAGCCACTTAGCCAAAGCGGTGTTGTAGCTATACATTTGCGACATGGCACTCGAAATCAAAAGAGCAACCACACCAAGAATATACGACTTCGAATACACTCCCTCTTTGGAAAACAAATAATCTAAAATTTCATCACACAAATTCTGCCTCACTTTCCGATACTAACCCACATTGGCATAAGCCCATGTAGCATCCATTAAATCAATAGTAGATGATCCGTCCACTCCGGTTACCGTCATATTATTATGATCCGTGCTCCAATATATGCTATAATCCATTGTCTGACCATTGCTTTTCGTCATTGTTCCTGTACCATCTTCATTTTCAATAAAAGAACCACTAATCTGCTGTGAATCACTTGAATCCTCACTGTCATTGATTGTAAATGTAAAATTTCCTACCATTTGTCCACTGCTATTTTCTCCGGTATATGTCATATCAACAATTACTTCACTGGTATCATCCCACGTGGTATAGGATGCTGTGGTCGGAGTATCATACGTAGTGACATCGCTGCTGTTATCCGCTGCTGAATCGCTTTCTGCCTCAGAGGGTTCTGTGTCAGTTGTTTCCTGCTCAGATGTGTCAGCCTCAGTATCAGCCTCAGTGTCAGCCTCAGTATCAGCCTTGTTGTCATCATCACTATCCGAATCATCAGGTGTCAATTTCTCTAAAGTATTAAGAATATTGCCATAGTAAACATTCAAAAGATCTGTTGAATCACTAATCTTCCATTTGCCGTCAACCTTTTTGCAAGATATCTCTAGTTTCTCCGACTTGTCCACAAAAGCCGCACTATCCTGCGCATTTTCAAAGGATTTTATAAATATTGCAGATATATCACTTTCATCAATATCTCCGCCGGCTCCGGCAAGTGAGGTTGTAAGTGCGCTCGATACCGACTGCTCGATCAGATCCTGATAAGCGAGCTTTGTGACAGCGCCGGCATCCTTGTATGTTACCTTTACCGTAACTGTAGCCTCATCACCATCCTCTTTTGTATCCTTTATCTCATATGTAATGTCCTTTGCGTGCTCCTTGGCGAAGTCATTCATAACACCCAAAAATGCATTTCCCACTGCATCTTCGGTATCTTCTTCTGTGCCATCTGTGACCTTTTCGACAGCCTCTGTTTCATCGGTATCTTCCTGGGCAAAATATTCTCTTGCCTCATCAAGCTTGTTTTCCTGCAAACACTTGATAGCGCTCTCCACTACACTCGCCGGTTTTGCAGCTCCGCACCCTGTAAAAAGAAGTGCAAATGTAAGAATAACCGGTAATAATTTCTTCTTTTTCATATTGACCACCCTTTCTAAACTTGTTATTTGTTATCTTTGTGATTACATGATAGCAAGTCAGAAAGACAGATAGTGTCAGTGTGGGGAATTTTCACTAATTTATGTTCAGTTAAATTTGAAAGTGAAAATTTGCACGTTTTAACTTGACATGGTGCAATTTTTGCACTTCTTATCTGCAGAGGTGCAAAATGTGGTTATCAACATCTTCAGCATCGATTTTCTCTAATTCCCAGGGCATAGGATGCGCATGATAAATAGTTCCCGAATTACTATCATAAAAATTAGCTTGTTAACTGCAAATCGCTTATATCACTCATCTCATCAGGCTCAGCCTTAAGCCACTCTTCATACTCCACTTCATCCTTAGGTGCCCCATGTATAACTCCAATATCGCCATAGTACTCAACCAAATCACCTTTTCTAAATGGATGTGGAAGCTTAATATAAGAAATCGCAAAATTTAAACATTTCCTATCAAGTGATTCAAGCTCAGGTTCAAAACTCATCAGTTCATGGCGGTCATTAAAACGACATACACCGTCAATAGTACACCAGTTCACATCTTCCCACTCAGACCGTTCCTCAACAGAATTAAACACTCTTTGCTTTGTAATATTAAACTTGTCATATGCCATGTTTAATCCATATTTTTCGGCAGCTTCATAATTATTGAATACATCAGAAAACTCATTATCTACTATCTCCGTTACAACAAACACACTGTTTTCATCACTTCCTTTAAATGTCTCAAACAAATTAGTATACTCTCTAATCAATGTGGATAGTTTTGATTTCAATATGCCATCCTCAGTAGCCTCAAGAATGCTTGTAAGCTCATCTTCCTTTTGTGATATAGGAATCTCAGCGTTTATTTATGAGTATTGCTCGTTGAAAATCTGATAGTTGAATATTATTATCATCCCAGTATTTGTTTAATGTAATTGAAGTAATGTAATCTAACATAACTTTATATATAACCTTTTTTTAATAACACCTGAATCCGTGAAGTTCCATTTTTATAAAAAATAGCCTATGATTGTAGTTATATTTTATAGGCTGCACACTAATTACAATCAATCATATAGGTCAAAA
>ONHG01000032.1 GCA_900317585.1 uncultured Lachnospiraceae bacterium | reverse complement strand
TTGATAGGATCTGCTGTCGGTCTTTCAGAAATAAACTCCTGATATCCGCTCTTTCCTGTAAGCCAGAATACACAGCTTGATGTTGTCTCAATCTTGCCAGCATTGGATGTGAATGTTCCTGTTGTAGCTGTAGTATTCACGCTCGTTGAAGAGATTGTAATACTGTTGCCATTCTTATCAACAGAATATCCGCTGATGCCAAAATCAAAATCCGATAAAACACCATTGCTGTCAGATAATGTTGTTTCAAATCTCTGACTTCCCTCATTCCACTTTAATTCATAAGTTGGTGCCTCACTGGTTCTGCGTGATGCAAAACTTGGAAGTGTTGCATTGTAGGAGCTGCTGATATTGTCCCTGAGTCTCTCATAATAGCTGTATGAAGAATCAGGACTTGGTGCTGTGTTACAGAGCTTTCTTGCTGCCGAATCACCACTTCCGGTTCCAAAGATATCTGCTACAATAACCCATACCATTGCCTGAGTTGCGATATACTCATCGCACTGACTGTTGCTTGGTGCCGCCTTTTGTGTACTGTTAAACCCATAATAAAGGCAGTAACTTAAAAGTTTTCTCTGCTGTGCTGACATTGATGTGCTCGCATCATCGTAGCTGTTCATAAGCTGACCGCCATCTGCTCTTAATCCGAAATTCATACAATATGCAGAATTTCCGTCAAGAATTGAATACAGAATCTTGCCATGATTATATCCGGGCTTCAGCTCACTTACTTCTCCGGAATTTTTGACTGACGCATTCCAGAACGCAATATTTGCCTGCGGACTGGCTGCAAATGCTGTTGTTCCATTCGTAAAGAGTGTTCCAACCAGTGTGAGCATAGCCATAAATCCTGCCATAAAACGCTTTAGTTTCTGTTTCATGTGCTCTTTCCTCCTTAATTTACGCATAAAAAAAGAAAGACATAAGTTTATGGCTTACATCTTTCTTCCTTCTGCTTCTATTCGTTTTTATTTATCTGTGACATCGAAACTCGTAATAGTCTGTGCCGCCTGTCGTGTAAACTCCATCATAACTGATGTAGAATACCGGATCTGTTTCCAAAAGTAACATACTTGCAATATATTCTGCAATTGCATCCTCAGATGATAACCGCTGTCCATCAATGGTACTTGCTTTGTTGAGGTCTGTCTCTACAAACACACTATAATAAGAGCCTTCCATACCATCGTAAGGATAATACTCATTGTACTCTTCCTGCGTGATACTACCGTCATTCAAATGATTCTGTAAATTCTGCTGTGTGGTAATCATCCCTCCTGCCTGACACTTTGCTGTTGCAAGTGACACAACATTCTGTGGACTGTATGCCACGGATGCAGGCTGTGGATTGCTCACATTGTCTTTCGGACTGTCTGTAGTCTGACCACCATTACCTGCATTACTCTGATTTCCTCCAGCTTCCTTATTACCACTTGCAGGAGCTTTCTGTTCCGGCTCGTCATTCTGCTTTGGCTTTTCTTCCTGCTTTGAAGCAGTTTCATTATCAGCTGACCGGTTATCTTCCTTATCAGTCTTCTCTTCTGAATCTTTAGCCTCGGCAATATCTTTCTCTGTCTCTTCAATTTCAACTTCGGTTGCGACCTCTGTGACAGCTTCCGTTGCCATTTCTGCTTCTTCAGTTGGCTTTACACTTTCCGTCTGTTTCTCTGTCTTATTATCAGCCTTTTCCTTACCACCATTACAGGCAGCCATTGAAAAGACCAGTAGTGCGGATAATAAGATAATCCTTATCTTCTTCATAGTAATCACCCATCCCTTCTCCGCAAAAGGGACGGGCTTTGTGTTCCGTGCCATCCACCCTTGCGGTGAACTATTTATCTGTAATGCACGGGACACATAGGACTGTCCCGTATTCTGTGCATCTTAAACTCCTTTCATTATACCAGCTCTCTTATTTTAAAGAAATACTGCATAAGTCTTCTGTTTTTCTTATAATTTAAGAATAAACCCTTTACCTGCATACGCTCACCTCCTCTCAGAATGTGCCCATTCTTACGAATGAAAGAAATATCCTTGCCACCATAGCGAATAGAAGAAGAATTATTCTGGCAAGTCCTAAGACCAGCTTCAACGCTCCAAGAATACTGTTCCTACGGCTCCCATAACTCTTCTCATAATAATCAGTCTCCTTTCGACATCCATCCCATTGCAAGTCCTGCAACATCTGCATCGTCCATAACATCTTCTGTAGGTTCTTGTGCTTCACTATTGGCTACCTGCATTATTACCGGCTGACCAACATTCATTCCGGATATCACTCCGCCTAACAGCCTTATGACCTCTTTCCTAGCCTCATTGGTTGCTGCTTCAATGACTTCTTCCTTAATGTCATCAATATCTTCTGACCGGATATATTCAGCCCTCTCTTTTTCCTTCTTCTTGATAACAAAAGTTTCTTTTCCATAATTATCAATGTAGAACTGAATCGCATCTATAATGAACTGGTTCTTAGATTTGAAAATCTTCGGATCAAGGTTCTGAATCACATCATTGATTTTCACATGCTGAGGATTGCTCATGTTGAGGCGGACAGAAGTTTTTACTTCATATTCAAGTCTTCTTCCCATCATCTGCCTCCTTATGATAATCGCTTAGTGCTTTTAAGTCCCATTGTGGCAAGCTGCTCATATCCTCTTGCATTTGCCTTTACATCAAGGTTATAGGAAATGTTCTTAGCATCATGACTACCAAAATTCTTCATCACAACTGCCCCGCCACCGACAAATACAATCGGTGTAGTCTTTAAGTTATACCCAAACTCACGGATTGAGTTATATACCTTATCAACAAAATCCTCTATCTCTGCCTTGATAATGGCAAAGTATTCATCATCAATATCTGACCTGCCATATCGCATGATGTTCTGTATCTCTGACTCGTCTACCTCTCCGTTAAGTTGTCTTACACACTGCTCATTGATAGAACGCATACAGGTAATAAGACCTTTTGGTATCGTCACACACTCTGATTCATCCGGTGACTTGTTGATTACCGGCATAATGTCGATTGTCCAGCTACCGATATCTACTATCAGCGTTTTCTTTGCCATTGTAGGAATCTTGTCCACTACTGCTGCATAACACTGAGGGAATACTGCCACATCATCAATTTCAATATAATACGGCTCATTCTCATATTTGAAGCTTACACGCTTATTCTTTGTCAGGTACTTGATAAAATCATTCTTCTCTGCTCCAAACCTTGTAAGTGGTAGTCCTACGGCAAGGAATACCTTTGCCTCTGCAAGACCTCTTCTTTTAAGTTCCTTAGCTACTGCCGCAAGTGTGAGAAGATAAAAGCTGCCATCTTCGACCTTCGTGTCCTTTACCTCCTGTCTCACAGTTCCAACCTTATAGAACTTTCCTTCATACTCGAGTACATCACCGAAAAGTGCTGGAGTTGTTGTAATCTCCTTAACACCTGTGACAAATACCTGAGAGATTGTTTTCATCATTGACCAGCCATGATCAATGCCGATTACTTCTAACTTGTTATTCATGTTCCTGTCTCTCCTTCCCTTCCGTAATAATTGCTTCCATATCCTGCTCATCTGTACCTTTTCTCCCTTCCTCTTCCATAAGCTGCTCAATAAACCTCTCTGATCTGGACGACATTGCAACTAATGAATATAGAAAAACCAGGATGATACTTATTCCGACCAACACAACAATCCAGCATAGCTTCATGTAAATACGCCTCCTTCTGTAGATTCTTCTAAGGGGCACTTACAATTTGCCTGACATTTTCGTGCCAGTCTTTGGAAATAAACACATTTCAAACATTCGTGGTCTGCCATAAATAGTGCTTTCTCATTTTTGGCTACAATCTTTCGGTAACGCTTTTTCAAATAAGAAACATCATATAAATCCTGCTTGATTTCATTCATGGCATTTTGCTTCATTATCGCTGTATTCAGTGAATTAATGTAGCTGACGAACTTTTCCTCAGTGCTTATATCCACACCTTTAAAAGTTAATTCCATTCACTACTTACCTGCTTTCTACACGGCTCATGCCATGTAGGTGTGCTTTTTTCCCATTTGCCTGCACACATAGGAATTACAGATAAGCCGCATCTGCGTTTACGACGCATTAAGTTAAATTAAATAATGCTATCCTCTCTACCGCCTTTTTGAGAGCCAGGAAGTTCCCTTTGAACACCTTCATAGTTTATTATCCTTCCGCAACAGTATTGACTACCCTTACTCGCTCCACTTTCATTTCTCAATCCTTCAGCACTCTTCGCAAGTATATTTGATTTCCATCAGGTATCTGAACCGGAATTATCACTATATCTGTAATTGTTATTCAATTGTATGAGCTGCTTTGCAACTCGCAGGATTATGATATAGCAAAATTTTGAATCCTTGAACTTCGCCAAAAGAAGTATTTTCAACATATCTATTCTTTTTATGTTAGTCCTCATTTGTGGTCTGTTCGTATTTTCATTATATAGTCCACATTTGTGGTTGTCAATATATTTTCAAAATAATGTACCACTTTTGTGAACTCTGTGTTAAAATATTCATATCAATTTGTTTGAGGTGATTATTAATGGATAATAGACATTCAATTGGAAGTAAAATTCAAAAATATAGAAAATTAAAAGATATGACACAGGACGAATTATCAAAACAGTCCGGTATTTATTTATCTACCATAAAGAAATATGAAAGCGGTGAACGAAATCCAAAACCAGATCAGCTTCAAAAAATAGCAGAAGCTCTTGGCATTAGCGTAACTGTATTTCTTGATTACGATATTAATACTGTTAGTGATGTTCTTTCTTTAGTTATGAAGCTTAACGAACAATCTCCATTGAAAATATCTGCTGATAAGGATAAAGATGGCAACTACATCCCCAGCAGCATACACATGACATTTGAAGATTCACAAATAAATGAAGCTATTTGTTCTTATCTAAATTGTAAACAACAGATAGATTTAATTGCCTATGAGGATAATGATAAAGCTGTGATTGAACAGCAAAAAGAATTTTATGATGATAAGATTAACAGATTGCTCTTATTTAACGAATGTATTAAAAAAATCCGCTAAATTGCGGATTTTCTTTGCTAGGACTCTATTATAATACTTCACTTTACATATCCTGAGTAGTTTATCCCCTACTCAAATAGCTTTGGTAAATCGTTGGTAAAAATCTACTGTAACATCCCCAAAACACTGTAAAATCAAGTATTTTTAATCAAGGTTAGTATATTGCCGTGGCACACCATGAGCACTTTAATTTTATCTTGCATATCTTCGTTTTTCCTTGTATATCCTTATTTTTCCTAGGTTTTATCACACTTTCACGACATCTAACCTAGTGTACCTATCCTAGCATAAAATCGCATATTTTACCATATCTCGGTAAGTAAAATGAGTACAAATCTAGGTATAAACCCGATTCGTACTCATCAGTACTTTTTCCCTATGCCCTTTATTTCCTTACTTGGCACACTTTTTCATTTCTTTTTCTATCCTTTCAAGCCTCTCCATTTCTCTCTGTGCATCTTCCAACTTAAGGTGTGTATACACATTTGAGGTAACACTTATATCTGTATGTCCCATTAAATATTTCAATGTTTCTACAGATATTCCTCTCTTTGCCGCATTCGTACAAAATGTATGGCGCCATCCAACCATCGATAAACACTCTGCACACATCCAAACCCTAAATATTCTTGAATATCTTTTGGTTTTACTCCTCTCATATCCATAATTCTTCGAAGATTAACACCTGTTTCTTTTTTATTAATTGTTGGAAACATACTATCGCCTCCTTTGCACTAAATTCTTGTTCTACTCAGTTCTTACACATACTTTCTTCCCCGAAAAAGCAATTCCAAACTTCAAGATTTCCGTAATTCCCTCCTCTTTCATTTCAGAATCGTATCGCAACTCACCAATTTGCTTTAATGCTTCATTAGACCATTTTTCAAGCTCAACATCGCTTAATTTTTCTTTCCACTTTAATTCCAAAATAATACCAGGATACCTTTTTTCTCTTGGAATTAAAGAAACATCAAATCTGCCATCTCCAGATTCTCGGTTCGATTTAATCTTATACTGATTATCCATTAATGCTATTAATCCTAGCATCAAACCATGATAAAATCCTTCAGCTCCACCATCGAAGAAGCTAATTGATTTATCCATATATTCCCCAATAGCGCTCTGCAACTTCTTGTAATCATTGGCATAAAGACTTTCTGCAATCTTATTTGCTGTAGTCCTTGTAATTGCTCCAGTTTGCAAGAAATGTGACAAGATTTCACTCTTATATACAGCTGCAATCTCTCTATTTGGAATTGATACTTCACATAAATATGAACCATCTGCTTGCAGTTCCTTTTTAGGAGTTTTCAAATAGCCAGCAACCAACAATAAGCTATAAATATTTGCTGGATCCTCCGCAAGCGATCTATACACCACATTTTGATCAATTCTTGCAACTACTCTTTCTCCTTGCAAAAGGTCATATAATCTTTCTGTAATATCATCTGTAGCCACTCTTAGTACATCATCAAGGATTTCATTTTTTCCTGTATTTACCCAATATGCTTGAGGAAGGCATCCCTTGGAAATATAGTTGATTACAGACCATGGATTATATATTTCTTCGCTACCAAACAAATATCCATCGTACCAGTCTTTAAGTTCCTCCTCTTTATCTGATACTCCATAGTAACTGAGCATTGCTTTCACTTCAGATTCTGTAAATCCAAAAAAGCTATCGTATTCTTCATCCATTACGGAGTTCACTGTTAAATTATTTAGACCACTAAAGATACTTTCCTGAGCAATACGCAAAATTCCTGTTAGGAAACCATAGGATAAATTCTTATTATCCTTAAATGCTCCTGAAAAGAAATTTCTCATGAATCCAATAATTTCATCGTAGAAATCCTTAGAGTATCCCTCTTGAATCGGAGTATCATATTCATCAATAATGATTACTGGAGCCTTATCATAATGTGAAGCAAGCATTTTAGATAGTCTTTCTAGCGAAGAAGTAAGCTCCACTTCATTAGCTGTAGCGCTAATAATCTTTGTAAAATACTCCTTCTCATATTGTGAGAGCTTATCACTATTTAGTAGCTCTTGATGTCTTCCATACTCTTCTTGAAGTAGTCCCCTTATTTTATCTATTGTTGCGTCCCAAGTATCAAATTTAACATCCTTAAAAGTTAAGAATATGACTGGATATTTTCCTTGATGTGAACGATACTCTTCTCCACATTGCCAAATATTTTTATCGGCAAAATACTTACTAGTATTCTTATCTGATATTTCAAAGAACACTCTGAGCATATCCATATTCAAGGTCTTTCCGAATCTCCTTGGTCTCGTAAACAAAGATACCAATGGCTTTTGATCCAAGAATTCTTTGATTAATAACGTCTTGTCGACATAGTAATATTCTTCCTGCGCACGAACATAGTCAGAGATGCCGATTGGTAATGATTTAACTTCTGCTTTCGCAACCATATTTTTCTTGATGTATTTTCCATTAGACACTCTTCCATCCATTGGCTTTGGAGAGTCGTCTGGAATTAACCAAGATCCTTTTTCTTTTATTGCACCCTGTATTCTTCCTTTTTTGCACATATCATTTACGGAACGTGGAGAAACATTCCACTCTAAAGCCTTTTCTTTACAAGTTTTCATATATATATCAGCTCCTGTCATTCGCAATATTATTCCTCATCTTACGCAAATTATACCTCAGTAAAACGCAAAAAGTCAAATCAATTCGATATTTTGCGTTTAATTATTGCGTTTGCTTAATGTTTTGCGTCTTGTATTTTTCGGCACTTTTATTTTGTTTTTTTCAGTCCACAAACTTGTTTGTAGCATATTACTCAGACAAGTTTAACTCCACTGAAAAAGGACCAGCCCAGCTGATCCTCTCCCTCTATCACATCCCCATTTTCCTTGTCTTCAAGTTCCATGTCCCCCCCTACAGTTTTAGCTTCTAATAAGCCTCTCCCATCCCCGCAAGAGTGTTATTTTTGTGTTATTTTTTAACCTCGCATACCCGCAAGCCCTTGCTATTACTGGCTTTCTAGAAGAAACGACATAATCTGCCGTGGCAGATGAAAAGTACTCGTATCATAAAAATCTCCTATCATAAAAAGCCGAGAAATGCCATGTTTTGTGGTGTTTTGGGGGCATCTTGCCGACTTGTTTCTTCTATTATAAAAGTTACATTTTAAGTGCCGATTATCCCATTTGGAGTTTTCTAAACCGAGAGGGTGAATCGTTAAAAGGTATATTTTTCCTATTTCACGGACGTTAAAATTCCTTCAAGGAATTTGATTTCATTACATCGCATCTGCTCTGTGAAAGCACTATATACATCTATCCCGGTCGGAATCTGAAATCCGTGCTTGATGAGACAAATATCCTCTCGAGCCTCTACATTCTTCTCATAAGTCGAACCACGGTTGAGCCACATAACAGCATCTTCTTCCTCTCCCATTTCAGGATAAAAATAAAACCCTTTCTTGGCATCAAATCGGAACATATATGCCAATACTTGCAGATAGTCCTTGTTTCCAATATTATCAATCGGTTTGTACTTCGCATCTGCAATCACTCGTGCCTCTGAGTCTCTGCTGATGAAGTCTGGGTAGATAAGTCCGCGATTATGGTCAAACAAACGCTGAGAACCTTTTGTAGCTTTATTCATCGGATGATAGAAAATCTCGCCCACAATCGAATTCATATACTCTTCCCAGAGCCATGCGCCATCAAAAAGCAATCCATATACCTTCCTGCTTCCCATTCCAATCTGATGTTTCTGATGCTGTAAGATAAGTAGACACAAGTTCTGCAGTTCACAATATTCTCGGTAATATGCGTGTCTAATGGTATTGGTCTTATTTGCATCAATAATCTTCTGTCGGTTACACATCTCGTAGTTAGGAGTGGCCGCTACAACATCCTTGACCTCATCCTTAGCCTGTGCAAGCAGTTTATGTCCGTATGGCTTGTGTCTGATAAACTCCACCGTGTGACGGATTAATTCCATCAAATCATTATCAAAGGAATACTCCCTCTGCGAATATGCTACATTACCAACAAACGGTGTATTCTTAACAATGTGTCTCGCTATATCTATCGTTCCCTTAACATTGCTGTCATTGTATGTTTTTCTCACATAAGTCTTAAAGACACCCTTACGCATGGCACTCTTTAAGTAATGTGGGAAGATAAAAACAAGCAGATTGAAAACACGATCATCATTGTTCGCATCTGTTTCCAAATCTACAATATTCGGGACATCAAATACTCTCTCAAGCAAATATTGAAACAGGAAATCCCGCCCATTACCACTAAATCTTGATTCAACTATGAGTTTCTCATCTCCAAGTCCCATGAAGCCCATGACATTGCTCGACAAATAATAATTGTTTACACTCTGTAAAATCATCTGGTCTTTTGTGATATCATCTGCCTCTCTAAGAATTTCCGGGAATACAAATATCCCTTCATTCTCCAACTGCTCCAAAGTTTTATCTGCAATTTTGCTTGTCAGAAGTGACATGCCAGACAATGACTCCTTAGGTATTCTCGAATTATCTTTTATTTTAATTCGACTCATCTACATCAGCTCCATCAGACTTTCCTTGGTTATATGCTTTCTTAAATCGCTCCATAATACCTTCTTCATCATACATACCGTTTATGTATTCCTGTAACAACGGATGTAGGTAATCTGACCATAACTGGTCAAAGTCAATATTCTTCAGCTTCAAGAAATAGGATGCACCAATCTGATAGTTTTCATTCAAACCTTCTGTTGCTGCAATTTCCACATTCAAAGCTGACATTCTGGCAATTGCCTCAGCCTCTTTCTCTTCGTTGTTCAAGTTAGCAAGCATCTCAAGGCGCTCATCTGCACGAAGCTCCACAAAACGGAATCTTCGTCTCATAGCAAAATCAAAGCTGTCTACAGATCTGTCAATATCATTCATCGTACCAATGATATAAACATTATCTGGAATATAGAATTTTTCATTGCTATCAGCATGAAGGTTTGCATACTGGGTGGAAACCTCTCCTGCCACACCTCTGTATCCTGGATCAACAGCAAAGAACAACTCTCCGAAAATCTTAGATATCTCACCACGATTTATCTCATCAATGATGAATACATATTTCTTCAACTCTTCCTGTCTTATAATCTTTGCAGCCTTTTTCTTTTTCTGGATCTCGTTAAAAATAACAAGGTTGTAGGAATATCTCTGCTGTGTAAAATTGATATTGAAAAATTCCGTAATATCTTTTAATTTGTTAAATTCTCTTCCAGACTCTAACATCTGTCTAATTTCAGAAATATTCAATCGGATACTGTTGATGGATGCATTTTGTGGTATTGAAAGATAAATATGCTCATCATCGACATCTATGATTGTAAATTCTGTACCCGTTTTGGTCTTGAATGTGTTATTTCCTGTGTCCACATCATCAAAGAACTCTTTCATTGCTTCTTGAACAGATAATTCATTTGCAATGACCTCTGTGGACTTTTTAGAATTCTCATAGTTTCTTCTAGCCTTATCCACGAATTTCTTAAACACGCCATCCTGCAATTCAAACCCCATAGAACCATCTTCATTCGTCTTTGGACGGAGTCCTTCTACAAAATCCGAATAGTCATAACTTGGGTGAAATTGGACAAACTCTACCTGTTGCTTTTGCTCATCTGTGAGCATCGTATAATCATCAAAATAGCCATTGCTAATAATGTCAGCAGCAATTTCTTTTGCAAGATAAGTCTTTCCAGTTCCTGGAGCGCCTCGGAATATAATGTTCTTAGATTCCACAAGCATAGTAGAATATGGATTCAGATAGCCATTAAATTCTGCTGGTTTTACTTCCTCTACAACTGCTGCCTTTTCCTCTGCATTTTCCTTCTCGTCCTTCTCACGATAAACTAATTTGAAGGAATCTCCCGGATTACCGAAATGTATCAAACACTCCTGAACAAATCTAAGAGTTGTAAAGATATTCCATGAATAAATTACAAACTGTCTGCCATCATCATAATCATACGACATTGTATTGAACGGATTTATATTGTGTGCTTTTGCTTCGTCCTTGCTGTAATAAATTCCACGAATCATTTCCTTATCTGGAGCGTATTGACAAATTGGAAACTGTTCTTTTTCTTCTACTGGCAAAGCTGCAATCTGTTTTTCATAAATTTGAAACGCAATACGTGGTAAAGTTTGGTTTGTATTCCGTCTCTCACCTTTCCCATATTTTCTTTTGATAACAGTTCCATCGGCAGAAACAAATGATGCATCCAAAGGCTTGAACATATCTCCTGCACTAATATTATCCATAGTGAATGAATCATCAGTAGAGGTAACAGACTCTGATGTTATAGTAATCTCGTATTTTGTCTGCTTAATCTGAATCTCATATCCTTTTGCAGTAAGATAGTTTTTTGCTTCGACAGCATTATATCCAGATACATCTATCTCTGCACCATTCTGCAAATGATTTGCTACTGCGATGACATACTTTGGTGGATAGGTATTACCGTTTTCCCATACAAGCTCATACTTGGTACTCATATTGTGCCAAGGAACTCCATTCTCATCAATATATTTAATAGCCTCAGCTATAAATTGTCCGTCAACTTTTGGGACTGCCATGATAAGCACCTCCAGTTTAATGAATATATAGAATTTATTATATCACTAAACGGGCGTTTTGACACCCACAATCATTAAGTGGCGCTAACACAAAAAAATAGTCCTCTTGTTGCTATCCAGTGCAGCTGCATTAAGAGCCATTCCACCCCAGCCACAGATTCCAATGATTCCTATTTTAGTTTTCTATATTCTTCATCACTTACCGGTTCAAGCCATTCATTTGAACTATTTTCGCCCGGCACTTTTATTGCCAGATGTGAAAACCATTCATCAGGTGCTGCGCCATGCCAGTGTTTCACTTCTGCCGGAATATTGATGCAGTCACCTGGCTTCATTTCTACAGCTTGCCTAAATTGTATAGTTCTTCTTTTTGATTATACTCAAATGCAATTCAAAATGATTTCGATTTGTTTTTATAAAGCCCTCTTTTTGTAACTTTGATATCTCTGTAGACATTGCTGCACGATCAATACAAAGATAATCTGCCAGCTGCTGCCTATCAAAAGGAATATCAAAAGATAACGACGAATGTCTGATAGATTCTGCCGACAGATATGATAATAGTTTATCTCTCGTCGTTCGCTTCCCAACATGTGTGATCTTATCGTTCAGAATCAGTATCTTATTTGCCAGGACACTGACCAGATTACGGATCAGCTTCTGATGATGCTCACATGCAGTTGGACAGGTAATCAGAAGTCTTTTGATATTTAAGAGAATAATCTCACAATCCTCATCTGCTACCACACTGATATTTAAGACAGCTCCCTGGCTTGCTGCATACGGCTCACCAAAAAAATCTCCTGCGTGACATTTTGACAAAATATTCCGATGTCCCCAGATGTCTTCTTGAATAATGAGGACGCAGCCGGACACCACAATCCCCATTACTTCAGTAATATCACCTGCTCTGAAAATATAAGAATCTCGCTTTTTAGAAATTGTTGTTGCGTTTACACAATGCAAAATGGATAATATCTCGTTATCAGTTAGACCTTTAAAAAATGGACTGTTTCTTAGGATTGATAAATATTTTTGCAAAATAGTTCCTCCCTGTTGGAAATCAAACATACTAGTTGTATTTATAATACTATAATTCTAGCATAAACAAACGCTAAATACTATTGACGGAGGTTAAAAATGATAAGAAAGATTATAAAGATTGATAAAGAAAAATGTAACGGTTGTGGTGCCTGTGCATCTGCCTGCCACGAAGGCGCCATTGATATCATTAACGGAAAAGCAGAATTGGTGAGAGAACATTTCTGCGACGGACTGGGAGATTGTCTCCCTGAATGCCCTACCGGAGCCATCTCATTTGAGGAGAGAGACGCACCTGCATATGATGAAGAAGCCGTAAAAGAAGCACAGAAAAAAATAGCTGCCAAAAACCGGGCAATGACCTCTCACTCCGGCTGTCCTGGATCTAAAATCATGCAGATCAGACGAACTGAAACATCTGAGCCTGTAAAAGCCACTTCAACCGCAGATTCAGGATCAAAGCTTCAAAACTGGCCGGTACAGATTAAACTGGCTCCTGTTAATGCACCATATTTTAACGGCTCAAAGCTTTTAATCGCAGCTGATTGTACTGCTTACGCTTATGCCGCCTTTCATCAGGATTTTATTCGAAACAAGGTAACTTTAATTGGTTGTCCTAAACTAGATCAGGTGGATTATAGTGAAAAGCTGACTGCTATTATTCAAAATAACAACATTCAAAGTGTAACTATTGTCCGAATGGAAGTTCCTTGCTGTGGCGGCCTGGAGATTGCGGCCAAAAAAGCTCTTCAAGCCAGTGGAAAATTCATACCATGGCAAGTTGTAACAATAAGTATTGACGGAAAAATCATGGAGTAAAGTCAGCAACCACCAGTTCAACTGGTGGTTTGCTATAGCCCCTCTATTAAGCCTCCCTGCACTTCTCATATGCAAAAAGTGCTGCACCAAGCGCTCCACAAAGCTGTGCCTCATCGCAAATATACAGCTTTGCGCCGAGCTTTTCTTCAAGCGCATTTGTGATGCCTTTGTTCTTTGCCACTCCGCCGGTCATCATATACTCTCCCGGATTATCCTGCCCAAGCCTTGCTGCAAGTGCGCTTACCTTTGAAGCTACAGACATGTTTAGTCCGTGGATAATATCAGAAACAGCCTTGTTCTGTGCCACCAGCGATACTACCTCAGACTCCGCAAAAACTGTACACATGCTTGAAATCACAATGTTTTCCTTCCACTCAAGTCCCATGGTGCTCATCTCCTCAAGTGAAAGTCCGAGTGTCCTTGCCATCATCTCCAGAAAACGTCCGGTTCCTGCCGCACACTTGTCATTCATCAGGAAATTTCTGACCGCACCATTTTCATCTATGCTGATTGCCTTTATATCTTGTCCACCTATGTCAATAACTGTGCGCACGTTGGGATTCAGATAATGCGCGCCCTTTGCATGGCATGTAATCTCTGTGATGCTGTCATCGCCGCTGTTGATGTATGCACGACCATATCCTGTTGTTACAATCCTTACAATATCATCCTTTGATATACCGGCCTTTTCGACAGCCTTCTCCAGACTCTTTTCGGCGCTCATCATAGCACCGCCACCTGTCGGAATAATCATTGTCGATTTAATTTTTCCGTCCTGATCCAGTATCACCACATCTGTGCTTGTTGAGCCGCTGTCAATTCCTGCTACATAGTAGACTCCTGATTCCATCCTTCTTCTTGCCTCCTCGCTTATGCCTTTTGTAGGGTCCATGTCATCTGAGCCCTCTATTGTCTCTGCAAATGCCTGTATTCTTGTCAGAAGCTGCCCGGCACTCTGGCTTGTAAAATCCGTCTCAAGCTTTAAAAGAGGCACCTTAATATTATTCTTTATGCTTGCATACTCAAAGCCATAGTAATCGCAGAACTTTATCGTGTGATATATGATGCCCTTAAGGCTAGGGTCTAAAAAGAGCTGGTTTCTTCTTGTATTATTGTTCATTCTGGCACATGGCATCTGTCCGAGCAGACTCTCTGCATATGCTAAAAAGAGAGTCTCATCATCCATATTTCTAAGATCCTTCTGTAAAATAATGAGATTTCTGCCAGATGTGCATGTCATATTTTCCACATCCATCTGCATATTTTCACGTATTGTCTTCTCAAGAATACTGCTCACATGCACACCCATAAGACCTATGTATGGCTTGCGCTCAGATTCAGGTTTTGCAAATGACTTTATAAAAAGCTCCCTGTCGAATGTCCTGTGCGAATATCTCTCATACGCATTCTTCAAACGCAGAATTGACTGTGCAAATTTTATGTTCTCACACTCGTTATCCTCATGAGGCAGATCAAGCATATACAGGAATTTGCATTTCTTTGTATTCTCTATGATATCATAGACTCTGCGCATTGAATCACAGCAGTTCACGAGCACAAGCTCCTCTACCTTGCCTTCGAGCACAGCCTGTATGACTGATTTGCCGAATCCGCAGAGATTCGCATGAGCTATCTTATCTGATTTATCGAAATTCTCCGGCATCTCCTCAAGCACAGCACATTCCTGTCCAAAGCCCTTAAACAGCTCTACCGGAGCATATTTACAAACATAATTTATCATCTGTTTTCCACTTTCTGAAATTGGTTTATAGTAAATATCCACACACCGCACGCAATAACCGGTGTATTATTTCTAATTACGTTCCTGCTCTGCAAGCATCTCCACAAATGCCTGAAGCCTTGTGGAAATCTGTCCATCACTGGCATTTGCCGGGTTGCAGCCGTCTCCGTCTAAAACCATAGTTGGAAGCCCTTCCCACTCAAGTGAGCGCTTTATAAGGCTTGATGCACCGATTGTATTCTTGCAGCCCCAGTGCGCAAAAAGTACAGCACCGTCTGCTCCAACTGTGTCGGCAAGCTCCTTTGCCTCCTCTATTCTCTGGTTCACGCTGCCATTATAAATGCAGTAAACCATTTTTTCGGCAAGTGCCTCGTAAGGATCATCCGACTCCATGCTTCTGAAACCATCCGCTATAAAATCGCTTGCACTGATATGGATTGTATCACTGTAATTGAACACATCCTTCACTGCATCCTGCAAAAACGGCATGGTGTGCATCCAAAGTACATGAAAGCCATCTCCTGCAGGTGCACGTCTCACATCATCTCTCAGAAGCTGTGTATATCTGACTGATTCATCAGTTTCTGCAAGCAGATGACACATGAAAAGCGCATACAGCTCATTGGTGAGAGTTGACGCAATATCATGTCCTTTTCTCAGGTGAAGCTGCCTGTAATAATTATTTGATGCAATTTTGCTCTTGTCCACAGCCTTTTTCACAGACTCCTCTGTGATTTCTCTGCCGGTGACATCCTGTAAAAAATTCTTAAGCTCCCTAAGCTGCTTTGCTACATACATAACAGAGTCATAATTCTTCTCATATGGAACATCTATATAAAAACTTGGTATTTCATATCTCTCCTTGAGATACGGAAATGTCATCATATTGCCATCGCATGCCAGGTTTGTATACACCATGCACTTTGGCTTTGGCACTATACCATTTAATGCTGCGCCCAGAAAAACCCTGTGATACGAGCACATAGTTTCCGGAAAGCCTTCCTTCTCGGTCTGTCTGAGAAAAGCCTGCTCGCATTTAGTTCCTGCAATAAAGCACGATAATGCCTCAACCGAATATGGTGTGAGACCTGCCGCCGTCAAAAGCTCACCCGGTACAAAAATACTGACCATGGCGGCATTTTCAGGCTTTGCAAGTGCCTGTATGATATTATTCATGACAATCTTTGCCACATACTGCCCTGACATTGGAAGCTTTCTGTCCGGAAATAATGCTAATCTCTTTTCCTGTAATCTATATCCTGCAAGCAAAAGTTTCCTTGCCCTGACAGGATCTTTTTCTGCTATCTCGCCTACTTTTTCTCCAAATTTATCCACTATACTCATGTGATATTTCAGCTCTTTTCTATATTCAAATATATATAAATATTCGGTTCACTATACTATTATAGCAATTGTGCACAAAAAGTAAATTCCCATTTTAGCTATATTTCACTATAACTATTGTCAGATATCCTTTTGCCTCGGTAAGCTCATCCAGCCCCCTGTACACACGCTCAGACTCCATGCCACAGTTTGTCACACCATACACTGTCATTTTCTTTTTTCTGATAGAATCTCCTGTGCGAAGCACCTCTATAAGCTCTGCAAGCTTCTTTCCGGATTTCATGTATACACAGGTTCCACCGTAGCCCACAGTATCCCTCACATCATACGAAGCCGGTATGATATGTATCTCATCCATCATCTCACCAAGCGAAATGCCAAGCCGCGCTGCAGCTGCACAAAACGACGGCACACCGCTTATCATCACTGCCGTAAAACCTGCCTGCATGACACGCTTATGGATATACATATATGTCGAATAGACGCTTGGATCGCCGATTGTAAGCATTGCCACATTTTTCCCATCTTCAAGCTCATTGACTATGTCACAGTATATCTTATTGTGTGATATAGTAAGCTTTCCCTTGTCCTTTATCATGGGAAACGGAGTGCACATAATATGTTTTTTCTCTATCTCCGGTAAAACAGCCTGCACTATGCTGTACGCATAGCATTCCTCTTTTGAAACTGCAGGGATTGCAATTATATCACATGCTTTTATTGTATTAATAGCCTTTAAAGTCATAAGCCCGGGATCTCCCGGACCTACACCGATGCCATATAACACACCAATATTATTTTTATTGTCATCCCCGGCTCTTTCTATCTGCTTGTCCATCTTTATAATTTTCTGCTTTCTATACTATATTTACAAGTAATGCATTCCTAACAAAATCATCACAAATCGATATCATATATTCTTCTTGTATCAATTACCGTCTCTGTACCATTATCATCCACAACTATCATCAGGTGCCCTATGCTATCAAGCTTTTTAAGATACCCTGTCACATGCTCATAGCTGCCACCCTCCTTGTGCTCATCCGGCACAAAATATGTCACCTCAAAATAATTCTCTGCCATGGTATTTATGACATTTTCGTCATATAAACTGTCTGAATTGAAATTACGCTTTCTATAAAGCATCATGAGCTCATTCATTTTCTCATCAAGCTCTCTTTTTTTGTCCTCATCAGGCTCATGCCACTCGTTTGTTAGCCTCGCTGTCTCTGCAATAGCCTCCTCATGACCTGTAAGTGCCGCAAAAGGTGCAAACTGTGCTGAGCGGTCCCATATAGACATCTGCGGATGTACCTTTGAGACATGATGTGGTAAATCTATAATATCATCATATTTTCCCATGCCATGCTCCTTATATACTTTTTCGTAACTATTTTAAACCACTAAGAAAAATCCGATTAAGAACCACAGCGGTTGCTGCTATGCCTTGTGTCCGCCAATCTGATTGTTCCTTGAAATAGTTGTGGCACCCTCCTCAAGATTCATGCCCTTTAGCATAGCATTCTTTCCATATTTCTTCTTGACGGAAATAATAGCCTCCTGAAGCTTTCTCTCCTTGGAAAGCGCCTCATCCTCTTTCTGCTTTTCCTTAGCCCTCGCCTGATAATCTGTAAATAAATCAAGCTGCTCAAACTGCTCACTTTCCTGCACCTTGCTCTCATCACAGACCCTGTTTGCCACCACAGTAATCCTTCGTGTCAGAAGAGAAGGATCTATGATACGGTCATAAAGCTCCATCACAGCATCCATGATGATGCGCGTGGATGACGTATAACGCCCTAAATTTGCTGTACCATGTGCATGCTTTGGAACCTTTCTGCCGTATCGGTCTATGGTAATCTCACCTGTATAATCTCTGTGTGTACCTTTCTTACCGCCAATACTGTCTCTGCCTTTATTATTTACTGCGTGGTCATAATTATTGCCAAAACAGCTATCAGCCTTATTAGACAGATTTGTAATATCATACCCTATAGTGAGTACTATCTGGTCTGTAACCAGCCTCTTATCTACCAGATCAAGCACAAGAAGGTCCGTCATCTCACGCACAATAAGCTTTGTCTTCTCATAATCATACGGCTCCTGAAGCACCTGCCCTGAACTGATGCTGTTGGTCTGCGGTCTGTATGCCTTGATATCAGCTATTGTAACAGGCTCATACCCCCATGCATGGTCTATAAGAAGCTCTGCATTGATGCCAAACATCTTATACAGCTTTTCCTCATTGTAAAAATCATTCGAACCGCCTGTTGAGCACCTGGCCACATCTCCCATTGTATACATGCCGGCTGCCTCGAGCTTTTTGGCATAACCTGCTCCCACTCTCCAAAAATCGGTAATCGGCCTGTGGTCCCATAGCTTTCGCCTATAGCTATTCTCATTAAGCTCTGCTATACGCACTCCTCGCTCATCAGGCATGGCATGCTTTGCCATAATATCCATGGCTATCTTGCACAGATACAGATTGGTACCAATGCCGCAGGTTGCCGTGATACCGGTATCCTTAAGGACATCGTCTATCATCTTAGACGCAAGCTCCCTTGCCGTCATGTGATAAGTGCGAAGATAGTGTGTCACATCCATAAAAACCTCATCTATCGAGTAAACACTGATATCCTCAGGTGCGATATACTTAAGATAAATATTGTATATGCGTGTACTGTAATCCATATACAAAGCCATACGCGGCGGTGCGACAATGTATGTCAGCTCATACTCAGGATGTGCGTCAAGCAGATTCGCATTATATGATGCATACTCAAAGCCTGCCATTGTGCTTTCTGTTATATCATTTTCTGCTATATCAATTTCTGTTACATATTTTTTTCTTTCATCCGGATTGCCCTCATCCTTGAGTCTTTTTTGCCGTTCACCTGCTGATTGTCTTCTATCAGATTGTTCGCCCTCAATTTGTCGGCTTCTCTCCACTGTCCCGGCAGCATGTCCACTCGCCATAAGCTTCGACAGACGCAGCTTATTTACCTCCTTCACACGCTGTACCACCTCAAAAAGGCGCGCCCTGCCCGGTATGCCATATGCCTTAAGAGCCGGCGATACTGCAAGACAGATAGTCTTCTCCGTGCGGGTTGGATCTGCCACGACCAGATTAGTGGTCAGAGCATCCTTTCCCCTCTCTCTGCACTCTACTGATGCGTAAAATGATTTTAAATCTATTGCCACATAAATGTGCTCTTCATTATGCTTGTCCATATTATAATTTTACATGGATTACTCCAAAATGTCAAGAACATATGTTTGTATATATGAATTGTTGTCACCACGTAAGAAAATGCCGCTACAGTGCAGTTTAATACATCAGTAAGCCTTACGCAGTCACTTAGTGGCTGTTAGAATTATATCCGCACACAACAATGCCCCGCCATGGATGGTGGGGCAAGGCGTTATGTGCCATGGACGGCATGTAAAAGCCGGTTGTGTCATGGTCTATAACAAACTGAATTATAATTCTTACAGCCTCTTAGTGACGCAGTACCGACTTACGGATGCATTAAACTGTGCTGTAGTGGCATTTTCGTACTATAACCATTATGAACCACTATGAATCACTAAGCTTTAAAACACTACACTACGAGGAAGAACTTCACAAGGAAAAGAAGCGAAATAGCATAAGTAAGGATAGAAACCTCCTTTGCTTTTCCTGTAAATACCTTGAGTACAGTATATGTGATAAGTCCAAGACCTATACCATGTCCGATAGATCCGGAGATAGGCATTGCAATAAGCATAAGTGCTACCGGAGCAACCTGTGAGAGATCCTCGAAATCCACCTTCTTAAGACCGCCAAGCATCAGGATACCAACATAGATAAGTGCTGATGATGTTGCTGCGGCAGGAATGATTGCTGCAAGCGGTGCTATAAAGATGCATGCAAGGAACAGGATACCTGTTGTGAAAGCTGTAAGACCTGTTCGTCCACCGGCCTCTACACCTGATGCAGACTCAACAAAAGTTGTTACTGTAGATGTACCTGTTACGGCACCAACCATTGTGGCAACTGAATCGGAAATCAAAGCCTCCTTCATGTTTGGCATATTTCCCTCTTTGTCAACCATTCCTGCTCGTGATGCAGTACCAACAAGTGTTCCGATGGTATCAAACATATCTATGATACAGAATGTGATGATGAGTGAAATTGCTGTAAACCATCCAATACTGATGAAATCCTTGAAATCGAACTTGAACAGTGTTGTATCTGCCATATCCTTAAACTGTGGCACAAATGAAGCTGTTGCAAGTGATGCAAAAGGATTTGTTCCAAAGAATATAGCCTCTCCTGCCCAATAAACTACGCAGGCTGCAAGCATACCAAAAAGTACTGCTCCGTTGACGCCCTTATGAGCTAAAATAATGATAACAAAAAGTCCGATGAACATAGTCACAACAGTGAGCACCATTGAAGAATATCCATCTGTCATATTTGTTTTGGCAAGTCCCGGTGTAAGCGCACCGAAGAAATCCTTCATCACATAAAATGGTCCACCATCCTTTGAGTAAACACCGGCATTTGAGCCAAAACCGATATTTAAAAGCATAAGACCGATAGCCGGTGAAATACCCATGCGGACACCATAAGGAATGGCATCTACTATCTTGTCACGGATATTGAATATTGAAAGTATGAAGAATAAAATACCCTCAATAAGGATAATACACAGTGCAGCCTGGAATGAATCAACATATGACAGGCCTGTGATGCTTACGATATTGGCAACTACTACAGCAAAGAAGCTGTTAAGTCCCATGCCCGGAGCCAGTGCAAATGGCTTGTTGGCAAGAAATGCCATGACAAACATACCGACTGCCGAAGCAATACATGTTGCCAGGAACACTCCGTTCCATAATGCTTTTGTTCCCTCAGCACCAAATCCGGTGAGGAGGTTTGGGTTAAGAGCAATGATGTATGCCATGGTCATGAATGTTGTCAGACCGGCAAGAATCTCTGTCTTGACCGTTGTGTTGTTTTGTTTGAGTTTGAAGATTTTCTCTAACATTTTTCTTCCTTTCCTTTTATCTTTTTTTGCAGCTGTTATCCTCTTTCCTGCTACAGGAGCCTGTTAATAGCTGCATTATATATAAAATTGTGAATCACAATTGATTCCTTGTTTTTTCCACGAACTCACTCGTAAAAACATCAAGTGTAACCGGCTTTGAATAGAAATAGCCCTGAATAATATTACAGCCAAACTGCTGTAATAGCCTTACCTGCTCCTCATTCTCTGCCCCCTCGGCAACACACTCTATGCCAAGCTCCTTAATCATGGATATGAGGTGCTTTAACATGATCCTGCTCTTTTCATTGCTCTCGAGATTCTTGACCAGGGAACGGTCAATTTTAGCAATGCTGAACGGAAACTTAAAGAGCATCTCAAGATTTGAGTACTTCGTGCCAAAGTCATCCATCGAAAGGCGAAAGCCCATTGAAATCAGCGACTGCGCGATATTATTTATCAACACAATATCCATATCACCAACAGACTCTGTTATCTCTATCTGAACAAGCCCCTCCGGGAGATCATACCTGTTCATTATCTCCTTCACCTGTTCCAAAAGGTCTGCATATTCCAGCGTATTTTTCGAAAAATTCACAGATACCGGAACTACTCTCCTGTCACTTATATAGCGAAGCTTCTGCGCCTTGCATACCTCATCAAGTACAAATAAATCAATAAGATGTGAGCATCTGTTTTCTTCTAAAATCTCGATAAAATGAATTGGTCCTACAACGCCATGAGCCTTATCAAAAAATCTGATAAGGGCCTCCGCCCCGACTGTGATGCCTGTTCTTGAATCAACCTTCGGCTGATAATACACCATGAAGCTTCCCTTTTCAATCTCAGAAACCACATCCTTAAATACCTTATTTCTCATTGTACTGTCAAGACTCTTAAGCTTTGCGTCCTTTTCAATATCATACATTAAGCGAACCTCTGAGAGCTGCCTTGCTATGTCAGGCTTGTCCGTCCAACTAAAGCCTGTCGATACTGAGACATCCAGATCATCAAGGCTTTCCCTTACTATCCTGACAAGTCCCATAAATGATTTTTTATCAATATCCTTGCAAAAAACAACTATCTCATCCTGCTCGTACCTGTATATATCATAGCCTGTAAAAACACCCCTGATCACATCTGCAACCATCCGAAGACGCGCATTTCCTGCCATATACCCAAATTTATCATTTATATCTGAAAGCCTTATGATATCTGATGCAAATACTCCCATAGAGCTGCAGTCATACTCCACATAGCTCTCTCCCAAATTATTAAAGGTCTCTCTCTTTCTTAAGCCTGTGACCTGGTCAAAATTGAGCCTGTACTCATACTCTGCCCTCGCCTTCTCATAAAACAGACTATTCGATATTGAAATACCAATCATATCAATCAAATCCAGACTTCCTGAATTGGCCCTTGGATTCATAACCACGATGGCACCAAAGCATTGTTCACTCTTGTTTAGTAGAACCGCAGATGTAGACCATATTCTGACATCAGCCATACGCTTAAATAAATCCCTGTATTCACCCTCAATTGACTTAATATCACTTATGAATACACGACCGGCATTATTAAACAGAGCGAGAAAATCTACAATTGCACCTCTTGAAACAGATTCATTAACCACCTTTGCCATAATCTCAGCACTTGGTATGTGTATCTCCTCAATTGTGTCCCATGCACTCTCTCCATTATAAATGACAGCCACACAATCTGCATTATAAAACTCTCTAAGCAGCCGTAAATAGTTCTTATACCCAAAGCCTTCGGTGGTATCATTAATAGCATCAATGAAATTCTGCATAAACGACCTGTAGCTGCTCATATGTCTCATAACAGCATTCAGCTTTGACTCATTACTCAAATCTATCATCTTGAGCAGTCTATAGCCATTATAATCCTTATGAGTCAGCTTGATTATAAGCTTCTTTTCGCCTAAAAGCTTTGCAACTATATTGTCGGGATGATCCTTTCCTGAAAAAACCGATACTCTGTTTCCCTGCTCTTTTTTCCGTAAAAACAAATCAATAAACCCATCCTCGAATGGATTTGAAATAAATTCATCGATCTGAGATGCTGTCATAATGCTTGAATTTCTGATAGCCTTGTTGACAAATACTATTCTACGGCTCTCCTCATCTACTGCAAGTATATAGTCCGGCATTTCATCATACGAGAATATCTCCATATCTGACATCCTGCAGGATACATCTGTATTGGAAGGAGCGCAGGAATTATGCAGAACGGTTATATCATTTTTCCTGATAGAATTGAAAAACGATATGCGATTTTTTCCATGCCTCTTTGAGTAATACATAGCCTGATCCGCCTCATAGTACAGATCCTTAAAGGTCAGCTCTCTGTCATCGCCTGTAGTCATGCCGATTGATGCAGAATACTCCATATCAAAGATAATATTCTTCAGTCTGCCTGACAGCTTTACGCAGAACTCGTCCACAGCATCACTGTCCTCTAATCCAAATACAATCGCTGCAAACTCATCACCGCCAAGCCTGCCAACTATACCATTGGCTCCAACTGCTTCCTTAAGCACCTGTCCTGTCTGGCTTAATACCCTATCCCCTACATTGTGTCCCAGGGTGTCATTTACTATCTTGAAATCATCCACATCAAGCATCACAAATAAAAGCTTTGTTCCCTTTTGCCTGATAAGTGATGTACATTTATTCTCAAATGCAAGGTGATTGTATGTGCCTGTCAGCGAGTCCAAAAGTCCCTTTTCATCTCTGATATCAAACATTACTCCAGCTACCATACATACCTTTTTATCCAAATCAGGTATGCTGACCATGTACATCTCAACCGGCCTGCTCTTGCCATCCTCTGATATAAAACTAAGCTGGAATGCAGTACGCATAGGCCGAAGCAGACATTTATCAAGCTGCTTTTTGAAGCATTCGATGCTGTCTGCCGGACACTCTGACATGTATGTGTCAATATTTTGTTTAAAAAACGGATATACTGTCTCCTGAGCCGAAGAAGAGTTGACTATTTTGAAAATATATGCCTCATCATCTTCCGCATAGTACTCAAACATGCGCTCATGATTGTTTTCTGCAACAATCTTCATCAGCTCATAGTAAGCCTCTATTATCCTATCTGTAATTCTTCTCCCTCTGTTACGCTTATCTGCCATGCGGAAACCCCATTATCTACATATTCATAAACTCTGCTTCAAATTAAATTCTTATCAGAGCTTTTCAATTTCATCAAATACTCTGTCAGCCACCTGCGGCAGCTCAGAGAATTTGCGAATAGCAGGCACATCGTCATCTATTGTGCCGAACCCGTATGCTGCATGGATGAACTTTACTCCTGCCTTTTTGCTGGAATCGTAGTCTCCCTGTATGTCACCGACATACACTGCCTCATCTATATTGTTGCGCTCTACAATAAGCTTTATGTTTTCTGACTTCTCAAGCTCATTGTTGCCGTAGCACTCAGTATCCTTAAAATACCTGCCAAGTCCGTGGTACGCAAAAAAAGACTCTATATAACCACGCTGGCAATTGCTGACTATATAAAGGTCATAGCTTTCTGACAGCTCATCAAGTGTCTTTTCGACATCAGGATAAAGCTCTCCCCCATGAGCGGTCAGGTAATCGTTTTCTTCTCTATAGCATACATTAATTAACTCATCTCTGCAAGTACAATTAGGAAAGATAATGGATGCCAGTACATCCATTGTCTTTCCCATTACTGAATACATATCTTCTTTTGTGATAGGTGCCCTCTCATAGCCATAATCTGCTATGGCCTTATTCCATGATTTTGCCACATTCTCTGCTGAATCCCAGAGAGTTCCATCCATATCAAAAATAATACCCTTATGCTTCATCTATTGCCTTTCCGATATCATGTCTCATGTATTTATTATCAAACTGTACCCACTCTGTTGCCTCGTAAGCCTTGGCTCTGGCCTCCTTGAGTGTAGCGCCTGTTGCAGTGATACCAAGCACACGTCCTCCGTTTGTGACGATATTGCCGTCAGCATCAAATTTGGTGCCGGCATGATAGCAGTAATAATCCTCTTTGCCGTCAAACTTCTCAAAGCCAGTTATCTTAAAGCCCTTCTCATACTTGACAGGATATCCGTCTGATGCCAGAACCACGCAAACGCATGCATTATCCTCAAACTGAAGATCTATTGTGTCAAGAGTTCCGTCTACACAGGCCTCCATTACATCAATGATATCATTCTTCATACGAGGAAGCACAACCTGTGCCTCAGGATCTCCGAATCTTGCATTGTACTCAAGCACCTTTGGTCCATCCTCTGTGAGCATGAGTCCGAAGAAGATAACTCCTGTAAACGGTCTGCCCTCTTTAGCCATAGCATCTACAGTTGCCTGATAAATATACTTCTTGCAGAAATCATCGACCTCATCGGTATAGAACGGACTAGGTGAGAAATTACCCATGCCGCCTGTATTAAGGCCTGTATCTCCATCGCCTGCACGCTTGTGGTCCTGCGCAGATGACATAATCTTGATAGTCTTTCCGTCTACAAATGAAAGCACTGAAACCTCACGGCCTGTCATGAACTCCTCAACTACCATGGTGTTTCCGGCTGTTCCGAACTTCTTATCCTCCATGATGGTTCTGACACCCTCTTTTGCCTCCTCAAGAGTATTACAGATAAGCACACCCTTTCCGAGAGCAAGTCCGTCTGCCTTTAACACGATAGGGAACTTTGCTGTCTCTAAATATTTAAGTGCCTCTTTGGCATCAGTAAAATTCTCATATGCTGCAGTAGGGATATTATACTTTTTCATGAGATCCTTTGAAAATGCCTTTGAGCCCTCAAGAATAGCTGCATTCTTCTTTGGTCCGAAGCACTTGAGCCCTGCTTTTTCGAACTCGTCAACGATACCTCCTACAAGAGGATCATCCATACCGATGATTGTAAAATCAATGGCATTATCCTTTGCAAATGATACGAGCTTATCAAATTCCATCGCACCGATTGGCACACACTCTGCAAGTGCTGCGATACCTGCATTGCCCGGTGCACAGTATATCTTGTCAACGCGTGAGCTCTTTGCAACAGCCCTGCATATTGCATGCTCTCTTCCGCCGCTTCCTACTACTAATACCTTCATTTTTGCCTCCTATATCTAAGCTATATATAAGCTTTTCATTGTCCGGTAATCATAATCTACCTGTGTTTACATACTAATTACTTACAGCACTGTCATTACTTCTCATCTATAATAACATGTCCGTCTTCTACTGACACCCTGCCATTTGCTATCAGGTTGATAGCGTGTGGCATGATTTTCCACTCAGCCTGCTCCATAACCTTGCGCTGAAGCACCTCAGGTGTGTCGCCCTGCTTTACCTCGACTGCCTTCTGTAAAATAATAGGGCCTGTGTCTGTACCTTCATCCACAAAGTGGCAGGTGGCACCTGTCACCTTCACACCGCGTGCAAGCACTCCCTCATGCACCTTAAGACCATAGTAGCCTGTGCCACAGAAGGATGGTATGAGCGATGGATGGATATTTATGATTCTGTTTCTGTACTGCTTTATCATCTCAGGTGGAATCACTACCAGAAAGCCTGCCAGTACGACTAAATCTACATGATATGAGTTAAGCTGCTTTAAGAAATCTTCATTGAAGGCAGCTCTGCTTTCATAATTCTTTGGCGAGATGCATACTGCCTTTATTCCTGCTTTTTTTGCTCTCTCAAGTGCATATGCATCTGCGTTGTTGCTGATAACAACCTCTATCTGTGTGTTTGTAATTGTTCCGTTATCTATTGCATCTATGATGGCCTGAAGATTGGTGCCGCCACCCGATACACATACTGCAATTTTCATTCTTTTTCCTCGCAACGATGTATACGTTATTAACAATATAAGGATATGAGGGTCAAAAGGTATTTTGCCCCTCATTTGAATGTAATTATACGAGATCTACACCCTTCTCGCCGTCAATAATCTTTCCAACTACGTATGGTGTATCTCCGGCAGACTTCATAGCCTCCATAGTCTTGTCCACGTCTGCAGGGTCAACTGCGACAATCATTCCAAGTCCCATGTTGTAGGTATTGTACATCATCTGCTCCTCGACATTTCCCTCTCTAGCCATCATTTTAAAGATTGGCGGAACAGGGTAGCTGTTTTTCTCAACTACGGCACGTTTGCCATCTATGAGCATACGTGGGATATTCTCATAGAATCCGCCGCCTGTGATATGGCTGCAGGCCTTTACTGTGACTCCTGCGTCCTTTACAGCCTTAAGAGCCTTTACATAGATTCTTGTAGGGGCAAGAAGTGCCTCCCCAAGTGTTGTGCCAAGCTCCTCATGATATGTATTTAATGTCTCCTTGTCCATATTGAAAATCTTTCTGACAAGTGAAAATCCATTTGAGTGTACGCCTGTTGATGCCATTCCGATAAGTACATCACCATCCTTTAATCCCTCGCCTGTGATGATGTCCTTTCTGTCAACCACACCAACTGCAAAGCCTGCAAGGTCATACTCGTCCTCAGGCATAAGACCCGGATGCTCTGCTGTCTCACCACCAACGAGTGCACAGCCTGACTGCTTACAGCCCTCTGCCACACCGCTTACGATTGTAGCAATCTTCTCCGGATAGTTCTTTCCACATGCTATATAATCAAGGAAAAATAATGGCTCACCGCCTGCACATGCCACATCATTTACGCACATGGCAACTGCATCGATTCCGATTGTATCATGCTTGTCCATGATGAAAGCAAGCTTTACCTTAGTTCCGCAGCCATCTGTTCCCGATAAAAGCACCGGATCCTCCATATCCTTGATGGAAGCAAGTGAGAACGCTCCTGAGAAGCCTCCGAGACCACCTAACACCTCCGGTCTCATAGTCTCCTTTACATGCTTTTTCATAAGCTCTACTGACTTGTAACCTGCCTCGATATCAACACCTGAATTCTTGTAATCCATTATTGTTCCTCCTAATAATCTGCAATTCGTTCAATACCTATAGTATACCTTCATAGTGCTAAATTTTCCAATTATATATTGTAATTATTCTTATTAGTTTTACTAATATAATATATCTTTTATAGAAATAATACTTATAATTTATTTCACGGATAATATTGACATCAGACATCCAGCGTCCTACACTATCCATGCAAATAAATATTTAGATTTGAACGATTAATAATACAAAAGAAAGCTATGATACACAGCACTGCAATAAATACCTGACACGCTGTCAAATCATAAAGGAGAACAACAAATGCTTAAACAGATAAAAAATTTTCTGATAATGACACTCAGTATCACCATCATGGCAATCGGTGTATACTATTTCAAGTTCCCAAACAACTTCACCTTCGGTGGCGTAACCGGTGCCGCAGTTGTTTTTGCGAAGATAACGCCGCTCTCGGCAAGTATGTTTTCTACTATTGTGAACATGCTTCTGCTTGTAGTGGGCTTTTTCTTCCTTGGCAAAGGCTTTGCTATTAAGACCACCTATGCCACAATACTTTTGTCTGTTGAGCTCCTGGTACTTGAAAAACTTGACCCGCTCACTCATCCTCTATCAAACGAGCCAATGCTTGAGCTGATTTTTGCCATCGCTCTTCCTGCAATCGCATCTGCACTGCTTTTCTATGTGGGGGCTTCAAGTGGTGGAACCGATGTCATCGCCATGATTGTAAAAAAATATGCACATGTAGAAAATATCGGTATGGCTTTATTTCTCACCGACCTCGTCATGATTATCATCGCCTGCTTTGTATTTGACATAAAGACTGCTCTGTATTCATTTGTCGGACTTGTTGTGAAATCATTTATGATTGATGCAATCATCGAAAATATCATGCTCAGAAAATCCATAATGCTTATCTGCGATGACAAGGATGTGATATGCGATTTTATTATAAATGTTCTCGGAAAAAGTGCCACCTATGTGGAGGCACGAGGTGCTTACACCGGTGAGAGAAACTATATCGTTTTCAGCACTCTCACAAAGAAGCAGGCCATAGAGCTTAGAAGCTTCATACATCAGAATAAGCTGCATGCTTTTATGTCTGTGATGAGCACTAGTGAAGTATTTGGTAAGGGATTTTCTTCTCTGTAAATTCATTAGAAATCTTCCCTTACCTGTACTTCAGGCTGTATCCGTCCTTCTTCCATAAAATCATCAGAAAACATCTCCAGACTACTAAGCAATCCAGCCCATTCATTATCCTTCGCTATAAGAAAAAACATAACAGAACACCTCCTATTTCATTTAGTCTATAATTTTGAATAAACTGCATCGTTTCTGGAAAGAAGATATACACAATACTGATTCATGCTGATACCTTCCCTCTTAGAATGTTCTGCAAGGGAACAATGAAGACTTCGTGGAATTCTAAGTTTAAACTGTCCAGAATAATCCTCTAAGCTGTCCGGCTCATGGATTTCAATACCATCTTCCATAGCAGCTTCTAACCATGCTTTCTTGGCA